>NZ_JBHZBV010000033.1:0-1007 GCF_042754885.1 Rhodococcus sp. NPDC059179 | reverse complement strand
ACGAGGTCGGGGTGAGGGGTTTCCGCGGCCGGTAGCAGGGCAATGCCGAGGCCGTGCCCGACGAGGACCCGGATCGTCTCGAACTCGCTGATCTCGAATGCTACGTGCGGGTTGAACCCTGCATCGGCGCACCAGGAGTCGAGGCTCTGCCGCAGGTGGTAGGACGGCGGGCTGGCGATGAAGTGCTCCTGGGCGAGTTCCGCGAGGTCGACCTGTATGCGTCTGGCCAGCGGGTGGTTGTGTGAGACATGGAGCAGGATGCGCTGGTGTCCCAGGACAGTCACGGGCAGGTCGTCGGGCGGCGGGATCATCACGGCGAGGTCGAGGCGGCCGTCGCGCACCATCCCGGCGAGCGCTTCGCCGTGTGCCTGCACGAGATGCAGTCGAATTCTCGGCGCTACCCGGTGAAAGTCGGCGAGCAACGAGGGGATGCTCACCGGTCCGAGAGTGAGAGGGAAACCGAAGCGCACGAGACCGCTGTTGGGGTCGGCGTTGCTGCGCACAGCGCTCACAGCGTCATCGAGTGCCCACACCAGGTCTCGGGTTTGTTCGTGGAGTTCACGTCCGGCGGGAGTGAGTGAGACCCCTCGTCCGACCTGTTGGAACAGCGGCACGCCCAGCGTTTGCTCCAAGGCCTTGAGGCGCCGGCTCAGTGACGACTGCGGCACGCCGAGCAGGTCCGCTGCGCGGGTGATGTGGCCTTCGCGGGCAGCGGTGTCGAACGCGGCCAGCAGCGGAACCGTGGCCGCGGCCTCGTCGGAAAGAAACCGATCCATATTCGGATCATAAGTCCTTGATCTGGTCATTGGACGGATGAGTGGAGTGGGAGCACCCTGGGGACCACCACCGGCGACCAGGAGTGCGATCCCATGGACCACAGTGAATCAGTAAGCGCGGGAACGGGCATCGACCACGGGGTGGTCGACGTCGTCCTCATCGGTGGAGGCATCATGTCCGCGACGCTGGGCGCGTTGCTCGCCAGGTTGCAGCCCGACTGGTCGATTGTC
>NZ_JBHZBV010000032.1:0-1064 GCF_042754885.1 Rhodococcus sp. NPDC059179 | reverse complement strand
CTGGGATGGTCTGGCGCCTACGTCCAACCTCGTGTCCCCGGCCTCTCGGCCCGGGTCGGTGTCCGTGTCGCTCTGACTCGACAAAAGTTACGCGACAAACCTCAGAACACCAAAACGCCTGGTCGGGCGCCTTGATCCGCAACGAATGCTCAGATGCGAGTGCCGCGCAGCGCGTCGAGGTCCGAATTCGGCAGGTGAATCCAGCCCTCCCGTTCGGCAGCCGCCCGGTCTGTGTCCGCGGGCAGCTCCGTCCGGCCGAGTGCGGCGGCACGGGCGACGACCGCCGCCACTACCGCGTCGAACGCGTCGTCGGATTCTCGGCACAGAAGAGGCGCCAGGTCTCCGAAGTCCAGCCACGGCGCCAGCGCGATGAACCGGTCGACGAGTTCGGTGAGGACGGCGCGCTTCTCCCGCCCCTTGTAACCGCGCGCCGGCAACCCCCACCCGCGCAGGGCTGCCGCCGGGTACACCTCCACCGCGCGTCCCTCGACCCTGTTCACCTCGATGCCGTGCTTGCGAAGTTCGGCGAGCAGGCCCGCACAGCGCAACGCGACGTGCGCGATGCGATCAGCGGAGACGCTGAGCGGTGAGAGGCCCGTCGACTCGCGGACGTGAAGGTCGGTGCGTCTCATCGTCAGCGGCCGGCGTCCGTCCCTGCGCGCCAGGTCGTTGGTCCCGGCCAGCGTGCCGGAGTCGTGTTCGATCAGGAATCGGACGAACGCGTCCGGCCACCCGAAGGGCGAATCGATCCCCGCCCGATCACTGCCGCTGACCGCCTCGATGATCTCGGCGTTGCCGACGCCCACGTGCAGACTGTCGATCCTTGCCACCCGCTCGGACCACGCGATCACCGCGACCGCGGTCTTCTTCGGCTCCGCCGCGAGGTCGACACCTACCGTCCGCATCAGCTGAGGCTAGGGCGTGTCTCCTAATCCCCCTCGGATGCACCTGACGAGACAATCGTCGTCAGGCAAGGCGGAGGAGGAGCCGATACCGCTGTTGTATCGGCGACGACGACAACGCCGCAGGGCGGCGATTGGACGTCAGGGGCGCCGAAATGGGGA
>NZ_JBHZBV010000031.1:0-1082 GCF_042754885.1 Rhodococcus sp. NPDC059179 | reverse complement strand
TGTACCCGGCCAGGACGTTGGTAGCAGGCGTGTCGGCTTGATGTGAAGAGAACCTCCGGGTGGGGTGTGGCTTGTCTAAGGCCCACATCCGCTCGGAGGTTCTCGTGCCCCACCGTAATGCCCGCACCACCTTTCACGGCAGAGTGCTCATCATCGAGCGCTACCGAGAAGGCTGGCCCAAAGCGCATATCGCCAGCGCAATGGGCATATCCCGTAAATGCGTGTCCACCTGGGTGGCCCGCTACGAAGCAGAGGGCGAGCAAGGTCTGCACGACAGGTCCTCACGTCCACACACCATGCCGACCCGAACCTCGCCCGCCGTCGAGGAACGGATCGTCGAACTGCGCATCCGTGAACGGCACGGACCGGACTGGCTCGCAGCCGAACTCGCAGTACCCGCCCGCACCATCTCCCGCGTACTACGCCGCCACGGGGTGCCGTATCTGGCGGACTGCGACCCGATGACCGGCGAGGTGATCCGGTCGTCGAAGGCGACCGCGGTGCGCTACGAACGTGAGCGCCCGGGTGAGCTGGTGCACATGGACGTCAAGAAGCTCGGCCGGATCCCCGATGGCGGCGGCTGGCGCGCCCACGGACGCGCCAGTGGATCGACGACCCGCGACCGCAGCACCAAGACCGGATTCGATTACGTCCATTCGCTCGTGGACGATCACTCCCGGCTCGCCTACTCGGAGATCCTCGCCGATGAAAAGGGTGAGACCTGTGCAGGTTTCCTGACCCGTGCGATCGACTACTTCGCCGGCCATGGCATCACCACGATCGAACGGTTGATGACCGACAACGCCTGGGCCTACCGGTGGTCCCTGCGGGCGGTCTGCGCTGAGCATGGCATCCGCCAGAAGTTCATCAAACCGCACTGCCCGTGGCAGAACGGCAAGGTCGAACGTCTGAACCGCACCCTGCAAACGGAGTGGGCCTACCGGCAGGTCTTCACCACAAACACCGAACGGGCCGCCGCGCTTGCGCCCTGGCTCGAGTACTACAACACTCGACGCCGCCACAGCGCACTCGGAGGGCTCCCACCGGTCAGCCGCCTGGCACCAACCTGATGGCCGGGTACA
>NZ_JBHZBV010000030.1:0-1318 GCF_042754885.1 Rhodococcus sp. NPDC059179 | reverse complement strand
GTATGTGGTTGATTACGACGATGCAGCCGCCGCGTTGTCGGCGTTGACGGGGTGTGCGCGGGCGGAGAACATCGCGGCGGCCAACAAGGTTTTGTCGGTGGCGGCGTTCGCGCGGCGCAGCTTCGAGCAGGAGCTGGACGTGCTCGGGGAGGACAACGCGTATCGGTGCGGTCGGGGCGCGGAGATGGAGATCTGCCTGGCGTTGGGGATCGCGCCGTCGACGTGCCGGAAGTTGTTGGAGGTCGGGGACGCCCTCGATCACCGGCTGCCGAACACTCGTGCCGCGTTCCTCGACGGCAGGTTGGACTTCGCAAGGGTGAACAGCATCGTCTGGCATACCGGCCCGATCAGCGATGAGACGTTGGCGGTGATCGAGGCGCAGATCGTCGACGGCGCGTTGCAGTTGTCGCCGGGACGGTTGATGCACGAGATCATGCGGTTGTTGATCAAGGCGAACCCGGAGGAGGCCCGCCGGATCCGTCGCCGCCGTGAGCAGACGGAGCGTCGGGTGTCGATCACCCCCGACAGTCACGGTATGGCGAAGCTGTATGGGGCGTTGACGGCGGAGGAGGGTCGGGCGGTGTCCTCGTTGATCGGGCAGATGGCGGCGACGGTCTGCAAGGACGATCCACGCACCCACGACACTCTGCATGCCGACGCGTTCGTCGCGTTGATGCACGGCGAGTCGTTCCTGCGTTGCCGGTGTGGCAGCGAGGACTGCCCGACCACTGATCTGTCGCAACGCGCACGGCCGAAGGCCGACGTGCAGCTCCATATCGACCTGGAAACGTTGTTGGGGTTGGTTGATGATCCGGCGTTCCTGGCCGGTCACGGTCCCATCGATCCGGAATTGGCGCGCCGGATCGCCGAAGACGCGACGTGGCAGGCGATCATCACCGACGCCAGGAAGGTCGACGAGCAGCGAAACGCGAACGGCGAGACCGCAGAAGCGGATTCGACAGCCGCGGGATCGACGACGGGAGCCGCCAGCGAGGACGCGGACGACCCGACCACGGCGCCCGCGACCGAAAAAGGTGAGCCGGAACCGGAACCGGAGGTCGGCGGCGAGGACGAGGTGGGGCCGGTGGTCGCTGCCCCGGAGCCGGGCCCGGAAGTCGGCGGTGAGAACGCGACATCGCCGGAACCTGGCGCGGGCGGTGAGGACGAAGCGGGACCGGAACCAGGAATCGGCACTGAGGACGCTGCTTCGCAGGCCGAGGCCGATCCTCAACCGGAGGCCGACGGTGTGAACGCCGGCGAGATAGCTGCGGAATCAGAGGATGTCGGGTCGGCGCCCGAGAGTGATTGCGAGAGGAGC
>NZ_JBHZBV010000029.1:0-1952 GCF_042754885.1 Rhodococcus sp. NPDC059179 | reverse complement strand
ACGGCTCCATAAAGAGGAACCGTTTTGCTTCAAAAATCACGTTTTGTGTTATACTGGAGAAACGAAATTGTGTTTTCAAAATTGTCATTTTCGACATGATAACTTTTCTCGTAGTGTGGTTTTGCCGAACCCACTACTTTTTTTATGTCTCCGAACTTCATTTCTTCCCGTTCCGGCTTAACAATCCCTTTTGATTTTCGATACATATTCATTCCGGAAGGATACATGTGCAGCCGTCCGCCTTTTAAAAATTTCTTTTCCCGACCTTCTACGATCTTTGTTTGCACCTCACAGCCCTCTGAAGCCACTTTTAAGGCTGTTTCCCTGTCTTGGACATCTTCTAGGTCTATATCAGTCAAATAAGCGCTCAAATAGGCTCCTATGTTGTCTATATCCTTTAATGACTTGATTGTTACAAATCCTAAACCCCATAGACTCCTTAATTCAGCATTTTTAATATAAATCTTATCCAAATCATTAAAGCGCATTAAAACATGACAATGCCAGGCTCCACGTCCTTGTGGCTCTACCACCGATAAATAATCTATCGAACTTTCTTTCTTGTATTTATAACGCAACCTGTCGATAAAATTTTGAAAATCACTATAAAGTTTTTTCGTGTCCGTCATATTTTTCTTGTATGTCAAAGTTATATGTAATTCATTTGGCCGTCCTATAAAATTGTTATTTATCAAATAACGCAGCTTCTTAAAGGTTTGTCTCAAAGAATTATAATTTTCCTGCCGATTTTCCGAATGCTCGAACTCCCGGATCTCCCCAGTAGAGAGGTCTACAAACCTATCCTTGTCCAATTTTTTGATATTATTTTTCCGGTTCATCTTCTCCATATGCTGAACTTCAATGACGTGATTCATAGTGGTCACTTTTACAACATCATTTGGAGCTATGAAAACCGCGTCACCATTGCGTTTATCCATCCATTTCCCCTCAATTTTTCCTGTAATGTTTAATTAAAATCAAGTTAATAATAAAGAACCCCAAATCCGAAGTCAGTTTTTCAACAAAAATTAGCGTCCTTTTCCCAAATAGTCCCTATACAATTCCTTAATAGCAAACTCAATTACAGCATCTTTTGAAACTCTTCCAAATTCATTGTGTTTTGTAAAATGTTCGGCTAATAACTCTAGCTTTTTAAATGTTTCAACAGTAATTCGAGGTCCAATTTGTTTTTTCTCTTCCATCCAAACACACTCCTAACAAGTTGTTAACATAATTCTAACATTGGAAATAATAGAATTCAAGAACAGAAAAAAGAAGCACACTCGGAATGATATTTCGTTTCCTTTTGATTCCGAGCCTCCACCCCTTACAATCCCCAAAGGCAACCGACAAGGGAAAATTCGTCCCTTATCGGCACCTCCGGAAATTGTACAGCAAGGGGTCACTCCCAATAAAAAGACTACGACATATAAAACAGGTTTAGCTTCAGAGAAAAAGAGCATAAGGAAACTCGGTGCCACCCTAAAAAAAAGGGTGTCAAACAGGCTGTGCCTGTTGAGTTTCTATGCTCTTAGAACAGGTGCCGTTTTTGAAGCCAAAGATATAGCATAGATACCCCATAGATATAGCAGGGATATACCAAAATATCTCTAGAGATACGGGTATCTATGCTATATCTCTCTACAAGATTCCTCCACACGCTTGACGGAAATGCTTCAGCATTTTAGCACTCACTCGACAGAGTGTATAAGTGCGCCATTCGGAATTTCAAAGCTTCAAATTTCACAGAGAGTGCCCATTTATACACACCCCCTAAATCGTGGTGTGACAATGGGTTCTCGCCGGCTCGAAATCGGTTTGTCATTCTGACAAATAACCCTTCGGGAAATAAAAAAAACGGCTCCATAAAGAGGAACCGTTTTGCTTCAAAAATCACGTTTTGTGTTATACTGGAGAAACGAAATTGTGTTTTCAAAATTGTCATTTTCGAC
>NZ_JBHZBV010000028.1:1184-2221 GCF_042754885.1 Rhodococcus sp. NPDC059179 | reverse complement strand
ACCCTGGAGTGGTGTAGGGTAAGCTGGTTTGGACGTGCCTGGGAGGCTGGTGTAGGGTATTTTAGCGGGAAATCGAAAAGTGGCCAACGAGGGTCGGGTGGCGGGGATGGCGTACTAGGCAGTATGTAGGGCCTATGGGGGAGGGGCCCCTGTGGCTGGTGCCGGGTAGGTAGAAGCGAAAGGGCTGTTAGCAGGCGCTCTGGCTCCTACGTGCTTTGCGAGAGAGGCCTTATGGCGGCGTGCTGGCCCTGGTCGTCGGTGGTGGCGCTAGGTAAGCTGATTTTGTCCTACCCTATAGTGGTGCCAGGTAAGCTGATTTTGACCTACCCTATAATGCTGCCGGGTAGGTTGATTTTAGTATACCTTATGGTGGTATAGGGTAACTGAGGGGTGCCTGGACTACCTACCCTAGACCCCACGACCACGTAAATAAGCCGCCGCGGGCGTATAGGGGCGACCTAGGAGAGGTCGGGGCCCCCTTTAGGGCGGCGTGGGCCTGCCTATATGCCTACCCTACTACTCCTGCTGCGCTGGCTGCGTTTTAGGTGGGCGGGGTGGTTATAGTGCTAGGCTGATGCTTTGTTACGTGCGGCTTCTGGTCAAGCCTGGCGGCCACCTGCTCCCTCTAGCGCCCCCCGTAGATGGGCATAGCGATAGCAGCGTACGCCAGGGCCTTCGGCCAGGGCCTCCCTATAGCGCTTCTAGCCTCTAAAGCCTCCTGGTGGCGCCTGTGTCGGGGTGCAGGGTAAGGCCTACCCTGAACCTACCCTGTACCATCTGGGGGCGGCGGCAAGGGCAAAAGAAATACGTGGGCTGGCTGCTGGCAGGCCTGGGGGCGCGCTGGTGCCGAGAAACCCGGCGCCGAGAGGGGGGGGTGGTGCGTTGTTGGAAATGTATGTTCGTGAGTCGATTTTTTGGATTTGCCATACAAATGAATTTTGCGGGAAATCAAAAGTGGCCAACGAGTGCCGGGTGGCGGGGGCGCCCCACCAGAGAGCTCGGAGGGTATGTGAGAGCGGGTGGCCAGTCGAGCAAAC
>NZ_JBHZBV010000028.1:0-1174 GCF_042754885.1 Rhodococcus sp. NPDC059179 | reverse complement strand
ACAACTGTACCATATCTTGAAGACTTTCATTGCGTGGTCCCTTGAACAGGCTTGCAGGCTCCGGTCTCGCTAGCGAGGGATTCATAGTGTTGGTCGGCCCCCACGAAACCGGTCGCTCAGGCTTCACGGCGTACTGGGGATGCCCTGAAGGCGACGAATGCCCCGGCAATCGCCGCTGTAGGGATGGGTTCTGTGGATTACTGGCCTCTGGCGAGTTCTACCATCGAGCAACGGAAGGCAACCACGCCCGCCGGACGCCGCAATGGCTGAAGTCGGGCGCTGAGTCCTTCTCCTGGCGTGCCCCAGGCCACACGCCGCCCGTTCGGGCTCAGTGTGGTCGACGGCTTCGCTGGGGAACACATGAGTGGGAAAGCGGATTGCCGGCTCGCACGGCGCCCACGGCTCCTGCCGCAGGTGCTTTGCCCGGCGCGTCTCCGGACGCCACCCAGTGAACTTGACATCTCTCCGGCGCTGCTCGCAGCACCGGTTGCCGTTTTTCCGCGGCGGACGATAGTTATCTGGTTGATTCTGCCAGTAGTCATATGCTTGTCTCAAAGATTAAGCCATGCATGTCTAAGTATAAGCAATTATACAGCGAAACTGCGAATGGCTCATTATATAAGTTATCGTTTATTTGATAGTACCTTACTACTTGGATAACCGTGGTAATTCTAGAGCTAATACATGCTAAAAATCCCGACTTCGGAAGGGATGTATTTATTAGATTAAAAACCAATGCCCTCTGGGCTCTTTGGTGATTCATGATAACTTCTCGAATCGCACGGCCTTGCGCCGGCGATGGTTCATTCAAATTTCTTCCCTATCAACTTTCGATGTTTGGGTATTGGCCAAACATGGTTGCAACGGGTAACGGAGGGTTAGGGCTCGACCCCGGAGAAGGAGCCTGAGAAACGGCTACTACATCCAAGGAAGGCAGCAGGCGCGCAAATTACCCAATCCCGACACGGGGAGGTAGTGACAATAAATACTGATACAGGGCTCTTTTGGGTCTTGTAATTGGAATGAGTACAATTTAAATCCCTTAACGAGGAACAATTGGAGGGCAAGTCTGGTGCCAGCAGCCGCGGTAATTCCAGCTCCAATAGCGTATATTAAAGTTGTTGTGGTTAAAAAGCTCGTAGTTGAACCTGGGGCCTGGCTGGCCGGTCCGCCT
>NZ_JBHZBV010000026.1:0-5154 GCF_042754885.1 Rhodococcus sp. NPDC059179 | reverse complement strand
CGAGTACTACAACACTCGACGCCGCCACAGCGCACTCGGAGGGCTCCCACCGGTCAGCCGCCTGGCACCAACCTGATGGCCGGGTACACCTAGGGGCGTGACCGGCGGCGGCGACCCCGGCGCGCTGCAATGCGTCGCCGGGACTAACCCTGGGCCGTGGTGCGGCCCGGCCGTTCGAGTCGGCCGTGCGACTCGGCCCGCAGTTTCAGCAGGTAGAGCCCGGAGATGGACGCGACGATGAGCCACAGCACGGCGGCCTCGACGTCCAGGCCGTAGATGCCGATGGCTGCGCCGACGAGCCCGGTCACGAAGACGCAGACGCTGAGGGTTTTGAGGGCTGGAGGGGCAATTGTGGTCATGCTCGAACACCTACTCGGAAGTCGTCAGGCGTCTCGAACTCGAGCCGCCACGTCGGAACTACTTCGTCGAGAATTGCGCGCATATCGTGCGCAAGACTCCTGTGCCGCATTTCCGCAGGAAAGATTAGCGACGACACACCGAGAAGCCCCGTAGGCACGGCGATGGTTTCCAAATCGAGACCTTTACCCGAACTCAGAGGAATTCGTGAAGTCTTGTCCGAACGGTTATCCAAGAGCCCGGCCACTCTTCTCGCGCTTCGTTAGATTGTCAGCGGCCGCGAGTGAAGTACGGCCTTTGCGCAGATTCGAGAGGGAAGGCCCAACCGATGACCCGTACCCCCAAGTTCGCGATGTTGTCTCTCGCCGCGACCATGGCGTCGACTGCGGTACTCGCCATCGGCGCTCCCGCCGCGGCGGTGGACCTGTTCTGCGGCGGTACCGGCAGCGGCGGGAGCAGCGGGTTCGGGAGTACGGGCGGCGCGGGCAATCCGATCCCGTGGTTGAACGGTCAGGACGGGCGGCTTCCCAACCTCAAGGGCAAGACCCAGGCGATCGAGCATGTCACCGGCATGAACGGCCCGAATGACACCGCCAGGCGGTTCAACGTGGTCGGCACCGATCTCGGCATCATGTGGGACAACGGCGCGGGCCAGGTCCTCACCGCGTTCGGCGACACCACCGGACTGAGCCAGGCTCCGCTGTGCGAAGGGCTGGTGGGCGACTGGCGGAGCAACGTGCTCTTCCGCAGCTCCGATCGCGACCTGAGCGACGGGATGAGCATCGACAGCTCTCCCCTGGACCGGCCGAACCACTCGAAGGAATTCCTCCCGAGCAAAAAGATCCCCGGCGTCGAACACACCGTCATCCCGACCACCGGAATCTCCGTCAACGGGGTGCAGTACATCAATTACATGTCGATCCGCAGCTGGGCGGCGCCGGGCGAATGGGTCACCAATTATTCCCAGATCGCCTCCTCCACCGACAATGGCGAGACATGGATGCCGCGCCCGGAATCGGTCCGGCTGAATGTCCTCGACGACGCCCTGTCACGGGCGAATCTCCCGGCGACGGGAAATCAGAACTTTCAGATGGGCGCCTTCGTCAAACACGACGGATTCGTCTACAACTTCGGCACGCCGTCGGGTCGGTCCGGGCAGGCCCGGCTCTCCCGCACCCCGGAGGCCTCGATCCTGAACGTCGCCGGCTACGAGTACTGGGACGGCACCGGCTGGGTGGTCGGCAACCCGGCCGCCGCGGTGCCGGTCCTGGACGGCCGCGTCAGCGAGCTGTCGGTCCAGTACAGCGCCTACCTGGGCAAGTTCATCGCGCTGTACTCCAACGAATCGAGCGCGCTGGTCATGCGGACCGCGCCGGTGCTGACCGGGCCGTGGAGCGCACCGGAAACGCTGGTCAGCAGCGCGACCGTGCCCGGCCTGTACGGCGCGTACATGCACCCCTGGTCGGAGGGCGAGAACCTGTACTTCCTCGCCACCACGTGGTCCGACTACAACGTGATGATCATGCGAACCAAGCTGGCCCGCTGACCCGTGACAAACGAGAGCCCCGTCGACCGCACTGGTCGACGGGGCTCTCGGTCTAGACCGACTACTCCGCGAGGGTGACCATCTCGTGGTCGGCGACGGTGCCCGCCAACACGCGCAGGTGATCGTCGGCGCTGCCGAGGGTGTGCTCGATCGCGACGAGCCGGGAGACGTAGTGCCCCACCGGGTACTCCGCGGTCAGGCCGATCCCACCGTGCATCTGGATCGCCTCCTGCCCGATGTGTCGCGAGGACCGTCCGATCTGCAGCTTGGCGCGCGAGGCGATCGTCGGGTCCACCACACCGTCCGCGAGCGACATCGTGGCGTACAGGCTCATGCTGCTCGCCAGCTCCAGCGAGACGTACATGTCCGCCGCACGCTGCGTCAGGGTCTGGAACTTGGCCAGCGGCACTCCGAACTGCTTGCGCTGCTTGAGGTATTCGGTGGTCAGCCGCAGCGCTTCCGTCATCACGCCCACCGCCTCGGCGCACAGGGCCGCCTGCGCCCGCACGTCCGCGGCGGTGATCGCGGCGGAGGCGTCACCGCCGGCCCCGAGCTGTTCGGCTGGCGCGTCCGCGAGGTCGATCTGCGCGCCGCGCAGGCCGTCGTGGGTGGCGTACCCGGTGCGGGTGACCCCGGCGGCCGAGGCGTCGACCAGGAACAGTCCCACTCCCCCGCCGGGCAACGCCGCGCTGACGACCAGGGTGTCGGCGCAATCACCGTGCAGCACCGGGTTCTTGCGGCCGGTGATCACCCAGCCGTCGCCCCGCGCGGTGGCGGTGGTGTCGACCTGAGTGGCGGGCCAGCGGCTGCCGGGCTCGTCGTGCGCGAACGCCAGCAGCACGCTGCCCTCGGCGACCCGAGGCAGGTAGCGCGCGCGCTGATCGGCCGAGCCTGCGTCGGCGATCAGCCCGCCTGCCAGCAAGACGGCGAGGTACGGCTCCGGCGCCAGCGCGCGGCCGATCTCGGTCATCACGGCCATCGTCTCGACGGGTCCGGCGCCCATGCCGCCGTCCTCCTCGGCGAACGGCAGCCCGAGCAGCCCGATCTCGGCGAAGCTCTTCCACACATCCCGGCTCCAGCCGAGATCGGTGGCGGTGACGGCGTTGCGCTTCTCGGCGTCGTAGCTGCGGCTGAGCAGCTCGCGGGCGGTGTCACGCAGCATGACCTGTTCGTCATTGAGTTCGAAGTCCATTGCGGCGCCTCACAATCCGAGGATCGAGGAGGCGATGATGGTGCGCTGCACCTCGCTCGATCCGCTGTAGATGGATACCTTTCGGTAGTTCAGGTAGGTCGGGGCGCTGCGCCCGGCCCACGATGGCGACGCGATGTCGCCCGCCTCGAACGGCAGCGAATCGGGACCCGCGACGTCCATGAGGATTTCGGTGGCGGCCTGCTGCAGCTCGGACCCGCGCAGCTTGAGCAGCGACGACGCCGGGTTCGGCTTGCCGTCCGCCGAACCCGCGACCACCCGAAGCTGGGTCAGCTCGAGCGCGACCAGCTCGTTCTCCAGCTCCGCGAGACGCGCCGCGAACAAGGGGTCCTCCAGCAGCGTTCCGTCGCCGATCCTGGTCTGCGCGGCCAACTCCTTCGCCCGGGCCAGGCGCACCTTGGAGGCGCCGACCCGGGTCACGCCGGTGCGTTCGTTGCCGAGCAGGAACTTCGCGTAGCCCCAGCCGGCGTTCTCCTCGCCGACCAGGTTCTCGGCCGGGACGCGGACGTCCTCGAACCACACCTCGTTGACCTCGTAGCCGCCGTCGATCAGCTTGATCGGGCGGACGGTGACGCCGGGAGTCTTCATGTCGATGAGCAGGAACGAGATGCCCGCCTGCCGCTTCGGGGCGTTCGGGTCGGTGCGGACGAGGCAGAAGATCCAGTCCGCGTGCTGCGCCATCGTCGTCCAGGTCTTCTGGCCGTTGACGATGTAGTCGTCGCCGTCGCGCACCGCGCGGGTCTTGAGCGAGGCCAGGTCGGAGCCCGCCTCCGGCTCGGAGAAGCCCTGGCACCACCAGATGTCGAGGTTCGCGGTCGCGGGAAGGAACTTCTCCTTCTGCTCCTGCGAGCCGAATGCCGCGATGACCGGCCCGACCATGTCGACGTTGAAGGCCAGCGGGTCCGGCACGGACGCCAGCTGCATCTCGTCCAGCCACAGGTGCCGCTGCACCGGCGTCCAGTCCCGGCCGCCCCACTCGACCGGCCAGTTCGGCACGGCGAGGCCGTTGGCGTTGAGGATCGCCTGGGTGGTCTTGAAGTCCTCGGCGGTCAGTTCGGCACCGCGGGTGGCGCGCTCGCGGATGTCGGCCGGGATCTGCGTGGTGAAGAACGTCCGCATCTCGTCGCGAAAGGCGAGTTCCTCGTCGGTGAGTTTCAGGTTCATTGCGTGCTTTCTGTGTCAGATCGCGGAGCCGTCACACCGCGGAACCCTGGCCGGGTGACCGGTCGGGGCGAGCCGGGAGCGCGCACAGAACTAAGCGCACGCTCATTTCCTAAGCGCATGCTTATACTTGCCCCGTCGACGGGTGTTGTCAAGGCGAATGCGAGGCGGAGGAGACGAATGGGCGAGCCGGTGGCCGAGGTGACGCCCGGCGTGGTGAGCAGCTCCAAGGCCGCCGCGCGGATCCGGGCGGCGGCGGTGGAGGCCTTCGCCGAGAACGGCTACGGCGGGACCACGACCCGCGACATCGCCGCCCGCCTCGGCCTGAGCCCGGCCGCGATGTACCCGCACTACAAGTCCAAGGAAGAGCTGCTCTACGCGATCAGCTACGAGGGCCACCAGCGCTGCGTCGACCTGCTCACCGAGGCCGATCCCGTCGACGCGTCACCCGCCACGCGACTGCGCGCCGTCGTCGGCGCATTCACCCGCTGGCACGCCACCCACCACGCCCGCGGACGGGTGGTCCAGTACGAGCTGACCGCGCTCTCCCCCGAGCATCACCGCACGATCATCGGGCTGCGGCGCGATGTGAACCGGATCGTCAAGCGGATCGTCAGGGCGGGCGCCGCGGACGGCTCGTTCGTCGTCCCGGACGTCGAGGGCGTGACGCTCGCGATCACCTCGCTGTGCGTCGACGTGTGCCGCTGGTTCCCCGGCGGCGGCTTCACCGACCCGGATCAGGTCGCGGAGCTGTATTCCGAACTGGCCCTTCGCCTCGTCGCGGCCACGCCCTAGGTGTACCCGGCCAGGACGTTGGTAGCAGGCGTGTCGGCTTGATGTGAAGAGAACCTCCGGGTGGGGTGTGGCTTGTCTAAGGCCC
>NZ_JBHZBV010000025.1:2850-5273 GCF_042754885.1 Rhodococcus sp. NPDC059179 | reverse complement strand
GTGTGTTGTTTCAGATACCGCACAGTGGACGCGTAGCTTCTTTGTGGTAAGTCCTCGGCCTATTAGTACCAGTCACCTGCACACGTTACCGTGCTTCCAGTTCTGGCCTATCAACCCGGTGGTCTGCCGGGGGCCTTACCCCCTCAAGGGGGTGAGAAACCTCATCTTGGAACAGGCTTCCCGCTTAGATGCTTTCAGCGGTTATCCCTTCCGAACGTAGCTAACCAGCGGTGCTCCTGGTGGAACAACTGGCACACCAGAGGTTCGTCCGTCCCGGTCCTCTCGTACTAGGGACAGCCTTCCTCAAGTTTCTAACGCGCGCGGCGGATAGAGACCGAACTGTCTCACGACGTTCTAAACCCAGCTCGCGTGCCGCTTTAATGGGCGAACAGCCCAACCCTTGGGACCTACTCCAGCCCCAGGATGCGACGAGCCGACATCGAGGTGCCAAACCATCCCGTCGATATGGACTCTTGGGGAAGATCAGCCTGTTATCCCCGGGGTACCTTTTATCCGTTGAGCGACACCGCTTCCACTTGCCGGTGCCGGATCACTAGTCCCGACTTTCGTCCCTGCTCGACCTGTCAGTCTCACAGTCAAGCTCCCTTGTGCACTTGCACTCAACACCTGATTGCCAACCAGGCTGAGGGAACCTTTGGGCGCCTCCGTTACATTTTGGGAGGCAACCGCCCCAGTTAAACTACCCACCAGGCACTGTCCCTGAACCAGATCATGGTCCGAGGTTAGATGTCCAATACGATCAGAGTGGTATTTCAACAATGACTCCACGAACACTGGCGTGCCCGCTTCACAGTCTCCCACCTATCCTACACAAACCGAACCGAACACCAATACCAAGCTATAGTGAAGGTCCCGGGGTCTTTTCGTCCTGCCGCGCGTAACGAGCATCTTTACTCGTAATGCAATTTCGCCGAGTCTATGGTTGAGACAGCTGAGAAGTCGTTACGCCATTCGTGCAGGTCGGAACTTACCCGACAAGGAATTTCGCTACCTTAGGATGGTTATAGTTACCACCGCCGTTTACTGGGGCTTAAATTCTCAGCTTCGCTCCGAAAAGCTAACCGGTCCTCTTAACCTTCCAGCACCGGGCAGGCGTCAGTCCGTATACATCGTCTTACGACTTCGCACGGACCTGTGTTTTTAGTAAACAGTCGCTTCTCACTGGTCTCTGCGGCCCCACCCAGCTCACCAAGCAAGTTGGATCACCAGACGAGGCCCCCCTTCTCCCGAAGTTACGGGGGCATTTTGCCGAGTTCCTTAACCATAGTTATCTCGATCGCCTTAGTATTCTCTACCTGACCACCTGTGTCGGTTTGGGGTACGGGCCGTGTAAAAGCTCGCTAGAGGCTTTTCTCGGCAGCATAGGATCACTGAATTCGCCTCAATCGGCTATGCATCACGTCTCAGGATATGTGTGGCACGGATTTGCCTATGCCACTCCCTACACGCTTACACCAGTATTACCACTGACTGGCTCAGCTACCTTCCTGCGTCACCCCATCGCTTGGCTACTACCAGATCAGGTCCCGCGCATCCCCCGACCATGATCCCGAAGGAACATTAGCCGGCTTCAGGGCGGTTAGTATCACTGATTCACCATGGGCGCGTTTACACGGGTACGGGAATATCAACCCGTTGTCCATCGACTACGCCTGTCGGCCTCGCCTTAGGTCCCGACTCACCCTGGGCGGATTAACCTGGCCCAGGAACCCTTGGTCATTCGGCGGAAGAGTTTCTCACTCTTCTTTCGCTACTCATGCCTGCATTCTCACTCGTGCAGCCTCCACGCCTGGATCACTCCGACGCTTCCATGGCTGCACGACGCTCCCCTACCCATCCATACCACTGCCGGCCACTCCGCAGAATGACCGAGGTGTATTGCATGAATGCCGCAGCTTCGGTGGTGTACTTGAGCCCCGCTACATTGTCGGCGCAGGATCACTTGACCAGTGAGCTATTACGCACTCTTTCAAGGGTGGCTGCTTCTAAGCCAACCTCCTGGTTGTCTTCGCGACCCCACATCCTTTTCCACTTAGTACACGCTTAGGGACCTTAGCTGGCGATCTGGGCTGTTTCCCTCTCGACTACGAACCTTATCGCCCGCAGTCTCACTGCCGCGCTCTCACTCACCGGCATTCGGAGTTTGGCTGATTTCGGTAAGCTTGTGGGCCCCCTAGACCATCCAGTAGCTCTACCTCCGGTGAGAAACACGCGACGCTGCACCTAAATGCATTTCGGGGAGAACCAGCTATCACGGAGTTTGATTGGCCTTTCACCCCTACCCACAGCTCATCCCCTCAGTTTTCAACCTAAGTGGGTTCGGGCCTCCACGACGTCTTACCGTCGCTTCACCCTGGCCATGGGTAGATCACTCCGCTTCGGGTCTAGAGCATGCGACTGAC
>NZ_JBHZBV010000025.1:0-2753 GCF_042754885.1 Rhodococcus sp. NPDC059179 | reverse complement strand
TCGCCCTATTCGGACTCGCTTTCGCTACGGCTACCCCACACGGGTTAACCTCGCCACATGCCACTAACTCGCAGGCTCATTCTTCAAAAGGCACGCCATCACCCCTCACAGCAAGCTGTGCAAAGGCTTTGACGGATTGTAAGCGCACGGTTTCAGGTACTATTTCACTCCCCTCCCGGGGTACTTTTCACCTTTCCCTCACGGTACTAGTCCGCTATCGGTCACCAGGGAGTATTCAGGCTTATCGGGTGGTCCCGACAGATTCACAGCAGATTTCACGGGCCCGCTGCTACTTGGGAACCATTCACGAGAGCCGGGAAGTTTTCGTCTACGGGATTCTCACCCTCTACGACAGGCCGTTCCAGACCACTTCGACTAACAACCCGGTTTCTTACTCTCGCCCACCACGGCAGTGATGAGAAGAAAGGCCCCACAACCCCACGCACACAACGCCTGCCGGCTATCACATGTACATGGTTTAGCCTCTTCCGCTTTCGCTCGCCACTACTCACGGAATCACTATTGTTTTCTCTTCCTGTGGGTACTGAGATGTTTCACTTCCCCACGTTCCCTCCACACGCCCTATATATTCAGGCGCGGGTAACCACACATCACTGTGGCTGGGTTTCCCCATTCGGACACCCTCGGATCTCAGCTCGTTTGACAGCTCCCCGAGGCTTATCGCAGCCTACTACGTCCTTCATCGGCTCCTGGTGCCAAGGCATCCACCGTACGCTCTTAATTACTTACAACAAAGATGCTCGCGTCCACTGTGCAGTTCTCAAACAACACACAACCAGAAAACCATCATGCAGACACCAGCCGAAGGATGTTCCCATCCCCCACGGTATGACCTGCGGTCTCCCACTTGTCGTTTCTTGCCTAGAGAAGAAACACTCGCGTGTTCTCTCAGGACCCAACAGTATGCCGATATAACGTCGACTCCCACCAGCACAGAGGCCGGCGGTAGTGAATCGATGTGCTTGTCAGCGTCCACCCATGAGCTCCCGCAGCGAAACTAGTGTTCACTAAACGGGCTCTGCCAGACACGAGACCGACTGTTCGGCCTCGTCTGCTGGAGAATGCTCCTTAGAAAGGAGGTGATCCAGCCGCACCTTCCGGTACGGCTACCTTGTTACGACTTCGTCCCAATCGCCGATCCCACCTTCGACGGCTCCCTCCCCGAGGGGTTAGGCCACCGGCTTCGGGTGTTACCGACTTTCATGACGTGACGGGCGGTGTGTACAAGGCCCGGGAACGTATTCACCGCAGCGTTGCTGATCTGCGATTACTAGCGACTCCGACTTCACGGGGTCGAGTTGCAGACCCCGATCCGAACTGAGACCAGCTTTAAGGGATTCGCTCCACCTCACGGTCTCGCAGCCCTCTGTACTGGCCATTGTAGCATGTGTGAAGCCCTGGACATAAGGGGCATGATGACTTGACGTCGTCCCCACCTTCCTCCGAGTTGACCCCGGCAGTCTCTTACGAGTCCCCACCATTACGTGCTGGCAACATAAGACAAGGGTTGCGCTCGTTGCGGGACTTAACCCAACATCTCACGACACGAGCTGACGACAGCCATGCACCACCTGTATACCGGCCACAAGGGGGGCTACATCTCTGCAGCTTTCCAGTATATGTCAAACCCAGGTAAGGTTCTTCGCGTTGCATCGAATTAATCCACATGCTCCGCCGCTTGTGCGGGCCCCCGTCAATTCCTTTGAGTTTTAGCCTTGCGGCCGTACTCCCCAGGCGGGGCGCTTAATGCGTTAGCTACGGCACAGATCCCGTGGAAGGAACCCACACCTAGCGCCCACCGTTTACGGCGTGGACTACCAGGGTATCTAATCCTGTTTGCTACCCACGCTTTCGTTCCTCAGCGTCAGTTACTGCCCAGAGACCCGCCTTCGCCACCGGTGTTCCTCCTGATATCTGCGCATTTCACCGCTACACCAGGAATTCCAGTCTCCCCTGCAGTACTCAAGTCTGCCCGTATCGCCTGCCGGCCCATCGTTGAGCGATGGGTTTTCACAGACGACGCGACAAACCGCCTACGAACTCTTTACGCCCAGTAATTCCGGACAACGCTCGCACCCTACGTATTACCGCGGCTGCTGGCACGTAGTTAGCCGGTGCTTCTTCTGCAGGTACCGTCACTTGCGCTTCGTCCCTGCTGAAAGAGGTTTACAACCCGAAGGCCTTCATCCCTCACGCGGCGTCGCTGCATCAGGCTTTCGCCCATTGTGCAATATTCCCCACTGCTGCCTCCCGTAGGAGTCTGGGCCGTGTCTCAGTCCCAGTGTGGCCGGTCACCCTCTCAGGTCGGCTACCCGTCGTCGCCTTGGTAGGCCATTACCCCACCAACAAGCTGATAGGCCGCGGGCCCATCCTGCACCAGTAAACCTTTCCACCACAAGCCATGCAGCCTGTGGTCATATCCGGTATTAGACCCAGTTTCCCAGGCTTATCCCGAAGTGCAGGGCAGATCACCCACGTGTTACTCACCCGTTCGCCGCTCGTGTACCCCGAAGGGCCTTACCGCTCGACTTGCATGTGTTAAGCACGCCGCCAGCGTTCGTCCTGAGCCAGGATCAAACTCTCCGTTGAAGACTCTAGATTTCACAGGCGAACCTGCTAATCAGTCATAGACATCGAGTCAAATCACTAGCAATCAAAAACTCAAACTAGCTTCAAACACTGACCCCTCTCCGACGGAAGAAGGAAAAGAGCCAGCAAATACCCACACCACC
>NZ_JBHZBV010000024.1:0-5798 GCF_042754885.1 Rhodococcus sp. NPDC059179 | reverse complement strand
GGTGTGGGCGGTGGCGAGGTCGGAGATGAGGATTCGCCAGGAGATGCCGTCGATGACGAGGTGGTGGGCGACGATGAGGAGGCGGCCGCCGGTGTCGGTGTCGGTCTTTATGGGGTCGAGCCAGACGAGTTGGATCATGACTCCGGCCGGCGGGTCGAGCCTGCGCTTCGCCGCCTTCAGCTCCGCGGTCGCGGTCGCGGCGAACCGGGAACCATCCGCGTTGTCGCGCAGCCGAACCCGCCGAATGACCTGCACCGCGGAGACCGACCCGGCAGGCAGCACCTCCATGTGGGGAGCGGCGCCGCGGGTGGCCCCGTGCAGCCGGGAGCGGAGCATGTCGTGGTGGTCGAGAACGGCCTGCACCGTCGACGAGAGGGCGTCCGCGTCGATCGATTTCGGGAGCTCGAGCAGCACCGCCTGCGTGTAGCGGCCGATGTCACCCCCGCGCTCGAGGAGCCAGTGCGCGATCGGCGTCAGGGGGAGGTCGCCGATCCCACCCCCGGCGAACTCCTCCAGCACCACCGGTTCCGAGGCCGCCGACACCGCGGCCAGCGCGGCGACCGACTTGCGTTCGAACACGTCCCGCGGCGACACGAACACCCCAGCGGACTTCGCGCGGGCAACCAATTGGATCGCCATGATGCTGTCCCCGCCGAGGGCGAAGAAGGAGTCGTCGACTCCCACCGAATCGAGGCCGAGGATCGAGGCGAACAGTCTCGACAGAACCTGCTCGGCGTGTGACTCCGGCGGCCTGCCTGCCGTGCTACGGGACTCGAAGTCGAGCTCCAGCAGCGACTTACGGTCGAGCTTGCCGTTCGCCGTCATCGGCATTGCGTCCAGGACGACGATCGCAGCGGGCACCATGTGCGGGGGCAGAACCGAGGCTGCGCCGTCGAGCAGCTCGGGTACCGCTGGTGCGCTGCCGGTCTCGGGGACCACGTAGCCGATGAGCCGCGAGCCCCGGACGAGGACAACGGACTGGGCGACGCCGGGATGGCGGCGGAGTACCGCTTCGATCTCGCCCGGTTCGATGCGATAGGCGTGCAGCTGGATCTGGGAGTCGCTGCGCCCGATGTACTCGAGCTCGCCGCGGGCGTTCCACCGGGCGAGGTCGCCGGTCCGGTACATCCGGGCGCCTGGTTCGCCGAACGGGCTGGGCACGAAGCGGGCAGCCGTCAGTCCCGCCCGGTTCAGGTAGCCGCGGGACAGCTGGGCACCGGAGACGTACATCTCGCCGACGATGCCGGGGGCGACCAGGTGCAGGCGGCGGTCGAGGACCACGACTCGCAAACCGGGGATCGCCCTGCCGAGGACGGAGGCCGACGACGACGCGGACGCGCGATCGAGCCGTAGTCGACTGACGTGCACGGTGGTTTCGGTGATGCCGTACATGTTGACCAGCTCGGGAGCCGTGTCTCCGCGGCGGTCGAACCACCCGGACAGGTGCGGTGGGGACAGTGCCTCGCCGCCGAAGACGACGTACCGCAGCGCCAGATCGACATTGCCAGCGCCGGTGCGGGCCGCGACCCGATCGGCCTCGGCCAGCTGGTGGAAGGCGGTCGGGGTTTGGCTGAGCACGGTCACCCGCTCGCGTCGCAGCAGGTCGAGGAACAGCTCGGGTGAACGGGCCGTGACGTAGTCGACCACCACGAGCCTGCCGCCGCGCAACAGCGGACCCCACAGCTCCCACACCGAGAAGTCGAATGCGTGCGGGTGAAACATCGTCCACACGTCGGTCTCGTCGAAGGCGAACGTGGTCCTGGTGTTCGCAAACAGGGCGAGCACGTTGCGATGGGAGACCGCGACCGCCTTGGGGCGCCCCGTCGACCCGGACGTATAGATCACGTAGGCAACGGCATCCGGGTCCAGCCGCCCGGTACGGTCCGCGTCGGAGACGGGCGCGGCCGATCGGGTCTCCAGATCGGCGAGCACCTCCGCGGAATCGAGCAGGACGCATGCACTGCCGGAGCTCGGCAGTGCGGAGCGGGCCGTGGAGGTGGAGATGACGCAGACCGGGCAGGCGTCGTCGAGCATGAAGGCGATCCGGTCGGACGGATAGGTGATGTCGACCGGCAGGTAGCCGCCGCCTGCCACGGTCACGGCGAGCAACGCCACGATCAGGTCGGGCGATTTCGGCAGGGCGACGGCCACCAGCGATTCGGGACCCACGCCGCGGGAGATCAGATGCCGAGCAAGGCGATTGACTCGCGCCGCCAGCTCGGCGTAGTCGAGGGTCAGATCGTCGGACGTGACGGCGTCCGCATCCGCGTACCGCCCGGCGGTGTGGGAGAACCCGTCGGCGAGCGTTGCGGGCGCCCGACCGAGTCCCGCTCGGTCGAGCCCTGGCGGGGTGGGGGCCTCCTGGTTCCATGCGGTCAGCATGGTGTCGCGTTCGGCGGCGTCGGTGATCTCGATGTCGCCCACCGGGCGGTGCGGGTCGGCAGTGACGCCCTCGAGGATGCGGATGAATCGATGCGCGAAATCCTCGACGGTGACGCGGTCGAACAGGTCGGTGGCGTACGTGATCCCCGCGGACATCCCCGCGGCACCGCGACGTTCGCCGAGGGTGAGCTGCAGATCGAACTTCGCGGTAGCCGTGTCGGCGTCGATGACTTCCGCGGTCAGCCCGGGTAGCTCCAGCGCGGCCGACTCTTGGTTCCGATACTCGAGCAGGACCTGGAAGAGCGGCGTATGAGCCGTCGAGCGGTCAGGCGCGAGCAGCTCCACGAGACGTTCGAAAGGAAGGTCGGCGTGGGTGAACGCGCCGAGGTCGCGGTCGCGGGCGACGGCGAGCAGATCCGAGAACGTGCCCGCCGGATCGACTCTCGTGCGCAGCACGAGCGTGCCGACGAACATGCCGACCAGGTCGTCGAGGGCGGGTTCGGCCCGGCCGGCGATGGGAGTTCCCACCGCGATGTCCTCGGTGCCACTGAGCCTCGCCAGCAGCACCGCCAGTGCGGCATGGGTGACCATGAACATCGTCGAATCGTGGCGGCGGCTCAGATCGGTCAGCAGGCGATGGAGGTCCGCGCTGATCCCGAAATGGACGGTGGCGCCGCGAAGCGCCCGCCGGATCGGCCGCGGACGGTCGGTCGGCAGCGGCAGCACCTCCGGCAGGCCGGCCAGCGTGTCGGTCCAGTACGCGACCTGCGCGGAGACAAGGGAACCCGGGTCGTCCTCTGCGCCGAGCAGCTCGCGGAGCCACAGCGTGTAGTCGGCGTACTGAACCGGCAGGGGCGACCAGTCGGGCGGATGACCATGCGTGCGTGCGGTGTAGGCGGCGATCACATCCGCTACCAGCGGCGCCATGGAGACGCCGTCGGCGCTGATGTGGTGAACCACGATCGCGAGCACGTGCTCCTGCTCTCTGATCTCGAGGAGCTCGGCCCGAACCGGGACGGCGGCAGTGACGTCGAAGCCGGCCGAGATCAGTTCGGAGAGCCGCCCCGCCGCCGCGTCCTCGGTGACCGACACCGTGGTCAGCCCGGGCAGATCCGACGACGGGACGATCAGTTGAGTGGGTTCGCCGTCGCGCAGCGGGAACATGGTGCGCAGCGATTCGTGGCGGTCCGAGACGTCGATTATCGCGGCGCGCAGTGCGTCGACGTCGAGGCTTCCGGTCAGCCGCACGGCGAGCGGGATGTTGTATGCCGCTGACGTGGTGTCGAACTGGTTGATGAACCACATCCGTCGCTGCGCGGGCGACAGCGGAATGTGCGCGGGACGGGGTGACGGCGTGAGCGGGGGTCGAGCTCGCCCGCCTATCGGTTCGCGCGCGATCCGGCGGGCGAGGGCGTGCGCGGTGGGAGCGTCGAAGAGGGTGCGGACGCCTAGGTCGGTGTGCAACGCGGTGTTGATGCGGGCAACCGCGCGGGTGGCGGTCAGTGAGTTGCCGCCCGTGTCGAAGAAGTCGTCGTCGGCACCGAACTCCTTCCGGCCGAGCACCGCCGCGAAGATCCCGTCGATCGCCTCTTCGATGGGGTCCGCCGGGACCGCGTGCGCGGCGTCACCCTCCGCGGCGCCGAAAGCGGGTACGGGAAGCGCACCCCGGTCCAGCTTTCCTGCCGGTGTTCGCGGGATCTGGCCGAGCGCCACGATGGCCGTGGGGATCATGTGGGCGGGGAGGCGTCGGGCGAGGCGGGTGATGAGTTCGTCGGCGTGGATTTGCGTGCCGTCGCGGGGCAGGACGTAGGAGACCAGCGCGGTGTCGCCGGAGGGTGCGGTGTGGGTCATGGTGGCGGCGAACGCGACATCGGGGTGTCCGGTGAGGGCGGCGTCGATCTCGCCCGGTTCGATGCGGAAGCCGCGGATCTTGACCTGGAAGTCGCTGCGGTGCAGGTATTCCAGTGACACCGAGGTGGGTTTCCCGAGCCAGCGGACGATGTCCCCGGTGCGGTACATTCGTTCGCCGGGCGGGCCGAAGGGGTTGGCGACGAATCGGGTCGCGGTCAGTGCAGGTTTGCGATGGTATCCGCGGGCGAGTCCGGCGCCCGCGATGTAGAGCTCTCCTGGCAGGCCGATGGGGATCGGTTGCAGCCGCGGGTCGAGGACGACTTCGGCGACGCCCCGGATCGGTCCGCCCACGGTCACCGGATCGTCCGGGGTCATGCCGCCGGACATGTTGGCCGCCACGGTTGTTTCGGTGGGGCCGTACGCATTGAACAGGCGACGTCCAGGCGACCACCTGGCCACCAACTCCGCCGGGCACTCCTCGCCGCCGGTGACGACGCAGCCGACCGAGTCCAGACCATCCGGATCGATCGAGGCGAGAGCCGTGGGCGTGAGGAAGGCGTGGGTGACCCTGCCCGCTGTCATTCTCTCGGCGAGCTCGGTGCCGCCGTAGACGGTGGGCGGCGCGATCACCATGGTTGCGCCGGCACCGAACGACAAGAGGCACTCCAGGATCGACGCGTCGAAGCTCGGTGAGGAGAAGTGCAGGACCCGAGACGCGGGTGCCACCTGGGCCCGCTCGCGTAGCTCCGCGGCGAGATCGCCGAGCCCGCGGTGGGTGACCGTGACGCCCTTGGGGGCGCCGGTGGATCCGGAGGTGTAGACGAGATAGGCGGGCTGGTCGGCGTGCACCGGGACGGGTCGGTCGGTGTCCGTGATGGGCGCGCTCGAATGCCGGTCGGCGTCGACGACCGTGGCGGTGTCGAGTGCCAACCAGGGCAGGACGGCCGGCAGCTCGTGCTGGTGGGTTGCGAGGGTGAGACCGAGGGTGGCGCCGGAGTCGTTGAGCATGTGTTCGATGCGGTCGGTGGGGTAGGCGGGGTCGATGGGGACGAAGGCGGCTCCGGTCTTGGTGATGGCCCAGAGCGCGAGGATGGATTCGGTGGAGCGGGGGATGGCGAGCGCGGTGAAGGTTTCCGGTGCTGCACCGCGATCGATCAGGGTGCGGGCGAGTTGGTTGGAGCGTTGGTCGAGTTCGCGGTAGGTGATGGTGCGGTCCCCGTCGATCACGGCGGTGGTGTCGGGGTGTGCGGCGGCGGAGGCGACCAGGATGTCGGCGAGCGTGCGCTCCTGGCCCGGAGGCGCTCCGTTTGCGGGGGCGAGGCGCTCGAGTTCGGTTTCGGTGAGCAGGTTCAGCCGGGACAGGGGTAGGTCTGCGGCGGTGGCGATGGTGTCGAGAACCCGTGTCATGAGGGAGGCGATCGCATCGATGTCGTTGGCCTCGAACAGGTCCGACAGGTAGTCGAACCTGAGGTGGAGTCGGGTGTCGGCGGAGGCGGCGATGGCGAGGGGGTAGTGGGTGGCATCGACGCCGGTGGCGTCGGTGACGTGCATGCCGTCGGCGTGGG
>NZ_JBHZBV010000023.1:0-7268 GCF_042754885.1 Rhodococcus sp. NPDC059179 | reverse complement strand
CCTGGCACGAACGCGGCGGCTCGCTGTCGCTCGCAGCTCCGAAGAGCATCCTGAATGTGCAGATCGGCGGGGCCAGGCGGTTCGCGGCGAGGTCCGCGGCGAGCGGTGGAGGAGGGCCAGGAGGGCAAGGCCGGCAACGACTTCGGCGTACTCTCGTGCAACCTCGCCACCCACCTCGACGATCCCGCACAGCGGCTCGCGATGGTGCGCACCACGATGAGCGAGGGTAAGGAGGCGATGAGCGCCAGAACGCCGGGGGAGATTCTGGCGATGAGCGCGCTCGGCGCCGTTCCCCTGGTGCTCGGGGTGCTCCTCGGCGAGCGCGCGCCCATTCGGCCACCGAACGTGATGATCTCCAATGTGCCGGGTCCCAGGACGCCGCTGTACTGGAACGGAGCCCGTCTGAGCGCGCTCTATCCGCTGTCGATCCCGGTCGACGGGCAGGCGCTGAACATCACCTGCACCAGTACCGACGATGAGATCGCGTTCGGACTGACCGGCTGCCGGCGCAGCGTTCCGCCCTTGCAGCCGCTCCTCGGTCACCTTGACGACGAACTCGCGGCGCTCGAGCGGGCGGTCGGCCTGTAGCGCGAGGCACCACCAGACCCACAGAGGAAGGACGACGCACATGACTGTCACCGCACACGACCGGACCCTGCGCCCGGACGACTTCGCGCCCCACCGGATCCGCACCGCGATCGCCATCGCGCTCGGCGCCTCCGTGCCCGCCGCCGGATCCGCGGTCCTGGTCACCGGGTCCGGCGTCACCGGCGCGTTGACCGGTGCCTTCACCATCGCCTGCGTGGCGCTGGCTGCCCTGATCATCTGACCGGGCCGGACTTAGGGCATGTCTCCCAATCCCCATTTCGGCGCCCCTGGCGTCCAATCGCCGCCCTGCGGCGTTGTCGTCGGCGCCGATACAACAGCGGTATCGGCTTCTCCTCCGCCTTGCCGGACGACGATTGTCTTGCCAGGTGCATCCGAGAGGGATTAGGAGACATGCCCTAGCCCGTTCAGCCGATCGGACCCGCGAGCATCCACCGGTGACCGAACGGGTCCACGAGGGTGGCGCCGCGCTGGCCGTTCTCGTCCGTCGGTTCGCGCTCGACGCGGGCGCCAGCAGCGCGCGCCCGCTCCAGTGCGGCATCGGTGTCGGCGACCGGCAGCATCAGGCTCACCCCGGAGTGGCCCGCGACCGGTGCGGTGAATCCGATCTCCGGGAACTCGTCGGCCAGATACAGGGTGCCGTCGCCGATGACGAGCTCGCAATGCCCCACCCGGTCATCGGGCATCATGATCGGCTCGCCGTCGACGCGGGCCCCGAAGACCTCGGTGTACCACTCGATCGCCCGGCGGGCGTCGGGCACGGACAGGTAGGGCAGTGCGGCCGGTCGCGGCACCACGGACTGCTCAGGGTCGGGATCGCTGCGGTCGGCCATGACGGCTCCTTGTCGGGTTGGCGGCGTCGACTCCCATGGTCGTCCCAGCGGGCGGTCAGCGGCCCGCATTTGTTCCATTACGCTGGTGCCTTGTGCTGTCCGCTGTTCCTCGCCCGGTGATCGTCCGGGCACCGTCGAAGGTCAACCTGCACCTCGGCGTCGGTGACCTGCGCGAAGACGGTTACCACGAGCTGACCTCGGTGTTCCAGGCGCTCTCGCTGCACGACGATGTCGAGGTCCGTGACGCCGACGAGCTCTCGGTCGCGGTGCACGGCGAGAGCGCGCGGGTGGTGCCTACCGACCGGCGCAACCTGGTCTGGCAGGCGGCCGAGCTGCTCGCCGAGCGCGCGGGCCGGGAGCCCGGGGTCGCGATCACCATTTCCAAGGGCATCCCGGTCGCAGGCGGCATGGCAGGCGGTAGCGCCGACGCGGCGGCAACCCTGGTCGCGCTCGACGAGCTCTGGCAGCTCGGACTCGAGCGCGCCGAACTCGACGACTTCGCGGCCCGCCTCGGCAGCGACGTGCCGTTCTCCCTGCGCGGCGGCACCGCGATCGGCACCGGACGCGGGGAAAAGCTGCTTCCGGTCCTGTCCCGCAACACCTTTCACTGGGTTCTCGCGCTCGCGAAGGGCGGGCTGCGGACCCCTGACGTGTTCCGCGAGCTGGACCGGTTGCGGGCGGAGGGCGATCCGCCCCGGCTCGGCGACGCCGACGAGCTGATGCACGCGCTGGCCCTGGGCGATCCCCGTCAGCTCGCCCCCCTGCTCGGAAACGACCTGCAGCCCGCGGCGCTGTCCCTCAAGCCGGAGCTGCGCCGCACCCTGCGGGCGGGTACCACCGCAGGCGCCCTGGCCGGGATCGTCTCCGGCTCGGGGCCGACCTGCGCATTTCTCTGCGCGGACGCCGACGCGGCCGTGGCGGTCAGCGTGGAACTGGCGGGCGCGGGCGTCTGCCGGACCGTGCGAACGGCTCACGGGCCGGTGCCCGGTGCCCGCACCATCGACAACAAGACGGAGCACTGATGGCGAATCTGATCAATCTGGAGCAGGTCTCGAAGTCCTTCGGGATCAAACCGCTGCTCGACTCGGTGTCGCTCGGTGTCCAGGAGGGTGAGCGGATCGGTGTCGTCGGCCTCAACGGCGGCGGCAAGACCACCATGCTCGAGGTGCTGGCGGGGATCGAGGCGCCCGACTCCGGCCGCGTGAGCCGGGTCGGCGGGCTGCGGATGGCGGTGGTCACCCAGCGTGGCGTGCTGCCTGCCGGGTCGACCGTCGCCGACGTGGTGCTCGCACCGCTCGGCGTCGACGAACACGAATGGGCTGGCAACGCCAGGATCCGGTCGATCCTGACCGGGATCGGGATCGACGCCGTCGGCCTCGATCGAATGGTCGAGGGGCTGTCCGGAGGCGAGCGGCGCCGGGTGGCGCTGGCCGCCGCGCTGGTGCAGGACCTGGACCTGCTGGTGCTCGACGAGCCGACCAACCACCTCGACGTCGAGGGCGTGCAGTGGCTGGCGGAGCATCTCGTCGACCGGCGAAGCGCGCTGGTGGTCGTCACCCACGACCGCTGGTTCCTCGACACCGTCGCCAACCGCACCTGGGAGGTCGTCGGAGGCAAGGTCGAGGCCTACGAGGGCGGCTACAACGACTGGATCTTCGCCCGCGCCGAGCGCTCGCGGCAGGCCGACGCCTCCGAGGAGCGTCGCCGGAACCTGGCCCGCAAGGAACTCGCGTGGCTGCGGCGCGGTGCGCCCGCGCGTACCTCCAAGCCCAAGTACCGGATCGAGGCCGCAGAGGCGCTGATCGCCGACGTGCCGCCGCCGCGGGACAAGGTCGCGCTGGCGTCGTTCGCGAACAGCCGACTCGGCAAGGTGGTCATCGAACTCGAGGACGCCACCATCGCAGCGCCGGACGGCCGGGAACTGGTCAGCGACCTGACGTGGCGCCTGGCACCTGGCGAGCGCATCGGTCTCGTCGGCGTCAACGGCTCCGGTAAGACGACCCTGCTGCGCACCCTCGCAGGCGAACTCGAGCCCGCGACCGGCCGCCGGATCCAGGGTCAGACCGTCAAGATCGGTTGGCTGCGCCAGGAACTCGACGACCTGCCGACCGACCTGCGTGTGCTCGAGGCCGTCAAGGACGTCGCCGAGCGGATCGTGTTGGGAGACAAGGAGATATCCGCCGGCCAGCTGGCCGAGCGGTTGGGCTTCACCCCGGCACGTCAGCGCACCCGGGTGGGCGATCTCTCCGGCGGCGAGCGACGACGGCTGCAGCTGACCCGGGTCCTGATGTCCGAGCCGAACGTGTTGCTGCTCGACGAACCGACCAATGACCTCGACATCGACACGCTGCAGCAGCTCGAGGACATCCTCGACGGCTGGGCGGGCACGATGGTGGTGATCAGTCACGATCGCTACCTGATCGAGCGGATCTGTGACTCCACCTGGGCGCTGTTCGGCGACGGCAACCTCACCAACCTGCCCGGCGGCATCGTCGACTACCTGCGCAGGCGTCGGGCCGCGGTGGAGGCCGCCGGGACCACCAGCCAGGCGCTGTCGGGCTCGGCCGCGCCCGCACAGGTTCGGGACGGCGCTTCCGATCGTGCCGCCCGCAAGGAGCTGAGCAAGCTCGAGCGCCAGATCGCCAAGCTCGACGAGCGCGAGACCACGCTGCACGCGGCGTTGGCGGAGGCCGCGACCGATCCGGCGAAGCTGCAGTCGCTCGATGCGGAGCTCAAGCAGGTCGTGATGGACAAGGACGGTGCCGAGGAGCGCTGGATGGAGTTGGCCGCCGAGCTGGACTGAGCCGGGCGCTCACTCATTCCGGTCTCCTCCGCGGGCGAAGGCGACTAGTCTGCGAGCAGGTCAGTATCTGTGCATGAGTCCCGTCATGGAAGGCGTGCATCATGGATCTTGAGGCCGTCGCCGAGATCTGCAGACTCAAATACCGGTACACCCGCGCCCTCGATACCAAGGATTGGGCCACCTTCCGCGACACCCTGTTGCCCGATGCGACGGCGACCTACGGCGAGCATCTCCGCTTCGAGGACCGGGACGCGCTCGTGTCGTTCATGGAGATCACGCTGGCTCCGCATGTACTGACCGAGCATCTGACCGGGCAGCCGGAGATCGACGTGGACGGCGATTCCGCGACCGGGACCTGGGTGCTCTCGGACACGGTGATCATCCCGGAGGACGGGATGCTGCTGCGTGGTGCGGCCTACTTTCACGATCGGTACGCCCGGGGTGCGGACGGACAGTGGCGCATCGCGCACACCGGTTACGAGCGCACCTACGAGGTGGTCATCTCCCTCGCCGACATCCCGAGCTTCCAGGTCACCTCGAATCGATGGGCTCTCTCGGTGACCCCGGCCGCCACCCAGGCCCCCGCCTCGGCCTGACGGACTGCCCGCGCACCGAATCGCCCACGGCCGGTGGTGCTCTCGGTGCCCTAGGGTTCGACTGTGTCCGACATCGCGCCCCGGTCCTCGTTCGCCGACACCCGCGCGTGGCTGCGCGCCCTGCCCGCCGTCGCGGCTGCTCCGGCCGCAGGCAGTGCCCTGGACCCGACGCCCGCGCCGACCGAGCTGTTCCTGGGCTGGCTGGAGGAGGCGGTGGCGGCCGAGGTGCCGGAACCGCAGTCCGCGGTGCTGTCGACCACGGATGACGGCGGCCGGGTCGACGCGAGGGTGCTGATCCTCAAGGACGTCGACGAACGGGGGTGGTGGTTCTCGGGCTCCGCGGACTCCCCGAAGGGACGGCAGCTCGCGACGAACCCCTCGGCAGCGCTCACCTTCTACTGGGCGGGAGTGGGCAGGCAGGTCCGGGTCCGCGGCAACGCCGAACCGGGGGAGGCGCGGGTGAGCGCGCGCGACTACGTCGAGCGGTCGGTGACGGCCCGAGCGGTGGCCGCGGCGAGCAGGCAGAGCGAGGTGCTGGCCGACCCGGTCGAGTACGACCGCGCGGTTGCGGCGGAGGTCGCGGCGATCGAGGCCGATCCGGGCCGCGTCGCGCCGACCTGGCAGGCTTGGTGCCTGGTCCCGGACAGCGTCGAGTTCTGGCTCTCCGATCCGGGGCGCAGACATCAACGGTTGCGGTACCGGCGGCAGGCGCCGTCCGCCGGGTGGGTGACCGACGTCCTGTGGCCGTGACCGCGAGACCACCTGAACAGGAGTGCGCATGAGCTTCATCCGGACCGACGTAGTCGGCGGCGTCGGCGAGATCGTGCTGGACCGACCGAAGGCGCTCAACGCCCTCGATCCCAGCATGATCCGCGACCTGTACGAGCCGCTGCTGCGCTGGCGTGACGACCCGGCGGTCGAGACGGTCCTGGTGACCAGCGCTTCCGAGCGGGCGTTCTGCGCTGGCGGCGACATCAAGGCCGTGCGCGAGGCGGTGCTGCGCGGCGACGGGGAGTTCGTGCACGGATTCTTCGCCGACGAGTACCGGCTCAACCTGCTGATCGGCGAATACCCGAAGCCCTACATCTCGCTGATCGACGGTGCCGCGATGGGCGGCGGCCTCGGCATCTCGGTGCACGGCGCGGTTCGGGTGGTGACCGAGCGGGCGGTGCTGGCGATGCCGGAGACCGCGATCGGATTCTTCCCGGACGTGGGTGCCAGCCACTTCCTGCCGCGGCTGACCGGTGCGGCCGGGATGTACCTGGGGCTCACCGGTGCCCGGGTGTCGGCGGGCGACGCGGTCGCATTCGGGCTGGCCACGCACTTCGTGCCGAGCGAGCGGCTGGCGGACCTGGCCGACGCGATCCGCGGTGGCTCGGCCGCCGAGGCGCTCGAGAAGTTCGGCGAGCAGGCCCCCGAGGCGCCGCTGGCCGTACGGCAGGCGGAGATCGACGAGACCTTCGGCGCGGGCACCCCCGCCGACATGCTGGCCCGGCTGACCGGGGACGACGAGTGGTCGACGCAGGCGCGAGCCGCGCTGACCTCGGTGTCGCCGACCGGCGCCTTCGTCACTGCGGAACTGATCCGTCGCGGTGCAGACGACGCGCTGCCGCAGTGCCTGGACCGCGAGCTGGCGCTCACCGCGGCCGTGACCCGGGGACCCGACTTCGCAGAGGGCGTGCGGGCGGTGCTGGTGGACAAGGACCGCAACCCGTCCTGGACGCCTGCGAGCCTCGACGGGGTGGACCGGGACGCGATCGCCGCGCTGTTCGACTAGCACCGTTCGGGCCCCGTCGAGAGTGCAGCTATCGTCGTCCCACTCGGGTGAAGTCAAGCAGTCAGGGCAACATCTCCTGCGATGAGGGCGCGGAGCCGATCGGCGGGGGTGTCGTAGTCGAGGGTGGGACGCGGCCGGGTGTTGAGCAGATCCTGGACCCGTTTCAACTCAGCCGCGTCGTGCACGTTCAGGTCGGTGCCCTTGGCGAACCAGTGCCGTAACAGCCGGTTGGTGTTCTCGTTCGTGCCGCGCTGCCACGGGCTGTACGGATCGCAGAAGTACACCGGTGCCCCCAGTTCGATCCGGATGCGCTCGTGCTGCGCCATTTCCGAACCACGGTCCCAGGTGATTGTCCGCCGCAGATGCTCGGGCAGGTCCGTCATCGCCGACAGCATCGCGTCCGCCACCTGTTCGGCGCGGTGCCCGTCGGGCAGGTGCAGCAGGAGCGTGTATCGGGTCGACCGCTCGACCAGCGTGCCGATCGCGCTCTTGCTCGCGGTGCCGACGATCAGGTCGCCTTCCCAGTGACCCGGGACTGCCCGGTCGTTGGCCTCGGCGGGCCGATCACTGATCTTGAACGCGTCCGCGTACTGCTTCCCACGACGATCGACCCGGTTGCGGGGTAGACGGGTGCTCCGCCGGGTCGACAACCG
>NZ_JBHZBV010000022.1:0-14447 GCF_042754885.1 Rhodococcus sp. NPDC059179 | reverse complement strand
CCGCGCGAACGAGTTCATTACGAACGCGACTAGCTGACTCTGCAACGCGAGGAGCAGCTGCACCAGCGGCAACGGAACGATCGATCTGCACCCTGGAACTCATCCAGTTTCTGTGTGATCTGGAGCCCTCCTTAAGTGTGATTACCGACTGTTCAACCTATCCAATCCGCATGCATCCCAGCGCGAACCGGCATAGGTGAACACCGCTCCATAGGGTGTTCACCCATTGAGGCCGGTTGAGTTCACCCATTGGGACCACGGCCGAAATCGGACCTCCGTTTCCATCGCAACTCCGCCCGAACAGTCGGATTCGGCAGATTCTCGACCTGGTCGCGGCGCGATTCCCACACGGACCGGGCCGAGTCGTGCTCTCGTACGGCTACGAGGGTTGTTTCCGCAATGAGGTCGCGGTTGGACCGCGGAATCCGTGGATTTCGCTGTCGGGGCGGGGGCGCTATCTGCCGGATCCGGCAGTAGCTGAGGATCCGGTCGAGGCATTCCGCTGCACTGTGACAGCAGATCTTCGAATGTGATCAACGTGGTCGGAGTAGCTAGGTAACACTGGGGTTGATTTGCCGAACGTGTCCAGATAATCGAGTCGGACCTCATCCGGGCCCGGATCCGTGAGGGCATGGCCGAGGCGAAGAAGGCTGGCCGGCTCAAGGGCAAGCAGCCCGAGCCGTCAACTCTGCAACGCAAACGTCTGCTCACGGATAGGGGCGGCAAGAAACTCGGGACGGTTCACCATCTCCTCCACCGAGACGGTCAAGAGCATCTTCGAGGACCCGACGATCTCCGAGTTTCCGGCCTCGATGCTCCACCCGAAACAGGTGCATGACAATCGCTACATTCCGCGCTACCTCATCCACTCGACCCCCTGGGCGCACCTGTTCCGCTCACGTGTCCGGATCGACACGCCAACGATCCGAGAGATAGCGCAGAACCTGCACAAGATGCAGGGAAAGGATTGGGAACTCACCGACGATGAGTTTCTGGAGACGACGTACCCGAACCCGTCGACAGAGGCGGAGCGCGCCGCCTTCGATGGCAGGTTCACATTGCTGAAGTCCATCTCCGTGAAGGAGGAGCGTGAGCGCCGACGCCGGTCGTGGGATCGCGCACAAGAGTTCGTCCATTCGAGCGAGTTCTCCTCTGATCTGAACCGACTACTTGAAGGTGCCAACGAGGTGCGTCCAGAGCCCGGATACAGGCTTCTGTTGGAGCTGGACCCAGCGCACTCGCAGTTCTTCAACCCGAACCAGTAGGGTTGATTGTCGGCGCATTTCGCCCGCAGCTCTCTCAGGCTCGGCCGTCCACTGATGCCGCCGGCCAGATCCACGACAGCTCTCCGGTGCACCGATGACCTATCAGGGCCGACTGTTCACCACCAATTGCGGTGGCCCCGGCGGCTGCGGTGTGGCTCGTGCGTGAGGCTCCCACGGTGCCGTGGGGCGTCGGCCTGTCGATCGGGGCGGTTGCGCTGGCCGGTGCCCATCCTCGTGGCCTCCCTGCACCTGGCCGCTCGAGCCATGTGATTGATCGCCGACTGTTGCTTGCCCGTTGGTACTTTCAGTCTGTGACTACTTTCCCTAAGACCAAGGCTCCCTATCAGGTTCGCTACCGGGCGGGGAACAGTGACGAGAATGCTTTGCTTCGACTCGCGCTTCTGAAGGAATGGAGAGACCGGTGCTACCTCTGCAAGGCGCCGGTGACTTTCGTCGGCACTGAGATCGACCACATCCTCCCCAAGACCCTCCCGGAAATTGAGCTCGAGTCATTCAAGGCCAAGCACCTGACGCCTGCGCGAGCTGGAGCATTCGATCTGAACGTTGCACACAACCTCGCTCCAATATGCCGCAAGTGCAACTCGGATAAGTCCGATACCAACTTTGCGGGCGTTCCGGCCCTCGCGATGTGGCTGAATAAGGCCCACGAGAAGCAACCCGCGGTTGAGAAGTTCGTGATTGACCTTCGTTCCGCTTCAGGCGTACGGCAGGCGATGGGCAAACTTTTGGGCGCTGACTTCACTCCTGTGAATTCGAAGAAGTGCCTGGCCGAGCTAGGACCGGCTCTGATGGACCGGTTCCGGTCAGAGGCACCGGCGGTGCTCGAAGCTCCCTCGACCCATGACTACAGGGGCCAGTACCGCGGTAGTGCAGGGGATGAGCCATGTTTCGCGGATGGTCCCCTACTGAGTTCAGTGATCCTGGATGAGCGTTCGAGGAGGGCGAAGGTCGTTCTGGAGGATGTGTTCGGGTGGGACTTCGACCGGGCGTTGGACGTTGTCGTTGATGCCGCTGCACCGGAAATCAGAAACCTGCTGGCAGAGAAGATCGGGAGCAAGCTCTTTAAGGCCGGTCACGAAGACGCAGATGTGGGGTCGGTGGACGGGTTCATGAGCTTCGTCATCGTCGAGATGCGCTTCGACGTCCACGATAGAAGCTTCCTCGTGCGTGGATCGTTCGAGGCAGACGGCTCAGCCGAGGCCGCGGTCATCGACTATCAAAACGACTCGGGGACCGTATGGGGGCAATGGGATGCAGACCTGACGGAAGGGTCCTTCGAGGTCACCCTCTGGGAACCGCTCGCTGAGGACCTCACGAAGGACGGAGGAGCCAGCGTTATGGCTGTAGCTGGTGATCTCGTGCTGAGCTAGTACTTGTCTGACAAAGACGTCGCTATGGATGCTTGCACGCGAGTAATCGTTCTCCGTTTCCCTCTCCGGAGAGCGAGACTCGAGCAGCCTGACCACGCCGTCGCCCGCTCGCGTTGTGGCCTTTCGACGGAGATCCATCAGCTCGTCGATCGCCACGGCGACGGCCTGCCGACGGTGGTCCTGGTCGCGCCCGGTCAGTTCGATGATTCGCAGGCCTTCCCGCACCTGCTCGAACACCTGTGAGTTCCGCGCCTCGCCGGGGGCGACCTCGCCCTAGGCCCGACCGGGTGTGCGGTGACCAGGCGCACTCGTCTCGCGCCCACCGTCGCCTTGTTGCGCGCGACGGAATCGGAGCGGTCATCGCCAAACCCTCCGATCAGGCCGGAAACCGCGTCGACGCGCGGTTCACCGGGTGGCAGACAGCTGGCATTCGACCTGTCGACACCGCGGCCGCAATGCAGTCGAACGCCGCTTCTGCCACCTCACGTAGTGGCGCGGGCTGGCAACTCAGTGTGACAAACTCGCCATCATCTACCGTTCTGCGGCACTTCTGAATGCCGTCATCGCCTGAACCAGGAATTTGTCAGACATGCTCTACGCGAGCGGATTTCTGGCCCCGACGGGGCAGAGTGGGTCCTATGCTCGCATCGAGCCAGACCACGGCTGCCGCATCGTTCGCTCACGCCTCGAGGACGATTCATCACACCTCGACCCAGCCGTCATTACACCCTGGAACCAATACAGATTTGGGTGACCATGCACCCCCGCTAAGTGTGATTACCGACTGGTCAACCTATCCGATCTATATGCAGCCCAGACCAACTCGACACTAGTGAACACCTCCCGCTCTCTCCATCCATCCATAGGGTGTTCACCCATCAGGCGCCGTTAAGTTCACCTATCGGCGCGCCGTTCGCTCACGGTGCATCATGCCTAGCAGGATGGCCCGGTTTCCGTTGTCCGTGACCGACTTTTGCGCTTTCCCAACCCGCGATCTGGACGATCTTGTCCATCCAAGGCTGGGTGGCCGATCAAGCTCGTTCGGGGCGATTGGAGGAATCGTAGGATCGCTTTCTGGGCGAAATCGGAGGCGAGAGTGCGGCGCAGACCAGCACCGTGTGCCATTCCGGCCAGGCCCTGGAAGGAGACTGAGAGCCCTTCGTGAACGGACTCCGACCGCAGTGTGTAAAGCCGGGAGAGCAGCTCGCGGCGCAACGCCCGGGAGGTCCTGCTACCTCTGGCCACGCCGAAGGCATCCTCAAAGTTGGCGTGCTGGACCAGTTCGTCCAAGTCTTGCGGCATCAACTCGTCGAAGAAACTGATGAACCTGCTGGTCAGGCGTTCGGTCTTCCAGGGCTGAAACGGGTTGGTCAGGCACTCGGCTGCGACGACGTACAGGATCACCGCAACCTGCTCACGCTCCTGCCGGACGGCAGCGTCGTAACTCAAGAACGCGCCGCGCGCCCGGGCCACGCTCGCAAGGTCCCCCAGAGCGGGCAGATCGTTGAAGATATCGAGTGAGATCTCGTTCCGCGCGAGTGTGAGTATCGCCGGGTCCTCGCGGCGGGCTTCAAGCTCGGCCACAGCCTCATCGCTGGCGGGAAATACGTTGGGCGGCAGGTCGACCTGGCGGCCGAGAGCGAAGGTGCAAATGGCCCCCACCAGCTCGACGTTGCGGTGGGCGATCTGGCTAGTAAACGGCCCCTCTACCGGCCCCGGCACCGCGACATGGACGTCAACGATCGGTTTGGGCGCGAACAGCAGGCCGCCCTCCGGTGCGCCGCCTTCGGACAGCTCTTCACGGAAGTTCAGCAGCACGTGCCAGCCGAGACGTCGCCATCCGTCGATTCGCGTCTGGCTGCCGAGCGCTTCGAGAATCCGAGACATGAAATGCGCGTCAAGAGGTGGTGTCGGCCGCCCTTCGAGAGTGGTCGAGTACCAGACAAGTCCGCCGAAGTCGTCCGCCGCGACCCGCGCTCCACTTTGCCGCACCAGGTGATCGATCTGCGTCTGCTCACCTGAGTCGCTGGCGGTGGCGGAGATCCACGGTGTGTTGTCGGTCGGGGTGACGTCGATGTGAAAGCCGTCAGGCCGACCGAGGATGAGTGTGGCGCCGGAACTGCCGACCTGCGGCAGCTCGTATCCCGAGTCTCGGGCGAGTCGGAGCAGCCATGAGACGCTCAGCAGTTGGCGATGCTCTAGCCCAATGGGGAAGGCGTCCTGAGAGTCGGTCACTGGGGTGCCTCATCAGGATTTCGTCCGGCGGAGATGCTCACGGCGATCAGTGTGCCGTCACAACCGCACAAAAATCCAGAGCGGCACCGCGGCGAGCGGACCGACGAGTGCACGGCCCCCAACTTCCTGGAACTCATCCAGATTCGTGTGATCTGGAGCCTCCGTTAAGTGTGATTACCGACTGGTCAACCTATCCAATCCGCATGCAGCCCAGAACGAACCGCCATGGGTGAACACCTCTCCATCGCTCTCGCTTCGCTTCCATCCATAGGTGCTCACTCACTGACGCCCGTTGTGTTCACCTATTGAATCCGCGGTCGGTTTCGAAAGACGATTCCCTCCCGAGTGGGCCTCTTTGAGAGGATTCGGCGAATCCTCGACCTGTTTGGGGCGCGCTCCGCATGCAGGCTGAGGTCCGATCGTCGGCGCCCATCTGGTCCCCGTCCATTCACCCCGTCCTCAAGTAACGGTCGTTCAGTGGGCGAAATTACACAGCGCCGCACATCGACTTGAATCGGCCAGAACACGGCAGTTGTCAGGTCGAGCATGGCCACGCCGTCGCCCTCCTCCATAGACCCTTGCCCTCGTTGGCGGTGCCGAGGACGCGGAACCTAGAACTACGACCGGGTTGCACTCCGCTACGGTGATAGACGTGGTGGGGGATGCCAAAAGCTATCTGTTCGGTGCAACGACAGCGATCTGCACGCTTGTCGTCACATCTGCGTGCGCATCCGGGTCTTCTGAACCACCAGCGACGCCGTCAACTTTCGTCCGTGCACACGGAATCTCGAACCTCGAAGTGCCGGCGCTAGATCCGCAGGCAGGGAGTTGGCTCCAACTCGGCGACGAGTGGTCAGGTCGCGTCGCACTGCCGACGATACGGGCGGCGGATTGCGCCCACTACACGAGCCGGCACGGGAACGGCTGGCGAGAATTCGTCGTCAGCACCAGTGATTTCGCCGAATACGACGGCGGCGGCGAGAACCCCGGCCGCGACTTCCGCATCCAGGCAGACGTGTACGACAACCGAGATGCACAACCCGGATACGTGTTGATCGAGTTCTCCGATCCCGACGGCAATCACTACACACTCAGCGGAACCGCGAACGAGGCGCAGATCATCGAGAGCGACGACCACACCGCGGTCTCCTTCGTCATTGCCGGTACCAGCACGAGCATCGACTCGACACCGACGTCGGTATCCGCGGCGGGTCAGATTCGATGCGACTCTGTCAACGAGAAGTCCTCCGGGTCACCATAAAAGGCAAATCGTCCCCTCGCTCGATTGGATCGCCCGCACCGATAGATACACCTCGCCTTGTTCGCCAGCTGTCACGGATCCGTCGGCTAACGTCGGTCATTCGAGCAGGTCTGAGGGAACACAGGAAGCTCATCGCACTCCGGACCTACCGCGACTGAATCAGCGACAGAAGAGACTTCGCGGCGATCGGCTCGCCCTCGACTTGCACTTGGTCGGCGCGCATTGCGTCGGCGATGTCGAGACGACCGCCGACGATCGCGGCGAGTACGTGCGCACCGCAGCGGATGACAACATCAGCGGCCTGCCCTTGCGTGGGCACGGCGGTGACCTGGGTACGCCCGGAGTCGAGCAGCAGCCGCGCGGCGCTGTCGTCGACAAGGAAGTCGTAGGCAACGCGAAGCTCTTCCGGGAGGTTAGCTTCCATTTCTTCGGCGATGAAGGCCAAGGCCCAGTCGACTCGGAACACCTCGTTCGCTGCACGCTCACCCATCAAATAACGTGCGCCCCAAGTCGCCAAAGGCTCGATAGCTCGGCCTAGGGCGCGGCCGGATTCGGTGAGTTCGTAGATCACCGCGACACTCGGCGTTTTGAGCAGCGCGCGCCGGACCGCGCCGTCGGATTCGAGTTGCTTCAAGCGAGTCGCGAGCAGGCTCGTCCCGATTCCTGTGAGTGCCTCCGCGAGGTCGGAATAGCGCCGCGGGCCGGCCATCAGCTCACGCACGATCAGCAGCGTCCACCGCTCGCCCACAGCATCGAGAGCATAGGCCAGACCACAGAACTGCTGGTAGGTGCGTCGCGCCATGAAGTGCATGGTAGCAGCGAAGGATGCGATATGAAAGCTGGGTTACTAATTTAAGAGTCTACTTCAAAAACTTATGCTAGCTTCGGCCCTGTCCGTGCCGCGCGTCCAGCGGCCATCCGCTAGCCAGAGGACCAGCAACGATGCTCGAACCATCCACCACAGCAACCGAGCGCACCGGATACACGAACGACCCCCTACGCCTCCTGGCTGCGGGCCGCCTCGCCTTGGCCGTTGCGGCACTGGCCGCGCCGCAACGATTCGCGCGGCTCGTTGGGGTCGCGCCGTCCCCTGAACTGACCTACCTGACCCGGATCTATGGAGCACGCGCCCTCGCGATGGGCCTGGCTTACCTGACCAGCGAGCCACCCGAGCGGCGCCGGTGGCATCGGCTCGGGCTCGCGATCGATATCACCGACACCGCCACGGGACTCCTGCATCTACTCCGTCGTGATGTCTCGCGCCGAGCCGCGGTGGGCATGGTTGCGCTGACCGGCACCTACGCCGCAGTCGGCGCGGCCGCCACTACTTCGGAGGCGAAGTGAAGACCGCACCACCGGCGCGTAGCCACCAGATCCTTTAACCAGAATCGACGAAGGGTGCCTCTCCCGATGGGGAGGCACCCTTCGTCGCGCCCCAGTTACTTGGGACGATCGAGCGCAATGGCAACGTCTATGAGAGCATCCGGGATACCGAACTCGTTCCGGCACGACGGTATTGGATCACGGCCGACAAGTCGTACGCATGATTACATGTGCCGAAGGGCTCTGCGTAGGGAATCGTGGCCACGATCGTTCGCCAGACGCTGGGTGGGCCACTGAGGGTTCCCACAGGTCGGATTGCGGCGATTCCGCCCTCGCTGAAACTCTAGTTTCACCGAACCGCCGAGAACCGTGAGTCGAGTCCAATCGCGATAGGTGAGGGTCGCTAGTGGGGACAGGTGATCGTGCCGACCGCCGTCGTTGGTGATCCTTCACTTCGGTTGCCCTCTGCCGTGTTGATCATCGAGAAAGCCACCGCAGATTTGTCGTCACTTGCGTGGACGGCGATGCTGTTGCTGTCGGGTGCCGCCATCTGGACGTATGTGCCTGTCGAATCGGCGAAGGCCACGATGGCCTGCGCGGTCCATTCGTCTGTGCCCTCCAACCGCGTCTCGTCCATGACGACCACGGAGAGGCTGTAGAAGTCCTCGGTCGGATAGTTGTCGACGCCGGAGAACTGACTCGTCGTCTGCGTCGTGACGTTGTAAGTCCGGCTCTTGTCCTCGGCGTCATAGGTGCACGACAGATCTGCTGGGTCGTCGCTGACCGCCGTTCCCGACCACAGTCCATCGAGTGTGAATCTGGCACCCGGCGTCGTCGGGGCTGGGAGCTCGGGTACCTCCGGTAGGTCCCGCGGGCCCGTGTGACCGTTCTTCGAGAACACGGCCGCGGGTGAATCCGGGTACGGGTTGATCGACTCCGCCGCCGCGCATCCGGCGATGAGACCGAGCGTCAGGAGCGGCATCCACACCCCCCAGTTGATCGATGTTCTCTTCATCGTGTGCTCAGTGTTGCACGAGGACAAACTGTGCCCATGTTCGTTCGGTTCCGCTTGTCGTCCGACCTGAGCCCTTATCGTCTGCGGCCGGGCGAAGCATCGTCCTGGAATTCGGCCGAGCAGCTGACGCTCGCGGCCTCCTCTGGCACTACAGCAGGGTCGGGGCGGATCCCACCTTGGAGGGCATGCCAAGCGCCGTACAGCGATACCTCCCGGCCCTCTCTCCATCCATCAAACGAAAGCCCCGGCACAGATCGTTTCTGGTCGGGGCTTTGCATTTCTCGGGCTTCCACCCCGGCCCCACCCCGGCGCGCAGTGCAGGGTTGGTGTCGGTGGTGGCCGCTACAGTCCCGCGCTATGGATATCGCCGTCTACACGCTGAACACGGTGGCGCTCGTGCTTCAGCTGGCGGGTGCGTCGCTGGTCGTACTCGACTTCAGGCAGTCCCAACGTAACCTCGCCGCATTCAAGGGACGGCTTGATGACGCGGAGGAAGCCCGCCAGCAGCACGTGGACCACCTGGCGGGGCAGAGCGGACGTTCGGTCCCCGGCTTCGGAGGCGGCTCCATTCGCCTACCAACGATTGTCCCCGCTGCACGTGAAGCACTGGCCGACCAGCTTGGGCCGAGCAGCAAGATCGAACGCCAGGCATTGACCGAATTCGTCCAGGCTCAGTTCGCGATCAGCAAGGCGCGCACCTGGTCCGGTATCGGACTGCTGGTCGTCGGTGTAATCACTGGCTACCTCGCAAACATGCTGTCGGTGAGCTGAGACGCCCACCCCTACCCCACCGACCCACGGCGGATCGGCACCACGTCGTCGGCCTGCCGGGGCTGCGCTTGTACCCCGGTGGGCCGCTGCGCGACTGCCGCATCGCCGGGAACAGCGGCGCAGTGAGGTCATCGTTGCGGGGGTGCCGCGCCAGATAATCCCGCAGGCCTCCACTCTCTGCCGGCCGCCCAGCGCCTATAGGCTTCCCGAATGGAAGGCAACTCGCGCTGTCGGCAATCGCGACGCCACCAGGCTGCACTTAACGCGAGCTGGCCGACGGGAACCCTTGCATTTCTGGCTGGCGCCCTCGTTGCCTGCTCACCCGCAGTCGAGGTGCACACTAGCCCGACGGAACAGCCAGGGTTTCGCTACACCGCCGAAAAGGGTGCTACTCATCGGCAGCTTGCTCCCGTCCCGCATCTTCCCGAAGCGACTACTCCTGGAGCGTATCTGGAACCTGCTGGAGGCCTGGCGGGGCGAGTCTCGATCTCGGACGCGTCCCTCGTCACGTGCTCTTTCTCGACCACCCCCAGAATGTGGCGGCACGAGGCGCACACGCGCGGCTTCGGGTACAACGGCGGGGGCGAGACGCCCGGCCAGGACTTCATCGTTCGGATCCAGGTGAACGACATCACCGACGAACTCAACGCGCAGAAGTCTCCTGTCGGGGGCGTGGCCGCGTTCACCGACGAGTACGGCAGCCGCCGAAACTATGGAGCCGGCGAGGCAGGCGATACCGGAACCGCCTCACAGCGGAAATGAGCAATGACCACCGCTCCGTGGCGTTCTCGTTGCTCCTTCCTGAAGGTCTCTACGCCACTGGACAGATCCATTGCCCTGGCATGAAAGATGGAACGACATCGGGAACATTCAAGTAGACCGAGACTAAGGCGCCGCGGTGTCGCTGTTCCAATCGGAACTGATCCAGATTTGTGTGATCAGGAGCCCCCTATAGGCTGATCACCTACCGGTCAACCAATCCAATCTTCGTGCAGCCCATGAGGTCTGCTTGGGTTCACCTATTAATCCTGCAGCCTGCGCTCTCAGCAGATTTCGATCCCTATCGCGCCTCGGGCATGTCTTCTGTCGATGCGGTGCGCGCAACAGTGGACGGCAGCTCGCTCAACGCCGAAACCAGTTGCGTGGGTTCATCCACATACACACTGATGCGATCCACGACGTGGACCTTTCGACGGCTGGCGAGCAGCGCCGGCAGCTGTGCGGTCACCGGGGATGCGAGCACGATATCGACCGTCGTCCCGTCCGCGTTGGGGAGATACAGCCGACCATCGATGACCGTGGGTGCCGTCTCGGCGTATCGGCGGCAGAGCGCAACGGACACGATGTCCGCCCGGTCGACGATGGCCACCACCGCTCCAGATTGCCGCACCACGAACTGCCTCTCGGTCAGGTAGTGCGGATGGACGCGGTGAACCGCCAGGTAGCCCAACAAAGCCACCAACGACCAGACCGAGAGGCCCGCAACCACAATCCGGAGCCACCACCAGGGCAGTAGGAGATGCAGCACCCCGATCTCGATAACGGTGGCGATCGCGAAGGCCGCAGGCACCACCAACGTCCCTCGGCTCGCGGTGAACACGAGGGCACCGGGCTCGATGCCTAAGTAGCGGCCGCGCGTCCACAGCCACAGGGACCGGTAGGCCCGGATCTCAGCTCGCACCAGCGGCCAGAACGGAGAGACACCGAGTACTCGGGATACCGACTGTCGTATCCCAAGGCCACGGCGCCGCTGCGCCACGACCCCGGTGGCCAGCGCGACACCAACGACGCATGCAAGGGGAACCTCGACCACCGCGAACAGCAGGACCGCCTGCGCTCGCGTGAGGAAACCCGTGGCAAGCAGCGCGCCGTTGACGCCCAGGACGATCACCCGTCACCATCTGGGCGATCCAATGGAACCGCCGACTCCTCAGGAATGCCATCAGACACCCTCGGACTCAGACATTCCGGCGAGAAGCCTGCGTTGGACCCGGAGCACGACCTCACGCTGAGCGTCGTCCGGAATGACGTCGTCGAGCGACAGCGCAAGACCGGCGTCCGTAGCGACGGTGGGTACAGCCGCATGGAGGTCTGCCAGCGTCTGCTGGTGCTCGAAATGCCCAAGCAGTCTGCGAGAGAGCGCTTCGATCTCCGCTTCCGCTGAATGCGGGTTGCGGCCTTCGAGATCGGACCAGTCCGCGAGCAACGCCAGAGACCGCTCGCGCTGCTCGTCATCAGCGATCGCTGCCGCGTACCAGGCCAGAAGCTCCTCCGGGACCGCCCCGGAGATCGCGAGCACCTCGAGCAGGTCGCGTTCACGTCGAAGAACCGCACTCACCTTCGGCAACTGAGCACCGTCGATGACGTCGGCCAGTGCCGCTGCAATATCTGCGGGCAGTGCAGAGATCGGATTCCCGTTCTCGGCGTCGGCAAGCATCGACGCCAGCCGACCGTGCCGCCGGGCGAGTTTGGCCTGTTCAACCTGCACTGCACTGATCAACGCCCGCAGATCCGCGACTACGTCGCTCTCGACTTCGTCCGAAACATCCTCTGAGAGAATGGCGGCCACCGAGCCGAGCGGGACGCCACTGTCGGCGAGCCAGCGGATCCGCATCAACCGAACGGCATCGCTCACGGTGTATTCGCGATAGCCGTTCGGCAGGCGTTGTGGTTCCTCGAGCAAGCCGAGCCGGTGGTAGTGGCGCACCGTTCTCGGCGTCGTACCGGCCGCGTCGGCGAGCTGACCTATTCGCATGAGTCGAGTGTCAACTATGACCTAGCGTCAAGGTCAACTCCGTTGCGTGACAAAGCCTTGAATCCGGTTTCGCGCGGAGGTGCCTGCAGTCATCGGCTATCCGACCGCACAGCAGAGTGGACGCCCTCAATCGGACGGTGTTATCGCGTTCGTCCGTCCGGATTGGGAGACTCCGCGGGAGCCGAACCGAGTGGACACGCCTGGCATGTGGCTATCGTGGTCCGGTGACTGTGACGACCGAGTTCAGAACCGAACGGCGTTCTCTGAGCGGGTGGGGTAGGCGTGCAGCAACACCAGCCGACGTGCTGTCGACCCCCGACCTCGAGACCATCGCCAAAGCCGTGAGCCAAGCCGGACCGAGAGGGGTAATCGCGCGCGGTCTCGGCCGCAGCTACGGCGACCCCGCCCAGAACGCGGGCGGGCTGGTCATCGACATGACCGCCCTCGACCGGATCTATCACATCGACCCCGATTCCGGGGTCGTGGACCTCGACGCCGGCGTCAGCCTCGACGCGCTGATGCGCGCCGTCCTGCCCCACGGCCTGTGGGTTCCCGTCCTGCCCGGAACCAGGCAGGTCACGGTCGGCGGAGCCATCGGAGCCGACATCCACGGCAAGAACCACCACTCACACGGCAGCTTCGGCAACCACGTCGAGTCGCTCGACCTGCTCACCGCCGACGGAAGCATCCGCACCATCTCCCCGACCGGCGACGAACAGGCCCTGTTCTGGGCCACCGTCGGAGGAATGGGGCTCACGGGCATCGTTGTCCGGGCACGCGTGCGGATGAAGCACACCGAGACGGCCTACTTCATCGCCGACCACGACCGCACCGCCAACCTCGACGAGACGATGGAACTGCTCACCGGCGGCTCCGACGAGGGCTACGACTACTCGATGTCGGTGCCCGACACCATCTCCACCGGGCCGAAGCTCGGCCGAGCGGGATTCACCCGCGGATCGCTGGCGACCCTCGACCAACTGCCACCGAAGCTGCGCCGGGACCCCTTGCGGTTCAACGCTCCTCAGCTACTCACCGTCCCCGACATCTTCCCGAGCGGGCTGGTCAACCGCCTCACCACGCGGGTCGCCGCCGAGGCCGCCCACCGGATGTACCCGAAGCACGGCCGGGGCACCGTCCAGAATCTGACGCAGTTCTACCACCCGCTCGACCTCCTCGGAGAGTGGAACCGCGCCTACGGCCCCCAGGGGTTCATGCAGTACCAGTTCTCCATCCCGTTCGGCGCCGAGCAGCAACTCGCCGACATCGTGCGCAGGATCGCCGAGTCCGGGCATCGATCATTCCTCAACGTGTTCAAGAGGATGGGTGACAGCAATCCCGCGCCGCTCTCGTGGCCGCATCCGGGATTCATGCTCAGTCTCGACTTCCCGATCCGCGCCGGGCTCGGGCGATTCTGCGACGAGCTCGACGAGCAGGTGCTGGCTGCGGGCGGCCGGCTCTACTTCGCCAAGGACTCACGCACGACTCCCGAACGCATCACCCAGATGTACCCGCGGCTCGACGAATGGCGAAGTGTTCGGGACAGCGTGGACCCGGATCGTTTCTTCGCCTCCGATCTGGCCCGACGGCTTCGACTGGTGTCCGGCTAACTGGATCGTGGTGCCACCCCGAGGATCCGACCGGTGCGTTCGAGGTTGGCGTCGACGTTGTGTTGGCTTGTGTCCACTCGGGACTCGATGCCCGGCATGAGCTTCCGCAACGTCGACTCCCAGTCCTCGTGGCGGGCGGGGAAGCAGGTGGCGAGGAGGTCGACCATCACGGCCGGGGCGATCGAGGCACCGGGCGATGCGCCGAGCAGTCCGGCGATGGTCCCGTCGGCGCTGGTCACCATCTCGGTCCCGAAGGTCAGTACACCGATCTTGCGGAGGTCGGGCTTGATCAACTGGGCGCGTTGGCCGGCCTGCACCAGCTCCCAGTCAACTGGGTCGGCGTCGGGGTAGAAACGCTTGAGTTGTGCGAACTTTCGTTTCCGTGACGCCAGCAGCTCACCGATCAGGTACCGCAGGAGCGGCAAGTTCTGAGCGCCGACGGCGAGCAGCGGTGCAATGTTGCGCAGTCGGATTGTTGTGAACAGGTCAGTGAGCCTGCCGTGTTTGAGGAGCCTGGTACTGAACGACGCGTAGGGCCCGAACATCAGCGACGGGCGACCGTCGACAGCTCGCCTGTCGAGGTGGGGTACCGACATCGGTGGGGCACCGACGGAGGCTTGGCTGTAGACCTTCGCGGTGTGCTGTGCGACGACGTCGGGGTTGCTGGTGCGCAAGAACTGCGCGCCGAGCGGGAAGACTGCGTACCCACGCGCCTCCGGAACCTTTGCCTTCTGTAGGAGCTTGAGCGCGTATCCGCCAGCACCGACGAAGACGAACCGAGATCGGAGCCGAAAGCGTTTTCCGCCGCTGCGGTCGCGGCC
>NZ_JBHZBV010000021.1:0-28532 GCF_042754885.1 Rhodococcus sp. NPDC059179 | reverse complement strand
TGATGTCGCCCGACCCCAACCGCACATCACGCTCGATCCACGACTCCCAGAACCGACCCGCCGCCAACACCTTCCGCGCCGCGAAACGATTCTCGACCACACACGACAACCCGACATCCTCCAACGCAGCGACATCATCGAGCAGCGAGAAGGCCCCCGCCTCGGCGCCCGGCCTCACCTCGCCGACCCTGACCTCACCACGCGATTCGAACATGCATTCGACTCTACTCTCGGCGTTCGGCGCAAACAATGGGCAGGAATTGGCGAGGTTCGCCGCCGAGAGCGTGCGTGGCGGCGCTGGTGAACGTTGTTCTTGGCTGACGCTCGCGGCGGTAGGCGCTGTTCTCGCACTGTCAGGTGGCGGTCTCTGGGGAAGGGCATGATCCGAAGCCACGGATCGTGTGAAGGCCCCCGAGACGTCGTTCCGCGTCAGCGCGTGCAGTCGCCGTCCTGTACATCTGCACCATGGCGGCTGTCGTTGGGTGCAGGCTGCACAGCGCTCACGCTTGGCTTGCAACTGATGAGCCACGACTGGTGGAGCCTGAGAAGGCCGCGGCCCGCAATGGTGGAATGCGGACGAACTTCCGACTCCGATGGTCGCGCGAGAGTTCGTGCTCGACGCTCTGTGCGCCTGCCAAAACCCATCGTTGGGTTCTAGCGGGTCTCGATGCACGGCGATCCGTCGTGGCATGCTTCGGACAAGGTTGGACTTGATGAAAGGGCGGCCGATGATTGCTGACGCAGAGTTGAATCCCGCTGCTGTCGAGATCGGCAGTTTCTTCCCGCAGTCGCCAGACGCCGTTTGGCGTGCACTGACAGAGCCGGATCTGCTCGAGCGGTGGATGACTCGATCCATCGGGTTCGTTGCGTCAGTCGGAACGCAGTTCGTTCTCGAGGTACCCACTCAGCCGACCGGTGAGATTGCCTGCGAAGTCCTGGTGGCTCGGCCAGGTGAGCAGTTGAAATTCAGCTGGGCCGATCTGCGAGCTGAGGATCCCGCGCGGTGGGTTGTCGACTGGATGCTCCATCCGCAGGGCTGCGGCACGCGATTTCTGTTGACGCAAACAGGCTTTGACATCGATGACCGTCGACAGAAGATGGCCCGTAATGCCTTGGAGCGGGGCTGGAAGGTTGCCTTGTTGCGACTCCGCGACGTGCTTGACGGCGTCGAATCGTGAGGTTCAAGGGTTGAGAAGGCATTCCGACACGTCCTCGGCCGGCAGTCATGCTGACGTATCAGCGCCGCAAGATGGCACGGGCATGACGGATTTCCGGTATCCCGATGGCCTTCGCGGCAATGGCGAAGATGATCAGCGCTGTGAGCGTGCCGGCAAACAGGGAGGCAGCAGCACCGCTTCGGGGATCTGGAATGTACGACTCGGTGATCCGGACGACAGCGAAGCAGGCAGTTCCCGCGATCACCGCGGCTGTCCCGACCCCCATTGCGGTGTCGCGCACGTGGTGGAATCCGAGCAAGCCGTAGCGACGGCGTAGCAGGTAGTGGCCCAGGGTCGCCCCGGCGAGGTAGGAGACGGACCCGGCGACGCACAGCGCGAGCACCACTCCGCGATCGGGCAGGGTCGCCGAGGCTACGAGGACCACCACGATCTTCGTAGCGACCATCGCGACGTTGATCAATGCAGGGGTGCGCAGATCGTTGCCGGCATAGAAGACGCGCAGCTGCAGCATGACGATCGCCAACGGGACCAGCCCGAACGCGGACACGGCCAGCGCGGTGCCGATCAACCGAGCGTCGGCGACCTCGACGCGACCGACGAAGATGACGGTGGACAGGGCGGGCCCGAGAAGTGTCATCGCGACCGTGACCGGGACCAGCGCCACCACCGAGTATCGGGCTCCGCGACCGAGATCGGACAGTATCGCGGCACGATCACCGTCAGCGGCGGCACGGGAGATCCGCGGCATCAGCACGGTCAGCAGCGACACCCCGAGAATGCCGTAGGGGACTTGGAACAGCAGATCTGCATAGGTGTAGGTGGAGACACCGCCGTGACTGAACGCCACCTTGAGCACGACCGCGACGCCGATCTGGCTGGTCACGACATACGCCATCACCCAACCGAGCAGCGGAAGTCCCCTGCGGACGGGCCGCCACGTGTAGGGGAGAAGCCGAACGCCCCGCCAACGCCACCGAAAGCCGGTGCGCCGCAGGGCCATCACCACCCAACCTGCCTGCACCGCGATCCCCAACCCGGTTCCGGCCCCGAGGGTCGCGACCTGCGCCGCCGTCATCGACGTCGGGGTGAGGGTCAGTGGACCGGGTAGCAGGACGAATGCCCCGACCGTCACGAGCACGATGATGTTGTTGACCACCGGAGCCCACGCTCCGGGCCCGAAGATGCCCCGCACGTTCAACACCGCGGTCAGCAAGGCCGTCAATCCGTAGAAGAAGATCTCCGGCAGCAGGAGGTAAGCGAAGAATGTGGCCAGAACCCGCTGCGCGGAGTCGTCGACGAACAAGGCGGTGAGAAGCGGAGTGCACAACACGGCCACAACGGTGATCGCGGCCATCGCAACGGTGGCGGCCGAAAGCAATCGCTGGGTGAACTCGAGTTCCCCGGCCACGCCACGCGCTCGAGCCCGCGTGAGCAGTGGTATCACGATGCTGGTGAGGATCCCGCCGAGCAGCAGTGCGTAGACCATGTTGGGGAAGCTGTTCGCTCCGTTGTACGCATCGGCGACCGCAGCTGTGCCCAGGACCGCGGCGAGCGCTGCCGTCCGCACGAATCCGGTGATTCGACTGACAGCAGTGGCGAGGGCGACGGCACCGCCGGCCTGAGCAGTGCCATGCTCTCGATCGGCGACGGACCGCTTTCGGTGCTTGCCCATCAAGCCAGGCTGCCACACCGCTCGCGGATCCCGGCGAAAGCGTGAGTGGTGGCGATCCCTACATGCGATGGTGGACTCGCGCAGAGGGTTTAGGTGACCGGAGGGGAGCAAACGGTGCACGTACGTCGTGCAGTGGTGGGTTTGGCAGTCGCAGGTCTTGCTCTTGCCGTGGTGGGCTGCGGTAGCGGAGGCAATGAAGATGTCTCGGGAACAGGCATCACAGTGGCGGCGGAATCCAAACCCATTCCCGATCGGGTGGTCGTACACCGACCGGCCTTCATTGACACCGATATCTCCCCACATGATGTACCTGTGTGGCCAGGGCCGGACCCTTCCGAGTTCCTCGAGCCCAGTCCACCGTCAGGTCTGAGCGGTGAGATCACCGGCGCACAAGCTGGGGTCGTGTACGTGGCGGCTCTCGACAATCAAGACGCAGTGTGGAACGTAGGAGGCACGGTGCAGTGGCTGGTCGTCGATCCTCTTCCGTGAAAGGTCCTCCGCCAGAGCGGTACGCACCGCGCGCCTTACCCTTGGGTGCGCCTCCGAAGTCGCGGCGCAGGCTATTTCGTGTGGTGCGATGGATCTTCGCCGGGTTGGTCTCGGTAGTCGTTGTTGCCGTTGGAATTTCAGCGGCGGTCCATTGGTGGCAGACGCCGCGCGACAAGCAGGCCATCGAGCAGTTGATCGGCCCCGGACATCGGTATGTCGACGTCGACGGGCACCGGATGAGCGTCGCGGTCCAGGGTTCGGGACCGCAGACCGTCGTCCTGATGCCGGGTCTGGGCACGCCGGAGCCGATCCTCGGCTTCGCCCCGCTGGCCCGGCGCCTGGCGGAACAGAACACGGTCGTCACCGTCGAGCCTTTCGGGCTGGGTCTCAGCGACGGCACCGACGTCCCCCGTACCAGCGAGGCGATCGTCGACGAGACCCGGTCTGCGCTCCGGGAACTGGGGCGCAGCGGCCCCTACGTCCTGATGCCCCATTCGATTTCGGGTCTGTATGCGATGTGGTGGGCCACCCACCACCCGGACGAGGTCGCCGCAGTGGTGGGCCTGGACGACGAGCGCTACACCTCCGACGGCGCCACGGACTCGCCGGACTGGCCGAGGTGGATGTCCGGCGTCAACGCGGTCGGCGGCACCCGAGACCTGATCGCCCTGGACAAGAGCACCGATTACCTTGGCCTGGTGGCCGACTACCGGGAGAGCCTCGGCGACACAGCCGAGTACAGCTCGGACCAGCAGGACCTGTACCTGCGTGCGTACTCGTGGGTGCTGAACCCGACCGTGCTGGACGAGATGGCCCGCGGGGCGGAGAACGTGCGAGCGGCCGAGGGCGCCGTGTTCCCGTCGACGCTGCCTGCCCTGTCGATCCTCGCCGCCTCCACCCTCGAGGTGGAACCGGAATGGGAACCCGCGCACCGCGCCGCGATCAGCAACCCGGCGATCCAACAGGTCTCGATCATGGACGGCCACCACTACCTGTTCCACGCCAACGCCGCGGCGATTGCCGAGATGACACAGCAATTCCTCGACGAGCATGTCCAGACTCGATGACGATGGGTGAGATCAAGTTTCGAGCAGCGCCGGACTTCCCACGCCGACGACGAACCGCCGGTCGGGTGATCCCGGCCGGCGGTTCGTCGATGTACTGACGGGGTCAGCGCGCGGCGTTGCCCAGATCGATCGGCATGTTGATGCCGGTGATGTGATGGGCCTCGTCCGAGCAGAGGAAGGCGACCACGTTGGCGACATCCTCCGGCTCGCTGAATCCATAGGGGAGCGAGGCCATGAAGGCGGGAGCGAGGGTGTCGGAGAAGCGCTCGAGCAGCGGGAGCATGTCGGACATGATCATGCCGCTGTTGACGCCATACGGGTGCACGCTGTTGACGCGGATCTTGTGCATGCCGAGCTCGTTGGCCATGGTCCGGGTCAGGCCGGCGATACCGGCCTTGCTGGCGACGTAGTGGCCGACGAAGGGTGCACCCTTGAGCGCCGAGACCGAACTGGTGACGACGATGGCGCCGCCCTCGCCCTGTTCGATCAGCTTCGGGATGGCAGCCTTGCAGGTGAAGAACACGCCGGTCAGGTTGACGTCGATGGTCTCCTGCCACTGCTCCGGGGTGATCTCCCAGGACAGGGCCGACGAACAGATTCCGGCGTTGGCGACGACATAGTCCAGTCGGCCGAAGGCCTCGACGCCGGCATCGAGAGCGGCGGTCACCGCGGCGAAATCGCGGACGTCGGCCTTGGTGGCGACGATCTTGCGGCCTTGCTCCTCGACCAGGCGGACGGTCTCGGCGAGATCCTCCTCGGTCGCGCCCGCGTAGGGCGTCGAGGCGAAGTCGATGCACGCGTCGAGGGCGATGATGTCCGCGCCCCCCTCCGCGAACTTGACCGCCTCGGCCCTGCCCTGACCGCGCGCCGCGCCGGTGATGAATGCGACCTTGCCTTCGAACCGATCCGCCATTGCTGTAAGCCTTCCGGGTGCATCGTGAACGTGTTGCAGTTCACAGTAGGCGATGTTTCGTCATCGAGTGCCGAATGGTCTCGGTCAGCGGAATGCGCGCAGCTCAGTCGCGGACGAGCAGCGCTACCGGTAGCCGGTCAAACAACGCCGCTACCTGCACTTCGCCGGTGAGCACCTGCCCGGTGAGCCGGTCGATCCACGTGCCGGGCGGCAGCGAGACCGAGGTGTCGCGCCAGCCGCGCTCGGCCAGGCCGAGGCTGTGCCGGGTGGCGACCGCGACCACGTCCTCGCCGCGCGCGAACCCGAGCAGGTGTGCGGCCGCCGGACCGTCGGCGGTGATCGCGGCATAGGAGCCGCCGACGAAGCTCGACGGCCGCTCCCGTCGCAGGCGCAGGGCGGCGCGGGTCACCAGCAGCTTCGCGACCGCGTCGACGGCCGACACCGGCCGCAGGTCGGCCGCCAGCCGTCGCCGCACGCCGAAGTCCACCGGGCGCCGGTTGTCCGGGTCCACCAGTGAGTCCTCCCACAGTTCGGTGCCCTGGTACACGTCCGGGATGCCCGGACCGGCCAACTGCAGCAGCTTCTGTCCGAGGGAGTCGATCCGGCCGTGCGGCGCGAGGATTCGGACGAGGTCCGACATCGACGCCGAGACCGGACCGTCGATCACCTCGTCGATCCAGGCGTGGACCCGTGACTCGAAGGCCGCGTCGACGCGCTCCCAGGACGTCCAGACTCCGGATTCCCGCACTGCCTTCTCCGCGTACGCGTGCAGTCGTGCGCGCACCGTGGCGTCCGGTCCGCCGATGACAGGCCACACCCCGAACATCGTCTGCCACAGGAACAGTCCGGTCGCGGGGTCCGGGCTCGGGGCGAGTGCCTCCCACGCGAGCACCGAGGAGGACCACAGCCCCGCGGCCTGTGACAGCACGCCGATCCGGGCCCGCACGTCCTCGCCCCGTTTGGTGTCATGGGTGGACAGGGTGGTCATCGCCGCCGGCCAGTGCCGCGCCCGCCCGGTTTGCGCGAGGTGGAACTGCGCAACCGATTCGCCGAAGGTCCCCGGATCGCCGCCCACCTCCTGCAACGAAATCAGCCGTGCGGTCCGGTAGAAGAGGCGGTCCTCGACGGCCTTGGCCATCGCGGCGCCGCACACCTGCTGCAGCCTCGCCGCCGCCTCGCCGTTCGAACTCACCGCCTCGGACAGCGCCGACAGCGCGTCGCGCAGCTCCGGATGCTCTTCGGACACAACGCCGATCGCCTCGCCGAGCGCGGCGGACGTCGGGCCGTAGTCGGTGCGGTAGTAGGGGACCAGCGCGAGGGTCTCCACCACTGCCGAGGTCAGGGTTTCGGTGTCGAGGTCGGCTGAGCAATCGCGGCGAATCGCGCCGACCACGCGGCGGACCTCCGGGGCCAGGCCGCCACGCAGCACCTCGCGCTTGAGCGAATCCTCGGACCTGCGCAGCGACTGCGAATCGCCTCGGTCGCCGGTGCGCAGTCGATGCAGGTCCGTCAGCTCCTGTTCGCCCGTGGGGTCGAGGAACACCCCGGTCAGCTCGCCGAGGGCGTCGTATCCCGTGGTGCCATCCACCGGGAGCGCGGGGTCGAGCGGTTCGCCCGGAGCCAGGATCTTCTCGATCACCAGCCATCGGTCCGGCCCGAGCAGCTCGCGCAGTCGGCGTAGGTAGCCGGCCGGGTCCGCGAGCCCGTCGGGGTGATCGACCCGCACCCCGTCGACGAGTCCGTCCGTCACCCAGGATCGGACCTCACGGTGGGTCGCCTCGAATACCGCCGGATCTTCCTGGCGCAGCGCGGCGAGTTCGCCCACGGTGAAGAACCGCCGGTAGCCGACGCGGCCGCTGCGCCAGTCCACCAGCTCGTATGCCTGCCGCGAGTGCACCGCCTCCGCGTCGCCGCTGTCGGTTCCGGGTGCGATCGGGTACCGGTGTTCGTGGTACGCGAGCATCGGCTCGGGTCCGGTGCGGTCGACGGTGAGAGGCTCGTCGTCGCCGAGCGCGGGCACCGCGAATCGTCCCTGCGCCCAGTCGATGTCGAAGTACGACGCGTACTCGGAGTCGCGGCCGTGCCGGAGCACGTCCCACCACCAGTGGTTCTGCCTCGGGTCGGCGACCCCGACGTGATTGGGCACCAGGTCGACGATCAGGCCCATCCCGCGGCCGCGCAGCTCGGCCGCCAACGCCGCCAAGGACTTCCGGCCGCCCAGTGCGGGGGACACCGTCGTCGGGTCGGTGACGTCGTATCCGTGGGTCGATCCCGCGGTCGCGGTCAGCACGGGGGACAGGTACAGGTGGGAGACACCGAGATCGTCCAGGTAGTCCGCCAGCCGCCTGGCGTCGTCGAGGGTGAACGCATCCCCGCGCAGCTGCAGCCGGTAGGTGCCGGTGATCGCGGGCTCGGTCACGGAACCGAACGCAGCACGACGACCGACCGCGCCGCCACCTTCGTGGTCCCGCCGCCGCCGACCACCGCGTCGACCAGGCCGGTGTCGGCGGCGGTGTCCAGCGCGACCGCCCAGTGCGCGCCGCTGCCGTCATCGGGGACGGTGAACTCGAGCGCCTGGTCATGGGCGTTGAAACACAACAGGAACGAGTCGTCGACCACCCGCCTGCCGCGCTGGTCGGGCTCCTGGATGCCCTCGCCGTCGAGGAACACCGCCAACGACCTGCCGAACCCGCTGCCCCAGTCCGCCGGCGTCATCTCCTCGCCCGCCGGGGTCAGCCAGGCGATGTCGCGGGCCTGCTCGCCGGACCGGATCGGACCGCCTTCGAGGAACCGCCTGCGCCGGAACACCGGATGCGCTGCCCGCAGCGCGATCACGTTGCGGGTGAACTCGACCAGCTCCGCGTTCGTCTCGGCGAGCGACCAGTCCATCCAGGCGAGCGGCGAATCCTGGCAGTACACATTGTTGTTCCCGTGCTGGGTCCGGCCCATCTCGTCGCCGTGCGCGAGCATCGGGGTGCCCTGGCTCAGTAGCAGGGTGGCCAGCAGGTTGCGCTGCTGACGGGACCGCAGCGCCAGGATCTCGTGGTCGTCGGTCTGGCCCTCCACCCCGCAGTTCCAGGACCGGTTGTGGCTCTCGCCGTCCTTGTTGTCCTCGCCGTTCGCCCGGTTGTGTTTGTCGTTGTAGGACACCAGGTCCGCGAGGGTGAAGCCGTCGTGCGCGGTGACGAAGTTGATGCTGGCGCTCGGCCTGCGCCCGGTCGCCTCGTACAGATCCGACGAGCCGGTCAGGCGGGACGCGAACTCTCCGAGGGTCGACGGTTCGCCGCGCCAGTAGTCACGGACGGTGTCGCGGTATTTGCCGTTCCACTCCGTCCACAGGCCAGGGAAGTTGCCCACCTGGTAGCCGCCCTCGCCGACGTCCCAGGGTTCGGCGATCAGCTTGACCTGGCTGACGATCGGGTCCTGCTGCACCAGGTCGAAGAACGCCGACAGCCGGTCCACATCGTGGAGTTCGCGCGCCAGGGTCGACGCCAGATCGAAGCGGAATCCGTCCACATGCATCTCGGTCACCCAGTACCGCAACGAATCCATGATCAGTTGCAGCGTGTGCGGGTGCCGGGCGTTGAGGCTGTTCCCGGTGCCCGTGTAGTCCATGTAGTGCGCCAGGTCGCCCTCGACCAGACGGTAGTACGCGGCGTTGTCGATGCCCCTGAAGTTGATCGTCGGGCCCAGGTGGTTGCCCTCGGCGGTGTGGTTGTAGACCACGTCGAGGATCACCTCGATGCCCGCCTCGTGGTAGGCCCGCACCATCGCCTTGAACTCGGTGACCGCACCGCCCGCCTTGGTGGTGGCGGCGTAATCGGCGTGCGGGGCCAGGAATCCGAAGGTGTTGTAGCCCCAGTAGTTCCGCAGCCCGAGGTCGAGCAGGGTCTGGTCGTGCATGAACTGGTGCACGGGCATCAACTCGATCGCGGTGACCCCGAGGCCCTGCAGGTGGTCGATGATGGCGGGGTGCGCCAGGCCGGCGTAGGTGCCCCGAAGCTCCTCCGGCACAGCGGGATGGGTGGCCGTCATCCCCTTGACGTGCGCCTCGTAGATCAGCGTGTCGTGGTACGGACGCCTGGGCGCGCGTTCGGACGCCCAGTCGAAGAAGGGGTTGATCACCACCGTGGTCATGGTGTGTCCCAATGTGTCCGCGCCGAATGTGTGCAGCGCGGGGCCGGCGCCGAATGAGCCGTCGAACGCCTTGCCGTAGGGATCGAGCAGCAGCTTGGCCGGGTCGCAGCGGTGACCCGATTCCGGGTCGTGCGGGCCGTGCACGCGGAAGCCGTAACGCTGACCCGGCGCGATCGTCGGCAGGTAGGCGTGCCAGACGAAGCCGTCGACCTCCTCGAGCGGCACCCGGGTCTCGGCGCCGTCCTTGGCGATCAGGCACAACTCGACCGCGTCGGCCACCTCGGAGAACAGCGAGAAGTTGGTGCCCGCGCCGTCGTACGTCGCGCCGAGCGGGTAGGCGCTACCCGGCCACACCGCGATCACCGGGCCCTCCGTCTGTGCCATGGCTCCGACCCTAGCCCGCGCCGGGCGAGCCCTCCTGTCGACCTCGGCCGCCAGGAGTGGGAGATCGCGAGCGCGCGATATGTGCGGATCGCACAAGTCTTCCGCGGCCTTTTGGGTATTCATGCCATACGACATCCAGGGATTGTGCGATCTGCACACAATGGCCCAATGAGTTCGACGAATAGTCCGCTGTCGGCAGGTCGGTGGATGCGCGAGTACGTGAGCTCGACGTTCACCCGCGAGGACTTCGAGGGGTTCATCGACCGGCTCGACTCGTCGATCTGTTCGGACGTACCCGAGCTGGCGGCGGATGCGGAGCTTCAGCGGGACCTCAAGGCAGCCATCCGGAGCCAGTTTCGAGTCTTCCTCGGCGCCGAGATCCCGGTCGACGGCGCCCGCGTCGCGGTGACGGTCTCCGGTGAGGCGCACGCGCTCGCCCGGACCATTGCCCGCCGCGGCCTCGACCTGCGCGTGCTGTCCCAGTTCGACCACGCCTGCCACCGCGCCGTGCTCGGGTTCGCCACCGAGTTCGTGGCGCAGCAGGATCTCCCGAACGACTTCACGATGGCGTTGATGACGATGATGTGGGAGCAGACGAGTGAACTGATGAACACCCTGCTCGAGGAGCTCAGCGCGACGTACACCCGGGAACGCGAGAGCCTGCTGCGGGGCGCGTTCTCGCAGCGCGTCGGCACCGTTCGGGAGATCCTGGACGGCGGCCCGGTGGACGTCGCGCAGGCGTCCGCCCGGATGGCGTACCCGCTGCACCGGTCGCACACCGCCGTCGCCGTGTGGGCGGAGGACACCGCGCCGGGGGTCGACCCGGTCGCGGACCTCGAGGCGGTCGCCGCGCGGATGGCCAGGGCCGTCGCTGCCACCGACCTGCTCTGCGTACCGTCCGGGGCACGGGGGCTGTGGGCCTGGATGGTCGACGGGGACCGACTGGGCACCGATCCGCAGCACGCCGCGCTCGTCCCGGCCGGGATCCGTATCGCGGTCGGCGACGTCGGCGCCGGGATCGACGGATTCCGGCGCAGTCACCGCGAGGCGCAGGCCGCCCGATCGATCGCCGAGAACGGCCGGCAACGGCGGACCCTGACCCGCTATCGCGATGTCGAGGTCGTGTCCCTGGTGTCGCCCGATCCCGCCGCGCGCTCGGCGCTGATCGAACGCGAGCTGCGCGGAATGCTCGGCGGCGACGCCGCCTCGGAACGCCTGCGGGACACCGTCCGCGCGGTCCTGTCCTGCTGGGGAAATCACGAGGCGGCGGCCCGACGGTTAGGCGTGCACAAGAACACCGTCCGGTACCGGATCCAGCGCGTTGAGGCGGTCCTGGGCCGGGACCTGGCGACGAATCGCCTGCCGCTGGAACTGGCGTTGGAGTGCTTCGACACGTTCGGACGGTGAGATCGGGGTGTGCGAGTCGTACAACTCGCGACGATCGGGTTGGCGAAATCTGCCAAGCACAAGGTCTTTTCGATGTGTGACGCTCGTGGGGACATTCACCCGAGGGCGAGGAGACTGCAGTGCGCACACCGAACATCCCGGACGGTTTCGACCTCACCGATCCTGCCGTGTACGCGGACCGATTGCCCGCCGAGGAGTTCGCAGACCTGCGCCGGACCGCCCCGATCTGGTGGAACCCCCAGTCTCCGGACAAGGGCGGCTTCGGCGACGGAGGATACTGGGCGGTCACCAAACACGCTGACGTCAAGGAGGTCTCGCGCAACGGCGACGTCTTCTCCACCTGGCAGAACTCGGCGATCCCCAGGTTCGCCGATGACACCCCGCGCGAGACGATCGACATGATGCGGCACCTGCTGCTCAACAAGGATGCGCCCGAGCACACCAAGCTCAGGAAGTTGATCTCGCGGGCGTTCACGCCGCGGTCGATCGCCGACCTGCGACCGGCATTGAAGGCGCGCGCCGAGTCGATCGTGAAGGAGGCGGCGGCAGGCGGCACTGGCGACTTCGTCACGCAGGTGGCCGCAGAACTGCCGCTGCAGGCGATCGCCGAGCTGATCGGGATCCCGCAGGCGGATCGGGGCAAGATCTTCGACTGGTCGAATCAGATGATGGGGTACGACGATCCGGAGTTCGCGGAGGCGTCGGTCGCCGCCTCGGCGGAGCTGTTGGGGTACTCGTACGCGATGGCGGAGCAGCGCAAGCAGTGTCCGGCCGATGACCTGCTGACCACCCTCATCGAGGCGAATGTGGACGGTGAGTCACTCACCTCCGAGGAGTTCGGCTTCTTCGTGCTCATCCTCGCCGTCGCGGGCAACGAGACGACGCGCAACGCGATCACGCACGGGATCATGGCCTTCCTCGACCATCCGGATCAGTGGGAGTTGTACAAACGGGAGCGACCCGAGACCGCGGTCGACGAGATCATCCGCTGGGCGACGCCGGTGGTCGGCTTCCAGCGAACGGCGGTCAGCGACACCGTGCTCGGCGGTCAGGAGATCGCCGCGGGGGACCGGGTGGTGATGTTCTATGCCTCGGCGAACTTCGACGAGGAGGTCTATGGCAATCCGATGGACTTCGACATCACCCGGACCGAGAATCCGCACCTGAGCTTCGGCGGCACCGGCGCCCACTACTGCATCGGGGCGAACCTCGCGCGGATGGAGGTGGGGCTCATGTTCGATGCGATCGCGGACCACATGCCGGACCTGACCAGGCTCGCAGGCCCGCGGCGGCTGCGGTCCGGGTGGATCAACGGGATCAAGGAACTGCAGGTCGACTACCGGGGCGGGTGCCCGGTCCGGCACGGCTAGTCGGAAGGCGCTCGCTAGGGTCGCGTGTTGTGTCCCCTTCGAAGCTGACCGAAGATCAGATCTCCCGGATCGATGCCGAGCACCTCTGGCATCCGTATGGCGCGTTTCCGGCGTCCACCAGTGCTCTGGTGGTCGACAGTGCCAGCGGGATCCGGCTGACCCTCGCCGACGGCCGGGAGCTGATCGACGGGATGAGCTCCTGGTGGGCGGCCGTGCACGGGTACTGCCATCCCGTGCTCGACGCCGCCGCGACCGCGCAGCTCGGGCGGATGAGTCACGTCATGTTCGGCGGGCTCACCCACGAGCCGGCCGCCCGGCTGGCCGAGTTGCTGGTCGAGATCACCCCCGCCGGGCTGGACAAGGTGTTCCTCGCCGACTCGGGTTCGGTGTCGGTGGAGGTCGCCGTGAAGATGTGCATCCAGTACTGGCGCAGCCTCGGCAGGCCGGACAAGAAGCACCTGCTGACCTGGCGCGGTGGCTACCACGGCGACACCTTCGCCCCGATGAGCGTCTGCGACCCGGACGGCGGCATGCACTCGCTGTGGACGGACGTGCTGGCCAGGCAGGTGTTCGCGCCGGTCCCGCCGAGCGAGTTCGACCCGGCGTACGTCGCGGAGTTCGAGCGGATCCTGATCGAGCATCGGGACGAGCTGGCCGCGATCATCGTCGAGCCCGTCGTGCAGGGTGCGGGCGGCATGCGCTTCCACGATCCGCGGTACCTGACCGAGCTGCGCCGCCTCGCCGACGAGCACGAGCTGCTGCTGGTGTTCGACGAGATCGCCACCGGCTTCGGCCGGACCGGGGAGCTGTTCGCGGCCGATCATGCCGGTGTCGCTCCCGACATCATGTGCGTCGGCAAGGCGTTGACCGGCGGATACATGACGCTCGCCGCCGCGCTGTGCACCACGGCGGTCGCGGCGGCGATCAGCGCGGGGGAGGCGGGTGGCCTGATGCACGGCCCGACGTTCATGGCGAACCCGCTCGCCTGCGCGGTGGCCGTGGCCGCGGTGGAGCTGCTGATCTCGCGGGACTGGCGCGGCGAGGTGGCCGCGCTGGGCGCCGGGTTGACGGCCGGGCTGGCCCCCGCGCGGGAGTTGCCCGGGGTGGCGGACGTGCGGGTGCTCGGCGGGATCGGGGTGATCGAGATGAAGGCGCCGGTCGACATGCGGATCGCGACGGACGCGGCGGTGGCGGCGGGGGTGTGGCTGCGGCCCTTCGGGAAGCTGATCTACGCGATGCCGCCGTACATCTGCACCGGCGAGGAGGTCGCGGCGATTGCGGCGGGGATGGTGGCGGCCGCGCGCAGTCAGCGGTCGAGGTGACCGAAGGCCGAAGGCTCGACACGGCTGTGACGGTGCTGTTGGCGGCGGTGGGAGTGGTGGCCGGACTCGTCGCGGCGACGGCGTGGCACGTCGCGGCGCCGTCGGGCGTTCAAGCGTCGCTGGGCCCGGTCTCTGCGAGCTATGCCCCGTCGCGCCCGGGTTGGTGGCCGAGTCTGCTGGTCCTGCCCGCCGTCGGCGCAGGTCTCGGGTTGGTGATCGGAGCGCTCGTAATCGGGAAGCGGTGGCGGCTGCGGCGCGCTCCGGGGTCGTCGCTTGTGCCGCTGGCGGTGCTTCTGGTCGCGTTGGCGGTTGTATCGGGAGGCGCCTTCGCTGCCGCGTGGTCCGTGTGGCCGCCGCCCGACACCTACGCGGTCGCCCGCGAATTCCAGGAACTCGACGATCGGTTGTCGGCCCCAGGGGCGAGTGAAGAGCACTGCCGTCGTCCGAACGTCGTGTGTGTGATGGTCCAGGGAACCGCCGATTCGGAACTTCACCCCGGGACCCTGGTCGAGCCGCCCTTTCGGGTGCCGATCGGCAATCCGTGGCTGACGTTTCCGCTGCTGTCGATGGTCGGCGCCGCGAGCGCGGGTTTCGTGGTGGGGAGGGCCGGTGGTCGGCTGGTGCGTCCCTCGGCCAGCGCCACTACTTGAACGCCGTTCAAGTAGTGGCGTATGGTGCGGAGTCGTGGGACACGATGACGTACTGAGCTGGCTGGATGACGTCGCCGAGCAGCGGCGCGCCGCAGGCCTGCGCCGTGAGCTACGGCCGCGCACGCCTGCCCCGGCGACGATCGACCTGGCCTCCAACGACTACCTCGGCCTGGTCCGGCACCCCGAGGTGATCGACGGCGCGACCGCGGCGCTGCGCCGCTGGGGCGCGGGCGCGACCGGATCGCGTCTGGTCACCGGGACCACCACCGAACACGAACTGCTCGAGCGGGAACTGGCCGAGTTCGTCGGCGCCGAGTCCGGCCTGGTGTTCTCCTCCGGCTACACGGCCAACCTCGGCGTCGTCACCGCGCTGTCGGGCAAGGGCTCGGTGGTCATCTCCGACGCGGGCAGTCACGCCTCCCTGGTCGACGCGTGCCGGCTCTCGCGAGCCCGGGTCGAGGTGGCCCCGCACGGCGACCTGGACCGGCTCCGCGACGCCCTCGCGACCCGGACCGAGGAGCGCGCGCTGGTGCTCACCGACTCGGTGTTCAGTGCCGACGGCGACCTGGCCCCGCTGCGCGAGATGCACCGGCTCTGCCGCGAGCACGGCGCGGTGCTGATCGTGGACGAGGCGCACGCCATCGGGGTGCGCGGGGACGGCGGCCGCGGCCTGGTCCACGAACTCGGCCTGGCGGGCGAGCCGGACCTGGTGGTGACCGCGACGCTGTCGAAGTCGCTCGCCAGCCAGGGCGGGGTGGTGCTCGGCGCCGAGAAGGTGCGGGCCCATCTCATCGACGCCGCAAGAACTTTCATCTTCGACACCGGCCTCGCGCCCGCCGCGGTCGGCGCGGCCAGGGCCGCGCTCGGGGTGCTGCGCCGCGAGCCCGAGCGGGCGACCGCGGTGCTCGACCGGGCGCGCGACCTGGCCCGCATCACCGCCGTCGCCACACCCGAGTCGGCGGTGGTGTCGGTGGTGCTCGGCGACGCGCAGCGCGCGTTCGACGCCGCGCGGGCCTGCCGCGAACGGGGCCTGCAGGTCGGCTGCTTCCGTCCGCCGTCGGTGCCGGAGGGCACCTCGCGGCTGCGGCTGACCGCGCGCGCGACGATCACGCCCGACGAGCTCGCAGTCATCGAGGACGTGCTGACCGATGTCCTCGCGGGGGCACCGGCGTGAGCATGCTGCTCATCAGCGGGACCTCGACGGATGTCGGCAAGACAGTGGTCACCGCGGCGCTCGCGTCGACGGCGTTGTCGGCCGGCCGCACGGTCGCCGTGTGCAAGCCCGCGCAGACCGGCGTCGGAGCCGACGAACCGGGGGATCTGGCCGAGGTGCAACGACTTTCGGGTGTGGTCGATGTGCTGGAGCTGGCCCGCTACCCGGAGCCGCTCGCCCCCGACACCGCAGCACGCCGGGCCGGGATGGCCCAGCTGGAATGTGCGGACGTGGTGGCCGCTGCCCTGGCCCTCGACGCCACCCACGACCTGACCCTGGTCGAGGGGGCAGGCGGCCTACTGGTCCGGCTCGGGGCGAACGGCTTCACCCTCGTCGATGTGGCGCGCGAGCTCGGGGCCCCGGTGCTGGTGATCGCCGCCGCGGGGCTCGGCACCCTGAACCACAGCGCGCTGACGGTGCGCTCGCTGGAATCCGCCGGGGTGCCGTGCGTGGGGCTGGTCATCGGTTCGTGGCCATCGGAGCCCGACCTCGCTGCGCGGTGCAACCTCGAGGAGCTCGCCGAGGTCACCGGGGTGCCGCTGCTCGGATCCGTTCCGGCCGGGTCGGCCGCGCTCGACCGCGAGGCGTTCGCAATCGCGGCACCTGGGTGGTTCGACACCACGTTGGCCGATCTCATCTGAGCGCTTCCGGTCTCGACCTATCCTGACCGTGGTGATGGTTCGAGGGCATGACGAGCATCATGAGGAGACGGCGCGATGGGCGAGCTGCACGTCAACATGATCGTCACGCTCGACGGCGTCATCCCGGCCAACGGCGGCCCCACCGAGCAGGACGGGGATTTCGAGTACGCCGGCTGGGAGCGTCCGTTCTGGGGTTCAGGGTCCGGCGAACAGCTGGATGCGGACGCGCAGGCCTGCGACGCGCTGCTGCTGGGTCGCACGACGTACGACATCTTCCGCAGCTACTGGCCGAGCGCTCCCAGCGAGATCGGGATCGGGCGGTCCTTCAACCGGGTCCCCAAGTACGTCGCGTCCCGCGGCACGCCAGAACTGTCCTGGGATGCCAGCACCCAGATCGCCGACGTGCCCGCCGAGGTCCGTGACCTGCGCGCGCGGCATCAGCAGATCCACACGTGGGGCAGCGCGAACCTGCTGCAGACCCTGTTCCGCGAGGCCCTGGTCGACCGAGTGAACCTGTGGATGTGCCCGGTTGTGCTCGGGCAGGGTAAGAAGCTTTTTCCTGAAGGCACAACGGCCACCCGGTTCGAGCAGGTCGAGCCGCCGAGGTCGTTTCCAGGAGGGGTGGTGCTGCTGCGCTACCGGTGCCTCGAGGGACCGCCGGAGACCGGGTAGCCGCCGCTGTAGTCGACGTCGAACCACTTCGTCGGGTCCTTCGCGGTGACCTTCAAGAGAACAGGGGTGCCAACCGAGGGTCGGCTGCCCACTGGTTTCCGAGGATCCCGTGTCCGCACCATAGCGCCAGCGCTGGGGCGGCGGGGCCCGACAAGCGGAGTGGCGCGGAGTTCTGGAACGCGAGCGTCACGGACCAGTTGGGAAGGTCTGGGTGGAACTCGGTGACCATGTTGAAGTCGAACCGAAGCCAGCCTTTAGGCGTGGTGTGGCAGAGGATTCCGTGGCTCGTGACGAGGAACGAGCTCCGCTGCATTTCCCGCCATGTCGTGGTGGCGTCGCGTTGAGCCGCGCGCTTGCGGGTTCCATTTACCATCGCGCCGACTGCGAGGGTGCTGAGGACGAACGCAGGGTGGCCCAGCGCGAACGTCGAGGTCCTGTTGTAGGTGCCGTCGCCGGCCCACAGTCGCGAATACTGGACGTCGCCTTGAACGATGGGGTGTTCGCCGTGTCCCATTACGAGACCGTGGACGGTCATCGTCGGCGGTGCTGCACCAGCCCGTAGCTCTTGTGCGCAGCCGACCGCATAGGTCCACCACTGGTTGCCCTGCTCCACGCGAGCGTCTTGCCAATCCGCGAGCCCCCTCGCCCTACTCCCCATGCCGTGAAGTTAGCACTGGCCTACGAACCGGCACCCATGAGCGCCAGATCAGTGCGTCACCGGGCAGCCGCCGCCGTAGCCGACGTCGAACCGCTTTATCCCGTTGAGCCAGCCGGACCGCAGTCGCTGCGGATCGCCGAGCCTGGTGATGTCCGGGATCCGGTCGGCCAAGGCGTTGAAGATCAGGTCGATCTCGAGCAGGGCGAGGCTGGCGCCGAGACAGTAGTGCGCACCCGATCCGCCGAAGCCCAGGTGCGGGTTGGGATCCCGGGTGATGTCGAATCTCGTCGGATCGTCGAACACGTCCTCGTCGAAGTTCGCGGATGCGTAGAACATCGCGACCCGGTCGCCCTTGCGGATCTGCTGGCCGCCGAGCACGGTGTCGGCCGTCGCGGTCCGCTGGAACGCGGTCACCGGGGTCGCCCATCGGACGATCTCGTCCGCGGTCGTGGCCGGTCGCTCGCGCTTGAACAACTCCCATTGATCCGGGTTCTCGAGGAACGCGATCATCCCGTGGGTGATGGCGTTGCGGGTGGTCTCGTTTCCCGCGACCGCCAGCAGGATCACGAAGAAGCCGAACTCCTCGGGGCTCAGCTCGTCGCCGTCGATGTCCGCCTGGATCAGGGTCGTCACGATGTCGTCGGCCGGGCAGCTGCGCCGCTCATCGGCCATGCGGTAGGCGTACGCGAGCACCTCCGAGGTGGCCACCAGCGGGTCAACGTCGTACTCGGGGTCGTCGGAGCCCGTCATCTCGTTCGACCAGTCGAACAGCTGTCGCCGGTCCTGCGGGGGCACGCCGATGAGTTCGGCGATCGCCTGCAGCGGCAGCTCGGAGGCGATCTGGGTGACGAAGTCGCCGCTGCCGGACTCCGCGGCCGCCGCGACGATCTGCTCGGCGCGGTCGGCGAGCTTCTGCCGGAGGTTCGCGATGGCGCGCGGGGTGAAGCCGCGGGCGACCAGCTTGCGCAGCGTGGTGTGTTCGGGTGCGTCCTTGTTCAGCATGATCAGCCGCTGCATCTCGAACGTCTCCTGGTCGATGTCGTCTTTCAGACGCACCAGGGCGCCGCCCAGCCAGCTGGAGAACAGTGCGCTGTCGCGGGAAACCTCCCGAATGTCGGCGTGCCGGGTGATCACCCAGTACCCCTCGTCGCGGAAGCCGCCCACTCCTGGCGGCTGCGGATTCCACCACACCGGACAGTGCTTGCGCAGCGCGGCGAACTCCGCGTGCGGCACTCCCGTGACGTACAGATCGGGGTCGGTGAAATCAAAGCCTGTGGGCAGGTCGAGCCCTGGGGGCTGAGCCTGCGGGGCGACCGGACGACCGGGCTGCGACGCCATGCGAAGACCTCTTCCCTCGTGTTCGGGCAGTCCGTTTCCCGCGCGGATCCGACGAAATGCACTGTCGGATGCGGGGGTCGTGGCCCTGCATATACCGTAGTGTGATAGCGATCACATCGCCGGGTCTCGGAGGTTCGAATGTCCACCACCGAAATGATGGAGCTGCAGCGCACGATCGGGCACCTGCGGCAGTGCGTCGGTTCGCTGCGCACGGTCTACGGCGACGCCGCCGCGGTCCGCAGGCTCGCAAACGATGTGGAGCGTCTTGGCATCGATGCGGGTGACCTCGACGAGTCGCCTCCCCGGATGACGCACGGCGGGCAGCACGAACGGGTCGTCGTGCCGGATACGCCATATGACCAGGCGCTCTGGCTGGGTGCCGACGACGAGGGCGTAGGCGGTCATCCACACGAGCGCCGGTGAGCGCGCCTGCCAGGCTGTCCGGCGGGGTCACCGGGCCGACGCGCGCGCGGATCTCCGCGCGCACCCTGCGGACCGACCGATGGTGGCTGCCTCCACTGTTGACGTCGCTGGGTCTGGCCGTCTTCGTTGTCTACGCGTCGATTCGGTCCTGGGTCCGCACCGCGTACTGGGTGGAGGAGTACCACTACCTGACGCCGTTCTACTCGCCGTGCCTGAGCGATTCGTGCGTGCCGGGGGCCAGTCACTTCGGCACGCCCATCGGCGAGCTCCCGATGTGGATCCCGCTCGGGTTCCTGGTGCTGCCGTTCCTGCTCGGCTTCCGGCTCACCTGCTACTACTACCGCAAGGCTTACTACCGCTCCGTCTGGTTCGCGCCTGCGGCGTGCGCGGTCGCCGAACCGCACGCGCGGTACACCGGTGAGACACGGCTACCGCTGATCCTGCAGAACCTGCACCGCTATTTCTTCTATGCGGCGCTGGTGGTCTCGCTGATCAACACCTACGACGCGATCGCCGCGTTTCACGGCAAGAGCGGCGGGTTCGGCTTCGGCCTCGGCAACATCGTGCTGCTGGTGAACGTGATCCTGCTGTGGGCGTACACCCTGTCCTGTCACTCGTGCAGACACGTCACCGGCGGCAGGCTCAAGCATTTCTCGGCGCACCCGGTCCGGTACCGGCTCTGGACTCTGGTCAGCAAGCTCAACACCCGGCACATGCAGCTCGCCTGGACGACGCTGGCGACGCTGATCATCACCGACTTCTACATCATGCTCGTCGCCAGCGGCACCATCTCCGACTTGCGCTTCTTCAACTGAAAACAAGGGGGACCGCCCGTGACCGAGGTCGAACGGCACACCTACGACGTCGTCGTGATCGGCGCGGGAGGCGCTGGCTTGCGCGCGGTGATCGAGGCCCGCGAACGCGGTCATTCGGTCGCGGTGGTCTGCAAGTCGCTGTTCGGCAAGGCGCACACCGTGATGGCGGAGGGCGGCTGCGCGGCGGCCATGGGCAACGCCAACTCCAAGGACTCCTGGCAGGCGCATTTCCAGGACACGATGCGTGGCGGCAAGTTCCTGAACAACTGGCGGATGGCCGAGCTGCACGCGCGTGAGGCACCCGACCGGGTCTGGGAACTGGAAACCTATGGCGCGCTGTTCGATCGGACCGAGGACGGCCGGATCAGTCAACGCAACTTCGGCGGCCACACCTATCCACGGTTGGCGCACGTCGGCGACCGCACCGGCCTCGAGATCATCCGCACCATGCAGCAGAAGATCGTCGCCCTGCAGCAGGAGGACTTCGCCGAGACCGGCGACTACGAGGCCCGGATCAAGGTGTTCGCGGAGTGCACGATCACGGAGCTGTGCAGGGACGACGGACGCATCGCCGGGGCGTTCGGGTACTGGCGCGAGTCGGGCAGGTTCATCCTGTTCGAGGCGCCAGCGATCGTGATGGCGACCGGCGGGATCGGCAAGTCCTTCAAGGTCACCTCGAACTCGTGGGAGTACACCGGCGACGGGCACGCCCTCGCGCTGCGCGCGGGCGCGAACCTGATCAACATGGAGTTCGTCCAGTTCCACCCGACGGGGATGGTGTGGCCGCCGAGCGTGAAGGGGATCCTGGTCACCGAGGGGGTGCGCGGCGACGGTGGGGTGCTGAAGAACTCCGAGGGGGAGCGGTTCATGTTCTCCTACATCCCGCCGGTCTTCAAAGGCCAGTACGCCGAGACCGAGCAGGAGGCGGACGGCTGGCTCACCGATCCGGACAACAATCGCCGCACCCCCGACCTGCTGCCGCGCGACGAGGTGGCCAGGGCCATCAACTCGGAGGTCAAGGCCGGGCGGTCGACGCCACACGGGGGCGTCTACCTCGACATCGCGTCGCGGATGCCAGCCGAGGAGATCGTGCGGCGGTTGCCGTCGATGCACCACCAGTTCAAGGAGCTCGCCGACGTCGACATCACCAAGGAGTCGATGGAGGTCGGGCCGACCTGTCACTACGTGATGGGCGGCATCGAGGTGGACCCCGACAGCGGATCGTCCAGCCTCCCCGGGCTGTTCGCGGCGGGGGAGTGTTCGGGCGGGATGCACGGGTCGAACCGGCTCGGCGGCAACTCGCTGTCGGACCTGTTGGTTTTCGGCCGCCGCGCGGGGCTCGGGGCGGCGGCCTACGTCGAGTCGCTCGAACGCAGGCCGGCCGTCGCCGAGGCCGACGTCACCGCGGCCGCGGCGATGGCGCTCGCGCCGTTCGACCCGCCCGCGGGCGGCGAGGTCGCGGAGAATCCGTACACGCTGCACACCGAGCTGCAGCAGGCGATGAACGACCTCGTCGGCATCATCCGGACGGACGGCGAGATCCGGCAGGCGCTGGCGAAGCTGGAGGAGATCAGGCGTCGGATCCCCGGCGTCACCGTGGAGGGGCACCGGCAGTTCAATCCGGGCTGGCACCTGGCGGTCGACCTGCGGAACATGCTGCTGGTCAGCGAATGTGTCGCCAAGGCGGCGCTGATGCGGACCGAGAGCCGCGGCGGGCACACCCGGGACGACCACCCGGCGATGGAGGCTCAGTGGCGCAGCACCCTGCTGGTCTGCAGCGTGGTCGGTGGCGCCGAATCCGCGGCGGGCACGGTGGTCCCCGACGTCACGGTCGTGCCGGAACCCCAGCAGGCAATGCGCGCGGACCTGTTGGCGCTCTTCGACTTCGGCGAGCTGTCCAAGTACTACACGGACGCCGAGCTCGCCGATCACCCCGGCTCGGCCTGAAATTCGGAAGGGAGGGCCTGTCATGAGCTACGACGCGAGTTTCAGGGTGTGGCGCGGTGACGCGGACGGCGGTGACCTGCAGGACTATTCGGTGCCGGTCAACGAGGGCGAGGTGGTCCTCGACATCATCCACCGGTTGCAGGCCACCCAGGTGCCGGATCTGGCGGTGCGCTGGAACTGCAAGGCGGGCAAGTGCGGATCGTGCTCGGCCGAGGTGAACGGCAGGCCCCGGCTGCTGTGCATGACCAGGATGTCCACCTTCACCCAGGACGAGGTCATCACCGTCACCCCGATGCGGACCTTCCCGGTGATCCGTGACCTGGTCACCGACGTATCGTTCAACTATCAGAAGGCGAGGGAGATCCCGTCTTTCACGCCGCCGCCCGGGCTGGCACCGGGGGAGTACCGGATGCAGCAGGTGGACGTGCAGCGGTCGCAGGAGTTCCGCAAGTGCATCGAGTGCTTCCTGTGTCAGAACACCTGTCACGTGGTGCGCGACCACGAGGAGAACAAGCAGGCCTTCGCCGGGCCGCGGTTCCTGATGCGGATCGCCGAGCTGGAGATGCACCCGCTCGATGTCGCCGACCGTCGCAACGCCGCACAGACCGAGCACGGACTCGGCCTGTGCAACATCACCAAGTGCTGCACCGAGGTGTGCCCGGAGAACATCCACATCACCGACAACGCGCTGATCCCGATGAAGGAACGCGTCGCCGACCGACGCTACGACCCCGTGGTGTGGCTGGGCAACAAGCTGTTCCGTCGCAAGACCTGAGCATCCCGCCTCAGCGTTCGACCTGGGATTTCGGGGACGTGGAGGCGTAGCCTGGATCCGTGCCGTTGCGTCCCGTCGACCCGGCCGCCGAGCACGGTCGGCGCTACCACCGCGTGGAGCGCTTCGCTCGTTCGCGCGCGGGGATCTGGTATGCACGTCACATCGCCTCCCGCGTTGATCCGTGGCTGCACAGGTTCACCCGCGGGTGGCTGAACCGTCCCTGGACGATACCGTCCGCCCCACTCGAAACCATCGGGGCAAGAACGGGTTCGGTTCGTGTGGTGCAGATCTGCTACTTCCATGACAGCTCGGGAGTGGTGGTTGTCGCCTCCAACTTCGGGGACAGCGCCCACCCGGGTTGGTACCACAACCTGCTGGCCCATCCGCAATGCAGGCTCGGGGGTGAGCGGTTCATCGCGTCCGAGGTGAGCGATCCCGACGAGTACGAGCGGCTCTTCTCCCTCGCCGTCCGGTTGTACGCCGGTTGGCGCGACTACCGCATTCGGACCGATGCGTTCGGGCGGCACATCCCGGTGTTGCGACTGACACCCGCTGCGTGAGGGTGGCTGCGGTGCGGCCGCGAGGTCACGACGCGAAGGCATTCCGGACGAAGTCGCCCGCCTCGGCCTCGGAGGCGAGCATCGTCTCGAGGTGCCCCTTCGGGTACGTCCGGAAAGTGAACCGCTGGTCGTTCGCGACCAGGTCGGAGGCCAGCTTGAACGTCAGTGGCGCAGGCACGATCGCGTCGAACAGGCCCTGCCCCAGGAAGACCGGCCGGTCGTAGCCGCGCAGCGGGACGGCGAGCATCTCCCGCAGCGCACCCAGGATCGGCGCGTCCAGTTGCCGGGAGAACAGCGCACCGATCGAGGTGGTCCCGATCGCGGCGGCGGCCTCTTCGTAGCAGAGCTGCTCGGCCTGCGCGAGGACCTCTCGGCCCCGTGCGCTGAGATAGGAGTCGACGTCGACATCCGTCCGTGTCGCGCGCAGTCCGGCCAGCACGTACGAGATGAACACGGTGGTGCCGGTCAGTGGCAGCGGCGGAAAGAGCGGACCGCCAAGCGGTGTGAGGTTCTCGATGTTCGACGGCACGCCAAGCGCGACGGTTCCGCGGTGGTCGAGTTCCGGGGCGTAGGCGGTGGCGATCGTCGCGGCCACCATCGCGGCCTGCCCGCCCTGCGACTGGCCGAGCGTCACCCAGCGGTTCGACAGGCTCGGCAGGGCCGCCCGTGCGGCCCGGACCATGTCGATCACGGCGTGCGCCTCCGACGTGCCGTCCAGGTACGGGTGCACTCCCTCCGTGCCGAGGCCGACGTAGTCCGTCGCGACGATCGCGTACCCCTGCGCCAGCCAGCGGCCCAGGTAGGGCCCGCCGATCCGGCCGGTCACCGTCGGCGCGCAGGCGTCCGCGATGCCGACGGCGCCATGCGCCCACGAGATCACCGGCCAGCCGCCCGGCGGGGGAGTGCCAGGCGGCGTGAACACCGCGCCGGTGCTGGTCGCCGGCCGGTCCTGCGGGCCAAGGGTCCGGTAGGTGACCGCGACGCCGGTCGCCGCGCCCGGGATCCAGGTGGCAGGCGGAAGTGGGGAGGAGGTGGTGACGGTGCCGGGTCGATCGCTCGCGGGTGCTGCGAGGGCAGGGACAGCGGGGATGGTGGCGACGATCAGGGCCGTCGCCAGCACGGCGGTCGCTGCGATTCGCGCGAACATACAGACAATTGTGAACCGACGGCACGGTCCTGGACCGGATTTCGGCGGTGCGGGCCTGCGAATGCGGAATCGACACCACGGATTCGGTACCGTTCGGTGTCGACCCGCGTGCGCGTCGCGTTCGACCTGTTCTGCACATCCGAATTCTGGAGGTTCCCCGTGGCCGGTGGTCTCGTCGCCCTGTTGGACGACGTCGCAGCGATCGCGAAAGTGGCCGCGGCGTCCATCGACGACATCGGGGCGGCGGCCGGTAAGGCCAGCATCAAGGCAGCGGGCGTGGTCGTCGACGACACCGCCGTCACGCCCCGCTATGTGCACGGGTTCTCCCCCGATCGCGAACTGCCGATGATCCGCAAGATCGCGATCGGGTCGATCCGCAACAAGCTGCTGATCATCCTGCCGGTGGCGATGCTCCTGAGCCAGTTCCTGCCGCAGGCACTGCCGTACCTGCTGATCGCAGGCGGTCTGTTCCTCTGCTACGAGGGTGCCGAGAAGGTCTACGAGGCAGTCTCCGGCGGCCACCACGGGGACCAGGCGGTGCCCGTTACGTTGAGCGGGCCCGAGCAGGAGAAGACTATGGTCGGCGGCGCCATCCGCACCGACCTGATCCTGTCCGCCGAGATCATGGTGATCTCGCTGTCCTCGGTCGAGGACGAACCGTTCCTGACCCGGCTGATGGTGCTCGTCGTCGTCGCGTTCCTCATCACCGCGCTGGTATACGGCGTGGTCGCCCTGATCGTGAAGATGGACGACGTGGGCCTGGCGCTCGCGCAACGTAAGTCGTCGTTCGGTCAGCGGATCGGCCGTGGGCTCGTGGCCGCGATGCCGAAGGTGATGGCGGTGCTCACCGTCGTCGGGATCGCCGCGATGCTGTGGGTCGGCGGCCACATCCTGCTCGTCAACGTCGGCGAGGCCGGATTCCACTGGCCTGCCGATCGCCTGCACGACGTCGAACACTGGTTCGGCGGCCTGATGCAGGGCGGCGTCGGCGGATTCCTGTCCTGGACGGCGGGGACCGTGGTGTCCGCACTGGTCGGGCTCGTCATGGGCGCGATCGTGGTGCTGATCGTGCACCTGATCCCGAAGCGGAAGAAGGCGACCTCCGCGCACTGACGCGCCGCGCCGACGCCGAGTGGCCTGCCCTGTGTCAGCGCCCGGCGTGCTCGCTCAGCCTGCTGCGGACGCCGTCCACGAACAGGCCAAGCCCGTACTCGAAGCGTGCCGTCCCGCTGGTGCTGTCGTAGAGGGGGGACGCATCCTCGGCCAGAGCGCCGTGGCTGTCCATCTGCATGCGGGACTGCTCGTCCATGGTCTGGCCGAGGATGTAGTACAGCAGGGTGTCGGCGGCGAAGGCGGCCTTGTCCGATGGCAGGCCGGCGTCCGCGCAGGCGCGCACAAGTGTGCCATGTGCGTCATTGGTCGCCAGTCTCGCGGCATAGGACGCAGACGCCAGTTCGGCCCCGTCTCGGTGTGCGAGCAGCGCGTCGCGAATCCGGTGCGCGAGAGCGTGCAGGCGCTCGTCCCAGCGGTCGGAATCCAGCGGCGCCGACACCCGGCCGAGCATCTCGTCGGTGATCGCGGCCAGCAGTGTCTGCTTGTTGGGGAAGTGCCAGTACAGCGCGCCCGGCTGGACGCCGAGTGAGGTGGCGAGCCTGCGCATGGTGAGGTCCCCGAGGCCGTACTCGTCGAGGATGGCGATCGCCCCATCGAGGACGTCACCGCGTCGCAGTTGCACTGTTGTCATCCCCTGAATCGTCGTGTGGCGTTTGACACCATTCCACCACGAACCTAACCTGAACGCCGTTCAACTTGCACGGTGTTCAAGTTCGAGACGCCGCGTCCAGCCCCCGAGGAGTTGCAGTGACCCAGGCCCCCGCCCGCACAGACATTCTCGCCGTCGCCAGGGAACAGGTCCTCGAGCGCGGCGAGGGCCTGACGCAGGAGCAGACGCTCGCCGTCCTGCAGCTGCCCGACGAGAACCTCGAGGAGCTGCTCGGCCTCGCCCACGACGTGCGGATGAAGTGGTGCGGCCCTGAGGTCGAGGTCGAGGGCATCATCAGCCTCAAGACCGGCGGCTGCCCCGAGGACTGCCACTTCTGCTCGCAGTCCGGCCTGTTCGCCTCCCCGGTGCGCGCCGCGTGGCTCGACATCCCGAGCCTGGTCGAGGCCGCCAAGCAGACCGCCAAGTCCGGCGCCACCGAGTTCTGCATCGTCGCCGCCGTCCGCGGACCGGACGAGAAGCTGCTCGCGCAGGTCGCGGCCGGTATCGAGGCGATCCGCAACGAGGTCGACATCCAGATCGCGTGCTCGCTCGGCATGCTCACCCAGGAGCAGGTCGACCAGCTCGCCGCGATGGGCGTGCACCGCTACAACCACAACCTCGAGACCTCCAAGTCGCACTTCCCGAACGTGGTCACCACGCACACCTGGGAGGAGCGCTGGGGCACTCTGAAGATGGTCCGCGAGGCCGGCATGGAGGTCTGCTGCGGCGGCATCCTCGGCATGGGGGAGACCCTCGAGCAGCGGGCCGAGTTCGCCGCGAACCTGGCCGAGCTCGACCCCGACGAGGTCCCGCTGAACTTCCTGAACCCGCGCCCGGGCACCCCGTTCGGCGACCTCGAGGTGTTGCCCGCCAGCGATGCGCTGCGCGCCGTCGCCGCGTTCCGGCTCGCGCTGCCGCGCACCATCCTCCGGTTCGCGGGCGGCCGCGAGATCACCCTCGGTGACCTCGGCGCCAAGCAGGGCATCCTCGGCGGAATCAACGCCGTCATCGTCGGGAACTACCTGACCACGCTGGGCCGCCCCGCGGAACAGGACCTCGACCTGCTCGGCGAGTTGCAGATGCCGATCAAGGTCCTCAACGACACCATCTAGGGTTGGATCCCGTGACCATCTCGTCAGAGCAGTCGACGCAGGAACGCTACAACCCGTACACCGGACTGCGCATCGTGCCCGGTCTCGAGGACCAGGTCCCCGCGGCCGCACAGCTCGGCCTGGAACCGCCGCGATTCTGTGAGGACTGCGGCAGGCGGATGATCGTGCAGATCAGCCCCGACGGCTGGTGGGCCAAGTGCTCCCGGCACGGGGTCATCGACTCCAGCTACCTCGGCCAGCGCTGACCGTGGCGATCGACCGGTCGGAGATCCGTGCCGCAGCCCGCATCGTGGTGGCCGTGGTCGCTGCCAGCGCGCTCGCGGGCGTCGGCTGGGGGCTCCTGGTGCCCGCACAGCACTTCCTCGTGGTCTCGGACGGCCAAGCGGCATCGCTGACCTCCGAGAGCGGGCACCAGTTCGACGCGGTCGCGCTGTTCCTGTGTGCGGGACTGACGGCGGGCGTGCTCACCGCGTCGGCGGCCTGGGCGTGGCGTTCGGTGCGCGGACCCGTCGCGCTGGCCGGACTGCTGATCGGATCCGTCGCGGGTGCCGCCGCCGCGGCGGTGATCGGCCTCGGCGTCGCGGGACTGCGGTTCCCCGACGTGCCCGACGCGGTCGCCGGGCAGATCGTTCCGGTCTCGCCTGGCCTTGGCACCGCGATGGTGCTCATCCTGCAGCCGCTGGTGGCCGCCTTCGTGTACCTGGTGCTCGCGTCGATGAGTCCGCGCGACGACCTCGGTGTCGGCGCCGCCCCCGCCGAGAGTGCACCTGTCGACAGCTATCCAGGGGTGAAGTCAAGCAGTCAGGGCAACATCTCCTGCGATGAGGGCGCGGAGCCGATCGGCGGGGGTGTCGTAGTCGAGGGTGGGACGCGGCCGGGT
>NZ_JBHZBV010000020.1:0-47921 GCF_042754885.1 Rhodococcus sp. NPDC059179 | reverse complement strand
TGGTTGGCCCCGGGCGGGCCCCGTTGGCGGCGGGGGGGGGGGGGGCGGGGGGGGTTGCGCGGGGGGGTTCGGGCCGGGGGGGCGGGGGTGGGGGGGGCCCGCGGCGCACGGCATTCCCGGGCTACCCGGGATCGGCGATCCTCGTTACGGCATCAGAGATCCGAAGACCATCTCCAGGCTTCCCTGGCCGGGAGGGCCCTCGGGGCCTTCTGGTCCTTCGGGGCCCTGTGCGCCGGGTGCTCCGGGGTCGCCCTGCGGTCCCTGTGCGCCGGGTGCGCCCGGGTCGCCCTGTGCGCCGGGTGCGCCGGGTGCTCCGGGGTCACCCTGCGGTCCCTGTGCTCCGGGTGCGCCGGGTGCTCCGGGGTCACCCTGCGGTCCGGCGAGGTTCCAGCTGACCGGATCGGTGCCGACCGGACACGTGGGCGGGTCCTCGTACGTGATCAGCGTGACGAAGCCGACCATGAGATCCGCGCATCCGTAGAAGGTGTTAGGCGCGGCATTCGAGGTGCCAGCCGTGCCGAGCAGTGCTCCCATGACGAATCCGCCGGCGATCGCGACCCGGCCCGTGGTTTGAAGCATTCGCATACAAATCCCTTTCGGATGGGGAGCGACTCGTTGTTCGCAGACCGGATGGGCGCGAAAGTTATCGCTCGGCATCGGAGCATTCCATCCTGTTTCGGGGCGGTAATCGGGTTACGGACCGCTCGTTACGTAACCGTTGTCGAAATTGAAATGAAAATCGGCGCATTTTGAGCGCTCGTCACGGCATGGAATCCGCCGCCGTGAAACCTGCAGGTGACGCGTGTTCCGGGGTGAGAAATGGCCCGGAGCAGGGGAATTTCACGACAGGGCCGTGTGCTCGGTCGAGCCGTTCGAGTGCAGGCCAATTCGCGGCCGAGGTGCCGCTTTTCTCGATTCCGTTTCTTATCTATTCAAATAACTTCGGATAGTCACCGGAGGACTACGAGCCACACCGCGACGTAGTGGCACAGCGCCGCGATCACCGTGCCCGCGTGAAAGAACTCGTGGTGCCCGAACGTCGCGGGCCAGGGGTTCGGCCACTTGGTGGCGTAGAGGATCGCCCCGACGCTGTAGAGCACCCCGCCGACCGCGAGCAGGATCAGTGGCAGCCAGCCGACCTGGTCGACCAGCTCTCCTGCCACGGGCACGATCGCCCAGCCGAGGATCAGGTACAGCGGGACCCCGAGCCAACGCGGGGCGGTGGGCCACAGCATCTTCAGCGCCACCCCGGCGAGCGCGCCAGCCCACACCACGGCCAGCAACGTCCGGCCGGTCGCGGGCGGCAGCGCGAGCAATGCGAACGGCGTGTAGCTGCCCGCGATGAACAGGAAGATCATCGAGTGGTCGGCGCGCTTCATCCAGATCCGGCTGCGCACGGTCGACCAGTGCACCCGGTGGTACATGGCGCTCACGCCGAACACCCCGCACACTGTCGCGGAGTAGACCGCGGTCGCGACGGCGGCCCGGGCGGACTCCTGCGCTGCGACGGCGACGAGCACGGAGCAGGCGATCACCGCGACGACGAACGCCCACAGGTGGATCCAGCCCCGCATCCGCGGCTTCGTCGGCGGTGCCGCGAGGTCGAGTTCGGACATTGTCGCTCCCCGTCGTCGTGAACCTACGGTTGCGTAGGTTCGGGCGTCGGTGGCCACTGTAGCGGCCACCGGAACGACCGGAAACGGGGTGAGACGTCTATTACAGCGGCGGCGGTCGGGGCCGCGCGTGAGCCGCGTAATGTGGGCTCTCGTGGTGATGTCCAGGTGAAGGTCCCGAACCTGCTGTACAGCATCTACGAGCGACGCCTGCGCCGTCGGCTCGAGGGGCTCCAGCACCCGCGGCACGTCGCGGTGATGTGCGATGGCAACCGTCGTTGGGCCCGCGAGAACGGCTTCACCGACGTCAGCCACGGTCACCGGATGGGTGCCCTGAAGATCGCCGAGCTGCTCGGCTGGTGCGATCAGGCCGGCATCGAGATGGCCACCATCTATCTGCTCTCCACCGAGAACCTGCGCCGCGAACCGGAGGAGCTCGACACCCTCCTCGAGATCATCACCGATGTGGTGGAAGAGATCTCGGGCCCGGGGCAGAACTGGAGCGTCAAGATCGTCGGCACCCTCGACCTGCTGCCGGACGACCAGGCCCGCCGACTGCGCGAGGCCGCCGAACGCACCGCGGGGCGCACCGGAACGCACGTGAACGTCGCCGTCGGGTACGGCGGACGGCAGGAGATCGCCGACGCCGTCCAGTCGCTGCTGCGCGAGAAGCTGCACGAGGGGCTCTCCGGCGACGAGCTGGTCGGGGCGATGTCCGTCGAGGGCATCGACGGACACCTCTACACCTCCGGGCAGCCGGATCCGGACCTGGTGATCCGCACCTCGGGCGAGCAGCGGCTGTCCGGCTTCCTGCTGTGGCAGAGCGCGTACTCGGAGATCTGGTTCACCGAGGCGTACTGGCCGGAGTTCCGGCACGTCGACTTCCTTCGCGCGCTGCGTGACTACGCGGCCCGCCATCGCCGGTTCGGGGCATAGGGCGCTTCGCACCCGTGCGCGGTTGACGGGTCCATGGACCCGTCAACCGCGCACGGGCGGCGCAGCCGCGTCACAGCTTGCGCAGGCGCAGCCGGTTGATGGAGTGGTCGGCGTCCTTGCGCAGCACCAGCGTGGCGCGCGGGCGGGTCGGCAGGATGTTCTCGACCAGGTTCGGCCGGTTGATCGAATTCCAGATGTCGTCCGCGGCGAGGGTGGCGTGCTCGTCGGACAGCCCGGAGTAGTGGTGGAAGTGCGACGTCGGTTCGGCGAACGACGTCTTGCGCAGCGCCAGGAACCGCTTGATGTACCAGCGCTCGATGTCCTCGATCCGCGCGTCGACGTAGATGGAGAAGTCGAACAGGTCCGAGACCATCAGCCGCGGACCGGTCTGCAGGACGTTGAGGCCCTCGATGATCAGGATGTCCGGCTGGCGCACCAGGTGGTACTGGCCGGGCAGAACGTCGTATGAGACGTGCGAGTAGACCGGTGCCGCCACCTCCTCCGCGCCGGACTTGACCTCGGTGACGAAGCGGAGCAGCTTGCGGCGGTCGTAGCTCTCGGGAAAACCCTTGCGGTGCATGATGCCCCTGCGCGTCAGCTCGGCCGTCGAGTAGAGGAATCCGTCGGTGGTGACCAGGTCGACCCGCGGGTGGTGGTCCCAGCGGGCGAGCAATGCCTGCAGCACACGGGCGGTGGTGGACTTGCCCACCGCGACGCTGCCAGCCACGCCGATCACGAAGGGCACCTGCCGATCCGGGTGCTTCTCGCCGAGGAAGGTCGCGGTGGCGGCGAACAGTCGCTGCCGGGCTGCGACCTGGAGGTGGATGAGTCGGGACAGCGGCAGGTAGACCTCGGCGACCTCGTCGAGGTCGATCTGTTCCCCGAGGCCGCGCAGGCCGAGGAGTTCCTCCTCGGTGAGCACGAGCGGTGTCGACTTACGCAGGGTTCGCCATTGCTTGCGGTCGAACTCGACGTAGGGGCTGCTCTCGCTCACTCGTGCCATGCGCGCACCTGGATCTCGCTCTGCATGGTCGAATTGTGCTCGACACCACTGCGGCCGACGGCGGCGGGTCGGGCAACCCGCCGGTGGCTAGGGTGGACCACCATGGACCCCGTCGCACTCGTCCGCGAATACCTGCTGCTCGGACTCGGTTTCGACCGGCTCGAGGAGGGTTTCGTCGACGCCTTCACCGGCGACCAGGCGTTGCGCAGGCAGGTGGAGAACGCGCCGCCGCCGGATCCGCGCCTGCTCGCGCGCCGCGCCGCGGAGCTGCGCACCGAGGTCGCCGCCGCCGGCCTGCCCGACGAACGGGCCGCGTTCCTCGACGTGCACCTGCGCGCGCTGGAGTGCTCCGGGCGCAAGTTCGCGGGCGAGCAGATCGGCTTCGTCGACGAGGTGCAGGCCTACTTCGACGTGCGGATCGAGCCGGGCGCGGAGGACGGGTACCGGGCGGCGCACCGCGCGATGGACGAGGTGCTGCCGGGAAGCCAGACGCTGGCCGAGCGGCTGCACGCGCACCGGGCCGCCGACGAGATCCCGCCGGAGCGCCTGGCGGAATGCGTCGAGGCCTTCTCCAGCGCGCTGCGCGACCGGGTGCGAGCCGAGTACGCGCTGCCCGAGACCGAGCGGGTCGAGTACGAGGTGGTCGGCGACAAGCCGTGGTCCGGTTTCAACTACTACCTCGGCGACTACCGGTCGAAGGTCGCGATCAACTCAGACCTCAAGCAGCACATGGCGAACCTGCCCCACCTGATCGCGCACGAGTCGTATCCGGGCCACCACACCGAGCACTGCCGCAAGGAGGCGGGCCTGGTCGGTGCGGGGCAGGCCGAACAGACACTGTTCCTGGTCAACACCCCGCAGTGCCTGATGGCCGAGGGCCTGGCGGACCACGCGCTCGGCTCGATCGTCGGCGCCGGCTGGGGGGTGTGGGCGCAGGAGATCTACGCCGACCTGGGCCTGCGCTTCGACGGCGAGCGCGCCGAGCGGCTCGCGGACGCGTCGGCATCGCTGCTCGGGGTCCGGCAGGACGCGGCCCTGCTCCTGCACGACCGCGGCCGCAGCCACGACGACGTCGCCGCGTTCCTGCAGCGGTGGACGCTGTCCACGCCGGAGCGGGCCCGGCAGACGCTGCGCTTCCTGTCCGATCCGCTGTGGCGCGCCTACATCAGCACCTACGTCGAGGGCTACCGGCTGCTCGGCTCGTGGCTCGATCGGGGACGCGACGACGCCGAGCGTTCCGAGCTGTTCCGGCGGCTGTTGGACGAGCCGCTGATCCCGTCTGCGCTGCGCTGACGCCTGCGTTCGACTCAGGCGCGCGGCGACCAGCCCGCGGGTCCGGGACCGAGCGCCTCGAACGACCCGATGTGCGCGCGGTTGACCTTCACCCGCCGACCGAGCAGCCACGCATCTCCGCGCCGGACCCACCGGTCGTGATAGTCGCCGAGGGTTTGGAACGTGAGGTGGGACCGTTCGCCTGCGCCGACGTGCATGTCGGCGACGTAGGCCCGGCTGGTCGCGGTGTCGCCGGTGACCTCGACCAGCACGTTGCCGAGCAGGTGCTGGGTCGGACCGCACTCGTCGAGGAAGGAGCGGATGCTCGTGACCATCTCCGCCCGGCCGGTCAGCTCACCGGTGCCGAGGTCGGCCGTCACCTCGGGCAGGACCAACTCGTCGAGGCCCGCCCAGTCCCGATCGTCCATCGCCCGCGCGATCCGAATCAGCGCGCGGGTGACGGCGCGTTCGGCGAGAAGGTCGTCAAGATTCATCGTGGTCTCCCTGCGGCCGGCGTGAGCGATCGGGATCGGACGCTAGCCGCGGCGGGTCCCCGCGGTGGCCGGAGTTCCCGATCGCCGGGATGCGACGCAGGTCTCGTTGCCGGGCACCCGTGGTCGGAGGCCACTGACCTGGTTCTAGACTGAAGCCTGCCCCTGCCGTTGCTCCCGCTTGGAGATTCCTCGATGACCGCTGTGCCCAGCACCGACGTCAACAACGCCTCGCTCGCCGAACTCGATCCCGAGGTCGCGGCCGCGATGAACGGCGAGCTGGCCCGTCAGCGCGACACCCTCGAGATGATCGCGTCCGAGAACTTCGTGCCGCGCGCGGTGCTGCAGGCCCAGGGCAGCGTGCTGACCAACAAGTACGCCGAGGGCTACCCGGGCCGCCGCTACTACGGCGGCTGCGAGCACGTCGACGTCATCGAGGACCTGGCCCGCAACCGCGCCAAGGAGCTGTTCGGCGCCGAGTTCGCGAACGTCCAGCCGCACTCCGGCGCGCAGGCGAACGCCGCCGTGCTGATGGCGCTGATGAACCCGGGCGAGAAGCTGCTCGGCCTGGACCTGGCGCACGGCGGTCACCTGACGCACGGCATGAAGCTCAACTTCTCCGGCAAGCTCTACGACGTCGCGTCCTACGGGGTCAGCAAGGAAGACCACCGCATCGACATGGACGAGGTCCGCAAGATCGCGGTGGCCGAGAAGCCGAAGGTGATCGTCGCCGGCTGGTCCGCGTACCCGCGGCACGAGGACTTCGCCGAGTTCCGGTCCATCGCGGACGAGGTCGGCGCCTACCTGTGGGTCGACATGGCGCACTTCGCGGGGCTCGTCGCGGCCGGCCTGCACCCGTCGCCGGTGCCGTACGCGGACGTCGTGTCCACCACCGTGCACAAGACCCTCGGCGGCCCGCGCTCCGGCCTGATCCTGGCCAAGCAGGAGTGGGCCAAGAAGATCAACTCCGCGGTGTTCCCCGGCCAGCAGGGCGGGCCGCTCATGCATGCGATCGCCGCGAAGGCCGTCTCGCTGAAGATCGCGGGCACCGAGGAGTTCAAGGACCGTCAGGCCCGCACCCTGTCCGGCGCCCGGATCCTGGCCGAGCGCCTCACGGGCGCTGACGTCGCGGACAAGGGCATCTCCGTGCTCACCGGCGGTACCGACGTGCACCTGGTCCTGGTGGACCTGCGCAACTCGGCGCTCGACGGACAGCAGGGCGAGGATCTGCTGCACGAGGTCGGCATCACCGTCAACCGCAACGCGGTGCCCTTCGACCCGCGCCCGCCGATGGTCACCTCCGGCCTGCGCATCGGCACCGCCGCGCTGGCGACCCGCGGGTTCGGCGACGCCGAGTTCACCGAGGTCGCCGACATCATCGGGACCGCGCTCGCGCAGGGCTCGGACGCCGACTTCGCGGCGCTGCGCGCCCGGGTGTCGAAGCTGGCGCTGGACCTGCCGCTGTACGAGGGTCTCGAGGACTGGGGCCTGCTCTCCAAGAACGTCTGATTCTCGAACTTCCGACGGCCCGCACCTGTGAAGGTGCGGGCCGTTTGAGTTGGTGGATGTCTCCGGTGCCGGGCGCACGACGTCGACCGGGATTCGACGTTTACGGAACGTTCACCGTGTTGATCACACGCCCGCGGCGGTCGCGGACGTAGCGTTCGGGCAACGGGCGACGCGGAAGTCGTCCGTCCGGGAGGTTCGAATCGTGACTGACGAGTTCAGGGCGAAGGGGCCGGTGCCCGGCCCCTGTGGGACTTGAGTCCCGCGCGGACCGAACGGCCCAGCGAACACCGCTTGCGCGGGTGCCGCGCAGGTCGAGGAGCCACCGTGACCGCAGCACGCTCCGTCCCTGAACGCCCAGTTTCCAATGGCGTAGTGCGCACCTATGTCCTCGACACCTCGGTTCTGCTCTCGGATCCGTGGGCCGTCACCCGCTTCGCGGAGCACGAGGTGGTGCTACCCCTGGTTGTGATCGGGGAACTGGAAGGCAAGCGCCACCATCACGAGCTGGGATGGTTTGCCCGCGAAGCACTTCGGATGCTGGACGACCTGCGGATCGAGCATGGACGGCTGGATCAGCCCGTCCCGATCGGCTCCGACGACGGCACCCTTCAGGTGGAGCTGAACCACACCGATCCGGCCGTCCTCCCCATCGGATTCCGAACCGACTCAAACGATTCCAGGATTCTGGCCTGTGCCCTCAACCTTGCCGCGGAGGGCAAGGATGTGGTCCTGGTCAGCAAGGACATCCCGCTGCGGGTCAAGGCGGGTGCGGTGGGCCTGCCTGCCGACGAGTACCACGCGCACGACGTGGTCCCGTCGGGATGGACGGGGATGACCGAACTCGAGGTCGCCTCGACGCGGATCGACGAGATGTTCTCGGAGGGCGTGGTCGATCTCGATGAGGCACGAGAACTTCCCTGCCACACCGGTATCCGGCTGGTCGGCGGCAGCTCGAGCGCGCTGGGCCGGGTGACACCGGACAAGCGGGTGCAGCTGGTCAGGGGCGAACGGGAGGCGTTCGGCCTGCACGGCCGCTCGGCGGAACAGCGGATCGCCCTCGACCTGCTGCTGGACGAGAGCATCGGCATCATCTCGCTCGGCGGCAAGGCCGGCACCGGCAAGTCGGCGCTCGCGCTGACCGCAGGCCTGGAGGCGGTCCTCGAGCGTCGCACGCACCGGAAGGTGGTCGTGTTCCGGCCGCTGTACGCGGTCGGCGGCCAGGAGCTCGGCTACCTGCCCGGCAGCGAGAGCGAGAAGATGGGGCCGTGGGCCCAGGCCGTCTTCGATACCCTCGACGGCCTGGCGAGCCCCGAGGTGATGGACGAGGTGATCAATCGCGGCATGCTGGAGGTGTTGCCGCTCACGCACATTCGCGGTCGGTCGTTGCACGATTCATTCGTGATCGTGGACGAGGCGCAGTCGCTCGAGCGCAACGTCCTGCTCACCGTGCTGTCCCGGCTCGGCACCGGGTCGCGGGTGGTGCTCACCCATGACGTCGCCCAGCGCGACAACCTGCGGGTCGGCAGGCACGACGGTGTGGCCGCGGTGATCGAGAAGCTCAAGGGGCACCCGCTGTTCGCGCACATCACCCTCACCCGCAGCGAGCGGTCGCCGATCGCGGCACTGGTGACCGAGATGCTCGAGGAGTTCGGGCCCACCGCCTGAGTGGCTGGATGGGGAGGCCCGCTCGGGCCTCCCCATTCGCTTGCTACTGCTGCGGAGCCTGCTCCTGCGCCGGTGCCTGAGCGGCGTTGCCCGTGCCCCGGATCTTGCGCCACTGGGTGGTGACGAGGTACTTGACGAGCAGGCCGTAGTTGCGGAGCTTTTCCATCGATGGATCCCCTTCAGTGCCATTTGGTGAGTCGATCCGGTGAATTCTATGGGTAGACAGATACGCCGGATCGGCAGCCGTCAATGTCGGAATGAACACACCTCACCAGGGCCTTTTCGTGCCCTGGTCACTGGCGTGCGTCGCCCCGGCGTCCGTACCATCGGCGGGCGTGCACGGTGAGAGCGAATTGATCGACACGGACACGGACTGGGTTCACCCCGGTCTGGTGCAGGCGACCTTCATTCCGGAGCTCGGGGCGATGGCCTGGTGGGGTGCGCGCGACGTGGCGGCCGAGATGGCCCGGTTGGGCCTGCCGGAGGGGCGGGCGGCGAGCTGCCGGCTCGCGGTTCCCGTCGGCGACGCCGTCGCGCCGCGCACGGTCGACGCGCGACTGGTCGATCTGGTGGATGTGCTGCCCGCGCTGCGTGCGACGGTCCGGGGCGAGGGCGCGGGGAGCTCCGTCAGGGCGTGGTGCGAGGCCGCGCGTCTCGCGGGTTCCGACCAGTACGCGCGCGCCGACCGGCGCGACACGCTCGCCGCACACATGCCCGCCGCGGCTCACGCCGTTCTGAGTGAGGACGAGTCCGCCATCCACACCGCGGCCGCGCTGCTGAGCAGCTTCATCTCGGCGGCGCGGACCACCGACGACCTGGCGGCGGCACACATCCGGGCCACCCTGCGGCCCTACCAGGTTCACGGTGTCGCGTGGCTCAGCGCGCTCGCCGACACCGGCGGCGGCATCCTCGCGGACGAGATGGGCCTCGGCAAGACGCTGCAGGCGATCTGCGTGCTCGCCACCCGAAGCGAGCTGGGTCCGCACCTCGTGGTGTGCCCGACCTCGGTGGTCGGCAACTGGCGCCGCGAGCTCGCGCGGTTCGCCCCCGACGTCCCGGTCATCGTCCACCACGGCGCCAGGAGGGCGCTCCCCGCTGCCGTGAACCCGGGGACCGTGGTGCTGACCAGTTACAGCGTGCTCCGCTCGGACGTCGCCCGGTTGCTGGAAAAATCCTGGGATGCGGTGATATTCGACGAGGCGCAGCAGATCAAGAATTCCGAATCGCTCGCGGCCAGGGCGGCGGCGAGGCTGTCCGCGCGGATTCGGGTCGCCATGACCGGAACGCCCGTCGAGAACCGACTCGACGAGCTGTGGTCGATCTTCCGCGCCGCCAACCCGGAGCTGTTGGGCACCAGGGCGCGGTTCCGTCAGCGGTTCGCGGTGCCGATCGAGTCCCGCCGATCTGCCACGGCCGCAGCCAGGCTCAGTGCCCTCATCGCCCCGCACGTGCTGCGGCGGACCAAGGCCGAGGTGGCGACCGAGTTGCCGAGCAAGCAGTACTCGACCATCGCGTGCACCCTGTCGGACGAGCAGTCGCGGCTCTACCGGAATGCGGTGGACCGCGCGTTCGACGCGGGGCTCGGCAGCGGGATCGCCAGGCGCGGCAACGTACTCGCCCTGCTGACCACGCTCAAACAGGTCTGCAACCACCCGGAGCAGCTGCTCGGCAACGGCGGCGGACTCGCCGGGCGGTCGGGGAAGTTCGACCGGGCCGCCGAAATGCTCTCGGAGATAGTCGAGGACGGCGACCGGGCGCTGGTGTTCACCCAGTACCGCGCGATGGGGGAGCTGCTGTCGACGCACCTCACGGCGGAGCTCGGGGTGGGCGAGATCCCCTTCCTGCACGGTGGCCTGAGCGCACGGTCGCGCGATCGGATGGTCCTGGACTTCCAGGATGGTCCGGATGCGGCACCGGTCCTCATCCTCAGCCTGCGCGCGGCGGGGTTCGGCCTGAATCTGACCCGAGCCAGCCACGTCATGCACTACGACCGATGGTGGAATCCCGCGGTCGAGGACCAGGCCACGGACCGGGCTCACCGGATCGGCCAGCGCCGAACGGTGAACGTATACACCCTGGTCACGGGCGGCACCATCGAAGACCACATCGCCTCGATGCACGAATCGAAACGTGCGCTGGCGGAGTCGATTTCAGGGAACTCGGAGGCTGCCCTCGCCGAGTTGGCGGATGACGAGCTGCGCTCGCTGCTCGACCTCGACGCGGTCGGTGCCCGATGATGGCCGCGGAGTTCGGTGCCACGGCGTGGGGGCGAGCCTGGCTGCGCACGATCGAGTCGACGGCTGCGGCCGCGCCGAACGCGCAGCTGCCCCAGGCGAGGAGCCTGGCCAGGGGCGGCGCGGTGACGCTGGTCGACGTCTCAGCCGGTCGGGTCAGGGCTGAGGTGGTCGCGAAGCAGAACACCCATGCGGTCGCCATCGAGGTGCCGCGATGGGACGCCGCGGCCCGGCAGCGGGTGCGGGAGTTGCTCGGCGCCGCGGGCCGCGTCGGCGGCGCCGCGTCGGGCGATCTCCCGGACGCGGCGGTGGCGGAGCTGCAGAGCGCGGGCGTCGCGGTGGCGGCGCCACCGGCGGAGTGCTCGGCGACGTGTACCTGCGCGGGCCGCAGGGCGCCGTGCCTGCACCATCTGGCGACCGTCTACGCCCTCGTCCAGCTGATCGACGAGGAGCCGGCGTTGGCGGTCCGGTTGCGGTCCGACGACTCGCTCGTTGCCGGCTCCGAGGGTCCAGGCGCGCCGGGGCGGCAGGACTGGATACCGCTGTCCGGGGTGGACCCGGCGTCCTTCTACGGCTGAAGGGGAACCGGCTCAGCCGTTCAGGGCCTTGGCATCGCTGAGGTAGCCGGTGCCGCGTCCACCACGGCGGCCGCGCACGCCTCGGACCAGCCCCACGGCGACGCCGCGGATGACGTCGCGCAGGCTGAAGTAGTCCCGCCACACCGCGATCTGGCCGTCGCGCAGCTCGAACGTGCCGCACACCCAGAACTCGACGCTGAGCGGGCCCGCGCCGAGCAGGTCCGTGCGCTCGGTGAGGACCACGCCGTTCTCGCCGGCAATGTGGTGCATGATCACGTCGAACCGCAGGCCGGGGCGGGCGAGCATGCGCAACACCCGGGTCACGGCGGGGTATCCGCGCAGGATCGGCAGCGAGACGTTGTGCCAGGCGATCTCGGGATGCAGGTGCGCGGCGGCGGCGTCGACGTCCGCCCTGGCCAGGGCGGACAGGAACTCGCGCACCACCTGGACGTCCGCGGCTGTGTCTACGGAATTCATGTCGATCCAATCGCTCGTGTGGGTCAGCGGTGAAGGTGTCCTGACCGTACTCGTCGGTCAGCCGCCGAGTTCGGCGACGAGCTGCTTCCAGAACGGGCGCCAGTGCAGGGCCGCCTCTGGTGTCTCGAGCTTCTCGTGCCCGATGCCGAGCGCGGCCTTGTCCGGCGACTTCTGATGGATCGTCACGCTGACGCGGGTACCGTCCTCGAGCTGGCAGCGCCAGTACCGCCACTTCTCGGTGGCACTGACGGTCGGTTCGCCGAACACCGGGACGTCGGAGAACTCGGTGCGCTCGCCGACCAGGGCCACCCATTTCTCCAGCGCCTCGTCCATGGTTCCTGGCACAGTCTTGCTCACGGACACCGAGAACTCGCCGTTGCAGTCCTGGCCGGGGATCCGTCGTCCGATCTGCTGCTCGTACGCCACCGTCACCGACTGTGCCCACCATCCGGTGGTTCCCCACTCGTCGTGGACGAGGCGCGCAATCTCGTTGTGGGGGAGGTTCTTTGCGCCCGCTCCGTCGAGAAGGGTCACCCAGTCGGACCAGTCGCGGCCGGTGGCCTTCTCGATGGCGGCCGTGTTGCTGGGGCGGGTCATGGGGCGACGATACCGAAATCCGACCCGGTCAGATGCTTGACCGCGCGGGACTCGCGGGACACCATGTGGTGTGCGCAAATTGGCGAGCGCGATCATCTCGACCGTCATCGCAACGGTGCTGGCGCTGCTGTGTGCGCCGCACGCCCTGGCGCAGGGGCCCTGGTTCGACGGGGACGTCGGCGGCGCCACGCAGGTCATCGCCGTTCGCGGATCGGGCGGATCGGGCGCCACCCTCGAGGCCTGGCAGCGCTCCCCGCTCGGCTGGCACCGGATCTCCCCGACCCTGCCCGCGCAGGTCGGGGCGGACGGGTTCGCGGAGGCGGCCACGGACGGGGTGCCCGCGACCCCCGAGGGCGTGTTCAGCCTGGACTCGGCGTTCGGCACCGCCGCGAACCCGGGCGGTGGCCTGCCGTACCGGAAGGTCGGGCCGGACGACTGGTGGGACGGCGACCCGGACAGCGCGACCTACAACACCCACCAGGTCTGCGCCCCCGGGGCCTGCGCGTTCGACGAGTCGGCCAGCGAACAGCTCGAGATCCCCGTGTATCGCTACGCGGTGGTGATGGGCGTCAACAAGGAACGGGTGCCGGGGGGAGGCGGCGCATTCTTCCTGCACGTCTCCAACGGCGAGCCCACCCTGGGCTGCGTCGCGGTGAGCGAGGGCGCGCTGGTCTGGCTGATCCGCTGGCTGCAGCCGGGCGCGGTCATCGCGATCGAGGGCTGAGCCGTGGCGCACCCATCGGCGGACGCGAAGTCGATCGCGGTGCGGAGCGTCGAGCTGGTGGCAACGGGCAGCCGCGACGACTTCGGTGCCGTCATCCATCCGGACGGTGTCAACCACGAGAGCAAGACCCATCCACCGAGCACCCGCGGCCGTGGACCCGAATCCTGGTACGCGACCGCGCGGTGGCTGCGCCAGGCCTTCGCGGACTTGAACTTCGAGGTCCGGAATGTGGTGGCGGACGGTGACCTCGTAGCGATCGGGGTGACCATGAGCGGTCGTCACGTCGGGCAGTTGGTGAACTACGACGAGAGCGGCGCCGTCGATCAGGCCTTCCCGCCGACCGGCCGGAGTTTTGCTGTCGCCCAATCGCATTGGGTTCGAATCGAGGACGGCCGGGTGATCGAACACTGGGCAGACCGCGACGACCTGGGCATGGCGCAGCAACTCGGGTGGATGCCGCCCAGTCCGGTGTACCTGGCGCGGATGGTGTGGGCCACGGTGCGCGCGCGGAAGGCGCCGCCGGGTTCTGCTACTTCTTGACCTTCGCCATGGCCAGGACGTCGAGGCGTCGGTCGAGTTCCGCCTCGGACAGGTTCTCGCCGATCAGCCCGCGGTCGAGCACCGTCTGTCGGATGGTCTTGCGCTCCTTGAGCGCCTCCTTCGCGACGGCCGCGGCCTCTTCGTAGCCGATCGCGGAGTTGAGGGGAGTCACGATCGACGGTGACGACTCCGCCAGCGTCTTGAGGTGCTCGGTGTTGGCGACGAGCCCGGAGACGCACTTGTCGGCGAACAGCCGAGAGACGTTGGCCAGCAAGCGGAATGACTCGAGAAGATTGCGGGCCATCATCGGGATGTACACGTTCAGCTCGAAGGCGCCTGCCGCACCGCCCCATGCGACGGCAGCGTCGTTGCCGACGACCTGCGCGGCCACCTGCGTCACCGCCTCCGGCAGAACGGGATTCACCTTGCCGGGCATGATCGAGGAACCGGGCTGCAGGTCGGGGAGCTGGATCTCGCCGAGCCCGGTCAGCGGGCCCGAGCCCATCCAGCGGATGTCGTTGGCGATCTTGGTCAGCGACACCGCGACGGTCCGCAGCGCGCCCGACGCCTCGACCAGTCCGTCACGGGCGGCCTGAGCCTCAAAGCTGTTGCGCGCCGGGGAGAGTGCGTCGAGCCCGGTGGCACGGACGAGCTCGGCGACCACCTTCGGGCCGAACCCGTCGGGGGCGTTGAGCCCGGTGCCGACGGCGGTGCCGCCGATCGGCAGCTCGCCGAGGCGGGGGAGGGCGGACATGATCCGTTCGATGCCGGCCTCGACCTGATGGGCGTAGCCGCCGAACTCCTGCCCGAGGGTGACCGGCACGGCGTCCATGAGGTGCGTCCGGCCGGACTTGACGACCGTCTGCCACAGTGCGGCCTTGTCGAACAGCGCGATCCGCAGGTGGTCGAGCGCGGGGATCAGTGACTTCACCGCGGATTCGATCGCCGCCAGGTGGGTCGCGGTCGGGAAGGTGTCGTTCGAGGACTGCGACATGTTGACGTGATCGTTGGGGTGCACCTCGACGCCGTTGGCCTTCGCGATCGACGCGATGACCTCGTTGGCGTTCATGTTGGAGCTGGTGCCCGAACCGGTCTGGAACACGTCGATCGGGAACTGCTCGTCGTGGCGGCCCTCGGCGATCTCGTTGGCTGCGGCGATGATGGCGTCGGCCTTGACGGCGTCGAGCAGGCCGAGATCCTTGTTCACCTGCGCGCAGGCGGCCTTGAGCAGTCCCATCGCGCGGATCTGGCTGCGCTCGAGGCCGCGCCCGCTGATCGGGAAGTTCTCCACCGCTCGCTGGGTCTGAGCGCGCCACAGGGCGTCGATCGGGACGCGGACCTCGCCCATGGTGTCGTGCTCGATGCGGAACTGCGGTTCGCTGTTCTCAGTCATGCCTAGAAGCTTGCCACCGAAGCGGCTTCGCCGCCTGTGAGTCTTTCTGGCCCGCAGGGGGACCAGAAGGACTCACAGGCGCGGAGCGCCTTACGGCATCGGGAACTGGGCGTCCGGGTCGCCGTCGAAGTCGACCGAGGAGTACTCGCGCAGCTTGGACAGGCGGTGGTACGCGTCGATCATCCGGACGGTGCCGGACTTGCTGCGCATCACGATCGACTGGGTGTGTGCGCCGCCGCCGCTGTAGCGGACGCCGCGCAGCAGGTCACCGTCGGTGACGCCGGTCGCGGTGAAGAAGACGTTCTCGCCGGAGACCAGGTCCTCGGTCAGCAGCACCCGATCCAGGTCGTGGCCCGCGTCGATGGCCTTCTGGCGCTCGGCGTCGTCGGTCGGGGCGAGTCGGCCCTGCAGCGCGCCACCCATGCAGCGCATGGCGGCCGCGGCGATGATGCCCTCGGGGGTGCCGCCGATGCCGATCAGCATGTCGGTGCCGGAGTCCGGGCGGGCCGCGGCGATGGCGCCCGCGACGTCGCCGTCGGAGATCAGCCGGATCCGGGCGCCGGTCGCGCGGACGTCGGAGATCAGCTGCGCGTGCCGGGGGCGATCCAGGATGCAGACGGTGACGTCGGAGACCGAGGACTTGCGGACCTTCGCGATGCGCTTGATGTTCTCGGCCACCGGCGCGGTGATGTCGATGACGTCGGCGGCGTCGGGGCCGACGGCGATCTTCTCCATGTAGAACACGGCGGACGGGTCGAACATGGCGCCGCGCTCGGCGACCGCGAGGACGGAGATCGCGTTCGGCATGCCCTTGGACATCAGCGTGGTGCCGTCGACGGGGTCGACCGCGAAGTCACAGTCCGGGCCGTCGCCGTTGCCGACCTCTTCGCCGTTGTAGAGCATCGGCGCCTCGTCCTTCTCGCCCTCGCCGATGACCACGACGCCGCGCATGGAGACGCTGCTCACGAGCTGACGCATGGCGTCGACGGCGGCGCCGTCGCCACCCTCCTTGTCGCCCTTACCTACCCAGCGGCCCGCGGCAAGCGCGCCCGCCTCGGTGACGCGGACCAGCTCCATCGCCAGGTTGCGGTCCGGCGCCTCGCGGCGGCTCGATGGGGTGCTGGCGGTCATGGGAGGTGCCTCCTCGTGGTCGACGCGTGCGGCGTCGCCGTAGATTCCGTCGGGAGAGTCGGCTTCGACTCGAGCGTGATTGTCTCATCACGGGTCGGCCGCTGATGAGGCTGGGCTACGGCTGCCGCTCGAGCGACCAGCCGGCGCTCAGGTCGCGGAGCAGGTCGGGGGCGCGGTGCAGGGCACGCTGCCGGTCCGCGAACTGGCGGAACGGCAGCGAGAGCAGCGCCCTGGCCTCGCCGGGACGGTCCTCGGCCAGGCGCTGATAGGCGACCGCGATGTCGCCTGCGATGTACGTCCAGCGCGGTCCGCGGTCCGCCCAGTTGAAGTCGGGCAGCGGCGCCCGCAGGCGGTAGGTCGCGCCGTCGACGTCGCCGGTGACCGACATCGGGGCGAACACCCCCGGCGCCGTCGAGCCGGGGACCGACGGCTTGGCCGCGATGGTGGTCATGTAGGTCAGGGCCCGCCCGACGCCGCCGCCTGCGGCCGACGTGACGTCCCACTGGTCGGCGACGACCTGGTTCTGTTCGCGGTCCGCCATCCGGACCATGGCGTCGGCGTAGCCGGCGGGGGTGCCCGAGTAGATGCCCTCCCACGCGGCCGCCGCGTTGTCGTCGAGCAGTCCTGCCGCGTCGAGTTCGTCGACGGCGGCCCGGCCGCCCGCGACGTACGCCTCGTGCATCGGGACCATGTCGAAGAAGATGTGCTTCTGCATGATCAGCAGTCGCTTCTGATACCAGTCCAGATCCTGTGCCGTCACGGTCGGCCCGACGGTGGCCAGCGCGCGGGCGTCCGACGGCAGCAGCGCCGCCGCGGCTTCGGGGAGACCTCGCGTGGCCGCGGCCACCGCGCCGCCGAGGCCGCGCACGGCGTCGATGCCGAGCGCGGTGCGGCCCATCTCGATGTCCCAGAATCCGCCGGTGAAGGAGGCGCCCGCCATCCCCGCCATGCCTGCCCAGTACAGCTCGGCGCGGTCGAGTTGGTACCGGCCGTAGTTTTCATACACCCGATCGACCAGCGTGGCGTTCGCGGCGAGGCCGGTGTTCGGGTCCCAGGCGGCCAGGTCGATGCCCGCGGCCTGCGCGCCGCGGGTGAGCCAATATTGGTGCAGCAGAGCGGAATAGCGGCGCGCGGGCACGCCTGCGGTCCTGGCCTCGCCGAGCGCGGCGTCCAGGGCGGCGACATCGGTAGGCAGCCGCGGGTCCAGCCCGCCCGACTGCTCGGCGTTCGCGTTCACGGGCGTGATGTCGAGCAGCGCGGCGTATCCGGCGGGCTGTGCGAGGGCTATGGCAGGGGTGCCGGCGACGACGGCGGTCCCGAGCGCGATGAGCACCCCGCGCATCGCGGCGGCGCGGAGTGACGATGGGCGGGTGCTGAGCCTGGAACGCATGCCCGCAATCTAACAACATATATTTGATTTTCGGCAAGGGGTTGTCCGCCGGTGGGAACCGCCGGACCTCGGCCGATGCGCGGCTGGGATACTAGCCGCGTGGCCGAAAAGAAACCCCGGATTCTGCAGAACAACCGCGACATGATGTGGTCGATCATCCCGCTGGTTCTGTTGTGCCTGATCGTCGCGGGTGTGGCGAGCCGCTGCTCGTTCAGCCCTGGCGGCCCGAGCTCCGGTCCGGTCCCGCAATTCGACGTCGACGCATCGCTCAAGTACGACGCGGGCGTGCTCGGGTTCCCGGTCCGCAACCCAGCCGTGCCCGAGGACTGGCAGCCGAACTCCGGCAGCCGGGGCGTCGTGGGCGGTGACGGCGGCGGGGACGTGACCACCGTCGGTTACATCACCTCGAAGGGCCGCTACCTGCAACTGAGCCAGAGCGAGGCGACCGAGGAGGTGCTGGTGCCCTGGGTTGCAGGCGATCGGCGCAGCCCGACGGGCGTCGCCCCGATCGCGGGAGACCAGTGGGTGGAGTACGACGAAGAGGGCAGCGAACCGATCTGGGTGACCGATCTCGGCGACGTCCGGGTCCTCGTCACCGGCAGCGGCTCGACGGAGGAGTTCACCGAGCTCGCCACGGCAGTCGATGCGGCGCAGCCGTTGACACCCTGACTTACTGCGAGCCGCCCTCGTCCTCGTGCGAGAGGGCCTTTTCCACCCGCGCCCTGGCCCCGGCCAGGTGCTCCTCGCAGCGTGTGGCCAGCGCCTCGCCGCGCTCCCACAGCGCGAGGGAGTGGTCGAGGTCGAGGCCACCCTGCTCGAGCATCTTGACCACCTCGGCCAGTTGATCGCGGGCAGCCTCGTAACCGAGCTCCGCCACCGGTTCGTTCACTTCGAATCTCCTGACTTGTCCTTACCCATGACGGCGGCGATGACCGCGCCGTCGGCGACCCGCACCCGAAGCTGGGTGCCGGGCGGCGCATCCTCGACCGAGCGCAGCACCTCCGGGTACGACCCGGGCACCACCTTCTGCACCACGGAGTACCCGCGGGCCAGGGTCGCGGCCGGGCCGAGGGTGGTCAGCCGGGCTCCGAGATGTTCGACGACGGTGGCCTGACCGGCGACCAGCCGGGTGACGTCGCGCCTGCCCGCCTCGCGCAGCCGGGCGATCTCCTCCGCGCGCCGGTCGATGGCGGCCAGCGGGTCGGCGAGCACCGGCCTGCTGCGCAGGTCGGCCAGCGACCTGGCCTCGCGCGCCACCCAGTTCCGCAGCGCGGCCGCGCCGCGGGCCCGGAACTCGGCGACCAGCGCCTGCTCGGCGACGGCGTCCGGCACCACCCGCTTGGCGGCGTCGGTCGGCGTCGCGGCGCGCACGTCCGCGACGTGATCGCACAGCGGATTGTCCGGCTCGTGGCCGATGGCGCTGACCACCGGGGTGGTGCACGCGACGATCGCGCGGCACAGCGTCTCGTCGGAGAACGGCAGCAGATCCTCGACGCTGCCGCCGCCGCGGGCCAGGATGATCACCTCGACCGCCGGGTTCGCGTCGAGTTCGGTGAGCGCCGCGACGATCTGCGCGGTCGCCGTCGGGCCCTGCACCGCGGTGTTGCGGATCTCGAACTGAACCGCGGGCCAACGCCTTCCGGCGACGCTGAGCACGTCGCGTTCGGCCGCGCTGGCGCGCCCGGTGATCAGGCCGACGGTGTGCGGCAGGAACGGCAGCGGGCGCTTGAGCCTCGGGTCGAACAGGCCCTCCGCCGCGAGCAGCGCACGCAGCCGTTCGATCCGGGCCAGCAGCTCGCCGATCCCGACCGCCCGGATCTCGGTGACGCGCAGCGAGATCGTGCCGCGGCCGGTGTAGAAGGACAGCTTGCCGAACATCACGACCCGGCTGCCCTCGGTCAGCGGCACCGGGGAATCGCGGATCAGCGCGGGGGAGCAGGTCACGGACAGCGACATGTCCACCGAGGCGTCGCGCAGCACCAGGAACGCGGTGCGGGTGCCGGGACGGACGTTGATCTGGGTGATCTGACCCTCGACCCAGATGCTGCCGAGCCGGTCGATCCATTGCGAGACCTTGGTGGCGACGGACCGCACCGGCCACGGGTGTTCGGGCGAGTTCGAGGTCGGCGCGCCCGCCTGGCTCGGCTGGACGGAGCTCACTTGGCCTTGGCGCTGGTGATCCGGTTTCCGAGCATGGTCTGGAACGGTGCGCGGGCGCCTGCGGCGTTCTCGTACTCCAACAGTGCGTCGAGCTCCTCGACCGACAGCGTCCGCAGCCGGGCCCGGAGCTGGGCGAGCGTCAGGTTGTCGTAGTCGAGATACTCGGCGATCTCGGGCCGCGCGGCTGCGGGCTTGGCAGGCACCGACGAGAGCTTGCCTGCCGACTTCTTCGCGGCCGCCTTCTTGGGCGCGGCGGTCTTGGTGGCGGGCGTCGCCGACGGCGCGTCAGGTTCGGACTCGGGCTGCATCGAGTACAGCGCGAACCGGCCCTGGTTCGCGGGCTTCGCCTCGGCCCCGTCACCGCTGGACGGCGCGGGCGTGGAGTCCTCGTCGAACACCGCCCACTCCGGCTGTTCCTCGTCCTCGTGGAAGAACACCGAGAAGGCCTGGTCGCCCTTGATCGCGAGCGCTGTCATGGACTGCTGGACGCGCATCGTCGTCTGGAGCATGTGGCTGATGGTCGTCATGGGGAGCGCGACCGCGGTGTTCGGCAGCTTTTGCACCTCTTCGACAACCGTCACGGCGATCCCGGCGGCGACCCGCGCAGCGAAAGGGGGACGAATCATGGCCCTAAGACTGCCTGACGGATGCCCCTTTTGGTAGCTGAGCGCTCGGTGTGCCTGATCGGGCACCCCATCGCGGGTGCCCGTACCCTGGTGTCATGTCTTCCGCAGTCCCCCTGAACCTGGGCATCGCCCGATCCAGCACCCCTGCTCCGGGCGGATCCGGCAAGCGTGTCCTGCTCGCCGAACCGCGTGGTTACTGCGCGGGCGTGGACCGCGCCGTCGAGACGGTCGAGCGGGCCCTCGAGAAGCACGGCGCGCCGATCTACGTGCGCAAGGAGATCGTGCACAACCGGCACGTGGTCGAGACGCTTTCGGACCGCGGCGTCGTCTTCGTTGACGAGACCGATGAGGTGCCGGAGGGTTCGCTGCTGGTGTTCTCCGCGCACGGGGTGTCCCCGGCCGTGCACGAGTCGGCCGCACAGCGCCACCTCAAGACCATCGACGCGACCTGCCCGCTGGTGACGAAGGTGCACCAGGAGGCCAAGCGGTTCGCGCGCGACGACTTCGACATCCTGCTGATCGGGCACGAGGGCCACGAGGAGGTCGAGGGCACCGCAGGCGAGGCCCCGGACCACGTCCAGCTGGTGGACGGACCCGAGTCGGTCGACGCCGTCACCGTGCGTGACGAGAACAAGGTCATCTGGCTGTCGCAGACCACGCTCAGCGTCGACGAGACGATGCAGACGGTGGCCCGGCTGCGCGAGAAGTTCCCGCTGCTGCAGGACCCGCCGAGCGACGACATCTGCTACGCCACCCAGAACCGTCAGGTGGCGGTGAAGGCGATGGCCCCCGAGTGCGACCTGGTGATCGTGGTCGGATCGCGCAACTCGTCGAACTCGGTACGCCTGGTCGAGGTGGCCCTCGGCGCAGGCGCGCGGGCGAGCTACCTGGTGGACTACGCCCGCGAGATCGACATCGCATGGCTCGACGGCGTCGAGACCGTCGGCGTGACCTCGGGCGCCTCGGTGCCGGAGATCCTGGTCAGCGGTGTGATCGAACTGCTCGCCGAGCACGGATTCCTCGACGTGCAGTCGGTCACGACGGCGAACGAGACTCTGGTCTTCTCGCTGCCGCGCGAACTGCGCAAGCCGAGCAACACCGGCTCCTAGGGCATCTGCGCCCGGGGCTAGTAACCGCCGCGCTGATCGTGCGCCGGGTCCTCGCGGTCCCGGTACCGCACCTGCGGGATCGGGTGCGCCGGGCTGCTGTACGGGTCAACCACGCTGCGCGGGGGCTGTACCCGTGCGGTGGCGGCGCTGGGTGCGCGTTCCGGCCTGCGGCCCATGCCTCCCGGTGCGGGCGGCGGCGGGACCGGGCGGCGCGGCGCGGGGGTCGGTGCCGGGTCCCGGAACACCGTGTGTCCGGGACGAGTCTGAGGCACCTGCTGCGGGCGCGGGGTCGCGACGGTACGCGGCGCCGCTGCCGTGCGCGGTTGGTCGGTCCGTCGCGCTGCTGCTTGCGGCCGAGTCGCCGGGCGATCGGCGGTGCGTGCGGCGGCGGGGTCCGCTGGCCGGCCCTTCGCGCGGGCAGGGGTGCGGTCGGCCTGCTGGCCGAGGTAGATCCGGACGCCGCCGATGATGAGCACGGCGACGGTGGTGACCAGCATCAGTGGAAAGCGGTTGACCAGCGGAATCGCCACGTTGAACATGAGATCCTTCAGCCCGCCCTTGGATCCCGCGGAGAAGAACTGATATGCCAGCGGCACGGCCGCGAACAGGATCAGTGGGGGCTGGACCATCGTGGCGAACAGGCCACGTCCGCGGACCGCGAGCACCGCGCCGACGCAACCGAGGAAGTAGAAGACGGAGAACGCGGATGTCAGTTCGCTGCCACGGATGGCGTCAAGGGCGAACCCAACGAAGGTGGTTGCCACAGCGATGAGAACGGCGGCCGCGGCGGGCACGCCGGGCACCGTTGGGAGCACAGACCGCATCTCGAGCGGCACCCCAGAGCGAGCACGTTGGGTTGCAGACACCCTTAGACACTAGCTGTTCAGGATCCGATCGCCTCGTTGGCGCGACCATTGGTGGGCAAGTTCTCGTCGAGCCCGACCTTCCGCGGCCAGGAGTCGATGCGCGCGACCTCAGCGACCTCACCGTCCCCGACCTCCAGCTCGTGGAGCTTGCGCGCAGTCACGGTGACCCGCGACTCCATGGAGGCCGCGGTCAGGTTGAACGACTCGACGGCCTTGCCGAGCTGCGAACCGAGCCGGTCGAGGTGGTTGCCGACCACCCCGAGCCTGCCGTACAGCTCGCGGCCGAGGCGGTGGATCGTCGCGGCCTCACGCGAGAGCGTCTCCTGCCGCCAGGTGTGCGCGATGGTGCGGAGCAGGGCGACGAGGGTGGTCGGGGTGGCCAGGATGACGTTCTTCGCGAAGGCGTGCTCGAGCAGCTCGGCGTCGGCGGTGAGCGCGGCATCGAGGAACGCGTCACCGGGGACGAACAGCACCACGAACTCGGGGCTCGGATCGAACGAGGCCCAATACGCCTTGGCGGACAGCTGGTCGACGTGCGTGCGCAGCTGTCGGGCGTGCCGGGTGAGGTGACCGTCCCTGGCGCGCGGGTCCTCCTCCTGCGCGGCGTCCAGGTACGCGGCCAGCGGGACCTTGGCGTCGACCACGATCTGCTTGCCGCCTGCCAGCCGGACCAGCAGGTCGGGCCGGACGCCCTCGGCGCTGACCTGGGTGTCGAAATCGCAGTGCTTGACCATCCCCGCCAGCTCGACCACCCGCTCGAGCTGGATCTCGCCCCAGCGGCCACGGATCTGCGGGGCGCGCAGCGCGGTGACGAGCTGGCCGGTCTGCGTGGTGAGCAGCTGGGAGCTGCGACGCATGCCCTCGACCTGTTCGGACAGCCCGGCGTAGGCGTGTACCCGGCTGCGTTCGACCTGCTGCACCTGGTGCGCGAGCGCGCCGACCGCATCGTGCAGCGGGCCCACCAGATGCGAGACCTGTTCGCTGACCGCGCCCGACGTGCGGCGGGCCGAGTCCTCGTTGACCGCGGCCAGCGACTGTCTCAGCGTCTTCTCGTTCTCCCGCAGCGCCGCGAGCTGAGCCTCCGCCCGCGCCGCGTGCTGGCCGGACCGGGAGGCGTGCCAGAGCCAGCCGACGGCGATGCCGAGGCCGAGCGTGACGAGCAGTCCGAGTGCGGTGACGGGGTCCATGGGGCAGATGATGCACGAGAACACCGACACGCTCGGGTCGGAAGCGGGTGCGCGGAATGTGTCGGCACCGTCATCTACGGTCGGCGCATGCGAATCCTGCACACCTCCGATTGGCACATCGGGCGCACCTTCCACGGGACGGACCTGCTCGCCGATCAGGCCCGCGCGCTCGAGGCCGTCGCCGCGCTGGTCGCGGAGAACGGGGTGGACGTGGTGGTCGTCCCCGGCGACGTCTACGACCGGGCGATTCCCAGCGCTGCCGCGGTCACGGTGTGCAACAGGGGGTTCGAGGCGATCCGGGCGGCGGGCGCGGTGATCGTCGCGACCTCCGGCAACCACGATTCGCCCGCGCGACTCGGTGCAGGCGCCGCATTCTCCGGGGCGGGCGGACTGCACCTGCTGACCCGGGTCTCCGACGTGGACCGGCCGGTGCTGCTCGGGGACGAGCACGGGCAGGTCGCGTTCTACGGCATTCCGTACCTGGAGCCCGAGACCACCCGGGCGGAGCTCGGTGTGCCAACGGCTCGCTCGCACGCGGAGATCCTGGACGCGGCGATGGCGCGCATCCGAGCGGACCTCGACGCCCGCTCGGCCGGGGGCGAGGCGCCGCGCTCGGTGCTGCTCGCGCACGCCTTCGTCGTCGGCGCCGAGGCCACCGGGTCGGAGCGGTCCATCTCGGTCGGCGGGGTGGAGACCGTGTCGGCCGCGGCCTTCGACGGCGTCGACTACGTGGCGCTCGGGCACCTGCACTCGCCGCAGACCCTCAGCGACCGGGTCCGCTACTCCGGATCGCCGCTGCCGTACTCGTTCGGCGAGCGGTCGCACCGCAAGGCCGTCTGGATCGCGGACCTGGACTCCGGTGGGCTCGCCGATGTGCGCCGGGCCGATCTGCCGGTGGTGCGCGGGCTGAGCCAACTGACCGGCACCGTCGAGGAACTGTTGACGGACCAGCGATTCGACTGCGACCAGGAGAACTACGTGTCGGCGACGCTCACCGATCCGGTCCGGCCGCAGGACGCGATGCGGACGCTGCAGGCCCGGTTCCCGCACATGGTGCACCTGGAGTGGCAGCGTCCGGAGGGGGCGACCGACCTGCACTACGGCGAGCGGGTCCGCGGCCGTACCGACCTCGAGATCGCCACCAGCTTCCTCACCGACATGCGCAGCGAGCCTGCGCCGAGCGAACTGCAACTGGTCGAGCGCGCGCTGAGTGTCGCTGTCCGCGAATCCGACGGAGCGGACCCGGCGGCGCTGGACGAGATCGCGTGAGACTGCACAGCCTGGAGGTGTCGGCGTTCGGGCCGTTCGGCGACACCGCGACCGTGGACTTCGACGCGCTCGGCGCCGACGGCCTTTTCCTGCTGCACGGCCAGACCGGCGCGGGCAAGACCACCATCCTCGACGCGGTGGCCTTCGCCCTGTACGGCACGGTCCCGGGGGCCCGGCAGCAGGGCAAGCGTCTGCTCTCGGATCACGCCGCGACCGGCTCGGTGCCAAAGGTGGTGTTGGAGGCGACCATCGGCGGCCGACGGCTCCGCTTGACCCGCAGCCCCGAGTACGAGCGGGCCAAGCTGCGCGGCACCGGCACCACCAAGGAGAACGCGAAGGCGACGCTTGCCTGGCTCGACGGGCAGGGCCAGAACCTGGCCCGGCTGGACGAGATCGGCGAGGAGATCGGCCGCCTGCTCGGCATGAGCGCCGACCAGTTCTTCCAGGTGGTGCTGCTCCCGCAGGGGGAGTTCGCGCGATTCCTGCGCGCGGACACCGACGAGCGGGGCGACCTGTTGGAGCGGTTGTTCGACACCACCCGGTTCGGCACGGTCGAGGACTGGTTCGCCGAGCGCAGGCGGGAGAGCGCGGCGAGGCTGGAGTCCGGACGGAAGTCGGTGGACTTGATGCTCGCCCGGGTTTCGACGGCGGCGGGCATCGAGGCGGGCGCCGACGCCGACCCGCTGGCCTGGGCGCACAAGTTGCAGGCCGATGCGGAGGAGACAAGGAACTCGGCCACCGCCGAACTCGTCGCGGCCAGGGTGAGCGCCGCGCAGGCGGGCGCCGCGCTGACCGAGGTGACCCGGATCCGGGGCCTGCAGCAGCGCGCGGCCAAGGCCGCAGCCGAACTGCGCACCCACGCCGCGGGCGCGAACGAAAGGGCAGCGCACGCAGAGGAACTCGCCAGGGCTGCGCGGGCCGCGCCGATCGCCGAGATCCGCGCGGAGGCCGCCTCGGCGGCGGAAACCGCGGCGCGGGAACTGAAGCTGATGGAGACCCTGGTCAAGGGGATCGGCGAGCTCGACGAGGGCAGGGAGCTGCTGGCGCGGCTGTCCTGGCCCGAGACCGCCGGGGACCGCGACGTCATCGCCGCGACGATCCGAGGCTGGACCGATGAGGTCGCGCGGCTAGACGACCTCATCGCGGAATCGCTGGTGGCCGACGCACTCCAGGAGACCGTGGACCGGCACGGCGAGCGGCGGCGCGAACTCGCCTCGGCCACAGTGGAACTCGACGTCCGCCGGACGGCGCTGCCCGAGCTGCTGCGCGCCGCCGAGGATGACCTCGCGGCCGCGCGGCAGGCGGTGGCCGCGCTGACCGCACTCGACGAGGCACGGGGCAGGGCCGTCGACGCGCAGGGCGCCGCCGTCGCGCTCGGGGAGCAGAGACAGCTCAGGGAGGCGGCCGCGGACCGGCTGCTGACCGCGCGGACGCGCCACCAGGATGCGCGCGGCGAGCTGCTCGACCTTCGTGAGCGCCGACTCGCGGGCATGGCGGCCGAGCTCGCGGCCGGGCTCGCCGACAGCGAGCCGTGCGTGGTGTGCGGATCGGCGCAGCATCCGAACCCGGCCGAGCCGTCGGAATCCGTCGTCACCAAGGCCGACGAGGACGCCGCCCGCGTGACGGAGCATCGCCTGGCGGAGGAGGCCGACGCCGCGGCCGATCGGCTCGCCAAGATCGATCAGGCCATCGAGGTGCTGGTCGAGCGCGGCGGCGACCGCGACCTCGACCAGCTCGCGGCCGAGGTGTCGGCGGCCGCCCTGGCACACGCGGACGCCGATGCACTGGCCGTGCGAGCGCCAGCCCTTGCCGACCGGCTTTCCGGGCTGCGCGCCGAAGAGGAAGGCCTGCAGGAACGTTCACGATCGGCAACGGCAGAGCTCGCCACCCTCGACGAGCGGATCGCGGGGGCCGTGAACCAGCTGGACACGATCCGGAAGCGGATCGCGGAGGCGTCGGGAGTGGACGAGAGCCCGCAGGCGCGGCGCGATCGGCTCGATGCGCTCGCGGCGGCGGTGTCGCGACTGCGGGACCTGCGCGCGCAGGTCGGTATCGCGCAGGAGGCCGCGGAGGCGTTGTCCGCGAAGGCCGCCCGGGCGGCGTCGGACGCCGGATTCGATTCCGCGGACGAGGCGGTCGCGGCCACGAGGGACGAGCGCAGGGTGACCGCCATCGAGACCACGCTGGCGCAGGCGCGGGACCAACAGGTGCGCGCCGAATCGGTGCTGGCGGAGGCGGAGGTCGCCGCCGTCGCAGGGATCGACACCGTCGACCCGTCGGTCGCCGAGGCAGACGCGGCGAGTGCGAACGCGGTGGTGAACTCGGCGATCGCCGTCGCGTCCGAGGCCGACCGGCGGCTGGCGGACCTCGAGCGACTGGTCGGGCAGCTGGCGAAGGAGGTCGCCGCGCTTGCCCCGATGCAGGAGCGGCACGCGGAACTGGCCGGGCTGGCGGACGTGATCGCCGGGCGCGGGCAGAACGCGCGCAAAATGTCGCTCCGGTCCTACGTGCTCGCCGCCAGGCTCGAGGAGGTCGCCATCGCCGCCTCGACCAGGCTGCGCCGAATGTCGGGTGGCCGTTACGAGTTCGTCCACGCGGACGGGGCAGGGCCGCGTGGCAAGCGCGGCGGGCTCGGCCTCGACATCCGCGACGACTACACCGGGGTGGTGCGCTCGGCGAAGACCCTCTCCGGCGGCGAATCGTTCCTCGCCTCGCTGTCCTTGGCGCTCGGCCTCGCCGACGTCGTGGCAGCGGAGTCGGGCGGGCTGGTGCTCGACACCATGTTCATCGACGAGGGATTCGGCACCCTCGACTCCGACGCACTCGAGTCGGTGATGGGGGTCCTCGACGAGCTCCGCGCGGGTGGCCGTGTGGTCGGCATCGTCAGCCACGTCGACGAGATGCGGCAGCGGATCCCGAGCCGGCTGCACGTGATCCGCGGGCGGACCGGCTCGAGCGTGGAAGTGGTGGCGGGATAGGGCGGGTCAGTCCGCGGTCGCGAGATCGCCGGCCTCGGTGGTGGCCACGATGTCAGCCTCCGCGTCGGCGGGGGCCTCGGCGTCCGGATCCTCCAGCCGCTGGTCCACCTGCTCGCCGATGTAGCGGATCACCACGGCCATCACGGCGGCGACCGGGACGGCGAGGAACGCGCCGATGATCCCGAACATCGAGCCGCCCGCGGTCACCGCGAGCAGCACGATCACCGCGTGCAGCTTCATGGTGCGGCTCTGCAGGACCGGTTGCAGGACGTTGCCCTCGAGTTGCTGCACCGCGATCACGATGATCAGGATGATGAGCGCGGTCGTCCAGCCCTTCGCGACGAGCGCGACCAGCACCGCGAGGGCACCCGCGACGAACGCGCCGACGATCGGGATGAAGCCGGCGATGAAGGTGAGTACGGCGAGCACCGCCGCCAGCGGCACACCCAGGATGACCAGGCCGAGACCGATGAAGAAGGCGTCGACGAAACTGACAAGCGCCTGGGTGCGGATGAAGCCGCCCAGGGTGTCCCAGATCCGGACGGACACCGCCTCGAAGTGGCGTCCGGCCTTGCCGCCGCTGACGCTGTGCAGCCACGGCAGGAACCGCGGCCCGTCCTTGATGAAGAAGAACGAGAGCACCAGCACCAGGGTGAGCGTCACGAGCGCCGAACCGGCCGCGCTGACCCCGCTGAAGACGCCCGACGCGATGGCCTGGGCACTGGACTGCAGCTTGCTGATCACCGCCTGCACGGCGTGGTCGATCTGATCGTCCGCCAGATTGACCGGCGGGCCCTTGAACCAGTTCTGGACCTGGGTGATGCCCTGGCTGGCCTTGTTCGCGAGTTCCGGCGCCTGGTCGACGACCGAAGGCACGATCAGCGCGACGATGCCGCCGAGAATGCCGAGGAACACCACGAGGGTGATCCCGGCCGCCGCCCCCGCGGGCACGCCGCGGGAGGTCATCGCCCTGGTCGGCGGCCACAGCACCGTGGAGACCACGATCGCCAGCAGTACCGGTAGCACCGCGACCCAAAGGATGCCGAGCATGGTCCACAGCACCCACCCGCCTGCGGCGATGAGCACCAGGCACAGCGACCATTTGGCGAGCCACAGCCCGCCCGTGCCGAGTATCTCGCCGCGGTCTCGGGCGGTTCGCGGACGCGGCTCGGTCGGTGGCGCGGTGGGCTGATCGCTCACGGTCGGTCCTTCCTGGCAGGGATTGGGACCGAATCTACCGTGCGTTCTCCTCGTGCGAGATCAGCCAGCGCTTGGCAGACAGCCCCCACCGGAACCCGCCGAGCGACCCGTCGGTGCGCAGGACGCGGTGGCACGGGACGAACAGTGCGGCGGCGTTGCGGGCGCAGGCCGACGCCGCGCCGCGGACGGCCGCGGGCCGACCCGAGCGGGCGGCGAATTCGGTGTAGGTGATCGGACCGCCCGGGGGCACGGTCCTCAGCACCTCCCAGGCGTGCACCAGGAACTCACCCGAGTGTTGTGCGACGACAATCGAATCGATGCCGGTCAGGTCGCCCCGGTGGTAGTCGGCGACGGCGCGGGTGACGGCGCCGAGTTCTCCAGCCCGGCTCAGCGAGGTGGGGCGCAGGTTCGGGTGCACGAGCGCCCGCAGCTCCTCGGGTTCGGCCGTCCAGCCGGACGCGAGCACCGCGCCGTCCGCGTCGACGATGGTGGTGAACGGGCCGATCGGGGTCTGGGTGGTGGCGTATCGGGCGGTCATCGGCTGTCCTCCGGGTCGGTGTCAGATGGGGGAGTGAAGGCGCCACGCGCGGCAAGCGCGCTGCGCCACAGGTGCATCGAGGCGTAGGAGCGCCATGGTGCCCAGCGTCCGCCGCCGGACAGGTCGGCGCCGACGGCCTCGGCGCCCTGGCGGACCACCAGGTCCGTACTCAGCAGGATGTCCGGGTCGGCGAGCGTGCGCATCGCCACGTAGTCGGCCGTCCAGGGTCCGATGCCTTTGTGCGACAACAGATCCGCTCGAAGGTCTGCGGCGGTGCGGCCCGGATGCAGAGTCAGGGTGCCGTCCGCGAGGGTCGCGGCCACCCCGACGATGGCGTCGATCCGGCGGGCGGGCCCGGTGAGCACCTCGCGGCCGCGCGTTGCGATCGCCTCCGTCGAGGGAAAGCTGCGGGTCAGCAGCGGGTCGTCGACCAGGTCGCCGAGTTCGGCGACCAGGCGGGCGGTCTGGGTGCGGGCGGCGGCCAGCGAGATCTGCTGCCCGATCATGGTGCGGAGGAGGAGTTCTCCCGCGTCGATGCTGCCGGGCACTCGAATTCCGGGTGCGGCGTGGATGCTCGGTGCCAGTGCGGGGTCGGCCGCGAGCGCGGCGTCCACGGCCTCCGGGTCGGCATCGAGGTCCAGCAGGTGCCGCAGCCGGGCCACGGCAGGCGCGAGGTCGCGCATGTCCCGCAGCGTCAGGTCGGCCCGCACGTACCCGGGCAGCACGCGCAGGGCGACCACCCCGCAGCCACGGGGGAGTCGGAGCGTTCTGCGGTACTCGCCGTCGGACCACACCTCCATGCCCGCGACGGCGTGCCCGGACAGGAACCACGCCAGCCACTCGGCGTCGAGCGGCTTGCGGTACGGCAGTCGCAGCGACACCGTGCCCTTCGACTGCGGGGCGTCCGCCCGCTTGGCGGCCTCGGCGCGCATCGTCGAGGGGGTCACCGCGAACACCTCGCGGACGGTGTCGTTGAACTGCCGGATGCTCGCGAATCCCGCGGCGAAGGCGATGTCCGACATCGTCATGGCGGTGGTCTGGATCAGCAGCCGGGCGGTGTGCGCCCGATGCGCCCTGGCCAGGGCGAGCGGGCCGGCGCCGAGCTCCGCGGTCAGGGCCCTGGTGAGGTGTCGCGACGAGTAGCCGAGCGTCGCCGACAGCGACTCCACCCCGCCGCGCTCGACCGCGCCGTCGGCGATCAGCCGCATGGCGCGGGAGGCCAGGTCCGACCGCACGTTCCATAGCGGCGACCCGGGCGCGGCGTCCGGCAGGCAACGTCGGCAGGCGCGATACCCGGCCTGCTGGGCCGCGGCGGCGGTGGGCAGGAAGCTGACGTTTCCCGGCTTCGGGGTGATCGCCGGGCAGGAGGGGCGGCAGTAGATCCCGGTGGTTCGCACGGCCGTGATGAACTGCCCGTCGAAGCGGGCGTCGCGGGAGGACACGGCGCGGTAGCAGCGGTCGAAGTCCAGATGGGGTGCGGTCACACCACCACTCTGGCAGTGAGCCTGGGGCAACGCTAGCGGGAATCGGACATCACCGTAGGGTCCGTCCGCCGAGCGTGCACAAACTGCATGCGCCACTCGGGCGATGCCCCGGCAGCTGCACACTCGGCGCGCCGATGACATGCCGGAAATCGGACATCGATCCCGGTCCGATGTTCTAGTCTCGGAGAAACATACTTCGCGGTATGCCCCGAGCCCCCGGAAAGCCATGAGAGCCGGAATCACACGCACGTCGTCGCGGACCGCCGTCGGGAGGAGATGCCTGACCGCGCTGGTTGCGGCGGTGCTCGGTCTCGCATTGTCGGGACTCGGCTGGCCGACGCCTGCATCGGTTGCCAGCGCGTCCGAGGCGGACGCGGTCCTGAATCTGCCGCTGGTCAACCGCGACGCCGCGCACGGCCCAGGCGGGGTGAACCCGGCGCTGCCGACCGATCGCGGCACCCTCGCGAGACTGCTCGAGCAGGCCAGGGCCTCCGGGGCGGCGCCGACCTCGTACGCGGCCTTGCTCTACCAGTACTGGCTCGCCGACGTCACCACCGAAGCGGGCATCGACCTGGCTCGCTGGGATCCACGCGCGGGGGTGGAGGCGAACCGGGAGAACCTGATCCGGTCGTACCGGTACTACGAGGACCTCCAGCTAGCCCACCGCGAACTCCAGTGGGCGGGCATGGGAGGTCAGGTCGGCGCAGATTTCGGCGGCGGGCTCATCGATTTCGCGCTGATCACGAACATCTACGACTTCCCGCAGCTGCAGCAGACTTCGCGTGCGATCGTCGCGAGGGCCGCCGCGGTGGCGGGACCGCAGATCGTGGACCGGCTCCCGCAGGGGCTGCGCGCGCTCGCCGGTGCGGGCGGCACGGTCACCGGCGACGACCTGCACTACATCCTGGGCATGATCCTGGTGATGCAGAAGAACATCTTCTCCGACCTGATGCCGATGCATCGCGCGTACGTCACCGAGGGCCTGCCCGCACTCGAGGAGATGGCGCGGGCCGGGCTGTTCGGTCAGGACATCATGGACGCGTGGCGCGACATCGCGTCGAAGAATCAAGACCGGATTGCCCGCGGCAACGCGGCGCTGCTGCATCGCGAGCAGGGCGTGATCATCCGGGAGCAGTGGGACACCGTGCGGGCCTACCGGGGTGACGTCGGCGAGGCCGTCACCTACGCGTCCACGCTCGCCGGGTCGCCGTCGGTCGCAGGTGTGCTGCCGCCCCGCTCGTTTCACCCCATCGAGATCGCCACTACCCTGCCCGACGGCCGGACCGCGACGCTGACGACGCCGCTGCCGGACTGGAACTGGTCGGTCTACGACCAGCGGTGAGACTACATCACCACCCAGTTGCTGCCCAAATACAAGGCGACGGTCGAGAATGACTGGCCGCGGCTCGAAGCCGAGCTCCGTACCCCCTACGCGGTCCAGATCGAGAGCCATCGGCCACTGATGAACATCCCGCAGATCCTGCAATCGGCCCTCCAGAACACGAAAGTGACGGTGTCCTGATGGCGATCGATCCACGCCACCATCGCCCGCGAGTCGCCGGGGCGCGCCGCTCCCCGCTCTGGGCCGCCCTGTCCCTGGTGGTGGTCCTGGCGGTTCTGTCGCCGGGGGTCGCCGCGGCGCAGGATGCCCCTCCGGTGCCCGTGACGGACACCCCCTCGCTGCAGGGCGAGGTGCTCAACGACTTCGTCGATGGCGCGTTCGCGGGCGGGGAGTTCGGCACCCGTGACGAGATCCTCGCCGCGCTCGCGCCGAACGATCCCTTCTACGCGGAGCCGACGCTCACCGGCGCCGAGAAGCCCGGCACCCTGCTCAAGGCCAAGCGCGTCGACGTCATGTTCACCGGCTTCAAGCCGGCGAACATCGAGGCCTACAAGATCATGTATGTCACGACGGGGAACGACGGCCAGACCCCGACGATCAGCACGGGCTTCGTGATGATCCCGGTCGACGGCGTTCCCGCGTCGGAGAAGAAGGTCATCGGGTACCAGGAGGCCAACGACAGCGTCGGCGCCTACTGCCACCCGAGCACCCAGTGGACCGGCGGCGATCCCATCGACGGCGCGTCGTGGTCCGCACTCGGACCGCTGGCGCTGATGTTCGGCAAGGGCTATGCCGTCGTGATCTCCGACGTCGGTAACGACGCAGACCCCGATCCGCACGGCGTCTTCGCGGCCAAGTTCGCCGGTCACGCGCAGCTCGACGCGCTGCGAGCGGCAACCTCGGGCGGTGGCACGGGACTGGCCCCCCATGCCCCCATCGCGCTGTTCGGCGTCGCGGGCGGCGGTGTCGGGGCGGCCTCGGCCGCGGAGATGCAGGCCCAGTACGCGCCCGAGCTGAACGTCAAATCCACTGTCCTCGAAGGCATGGTCATCGATCAGCGCAACTTCATGCGGACCGCCGACGGCTCGGTCGGCTCGGGGTTCGCCTTCGCGACCCTGCTCGGACTCGAGCCCTGGTACCCGGAGATGCGGATCAACGACAAACTCAACCCGGCGGGCAGGGCGCTGGCCGACGAGTTCCGCGTGCAGTGCCAAACGCCCGCCTACTTCCTGGCCCCGTACGTCCCGCTCAGGCTGCTGTTCACGAATGGTCAGAGCCCGGCCGACATTCCCGAGTTCCAGCACGTCTACGACGACAACCGGCTCGGCAACCAGGCGCCGAAGTCCAAGGTGCTGATCGCCTCGTGCGGCAGGGACGACTCTCCCATGTCCCTTGTGCCCGCGCAGGATTCACGCGACCTCGCGGCCCGCTACCGGGCAGGCGGAACCGACGTCACCTACGCGCCGAGCGACTGCGACGTCAACCGGCTGTTCTCCGACCCGTACGGGTGGGGCACCGACCTGTTCGGCATGCAGACCATCGACTGGATCGACCGGAACTTCGGCTGACCGCGGGGCGCGGCCGGGGTGTCAGAACCTGGTGGCGTCCGCGTCGATCCAGTCGCTGCGCCAGCTCGCGGGCGGGTCCTCGAGCAGCTCGCCTCGTTGCAGCCATTCGTAAAGGTCCGCATAGGTTTTCGTGGTGAAGGCGTCGACGCGCCGGTTCAGCATAGACGGCCGCAGCTCGGCGAAGCTGTCCAGGCCCATCGAGGCGACGAGCTGCTTCGCGCTGGCCACCGTCGACTTCTGGAACCGATAGACCCGCGCCGACTTGTCCGGCACGTCGATCGACTTGGAGCGGGCGCGGTCCTGTGTCGCGACGCCGACCGGGCAGTGGTTGGTGTGGCAGGCCTGGGCCTGGATGCAGCCGACCGCGAACATCATCGCGCGGGCCGCCATGGTGAAATCGGCGCCCTGGATGATGCGCTTGACGATGTCACTGCCGCTGGCGATCTTGCCGGAGGCGCCGATCCTGATCCGGTCCCGCAGGCCGGCACCCGTCAGCGCGTTGTGCACGAGCATCAGGCCCTCGGTCAGTGGCATGCCCATGTGGTCCTCGAATTCGACCGGGGCCGCGCCGGTTCCGCCCTCAGATCCGTCCACGATGATGAAGTCCGGCGTGATCGATGTTTCCAGCATGGCCTTGCAGATCCCGAGGAACTCGGCCCGCGAACCGATGCAGAGCTTGAACCCGACCGGCTTTCCACCGGAGAGGGCGCGCAGGGTGGCGACGAACTCGATGAGACCGGTGGGCGTGTCGAAGGCGCTGTGCGCGGGTGGCGAGACCACCGTCACGCCGACCGGGACACCGCGCGTCTCGGCGATCTCCTGGCTGACCTTCGCGCCCGGTAGCACCCCGCCGAGGCCCGGCTTGGCGCCCTGGGAGAGCTTGATCGAGATCGCCTTGACCTGGGGGTCGACGGCCTTCGTGGCGAAACCCTCCGGGTCGAAATGACCTTCCGCGGTGCGGCATCCGAAGTATCCGGAGCCGATCTCCCAGATCAGGTCGCCGCCGTGCTTGCGGTGGTAGGGGCTGATCCCGCCCTCGCCGGTGTCGTGCGCGAATCCGCCGCGTGCGGCGCCCGCGTTCATCGCCTCGACGGCGTTGGCGGACAGCGAGCCGAAGCTCATGGCGGACACGTTGAGCAGCGCGATGTCGTAGGGCTGCGTGCAGTCCGGGCCGCCGAGCCGAACCGTCGGCGTCGGCTCGGGTGCGTGCCGGGCCCGCAGCGAATGCGCCATGAACTCGTATCCGGGTGCGTGCACGTCCCGTTCGGTACCGAAGGGCTCGTCGTCCTTGGTGCCCTTGGCCCGCTCGTACACGAGGTCGCGCGTCTCTCGATCGAACGGCGTTCCGTCGGTGGATGATTCGATGAAGTACTGCTGGATCTCGGGCCGGACCTTCTCCAGGATGAACCGGGCGTGGCCGAGGATGGGGTAGTTGCGCAGGATGCTGTGGCGCCGTTGGAGGAGATCCCGGGTGCCGACGCAGGCGAGCGCGAGCAGGATCACCGCGGGAATCCACCAGCCGGATCCCACGCCGAGGGCGAGCGCCAGCGCCGCCAGTCCGGCCATCCACACCCCAGCCACGATCAGCCATCTCACCACGGTGAACTCCCTCTCGAGACATGCGTTACAGGGTTCGTCGGTGCCGCCGATCCTACGGGCGCTGCCGACCTCCCCAATGTCACAGTGGTTCAGCTCAGCGAAATGAATGTGACATTGGGGAGGTCGGGGGAGGGCCGAAAACGACACGGCGGCCCCGGAAATGAATCCGGGACCGCCGTGTCGGTCAGTGCGGGTGTACTACGCGGGGATGGTCAGAACCTGGCCGACGTTGATGGCGTCCGGGTTCGGGATGCCGTTGGCATCGGCGATCTTCTGGAACTGGTTGCCGTCGCCGTAGAAGTGCGTGGCGAGGTCCCAGAGGGTGTCGCCGGGCGCGACGGTGTGGGTGCGCGGGGCCGGCGGCGCCGGGGGAGCCGGGGGAGCCTCGACGACCGGGGCGGCCTCGGGCTCGGGGGCGGCAGGGGCCTCGACGGCGGTGCCGGTCGACCAGACGGCCTTGTCGCCTGCGTACAGGACCGCGTTGCGGTCGTCCTGAACGACCAGCTTGACGCCGGAGTTGCCGGAGGTCTGGGAGGCCCACACGGCGTCGTTGCCCTCGGTGTACAGCACGAAGTTGCCGTCGTCCTGCAGGTCGGCCTTGACCGCGCTCTTGCCGTTGGTCTTGCTGGCCCAGACCGCGTTCCCGCCCTCACTGAGCACGAGGTTGCCGTCGTCCTGCAGCGTCAGCGCGTACGCGCCGTTGTTGGAGGTGATCGACTGTCCGGCCGTGAGGCTCGAACCGGCCTGCAAGGTGTCCGCCACGTTTGTTCCCCTTTCAGAGGTGATCGTCGGTGAAGCGCTTGTAGTGCTTGATCCGCACGGGGGCCGCATGATCCGGCCCTCGGAGACCTCACAGAGCGTACGCGGCGCGAAAGAGTTTCGCTGGGACTGACGGGGCATCTGAACATAGTCTGAACGGTGTGACGCGGTGGGAGAACGAACGTAACGAGGAACAGTCGCGCGCCTATATTCGGCATTTCGACGAGTTGGCCGCGGAGGGTGTGGATCTGCACGGTGAGGCCAGGATGCTCGACGCCGTCATCTCGCCGGGTTCGAGGGTGCTCGACGCCGGTTGCGGCACCGGGCGTGTCGGCATCGAATTGGCCCGGCGCGGGCACCTGGTGACGGCGGTTGACCTGGATCCGGTGTTGGTGGAGGCCGCCCGGGCACATCCGGAACTCACCGTCCACCGCGCGGATCTGGCCGAACTGGACCTGCCGGGCGAGGCGTTCGACGCGATCGTCGCGGCGGGGAATGTGCTGATCTTCCTCGAGCCCGGAACGGAACGGCTTGTGCTGCAACGTCTTGCCGCGCACCTGGTCGACGGTGGTGTGCTCGTCACCGGATTCGCGACCGACTATCGGTACTCGGTCCGGGAGTTCGACGCGGACCTGGAGGCGGCCGGCCTGATACTTGAACAGCGTTTCGCGACCTGGGACCTGCGCCCCTGGCGAGCCGACGCGACCTGGGCGGTGACGGTCGCGCGCAAGCGAGGGTAGCGGCCGCCTCAGGCCCAACACATGATGGCGATGGCCCCGGCGAACGGAATCACGGCCAAGGGCGCGCAGGTCAGTGCGGCACCCAATGGGCCCTGCTGTGGATTGAGCATCGCGGGCGAGACGGGGGCGGGGACCGGCGATGCCGGACCGGCGGCGGCGATCGCCGGGCCGAACGCGATCACCGGCACCGTGGCCGCGGCTACCAGCGCCGAACGGAGTGAGTTCCTGGTCATGGTGTTCCTCCTGCTGGCTGCTGTGGCGCACCGCGCGGTTCCGGCATGCCGTCGGATTGTTCTTTCCTCATTGTGAGCGCAGGGCCGCCGCATGTCACGGGCGGTTTCGCACGCACGTGGTGTGTCGGACGCCTAGGGTCGAATGGTCGGGCTATCTCATCGAGCCGGATCGGAGACGCGCCCCATGGACGGCACCGTACTGATCTGCCTCCCGTACGCCGGTTCCGGCGCGTCGTTCTTCCGGGGCTGGCGGACGGTGGCACCGACGGGCCTGACGATCGTGCCCGTGCAGCTGCCCGGTCGCGAGGAGCGCTTCGTCGAGCCGCCCCTGACCACCGTCGAGGCGGCGGTGGATGACCTGCTTCCGGGCCTGCTGCGCGTCGGCCGGGACGCGGAGAGGGTCGCGCTGTTCGGGCACAGCCTCGGCGCGATCCTGGCCTTCGAGCTGGCCCACCGGCTCGGGGACGAGGGCGGGGTGACGCTGTCGCGGCTGTTCGTCAGCGGGTCGCCCGGGCCGTCGACGGTCCGTGAGATCCGGGCGTCGATGCTCGACGACGACCAGTTCGTCGCCCAGGTCAACGAGCTGGCCGGATACTCGCACCCGGCGTTGGACCACCCCGAGCTGCGCGAGCTGCTGCTCCCGGTCCTACGCGCCGACGTCGAGATGCACGAGAACTACCGGCCACCGCGGCGTGGTCCGCTGAGCGTTCCGATCACGGCTCTGCGCGGCCGTGACGATCGGCTGGTCAGTGCCAGGCAGTCCGGGGAATGGCGCGAGGCCACCACCGCCGACACCTCGGTTCTGGAACTCGACGGCGGTCACATGTACCTGACCGACCACCCACACGCGCTGTTGCGGCTCATCGCGACTCGCCTCGACGGACCCGATCATCGATGACCGGGCGGCTGGCGGACAGGACCGCCGTCATCACCGGGGCGGCAAGGGGAATCGGACGAGCCTGCGCGGTCGCCTTTGCCGCCGAGGGCGCGGACCTGATGCTGATCGACATCTCGCGGGACCTGCCGGAGGTTCCCTATCCGCTCGGCTCCGTGAGCCAGCTCGACTACACCGCCGAGCTGTGCCGCGACAGCGGCGTCTCGGTGTTGACTCGAGCGGTCGACGTGCGCGAACTCGGCGAGGTCACGGCCGCGATCGGGGCGGCGCACGAGCGGTTCGGTCACCTCGATGTCGTGGTGAACAACGCCGGGATCGCCGCCCCGTCGGGAAAACTCGTGCACGAGATCGACGAGGACGAGTGGCAGCTGATGATCGATATCGATCTGTCCGGGGCATGGCGGACGATTCGGGCGACGGGACGCATCATGATGTCCCAGCGCAGCGGCAGCATCATCAATATCGCCTCGACCGCGGGAATCGTCGGCTACAGCCGTTTTGCCGGCTACGTCGCGGCCAAGCACGGTCTCATCGGGCTGACCAAGGCCGCAGCGCTTGACTACGCGCCGAGCCGGGTCCGGGTGAACGCCCTGTGCCCGGGCTCCGTGCGCGACAGCCCGGAATTCGAGGGCCGGATGCTGTCCGAGATCGCCCGTTCGCTCGGCATCCGGGTGGACGAACACGAGTCGATCTTCGTGCAGGCGCAGCCGAACAACGCGCTCGTCGAACCCGAGGACGTCGCGTCGGCGGCGCTCTGGCTCGGGTCTGACGAATCACGGCACGTCACGGGCACGGTGATGACGGTGGACGGCGGTTTCTCGGCCCACTGAAAACCCTTCTCGACCAGCGCAGATGGTAAAATCGGGCCATGCACCAATCCCATTGGGGTCGGGCTGGGCTGGCGCGTGCGGCGTACGGCCACGCGGTGTCGGTGCGCATGACGGTGGGGATCGAGCCTGCGGAGCTCGAAAGGGCACTGGACGAGGCCTGCGATGGATGGTGGGGAACGACGGCCGCGCATCCGCAACTGTGGATCGAACGGGTGGACTCCGCTTCGACGAGTGCCGATGCGCGCCGACACCTCGACAGGGAGCTGAACCGACCGATGGGCAGCGGGGGTCCGCTACTGCGTGTGCTTCTGCTCGAGTACTCGGACGACGTGACCGACCTCGTGCTGGTGGCGGACCGTCGAGACCTGGATCCCCCGTCGCTGGCCGCCGTGGCCGAGGTCCTTCTGGGCAAGGTCGAGCCCCGATCACTGGTGGCTCGATCACTGGTGGCTCGAGCACTCTCGGCGCCTGCGCTGTCCGGGCATGGGGACCGCAGGGTGCCGGAGGTGCGGCCGCCGGGCTCGGCGCCGGGCGGCGTGACCGGCTTCGAGTGGGCAGTCGGTGGCTCGTCCGGGCCGCCTCGCGGCGGGTCGGTGGACGTGCCGCTCGGCGCGGGGGGCGGAGACGTCACCACGATGGTCGCAGTGGCTGCGGGTCTGGTCATGGGCAGGTACGAGGGCCTCGAGACGGTTCCAGTGGCGGTCTGGAGTATGGATCCCGGCCGTTCGGCTCAGGCTCTCGGCGGCTACGAACAGTGCGCCATCCTGGCCATTGACGCTTCGGATTCCGCTGTGCTGCAGGATGTTCTGCAACAGTCGGCCAGTGCGCTGCAACACCCTGACCGGCGGTGCGCCCTCGCCTCCGGTGCCGCATCCCGGCGCGACGGAGTCGGTGAGGTCGCAGTGGGTGTTCTCGACGTCGCGAATGTCTCTGCGTCGCACTATGTGCCGTGCCAGTCTCCGCCGTTCCCGCTCACGTTCATCCCCGTGATCGACGAGGTCGGCGAGGCGGCGCTCCGGATCCGCCACCGGCTCGATGCGGTCGACACGTGCGGGGCGAGGCAGTTCGGGCGTCATGTGGCGATGGCGGTGGAGCGGCTGCGCCGGTCGGACCCGACGGTGCGGCACGCCGATCTGGACTACTCCGCGCAGTCGAACCATGACATGCAGCCAGATGCGGCCGCAGGTCTCCAGGGCAATCCACGACGCATCGACGACCTGTTTCGCGAGCGGGCCTGCGAACGGCCGCACGCGACGGCGGTGGTCCTCGGCCACCGTCAGCTCACCTATGCGGAGCTCGACGAGCAGTCCGCGCGGCTCGCGAGGGGGCTCCGTGCGTGTGGTGTCGCGCCAGGCGATCGCATCGGGATCTGCCTGGACCGGTCCGTCGAGTTGATCGTGACCATGCTGGCGGTGCTCGAGGCGGGCGCGGCATTCGTCCCGATGGACGTCCGGCACCCGGCCGATCGACTCGTCTATACGGCAGGCGACGCCGGGGTCCGGCTGGTCGTCACGGGGCTCCGTGACATCGAGTGGGGCACGGGGAAACGGGCGGTGTCGACGGCGGAGCTGGAGGAGTGTGCGGCCGCGGGGACGCCCGAGGCGAAGGCCGAATCCGATGCGGACGCCGCCGCTTACGTCATCTACACCTCGGGATCGACGGGGCGACCGAAAGGCGTGGTGGTCCCGCATCGGAACGTGCACGCGCTGCTGGACGCGGCTGTCGCCGAGTTCGACCTGGGCCCGGATGACGCCTGGTCACTGTTTCATTCGTCCGCATTCGACTTCTCGGTGTGGGAGATCTGGGGTGCGCTGCTAACGGGTGGACGTCTGATCGTGGTGCCCTACTGGATATCCCGCTCACCGGTGGAGTTTCACACGCTGTTGGCCGAGCAGGGGGTGAGCGTGCTGAGCCAGACCCCGACGGCGTTCACCCAACTCGCGGCTGCCGATCAGGACCTCGACCGGCTCGATGCGCTCCGCCTGGTCGTGTTCGGCGGTGAGTCCTTGGACACCCGAACGCTCCTACCCTGGCTGGACAGGTATCCGGAGTCGCGGTGCAGGTTGGTGAACATGTACGGCACCACCGAGACGACCGTTCACGTCACCGCCCAGACGGTCACGCGGCGGCTGGTCATTGCCGGTGCCAGGTCGGTGGGGCATCCGCTGCGGGGCTGGCTGGTCGACGTGCTGGACGCGCGAGGCCGCCGCCTCCCCAGTGGGCTGGTCGGCGAGATCTACGTAGGTGGTGCGGGGGTGGCGCTCGGTTACCTGAATCGGCCGGACCTGACCGACCAGCGTTTCGTCTGCGTTCCGGCCCGCGGCAACCGCAGGATGTACCGAACCGGCGATCGGGGTCGACTGCGGCGCGACGGGACACTCGAGCATCTCGGCCGGCTGGACAACCAGGTGCAGATCCGCGGGTTCCGTATCGAACTCGACGAGGTGCGTGCCGTCCTGCTGCGCGATCCCGCGGTCGCTGCGGCCGCCGTGATCTCCGACGAACCGGCCGACACTCCGGCAGGCCCGGGCATCGACGCGTATGTGGTGCTCGCGGGCGACGACAGCGCCTCCGGCACCGCATCATCCGTCAGGGCTCGTGCCGCCACGTTTCTTCCGGACTACATGCTGCCCCGGACGGTCACGGTGCTCGAATCCCTCCCGTTGACGATCAACGGGAAGCTGGATACCGCCCGGTTGCCGCCGCCACCGAGCCTGCGGCCCCTGCCGAGTGCGCCCACCTCCGGGCAGGGCTCGGGCACAGGGGATTCGATCGCCGAGACGCTGACCGACATCTGGGAGTCACTGCTGGGTGTGCCGGTCGCCCTGGAGGACAACCTGTTCGAGCTCGGCGGAAACTCGCTGTGCGCGATCAAGGCCGACAGCATGATGCGCAGGCTCGGTCTGCCGGTGCTGCCGATGCGGGAGCTCTACCTGCGCCCCAGCATTCGGGAAATCTGTGAAACCCTCGAGCGGCTCTACCCGTCGTCGAGGTAGCGCTCGAGAACCGCACCGATTTCCGCGAGTGGCACCGGCAGTGTCATCTCGTTGTGCCCGCAGGCCACCCGGTGTTCACGGACCCGCCCGGTGACCGTGGGCCGCCATGCCCCGGCTTGGAGAGCGGCTCCGCCGTCCGTCGACTCCGTGGCGGTGAAGAAGAGCATGTCTCCGTCGAAGACCCGTGGGGCGTACCGGCGCGAGATCCGGGTCGAGTTCGCGTATCCCTTGTTGATCTGCCGCAGTTGGTCGGGCGTGAGGCCGGTGTCGAGTCCGTACGCGCGGCTGAGCAACTCGGCCGCGCGCGAGTAGGACATGGCCCCGCCACCGTCGCCGGCCTGCACCTCGACGCCGAGGCCACGCAGCAACTGCGGGACCGAAAGCTCCTCCGCCGAAGGGTCATCCGGGCTCGGGAGCTGGCTGTCCATGAGCGCGAGCGTCGCGACCCGATCGCCGTCCGAGGCCAGTTCGGTGGCGATGGCGTGCGCGATCAACCCGCCCAGTGACCAGCCGAGGAGATGGTAGGGGCCGTCCGGCTGCGCGGCCCGGATCTCCAGGACGTAGCGGTGCGCCAACTGCTCGATCGTGTCGAAGACAGCGCCGCCGCTGATGCTCGGCAGCTGGAGGCCGTAGACCGGCCGGTGTGGGTTGAGGTGGCGCGGCAGTCCGGCGTACGCCCACGCCAGACCGATTCCGGCATGGATGCAGAACAGCGCGGGGAGCGTGCCGTCGAGTCGCAGCGGGATGACCGCCTGGAGGAAATCCTCGACGGGCGTCGCGGGTGCTCCCTCGATGTACTCGGCGAGTCCCGCCGGAGTCGGGGCCAGGAACAGCGCCTGCAGCGGGATCGCCCGTCCGAGGCGGTCGCCCACCTCCGACACGACTCGTATCGCGGTGAGGGACGTTCCGCCGAGTGCGAAGAAATTGTCGTCCATGCCGACCGGGCCGATGCCGAGAACACCGGCGAAGGCGTCGACGGCGGTGTGTTCGGCGGGCGTGCCCGCCGCGCGGAATTCGGGAGTGCGCGAGCCGAACTCGGGCTCCGGTAGGGCGGCGCGGTCCAGTTTGCCTGCCGGCGTGAGTGGGATCGAGTCGAGCGCCACGATGGCGCTGGGGATCATGTGGGCCGGAAGCAGCCGGCCCAGATGTTCGGTGAGCGGGCCGGTGTCGAGCGCGGTCCCGGCGGTGGGCAACACGTAACCGACGAGCACCGCGTCGCCTGCGGGACCCGGCCGCGCGAGCGTGGCCGCGAACGCGACGTCGGGGTGGGCAGTGAGGGCGGCATCGATCTCGCCGGGCTCGACGCGGAAGCCGCGGATCTTGATCTGGAAGTCGCTGCGGCCGAGGTGCTCTAGCGTGTGATCGGGCAGCGATCGGACCAGATCACCGGTTCGGTACATTCTCTCGCCCGGGCCTCCGAACGGGTTCGCCACGAAGTATTGGGCGGTCAGGGCCGCTCGCCCGTGGTAGCCGCGGGCGAGTCCGGGCCCGGCCAGGTACAGCTCCCCGCTGGTGCCCGTCGGTACGGGATGCAGGCGGCCGTCGAGGACCGTCGCCGTGAATCCGCGGGTGGGACGGCCGATCGACGCCGGACCGTCCGCCGCCAGCGGCTCGCTGACGTGGGACATGATCGTGGTCTCGGTGGGGCCGTAGGCGTTGAACATGCGGCGCCCCGGCGCCCACCGGCTGAGGAGTTCCGAAGGGCACGGCTCACCGGCGACGGTCAGCACCCGCACGCTGTCGAGCCCGCCCCGATCGATGGAGGCCAGCGCGGTGGGCGTGATGAAGGTGTGCGTGACCCGCTCGGAATCGAGGAGCTCGGCCAGCGCGTGGCCCCCGTACGTCGTCGGCGGGACGATCACGACCCGCGCGGCGGCCCCGAACGCCATCATCAGTTCGAAGACCGAGGCGTCGAAGCTCGGCGACGCGAGGTGTGACACCCGCGCGTCGGAGGTCACGCTGAGGTGTTCCCGCTCCTGCTCGGCGAGATTCGCCAGGCCGCGGTGGGTGAGCACGACACCCTTCGGCGTCCCGGTCGATCCGGATGTGTAGATCAGGTAGGCGGGGTGGTCGAGGCGCAGCGGCGCGGTGCGGTCCGAATCGGATAGGGCGGCCGCGGAATACGAACCCGCGATCCTGTCGACGCCGGAATCGTCGATGGCCAGCCACGTCGTGATGCCGGGCAACCGGGCGCGATACGCGGACAGCGTGACCCCCACCGTCGAGCCGGAATCGCGGAGCATGTGGGTGATCCGGGTGGCCGGATGGGTGGGATCGACCGGCACGAAGGCGGCGCCTGCCTTGGTGACCGCCCACATGGCGAGGACATACTCGATCGACCGGGGGAGTGCCAGCGCGACAAAGGTTTCCGGTCCGGCGCCGCGCTCGATCAAGGCCCGGGCGAGCCGGTTGGAGCGTTCGTCGAGGTCGCGGTAGGTGATCTCGCGGCCCGCGGAGGACACCGCGACCGCATCGCCGTCGGTCCGCGCCGCGGACGACAGCAACTGCGGCCACAACCGGGGGCTCGCTCCCGGGGCGCCCACCTCGGGCCCGCGGTCGTCGGCGATCTCGATGTCACCGACCGGCAGCTCTGGATCGGCGGTGATGGATTCGAGGATCCGGACGAACCGCTCCGCGAAACCGGCCACCGTGGTGGGGTCGAACAGATCGGTGGCGAAGGTGAAGCCCGCAGCGATCCCCGCTGCGCGGCCATCGGCATCGAACTCCTCGGACAGGACCGCCTCCAGGTCGACCTTCGCGCCGTCGAACTCGACGGCGACGGCGGTGGCCTCGAGTCCGGGCAGTTCGAGGAGGGTGCTCACGGTGTCCGGTGACGCCGGGCCGTTGAACTCGAGCGATACCTGGAACAGCGGGGAGTGTGCCGTGGAGCGGGCGGGGGCCAGCAACTCGACCAGCCGCTCGAACGGGACGTCCGCGTGGGTGAACGCGTCGAGGTCGGCCTCGCGGGTGCGGGCGAGAAGGCCGGTGAACGGCTCTGCCAGGTCGACCTTCGTGCGCAACACGAGGGTGCCGACGAACATGCCGACCAGGTCGTCGAGAGCGGGATCGGTGCGGCCGGCGGTGGGGGTGCCGACGGCGATGTCGTCGGTGCCGGTCAGCCGCGCCAGCAGCACGACGAGGGCCGCGTGGATCGTCATGAAGACCGTGGCGCTGCCGCGTCGGGCGGTCGATCGAAGCGCACGGTGCAGGTCGGCGTCGATGCGGAAACCGACGTGGCCGCCGCGACGAGACCGCTGGGCGGGGCGCGGCCTGTCGGCAGGCAGCGGCAGCAGTTCGGGCAGGCCCGCGAGCGTGCGGGTCCAGTAACCGAGTTGGGCGGAGATCGGACTGCCCGCGTCGTGGACGTCGCCGAGGGTCTTGCGTTGCCAGAGCGTGTAATCGGCGTACTGGACGGGCAGCGGTGGCCAGTCGGGAGGGTGGCCCCGGATGTGCGCGGTGTAGGCGGCGATGACGTCCCGGACGAGGGGGGCGATGGAGAAGCCGTCGGCGCTGATGTGGTGGACCACGACGGCGAGGATGTGGTCGTCGGGAGCGAGTTCGAACAGGCGGGCGCGGACCGGCAGTTCGGTGGTCACGTCGAATCCGCTCGCGGCGAAGTGGGCGATCCGCTGCGGCACCTCGTCCTCGGGGATCGACACGGTGGCGATGTCGAGATCGGCCTCTGTGGACGCGAGGATGACCTGCGTCGGTTCGCCGTCCCGGATCGAGAACCGGGTGCGCAGTGATTCGTGACGCCGCACCACGTCGGCGACGGCGGTCAGGAGCGCCACCGTGTCGAGCGCGCCGGTCAGCCGGACGGCAAGCGGAATGTTGTAGGCGGGCGACGCGGTGTCGTACTGGTTGAGGAACAACATCCGCTGTTGGGCGGGGGAGAGCGGAAGCCGTTCGGGGCGGTCGGTGGCGGTGAGGTCGGGTCGCCGCGGGTGGCCGAGGCCCGCGAGCGCGAGCCGCGCGGCAAGGTGGCGTGGGGTGGGCGCCTCGAAGAGGACCCGGACACCGATGTCGGTGTGCAGGGCGGCGTTGAGGCGGGCGACCGCGCGGGTCGCGGTGAGGGAGTTGCCGCCCGCGTCGAAGAAGTCGGTGTCCACGGCGAGACGGTCGACCCCGAGCACGGAGGCGAACGCGTCGGCAATGGTCTCCTGGACGGGTGTTGCGGCGGTGCGGGATTGGCCGATGCCGGTGCCGAGCCGCGGGGGTGGCAGCGCGCTGCGATCGAGCTTCCCCGACCGCGTCAGCGGGATCTCGGTGATCGGCACGATGGCGGCGGGGATCATGTGGGCGGGCAGGTGCGCGGCGAGCCGGCCGGTCAGCTCGCGGGGATCGACGGTCGATCCCGCCGCCGCGCGCACGTAGGAGACCAACACGGTGTCGCCGGAGGGCGCGGTGCGGGCGACGGTGGCGGCAAACGCGACGTCGGGGTTGCTTGTAAGGGCGGCGTCGATCTCGCCCGGTTCGATGCGGAAACCGCGGATCTTGACCTGGAAGTCGCTGCGGCCCAGGTACTCGAGTGTGTGGGTGCCCGTGTCTGGGTGCACGCTCCAGCGGACGAGGTCCCCGGTGCGGTACATCCGCTCGCCGGGCGGGCCGAAGGGGTCGGCGACGAATCGGGTCGCGGTCAGCGCAGGTTTGCGATGGTATCCGCGGGCGAGGCCGGCGCCCGCGATGTAGAGCTCACCGGCGGCGCCCACCGGGACGGGCTGCAGGCGGGAGTCGAGGACGACTTCGGCGAGGCCGCGGATCGGGCCGCCGATCGTGATCGGTTCCCCGGCGGTCATCGGGTCGCAGATGTTGGACATGACTGTGGTCTCGGTAGGACCGTACGCGTTGGACAGCCGCCTGCCCGGCGCCCACCGCTTCACCACCTCCGGGGGGCACACTTCGCCGCCGAACACCACGTCCTGCATCTCCTCGAGTCCCGCCGGGTCGAGGGTCGCGAGGGCGGCGGTGGTGATGAAGGCGTGCGTGACCTGCTCGGTTCTGATCACCTCGGCCAGTTCTGCCCCGCCGAAGACCGTCGGCGCGGCGATCACCATCGTCGCGCCTACCCCGAACGCCTGGAGGTACTCGAACACAGACCCGTCGAAGCTCGGTGACGAGAAGTGCAGCACCCTCGATGCCGTTGTGGCAGCGAAGCGTTCGCGCTGATCGGCCGCGAGGTCGGCCAAACCTCGATGCGACACCACCACACCCTTCGGCGCGCCGGTGGAGCCGGACGTGTAGATCACGTACGCGGCATTGTCCGGGGAAATCGGTGCGAGCAGTTCGTCGTCGGCCAGGGGCGCAGGCGAATAGCCGGAAGCATCATCCCCGGATCCGCTGTCGTCGAGGACCAGCCACGGTATGGCGTCGTAGAGGCCGCCGCGGTGGTTTGCAAGGGTGAGGCCGAGGGTGGCGCCGGAGTCGTTGAGCATGTGTTCGATGCGGTCGGTGGGGTAGGCGGGGTCGATGGGGACGAAGGCGGCTCCGGTCTTGGTGATGGCCCAGAGCGCGAGGATGGATTCGGTGGAGCGGGGGATGGCGAGCGCGGTGAACGTTTCCGGTGCTGCGCCGCGTTCGATCAGGGCGCGGGCGAGTTGGTTGGAGCGTTGGTCGAGTTCGCGGTAGCTGATGGTGCGGTCCCCGTCGATCACGGCGGTGGTGTCGGGGTGTGCGGCGGCGGTACCGGTGAGGATCTGCGACAGGGTGCGGACCGCGCCGCCTGGTCCCGCGGTGACCGGAGCGAGTTCTGAGTACTCGGATTCGGAGAGCAGGGGCAGATGCGCCAGTGGGACATCGGGATTCGCGGCGATGGCACCGAGCACGAGCGCAAGACGGCGGGCGATCGACTCCACCTCGGCGCGTCCGAAGATCTCGGGAACGTACTCGAACTTCATGTGGAGTCGGGTGTCGGCGGAGGCGGCGATGGCGAGGGGGTAGTGGGTGGCATCGACGCCGGTGGCGTCGGTGACGTGCATGCCGTCGGCGTGGG
>NZ_JBHZBV010000019.1:0-53917 GCF_042754885.1 Rhodococcus sp. NPDC059179 | reverse complement strand
CTCGAGTACTACAACACTCGACGCCGCCACAGCGCACTCGGAGGGCTCCCACCGGTCAGCCGCCTGGCACCAACCTGATGGCCGGGTACACCTAGGGCCGGTCCCGGCCCGGTTCCGCGCGCGAGGTCAGCGCGAGGATGTCCCCGTACAGCACGCTCTGGTACGTCCCCATCAGCTCCTCCACCCCGTCGAACTGGTCGCCGACATGATGGGTGTTCTCCGCCGACAGTTCCCGGCTGCCCGAGCGTGCGATGAGGTCGTCGATCCTCGAATCGAGGCTCATCGTTCGCTGCACCGCCGCGATCGACTGCAGCTGATCCTCTGCCTCGGCGAGCAGGTCCCCGATCCGGGCCAGCGCCGCCACCCGGTCAACCAGCTGGTCCCACACCGGCTCGAGCGCCTGCTGACGGGCCCGGATCTGGGCGCGAGCACCCTCGCTGCGGGCCGCGTGCAGCGCGCCGAACAGTTCACCGCCGATCCCGCGCAGCGCGACGGCGTCCACCGCGATCTGGATCAGCTCGTCCGGCAGGTCCAGCTGGGCACGCTGGATCGCGAAGTGGTCGGAGTGCCAGGCCGCGGAGCCGTTGATCCGGTCGAACAGGGTGCCCGCCAGGAACAGGAGCGCGTCGAAGCGGTCCGAGAACCGGTCCCCCGGCTGCCCCGCGACCCCGCCGAGCGCCTCCGCGGCGCGGCGACCCGCCGCCGCCCACGGGGTGCGCTCGGCCAGGACCGCCAACCGGTCGGCCGCCGCGGCCAGCGCGGCCGCGGTGACCTGGTCGGTCGGCACGCGGCCCTCCACCAACGGGACGGGAGTGCGCGCCAGCGCGTCGAACAACGCCTCGCGCTGCGCCGGTTCCAGGTGCACCCCGTCCCGGCGGTCCCGGCGGATGGTGCGGACCCCGTTCGCGTAGTGCGCAGGCGAGTGCACGAAGCTCGACCGCGCCGAGAGCAGCCGCCGCTCGACCTCCCCCGCGCGGTGCGCGGCGACCGCCTGCAGCACCCCGGGTCGCATGCCCTTGGCCTTGCGGTCCAGCCGCGCGTGGTCGTCGGTCAGCAGCCGCAGCGCGCCGAACCCCCCGACGTCCGGGAGCGCCCGGCCTGCGCTGCGCCGCGCGGCGAGCACCGCGCGGGTCGGCTCGTCGAGGTACCCGGCCGCGATGAGCACCGCCGCCTCGTCGGACAGCTCGCGGCCCAGTCCGATCGCCGACGGCGTGTCGCCGATGTGCGCGTCGTCGCACCACGTCCGCACCTGCGCGGTGATGCGGGCCCGCCGCTGCGCGGCCGTCTCGGCCGGTGCCGGTGAATGCGTGCCGTCGGACATGGAGCCTCCCCGAGTCGAACCTCTCCAGCACCACTGTTCCAGAAGTCCGACGCGTGTGCCCGGGCCACCGGTGCCGTCAGATCCCCAGCCTGCGCAGCAGTTCGTCGCCGCCGACCTCACGGATGAGTTCGGGGTCCCCACACACCACCAGCTGATCGCGAGCCCGGGACAGCCCCACGTACAGCCGTTCCCGCGAACGCTCCTGCGCAACCACTTCGTTCACCGCGAGCACCACCGCCCGACGCTCGAGGCCCTTGAACCCGAGGACGTGACCGTAGAACACCTGTTCGTTGTCCCAGAAGCTGTTCCAGTAGGCCTCGCTACCGGCAGCCTGCCTGGAGACCTGCTCCGGATGGCGGCTGCCCGTCGCGAGCAGCGCCAGATCCTCGGGCCGCCAGCCGGCGTCGAGCAATACCTCGATCTGGTCGTCGGCGACGCCGAGCGCGTCGGCGGATCCGCACGGCACGAAGCGCACCTCCGGACCGTCCCCGCCGCGCAGCCGCATCCGCTGTCCGACCAGCGGCGTAAACGATTCCGCGATCTGCCGGGTGTTGCGCAGGTTGTGGTCGAGCACCAGCGGAACCAGTTGCACTGGCGGAACCCCCTGCCGGTCGAACACCCGCTGCCCCTCGTCGCTGAAGACGTAGATGCCTCCGGCCTCCTCGTCCTTGAGGGCCGCCAACACCGGCTCCCACCAGGCATCGGCGAAGTCTTGCGCCTCGTCGATGACCACCGCGTCAAACCGCTGCCCCGGCGGCAGGGCCGCCGCCAACTCGGCCATCTGCCGCGGCAATTCGTGCTCCCAGAAGTCCTGATTCCGGGGGCTGCGCACGCTCTCGTCCGGCCCCTCCGCCGCCGCCCACTGTCGCCCGAGCGTATGGAACTCGCCCACGTATGCGGGCTTGTCCCGTCGATGCCAGTTCGCGGTGAGCCTGCGCAGGTAGGAGGCGAGGCCGTGCGAGTAACAGATCAGCGCCACCCGCTGACCCGACTTCGCCAGTCGCCGAGCCTGTTCCACCGCGAGGAAGGTCTTGCCACTGCCCGCGCCGCCGCGCACCTCGACCCGCTTGAGCAACCGGACGGCGTCGAGGATGACGGCCTGCTGCGCGGTCAGCGCGTCGGCGGCATCCTCGTTCGCGATTGCCCGCGAGACAACGTCGCGCTGCGGCAACCCGCGCCCGGCGAGCACCTCGGCCAACTGCTCGACGCCGTCAGCGCCCAGGGCTGGCCGATCCAGCTGCTGCCCGGCAAGCACCTTCCACAGCATCGCGGCCAACTGGTCGAGCTCGTTGCGGTCGACCACCTTCCACCGCGGGCACTCCGGCAGCGCGAAGTCGGCCGCGATCTCGGCGTTCGGGAACACCACGATGTGGTCCCAGCGCACCCGGCCCGACGACCAGCGCGGGTCGTTCTCGACGAAGCTGCGCAGCGCGTAGCACCCGTCGCGGGCCTGCCGGACCGGATGGATGACGGCCGGTCCGGTACGGCGCTCCTGATACCAGTCGACGCCGTCGTGCCAGATCTGTCCGCCCTTGACCTCGACGCAGATGATGCCCTGGCCCTCAATCGCGACCACGAAGTCGATCTCATGGTCCTTCTGGTGATCGGTGACGCGCTGGTTCGCCACGACGAGGTCGCCGTCGCCGAGATTCCTCGTCAACGCCTGCCACACGGCGGTCTCCGCTGCGTTGACCAGGCGCGGGTTCTCGGGGATGCGGATCGGCATGCAGTCAGCTTGGCATGTCGCTCCGCGGCGCCATCGGCGGCCGGGAGAACAGCACCGCCTGTCGCACGGCGATTCGGGTGGCGCCGTCCCCGCCCGGTGTTAATCTGCCGCGACCATGACCTACCTGGCGCTGATCCGACATGGCGAGACCGAGTGGAACGCGCACCGACGACTGCAGGGTTCCTCGGACATCCCGCTCAACGACACCGGCCGCGTGCAGGCCCGCGGGGCCGCCGACGCCCTGACCGGCCGGACGTGGGATCTGCTGGTCAGCTCGCCGCTCTCGCGCGCCAGCGAGACCGCCGACATCATCGGGGCGCGGCTCGGTCTCGCGCGCTCCGCCGCCCACTCCGAGCTGGCCGAACGGCATCTCGGCGAGGCCGAGGGCGTCACCGACTACGAGGCCTACGACCGCTGGCCGCACGGGCGGTATCCGGGACTCGAGCCGAAGCCCGAGGTCGCGGCGCGTGGGCTTCGGGCCATCGACGACCTCGCGCGACGCCACCCGGGGTCCGCCATCATCGCGGTCACACACGGCGGGGTGATCCGCGCGATCCTCGACACCGTCCACTCTGCTCGCGCGCCGCGGATCCGCAACGCGGGTATCAGCACCCTCAGCCACGACGGGCGTCGGTGGACCGTGCACAGCATCAACGGGATCGACGTGGAACGGTCCCGGGCCAAGGGCTGAGGGTCTCCCCCGCTCGCAGCCCGTGGATCTTCCGCACCCGAGGTGCGAAACTCAGGGGGTGAGGCAACCACCTGAACGTGGAAATGCACGCCGGATTCGTCCGTCACTGCTGCGCTTCTGGGGTATCGCGGCGGTAGGCCTGCTGTGGCACGCTCCCGTCGCCGAGGCCGCGCCACCGCCGAGTCGGCCCGCAAGCTGTGTGCCGTTCGGGACCGCCCAACTGCCGCCGGGACTGCCGTCCGGCGGGGGCAGGATCGGGCTGACGATCCTGCCGGTGTTCACCGGGCACTCCGCCCCCGCAAGCGTCGAACTGCGCACCCCGACCACGCAGTTCAACCGGTTCTCCGATTTCGCGCTGGTCGGCCGTGACCTGCTGACCCGCCCCCGAACGCCTGGCAGTCCCACCGCGCAGCCGTGGCGCTACGTCCCGATGCCCGAGTGCCTGCGGGGTCGTCTGGTCGGAATCTCCCTGGACGACGACGAGTTGATCGCCGTCGACGCCAACGGCTGGATCTATACGATGGACAACGCATCACAGGATCCGATCCTGTGGAACTGGACCTCCGCGTGGGGCTCGCCGCTGTGGTTCGGTCCTGGACAACAACTTCCGGGCGCGAACGGGAACGGCTGGGCACTGAGCGTCTCCTCCCCGTGGGACAACCAGACCTACACCGACATCGCGGGACGCATTCACTACGTCGGGCTGGGGAAGATGACGATGGTGCCCGCGCTGACCGGCGACGGCAGCCGCATCACCTTCGCGGACCCGTGGCTGCCCAACGACAACAGCTACGAGATCGGCGGCCCACTCGGCGGGCGATTCCGGTCCACCGCACTGTCCGCGGCCGGGTCGACGACCTTCGTGATGAACAGGTACGGCGACATGTACGCCCGCAGTTTCGACTTCGACTCGTCGGGATCGGACTCGATCTTCTTCCGGTACAGCTGGGAGAGCCAGGCCGGCAGGCCCACCGCGCCAAGCATTTTCGCCGAGTCCCTCGATCGGGGCACCGCCGCCATCCAGTTGCCCGCACCCGACTGGACCCATCAGCCCAAGATTCCCGGCGAGATCACCACGGCGATCAGCGTCAACTCCACCGGGCCTGGACCGGACCAACGCGAACTGCGGGTGGAGGGCGGCCGGGACGGCGTCACGGGCTTCTGGCACAAGCCCCTGACGGCACCTGCCTGGGAGTTCACCCGCACGGACGCGGCCAGGTTGGGCACCCCGGTGGACAACCCCCCGACGGACCGGTCGACCGACACCCTGGCACCGCCCGCGCCCTGGCATCTGTCGGGAAGCCTGCCCGCCAGGAACGGCGCGATCGACGGTCAGGCGATGATCGACATCGGTTACCCGTATTCGGTCGTCGACCCACGCCTGCTCGACGCCGTCGGGCAGCATGCGGCGCCGTCGGGATACCGCCTCTCGGTTGCACACTTCGACCCCGCGGCCACCAGCAGGAAGGCCACGGTGACCGCCCCCGACGGCACCGAACTCCCGGTCGTGCTGCACACCGCCGACGGACTGAGACTGGTCGGCACGCGGGGTCCCGGACTCGACGGCGATCCGCGCCATCTCATCGGCGCCATCGAGATCCCCCGAGACGCATTCGACTCGCGCGGCGACGATCCGGCGCTCGACGAGTTCGTCCGGGACTGGATGCGCGGCAGGCAGTTCGCCGCCATCACCCTCAGTGCCACCGACCACGACCTGGTGGTGCGGTAGACCCCCGAATCCGACCAATCGACGAAATCAGGCGCCGCGATGCACAAGTCAACCGTTCGATTCATCGCACTGGCCGCGGGCGCCATTGCGTGCGCCACTGCGTGCGCGGACCCCATTTCCGGAGTCGCGCAGGATGATCCGCCGTCGCCGGAACAGGTCACCGAGTTGTTCGACACGTGGAACGACACCCTGGCGAGCGGTGACCCCGAGGCCGTCGCCGACCTGTACGCCCCGGACGCCGTGCTCCTCCCAACGGTGTCCAACGTGGTGCGCACCGACCGCGCGGGCATCGTCGACTACTTCACCGGGTTCCTGCCCACCAAGCCGAGCGCGGTGATCGAGCAGTCCACCGTCAACGTGCTCGACTCGGACAACGCGATCGACACCGGCGTGTACCGGATCACCCTGAGCAAGTCCGGCGTCCCGGAGGTCATCGACGCCCGCTACACGTTCGTGTACGAGAAGCGAGACGGCGAATGGCTGATCGTGAACCACCATTCCTCCGAGATGCCGGAATCCGAATCATGAACCGCCCGACCACGCCCCGCACACGCCTCCTCGGGCGGGCCGCGACCGCACTTTGTGTCGTGCTCACCTTGAGCGGCTGCGGCGACGGCAGCGACGGCGGCGCGATCTCCACGGGATCCGTCACCGCGGCGCCGGTGGACTCCCCCACCTCGGCAGCCGTCACCGCCGCCCCGGCGTCGACCACCCCGAGGCCGACGGGGAACACCGGCCCCCAGCGGGCCGACGCGTCCGACGACGCACACCTGACGGTCACCGGCCTGCGGGTCGGCGCCCACGACGGATTCGACCGCGTGGTCTACGAGTTGGGCGGCATCGGGGTCCCCGGCTGGGCGGTCCGCTACGTCGACCTCGCCGTCCAGGAAGGCAGCGGCGACGTGATCCCGATCTCCGGCAATGCGATCCTCGAGGTCCTGATCACCGGCAGCGGCTACCCCTTCGACACGGGCGTCGCCGAGTACGACGGGCCCAACCCGCTGCCGGGCGAGGACACCGAACTGGTCACCGAGGCCCGGATCTCCGGGGTGTTCGAGGGGACGACCCAGTCGTTCGTCGGCCTCGACAGTGGCGGCCATCCCTTCACGGTGTCCACCCTGAGCGACCCGACCAGGCTGGTCGTCGACATCGAGCGTTGATGTCGACGACCAGCCTGCGGCAGCCCCGCGATCACACCCCGGCGATCGCCTCCAGAGGCTTGGTGCGCGCCGCCCGCGCGGCCGGCCACAATGCGGCCAGCACGCCGACCACCGCGGAGCCGAGCAGCATCGCGACCACCTGTGCCCACGGCACCGCGATCACGTCGAGGCCCTGATCGGCGAGCGTGCTCACGAAACCCCAGCCGAAGGCGAGGCCGAGCAGCACCCCGACCGCCGCCCCGAAGACCGCGATGAGCACCGACTCGAGGTAGATGGTGCGCCGCACCTGCGGGCGTTGCATCCCGACGGCCCTGAGCATCCCGATCTCACGGCGCCGCTCCACCACCGACAACGCGAGGGTGTTGATGATGCCGAGGATCGCGATCACGATGGCCAACGCCAGCAGTCCGTAGAGCACCGCGAGCAGGGTGTCGATCTGCTGGCTCTGGCTGCCCTTGAACTCGTCCCGGTCCTTGACCTGCACGACCAGGAACTTGTCCGTCGCCGCCGCCAGGTCCCCGCGCATCGCCGCCAGGTCCGCGCCCGGCTGCGCCGCGATCAGTACCGCCCAGACGGCTCTGGCCGCGGCCGGGGTCACCTGCTCGTACACCGATTGGGGCACCACCCAGTCGCCGAGCAGTTGGGTGTCGGCGTAGATGCCGGTGACCGTGGTGGTCACCTGCTCGCCGTCCCGGTCGGTCATGACGACCGGCGAGCCGAGCTGCCAACCCTTCTCGGCGGCGGTCTTCCCCGAGACGAGCATGTTGTTGCCCGACAACGCCGCGGACCCCTCCTCCAGGGTGTAGTCGAGGACACCGTCGAGCTGGCCGTCCAGCGCGGTGCCGACCTGCGCCTCGTCGTCGATCTTGACCGAGACACCGTGCAGCGCAACCGCGTCCGCCACGCCGGGCACCTCCTTGACCGCGGCGGCCGCGCCGAGGGGAACACCCATCATCTCCGGGCCCGCGAGGATGTAGTCGGCGCGAACGCCGTTGTCCACCAGCGAGTTCACGCTCTCCTTCGCGGAGGACCCGAACACCCCGATCACCGACACCAGCATCAGCCCGAGGGTCAACGCGAACGCGGTCGCCGCGGTGCGGCGGGGATTGCGCACCGCGTTGGTCCGGGCCAGCCGACCCACCGGACCGAACGGCTTGGCCAGCACCGCACCGAGCGCCCCGACCACCGGGCGAGAGAGCGCGGGCGCCGCGAGCAGGACGGCGACGATCAGTGCGGCCGCACCGAGCCCGACGATCGCGGCCGCACCGCCCCCGGTTCCGCGCGAACCGGCCAGCAGCAGGCCGCCACCGATCACCGCGGCGATCACACCGACCAGCGTCCGCACCCGCAGCGAGTCACCGGTGGACGAGAACTCCTCCCGCATCGCCGCGACCGGCGGCACCTTGGCCGCCCGGCGCGCGGGCGCGTAGGCACTGACCACCGTGACGAGCACGCCGATGACGAGGGCCACGATGATGGTGCGCGGCTGCAATTGCAGTGGTCCGGAAGGCAATCCGACGTCGAAGGTGTTGAGCAGCGCGCGCAGCCCGTAGGCCAGCCCGACGCCAGCGGCGATGCCAACGGCGCTGCCGAGCAGGCCGACGATCAGCGCCTCGAGGACCACCGAGCGTCCGACCTGCTGGCGGCTGGCGCCGATCGCCCGCAGCAGCGCGAGCTCGCGCAGGCGCTGGGCCACGATCATCGAGAAGGTGTTGTAGATGATGAACGTCCCGACCAGCAACGCGATCGCACCGAACGCGAGCAGGAAGTAGTTCATGAAGCTGAGGGCCGAGTTCACCTCCGCCTTCACGTCCTCGCGAACCTGATCGCCGGTGTCCACCTTGAGGTCCGGCAGCGCCGCGGCGACCCGGTCGCGCAGCTCTGACTGTGACTCGCCGGAGCCGGCCACGTCGATGTAGTCCACATGGCTGCCGTCGGTGAACAGCTCACGTGCCTGCGCACCATCGAACACGGCCCCGATGAATCCACCCGTGTCGGAAGGTGTTTCGTAGATGCCGGAGACGGTGACGTCGACGACGCCGTGCGCCGAGACGAGCACCTGCGTGCTGTCCCCGACGGCGAGTCCGGCCTTGCGTGCACCTGCCTCGTTGAGCGCGATCTGACCCGGCCCCGTGGGAGCCGTTCCCTCGACCATCACATCGGGGTCGCCGAGCGCCTGCTCCGGCGGGGTGTAGGACAGACCGATGCTGGGCGCACCACCGGTCTGCACCGGCTTCTTGTCCGAACCGAGCAGCACGATCTGACCGTCGACGGCCGGCACGACCGCACGCACCCCGTCGACGGCCTCGAGCGTCGGGATGTCGGTCAGCGGTACCCCGCTCGAGCCCTCCTCGGGGCTGCTGACGCGGACGTCGACGCCCTTCGCCGCGTCCTCGAACAGTCCGTTGAACGTCTTCTGCAGCGTGTCGGTGAACACGAACGAGCCGGCCACGAAGGCGGTGCCGAGCACGACCGACAGCACCGTGAGCGCCAGCCGGACCTTGTGCGCCGCGAGGTTTCGTAGCGAGACCTTGCGCATGGGTGATGCTCTGTTGATGGGTGATGACATGCCTCAGCCCTGTCCGTCGACGCTGATGGTGTCCAGTCGCTTCATCCGGTCCAGGACCGTCTCGGCGGTCGGGTCGCGCAGCTCGTCGACGATGTGCCCGTCGGCGAGGAACACCACCCGGTCCGCGTAGCTCGCCGCCCGCGGGTCGTGGGTGACGATCACGACGGTCTGGCCGAACTCGTCGACCGCCGCGCGCAGGATGGCGAGCACCTCCCCCGACGAGCGGGAGTCCAGGTTGCCGGTCGGCTCGTCGCCGAAGATGATCTCCGGCTGGCCCGCGAGGGCCCGGGCGCAGGCGACCCGCTGCTGCTGGCCACCGGACAGCTCGCTGGGGCGATGGTCGAGCCGGTCCTTGAGCCCGAGCCGGGTGAGCACGTTGTCGAGCCAGGACGCGTCGGCCTTGCGTCCCGCGATGTCGAGCGGGAGGGTGATGTTCTCGAGCGCGGTGAGCGTCGGGACCAGGTTGAACGACTGGAATACGAACCCGATCCGGTCGCGGCGCAGCTGCGTCATCTGCTTGTCGGACAGGGTCGTCAGCTCGGTGTCGCCGATCAGCACCGACCCCGAGGTGGCGGCGTCCAGCCCGGCCAGGCAGTGCATCAGCGTCGACTTGCCGGACCCCGAGGGGCCCATGATCGCGGTGAACTCGCCGCGCGCGAAGTCCGCCGACACCCCGTCCAGCGCCCGGACCTGGGTGTCCCCCGAGCCGTAGGTCTTGGTCAGGTTCTGCGCGCGGGCCGCGACGGTGGTGGGGGCGGGCGTTTCGGTTGACACCGCTACGGCGCCGAGGGCATGCGAGCTCATGACTGCCTTTCGTCCTTGGGGCTGGGCTGACACTGCGACCGCATCAGTCTTGTCGGAGCCGGTACCCGGGCGCCATCGGGGACCACCCTGATCTTTTGCTCAGGGTGGTCCGGCGCGGGGCACTAGAGCATTCAGAACGGATTGCCGGTGAGGGCGAGCCGCCGTGGGAGAGTTGCCGAGTGCAGATCGGGATACTTGGATCATTCGAGGTTCGCACGGACGACGGCGTCGTGGCCGACGTGCCGGGTGCCCGGCTGCGCGCGCTGTGGATCGCCCTCGCACTCGAACCGGGCCGCGTGGTCCCGAAGTCGACGCTCATCGACTGGATCTGGGGCGAGAACCCGCCAGCCGATGCGGCGAATGCCCTGCAACGCTTGGTTTCCCGGCTGCGGAAGGCACTGCCGGACGGCTTGGTCGAGGGGCAGACGGGCGGCTACCGCTCGGTGGTCGACCCCGACGCTGTCGACGCCCTTCGGTTCGAACGCCTCATCGGCAGGACTCGCCAGGAGGAGGGTCTCCAGCGAGTTCGGCTGCTGCGCGAGGCCCTCGCGTTGTGGCGCGGTGCGGCCATGCAGGATGTCGGGCTGGAGGACAGTGACGCGTTCGACGCGGCGGCGACTCGGCTCGAGGGGCTGCGCCTGACCGCGATGGAGGATCGCTTCGAAGCGGAGGTCGGTCTCGGCCGCGGCACCGAGGTGGTCGCGGAACTGACCGACGCGGTGTCCGCGCATCCGCTGCGGGAACCGCTGGTTGCTGCGCTGATGCGGGCGCTGGTTGCGGCCGGTCGCGACTCCGAGGCCGTGCTCGCCTACGAGCGCCTGAGGGAGGCCCTTGCCGACGCGCTCGGCATCGATCCCTCGCCGGAGTTGTCGGCCCTGCACGTCGCGTTGCTGCGGGGCGAGCTGGGGCGGCGCGAGGAGAACCGGCAGACCAACGTCCGTGCCGAGCTCACAAGTTTCGTCGGCCGGGACGCTGATGCCGCCGCCGTCCGCGACCTCGTCGCGGAGCATCGGCTGACCACCTTGATCGGGCCGGGCGGTTCGGGCAAGACCAGGCTGGCAACGGAAACCGCGCGCACGCTGATCGGCGACCTGCCGGACGGGGTCTGGTTGATCGAGCTCGCCGCCAGCGGCGCTGACGGCGACGTGGCGCAGGCCGCGCTCACCGGACTAGGGCTCCGGGATGCCTTGCTCGGCGCGGCACCGAGCGCGGACCCGGTTGATGGGCTCATCGCCGCGATCCGCGAGCGGGAAGCGCTGCTGATCCTGGACAACTGCGAGCACGTGATCGAGGCGGCGGCCAGGTTCGCCGATCGGGTGCTCGGCGAATGCCGCCGGCTGCGGATCCTGGCGACCAGCAGGGAACCGCTCGGCATCACAGGTGAGGCGCTGTGGCAGGTCGAGCCCCTGTCCGTGCCAACCGACGCAGGCCTTGCCGAGATCGCGTCCTCGCCTGCCGTCCGGTTGCTGCGCGACAGGGCGGGCGCGGTGCGCAGGGACCTCGGAGTCGACGACCACACCTTGTCGACGATGGTGCGCGTATGCCGGGCGCTGGACGGGATGCCGCTGGCGATCGAACTGGCCGCGGCGAGGCTACGCACCATGTCCATCGATCAGCTCGCCAACCGGCTCGATGACCGGTTCCGCCTGCTGACCGGCGGGAGTCGTACCGCATTGCCGCGACACAAGACGCTGCGCGCGGTGGTCGACTGGAGCTGGGAGTTGCTCACCGATGCCGAGCGGACGGTTCTGCGCCGGCTGTCGGTGTTCTCGGGCGGGGCGAGCCTGGAGGCGGCCGAACGGGTCTGCGTCGAGGCGGTCGAACAGGACGAGGTGTTGGAACTACTCACCTCGCTGGCCGAGAAGTCACTGCTGGTCACCGAGGGCGACGGCGCCCCGCGCTATCGGATGCTCACCACGATCAAGGAGTACGCCGCGGATCGGCTCGCCGAGGCGGGGGAATCGGACGTGGCTCGCCAGGCGCATCTCGCCTACTTCACCGACCTCACCGAGACCGCGGAACCACATCTGCGCCGCGCCGCGCAACTGGAGTGGCTCGCCACGCTCGAGGCCGACCACGACAACATCGGTGCCGCGATGCGGGGGGCGCTCGCGGCGGGTGAAGCACAGGCGGCGATGCGGCTCGCGGCGGCCGCCGGTTGGTACTGGTGGCTCGGCGGGCGCAGGGCCGAAGGCATCGAGCTGTTGATCGCGGCCGCCGACGTTCCCGGCGAGGTGACCGATGACGTCCGGGCCATGACCTACGGGTTGGTGGTGCTCTTCGTGACCTCCGGGCGGGGTGACGAACACCTGGGCGCCGAATGGATCCACAAGGCGTATCGGTTCAGTCGGCAAAGTCGGCACCGCAACCCGCTGCTGGGATTGGTGACACCGCTCGAACGCTTGCTGCAGGCGCCGGACGAAGCGGTGTCCGCGTTCGAGTCGTTGCTCGACAGCGAGGACCCCTGGGTGCGCGCCCTGGCGCGGCTACAGGCGGGCAAGATGCGGATCATGCTCGGCCAGGGCGGCCGGGACGCGGAGGCCAATCTGGAGATGGCGTTGGCCGAGTTCCGGACGCTCGGCGAACGATTCGGGATTTCGTTGGCCCTGTCCCAGCTGGCGGACCAGCTCGCCATGCGCGGTGAGTTCGCCGGTGCGTGCGAGCACTACGAACAGGCGGTCACGGTCATCACCGAGGTCGGCGCCATCGAGGATGTCATCCGGCTGCGGACCCAACAGGCCCAGCTGTACTGGCTGCACGGCGATCGGGACTCCAGCGCGGCCGCCATCGCCGAGGCCGAGCGGTGCGCCAAAGGGGTCACCTGGCCGCATGCGCTGGTCGAGCTGGCGCTCGCCAAGGCGGAGCTCGCTCGGTGGGGCGGTGACGCCGAGGAGGCTCGCCATCAACTCGGCGTCGGGACCGCCCTTCTCGGCGACGAGGCGGAGCTGGCGAACATCCGCGCGGTGATACATGACGCGCTCGGCTACCTGGCCGACGATCTCCGTGAGGCCCGTACACATCGTGTGGCTGCTTGGCAGGCGGCGTCCGAGGCGGGATACGCACCCACGATCGCCCAGATACTCGTCGGGGTCGCGGACCTGGCAGTTCGCCTCGACGAGCACGAACAGGCGGCGCGGTTGCTCGCGGCCAGCGTCGGGGTGCGCGGACTGCCGGATCGCTCACGCCCGGATGCGGCCAGGATCGAGCAGAACGCGCGACGTCACCTCGGCGAAGCACGGTTCGCCGAGGTGACGCAGGAGGGTACGCAGGCGAGCTGGTCTCAGCTGATCGAGGTCACGCTCGCTTCGTGAGGTCAGCTTGCTGCGCGTTGAATGATGATGTCGCCGTGCCGAGTTCGGGCGTGAACCATGACCTTGGCGTCGGATGCGCTCGGCTCTCCCAGCGACGAGACGAAGTTGTGCACGGCCCCTCGCTCGCTGTTGCCGTCGATGGAGGCTGCGGTGCCCTCGCCGATGCCGACCTCGATGTTTCCCGAGCCGTTCATCAGCTTCGCCTGACCCTGTGTCATCCGGCCGATCCGAATCGCGCCGCTGGCGGTCTCGGCGGTGACGCTGCCATCGGCGCGGTCGATGTCGAAGTCGCAGCCGGCGCTGCTGAGATCGAGGTCGGCCGAGGCGTGGCCGATCCAGACCTGTCCGCCCGAGTTCGAGAGCCCGACCGTCCCCGTGGACTCACCGATCCGCATCGTGAACGCACCGCCGCCGATGTCGGCGCGCCCGGCGATGTGGCCGATCGCGACCTCACCGGACGCGATGCTCGCCCGCAGCGCGTCGATGCGACCCAGCTGGACCCGACCCGATGCCATGTGCAGCTCGCACTCGCCGAATGACCCGTCAGCGTGCACGGCCGAGTGCGCCAGGTACGCAGCCAAACTGGAGCCGGTGGGCAGGTCGATCGTGATGGCGACCGACCCGGACTTGTCCCCGGAGGCGGTCGTCTTGACCGACAACTGACCGTCGACGAAGTCGATCGTGGTCTTGTCGGCCACCTTGACGTCCTTCCGGCTCGCCCGGTCGATGGGTTCGACCAGCACCACGGTGTCGGTCCGGTCGCTCGCGGTGACCCGCACCTGGGCACCGGCGACCTCCACGATCGCGGCGATGGGTCCTGGCGTGACGAATGTGGGCATGACGAATTCTCCTTGTGTCTCGTGCGTGAGGTGAGGTGGGCCGTCAACGGCCCAGTTGGTCAGGCTCGCTTGTTGAACGTGGAGAGCGACCACGCATACCCGACCAGCGCGATCCCGACGCACCAGGCGACGGCGATCATCGCGCTGCTCGCAGAAGGCTCACCGGTCAGCAGCCCGCGCAGTGTTTCGATGATCGGGGTGAAGGGCTGGTACTCGGCGAACTGCCGGACACCGGGCCCCATCGTCTCGGCCGGCACGATCGCACTGCTCAGGAACGGCAGCATGATCAGCGGCACGGTGACCAGCCCCGCCGATTCCGGTGATTTCGCAGCCAATCCAAGGGCGACCGTGATCCAGCTGGTCGCGAAACTGACCAGCACGATGAAACCGATCGCGCCGAGCCATTCGAGGAAGCTTGCGGCCGGCCGGAATCCCAGCGCGAACGCGACTCCGATGATGGCCGCAATGGCGACCAGACTGCGGAGCATGCTGGCGGCGACCTGAGCGCTCAGTACGGCACCACGGGAGATGTCCATCACCTTGAACCGGTTGATGATCCCCTTCGTCATGTCGGAGTTCACGGCCAGCGCGGTCGCGCTCAACCCGTAGCAGATCGCCAACACGATCATGCCCGGCGTCACGTAATCGATGTAGTCGCCAGCGATGTCGAAGGCGCCGCCGATCACGTAGACGAACATCAGCATGATCACGATCGGGAACAGGACAGCGTTGAACACCGTCGTCGGGTCCCGGCGGGTGTGCTTGAAATTGCGGCGCAACATGATCGTCGAAGCAGTACTCATCGTGCGTTCACCTCCGTGGTGCGGCCGGTCAGGGCAAGGAATACGTCATCGAGGTCCGGCGTGTGCACGGAGAACTCTTCGGCGACGATCGAATGGTCATGGAGCTCGTTCAGCAGCGCCCGCACCGGTTCCGCCCCACCATCGCTGGGAACCCGCAAGGTCAGGTCCTCGTCGTCCCTGGTGGAGCCGGCCAGGACCCGCGTCGCCGCGTCGAGGGAGGCGACGTCGGTGAACCGGAGTCGGACATGACTGCCGGGGACCTGGCGCTTGAGCTCGTCGGGAGTACCCTGCGCGACCAGGCGGCCCTGGTCGAGTACCGCGACCCTGTCGGCGAGCTGATCGGCTTCCTCGAGGTACTGGGTGGTGAGGAAAATGGTGACACCGTCGGCCACCAACTCGCGGACGATCTCCCACATCGTGCGACGGCTGCGCGGGTCCAGTCCCGTCGTCGGCTCGTCCAGGAAGATGATCTGGGGGTTACCGACCAGCGTCATCGCCAGATCCAGCTTCCGGCGCATTCCCCCGGAATAGGTCGCCACCAGCTTCTGCGCCGACTCCGCCAGATCGAACCGCTCCAGCAAGTCGGTGACGATCCGCCTACCCACGCCGGAGTCCACACCCTTGAGATCCGCCATCAACTGCAGGTTCTCCTGGCCCGTCAGCAGCTCATCGACCGCTGCGAATTGACCGGTGACCCCGATTGCCGCGCGCACCGCCTTCATCTCGGTCGCAATGTCGTGCCCGGCAATGCGGACGGTCCCACCGTCGGGCTTCATCAAGGTGGTCAGCATGTTCACCGCCGTGGTCTTGCCCGCCCCGTTCGGGCCGAGCAGGGAAAAGACCGTGCCCTCACGAACTTCTAGGTCGATGCCATCGAGGACGATCTTGTCCCCGAAGGCCTTTCGCAGCCCTGACGCTGCGATCGCTGTGTTTGTCATGTGACGACCATCGAGGCCCGGCCTGACACCAACCTGACACGCCCCTGACACGACCACTGACACCGAATTCCACCTCGTTGCGCCACGACCCGGTCGGGTGAAGATCGGCTGGTAGAAGGGTTATCGAAGTCGTCTGTCCGACCCAGGCCCTACCCTGGTAGCCATGCGCATCGGAGCACACGTACGCGAGGACGACGATCCCATCGGCGCGGGCGAGCGGCTCGGCGCCGACCTGGTGCAGTTGTTCCTCACCGACCCGCAGAAGTGGAACAAGCTGGTCCCGCACCCGCGGACCGAGCAGATCCGCGAGAGCCCGATCGACGTGGTGGTGCACTCCTCCTACGTCATCAACGTGGCCAGCCTGAACAACCGGATCCGGATCCCGTCGCGCAAGTCGGTCGCGGATCAGGCGAAGGCCGCAGCCGACATCGGCGCGATCGGCCTGGTCGTGCACGGCGGGCATGTCCGCGACGGCGAGGATCCCGGTGCCGGTTTCGACAACTGGCGCAAGCTGTTCGAGCGGCAGGCCGACAAGGGCGGCTTCGAGGTGCCGATCCTGATCGAGAACACCGCGGGCGGGGAATCCTCGATGGCGCGGCGGTTCGACGACATCGCCCGGCTGTGGGACCAGGTCGGCGAGTTCGGCGCCGGGTTCTGCCTGGACACCTGCCACGCGTGGGCTGGTGGCGAGGACCTTGTCGGCGTGGTGGAGCGGATCAAGGCGATCACCGGACGCATCGACCTGGTGCACCTGAACAACTCGCGCGACGAGTTCAACTCGGCGCGCGACCGGCACGCGAACCTGACCGACGGCACCATCGACCCAGAGGTGCTGGCGGCGGTGGTACTGGCCGCGCAGGCGCCGGTGATCCTCGAGACCCCGGCCGAGGGTGTCGCCGACGACCTCGCCTACCTGCGCGAGGCGGTCGGCGACGCCTGAGTCGCATCAATCGGCCGCGTGTCGCCGTCCGTCTCGGACCGGAATTCGCGATGCCGATTGTTAGGATCGGCAAGTGAACTCGCTGGTCGAGGCCCTGAGCTCCGATGCCGCCCCGTGGTGGGCTGTCCCGGTGTCGATGATCGTCGGGATCCTGCTCGGCGTGTTCGCCGTCCGCCGGGGCAGGCCGGCACCGAAGCCGGTCCGCGCCGTGCCGACGGACCCGCAGATCCGGTCCACCTACGTGCGCTTCCTCGCCGCGGCGGACCGGGCGCACAACAGCATCGTCGAGGTCGACCACGCCGTGCTCGCCGAGGCGGACCTCGAGGAGTCGCTCGACTCCGATGACCCGAAGCTGAAGGCCCTGGCCGGGTCCATCGTCGAAATGGACGCGATCGCGAACGAGCTCCGGATCTGTGCCCCCGGACCTGTGGTCGGCGCGACCGTCTCGCTGTTCGGGTTCGTCACCGACTCCACCATCGACGGCGTCTCCGACCGGGACGCCTTCCGGACCCGCTACAACGACAAGAAGTCCGCGCTGATCGGCGCGATCCGGGAATCGCTTGGGGAGCAAGCGCTCACGTCGGGACGATGAACGGCGGGTCCGACGCCAGTCGATGGCGCCGGACCCGGCCCGAGCACTACTCCCCCGTCACTGCGGCGCGCCGATCAGGTGCCGCGGCGGCAGGTTGCTCATGCAGTTCGCCCACCTCACTCTTGAGGATCCGCATCGAGCGGCCCAGGCCACGGGCGGCCTCCGGGAGCCGTTTCGACCCGAACAGCACCAGCACGACCAGTGCGACGATCGCCCAGTGGCCGGGGCTGAGCGCCCCCACTACTGCGGCCCCTTCCCCGCCGGGTACACCGCGTCCACCTCGACCTCCACCAGCCAGCCCGGCACCGGGAGGCTGCCCACCTCGAGCGCAAACCGCGTGGGACGGGCCCCGTTCCGCTCCAGCGGGGCGGCCGGTTCCCCCGTCCCCATCGCCACCAACTCGGTGTCCCCGGTGTCGAGGTTCGTGTTCGCGAAGAACTGACGGTAGGCCCGGTTCCAGCCGGCGTAATCGGCTCGGTCGGTGCCGGGAGCGTTGTCCAGGAACACCCGCATGGTGGTCACGTCACCCAGCGTCAGTCCCTGTGCCTCCAGGTTCTCCCGGATCTTCTTCAAGACCCCGATGCCCTGTGCCTCGGTGACGCTGACCCCGGGCGGAAGCGCACCGCCGGAGAACTGTGCGGTGTCGATGTACGACTCCGGGCTGCCCTCCGGCGCGGCCTTGTTCATCGCGGACGGCCCGAGGCCGCTGGTCTTGTAGACGGCGCTCCCGCCGGCGATCGTGACACCCTGGGCGATCATCGGATTTGCCTCGCCTGGCTCGAGCACCGATGTCGACGCGGCACCGGCGACGGGCTCCGCCGTGTCCTCGGTGTCCGACGAGCAGGCGGTGAGCGTGATCGCGGCTGCGGCGAGCATCGCGACGGCCGCGCGGTTTCGGGTGGAACGGTTCATGAATGGTCTCCTTCGGTCGGGTCGAGGGTCAGGCCGCGGCGACGCGCTGGTGCAGCGAGGTGACGACGTCGCGGGCGGAGGTGAACGCACCGTGCTGCCAGGCGATCGCGTTGGACAGGTGGTCGCCGGCGAAGTAGATCCGCTCGACGGGTTCGAGCAGCTTGGTGTACTCGGGGGTTGCGGCGCCGCCGTGCGAGTCGCCCGCACCCTTCCACCCGACCCAGGCACCCTCCGAGTACCGGGCCCGGCGCCAGCTCCCGGAGAAGGACGAGGCGATGTCGCGGCCGTACTTGTCGCCGTGGATCGCCGTGCCTTCCGCGACGGCCTTGGCCAAACGCTGTTTGTGGGTGAGGGATTCGAAGGCGAGGTGCCTCTTGCCGGTGTTGTAGTACCCGACCACCACACCCCGGTCGGAGCCGAAGTGGTCGTACGGGAACATGATCTGGGAGATGTCCTTGTCGGTGTTGCTGGCGCCGCCGTAGATGCGGTCCTCCGTCTCCCACCACCGGCGGGAGTACTCGATGCCGAGCTTGCCCGACGACACCGGGATCGCGGCCTCTAGCGCGGTCAGCACGTCCGCCGGCAGGTTGTTCGCGAAGCGGCCCACCAGGTTCGGCGGCACCGTGCAGATGCAGTAGTCGGCGGTGACGGATTGCGCCTTGCCGTCCTGGGTGTACTCGACGATGACGCCGTCGGGCACGTTCTTCATCGCGGTCACCTCGGCGCCGTACTGGATCCGATCGGTCCCGATGGCCTCCTGGAAGGCGTGGTAGATGCGGTCCATGCCGCCGACCGGGGTCATCATCATCGTGGCCTGGTCGTACCCGAACTCGAAGCTGAAATTGCGGCCGATCCCGCTGCGGATCACCTCCGACATCGCGAACGGCTTGGTCTCGGAGCCGAAATTCAGCCCGGCGCCGGGCTCGGATTCGTAACCACGGCGCGAGGATCCGAGGTAGCGGCCGTCGCTGGACAGGTCGCCGAAGTCGCTGAGGAACGATGCCAGCGCCTCCTTGTCCTGCGGCGAGAGGACGTCGTCGAGCGCCCCCATCGAGGCCGCCTTGTTCAGCAGCTCCGACATGTACCCGAAGGTGTCCGCCTTGGCTGCGCGGTACCGGACGGACTGGCCGGAGACCGAGGTGTCGCTCTTGTAGTGCACGACGGTATTCGCGTTCTGGTTGCCGAACGGCTGGATCTCGACCCCCAGCTCACGGCAGTAGTCGAGGGTGATGTGGCTCTGCGGGATCCGGGTGGCGCCGAGGTTGTAGAAGTGGCCCTCCGAGAAGGTGCAGGTCTGGGTCTCGCCGTTCAGGTCGGTCTCCGTCGTGCCGCGACGCACCGAGAACACCCGGCCGCCGGGACGGGTCCGCGCCTCCAGGACGGTGACGTCGTAGCCGGCCTTGCGCAGCTCGTAGGCAGAACACAGGCCGGCGGGCCCGCCGCCGAGGATGACCACGGAATGCTTGCCGGGTACCTGGCCGATCAGGTCGCTCATCGCCGGGGACTGGAAGCGTCGGGGCGCGGCCGCGGCCGCCGGGGCGAGGCCGAGGGTCGACATCGCGCCGTACGCCAGGCCGACGCCACCGGAGATGCCGAGGCCCTGCATGAATGATCTTCTGGTGACTGCCAATTCGCGCTCCCATTCGTGCTCTCGGGTGACCCGAGGTGGATGTTCGGCGCCAATCCTGTGGTGGCCGTGAGTCGCGGCCGCTACGCCAGCGAAAAGTTCACGGAGCGTCGAGTGAGAACGGGAGGGACCGGGTTTCTCACTCGCGGAGCGACCGCGGACTCACGACCGCAACGTCCGTGAAACACGCCCCGGATACGTTCGCCGGACCGGCTGTCCTTCCGGGTCTCGACGGTGTGGAGGTGAGATGACTGCCTTGGCCGACGCGATCGCGCGGTCCTTCTCCGCGGGCGAACCCGAACGTCCCGCGGTGTCGCCGCTGCGCGCGCTCGGGCGTCGTCAGCTCTCCGGCGCCGAGGTGCTGGCGCAGGCCGTCGCGACCACTGCCCCCGCCGCATCGATGGTGCTGCTCCCGGTCACCATGCTGACCCACGACACACTGCTCGCGGGGCTGGTCACCATCGTCGTGGCGACCGTGGCGATCTCGCTGATCGCGTGGTGTGTCACCCAATTCACCAGGCGACTGGCCGCGGCAGGCGGCCTGTACACCTTCGTGTTCCAGGGCATGGGAACCCGCGCCGCGCTCACGACCGGCGTCGCGATGCTGACGAAATACCTGGGCAGCGGGGCCCTGACGATGTACCACGGGGGTCAGGCGCTCATCGCGCTGCTCACCGAGCTCGGTCTGCAGCCGCGGGGTCCGGGGGTCGCCGCGGTCTACCTCGCGGTGGGCGCCGTCATCCTCGCCGCCCTGGTCCGCGGGGTCCGGTTCGCGGCCGTCGTGATCCTGGCCGCCGAGGCGTGCTCCCTGGCGTTCATCGTCGGGCTCATGCTGGTCTCCGGATCGTCCGCCCAGGTGGCGCAGGTTGGCACCGCCGGCGGCACGCACGGGCTGCTGCTCGTGGTGCTGACCGCGTTGTTCGCTCTTGCGGGTTTCGAGAGCGCCACCTTCTTCGGCCCGGAGGCCAAGCGCCCGCTCGTGACCGTGACCCGGACCGTGCTGTTCACCCCGATCATCTGCGGCGCGCTGTTCATCTTCGCGGCCTGGGCCGCCTGGTCCGGGCGCGCCGACACTCTGGTCAACGCCTACCTGCACGGCACCGGAACCGGGGTGAGCCCCGCCGTGGTCATCATGCTCAATCTCGGGTTGAGCTGTTCCTGGCTGGCCTCGTCGATGGCTTCCTCCAACGCCGCGTCGCGGCTGGTCTATTCGATGGGCATCGAACGCGTGCTGCCGAGGGCATTCGGGGCGGTGCACAGCCGACTGCGGACGCCGCATCTGGCGCTCGCGGCGATCGTCGCGACGGTGATGTCCACAGGAATGGCGTTCGCGGCGTTCGACGCCGTGATCGCGGAGGTGAAGGTCGGGGTGCGCTGCGCGCTGATCGTCGCGTACCTGTTGGTGACAATCGCGTCCCTACGATTCCTGCGCCGGATCCGCGAGCTGACCCGGCCCGTGGTCTACGCCGGGTGGGTCGGCTGCACGGTCGCGACGGCGACCCTCGGCTACATCGCGGGACTCAACGCGAACGACGGCCGGTACTGGGCCGCGGCGACGGTCGCGGCGGTGATCCTGGCCGGGACGGTGTGGCAGCGCCACCTGCGGCGGACCCGGCCGCGCGCGCTCGCCGCAATCGGGGTCTTCGACAGCCCCGAGTCCGCGGACGTCCTGCCCGGTTCGGGAGCATTCGCGGTGAACGCCCGCGGCACGATCGCGTTGGTCGGCGCGGACCACGGCGGGCGTTGATGGCAGCACCGAGGACCGCCGAACTCGGTGGGCACGAGCCGCGGGCGGTACAGAAGGCACTGCTTTTGCTCGAGGCGGTGGCGCAGATCGGCCCGGGCGCGGCCGCGAGGGAGATCGCCGCGCTGACCCGCATCCCGCCCGCCACCGCCTACCGGCTCCTGAATCTGCTCGTCGCCGACGGATTCCTGGTCCGGGTCGAGGATCTTTCCGGATTCGCCCTCGGGCGCCGGACCCGCGAACTGGCGGGCGCGGACGTCCCGCCCGAACCCGACACCGAGCGCGACAGGGTCCTCGAGGAACTTCGATCCCAGGTCCGGTTCGGCATCTATCTGGCGTCCTATGCCGACGACCGGGTCCGCCTGCTCGACCGCGACCCCGATCACGAATTGAATGCCGAGTCCGCCATCACCGCACACCCGCACGCCTCGGCGATCGGAAAGCTGATGCTGGCCAGGCTCCCTGAACCCGCCTGGCCAGGGCCGCTGCGGCGGGTCACTGCGCACACGATCACCGATCCGGTCGCGCTCGCCGCCGAGCTCCTGCGGGTCCGCGACGCCGACGCGGCGGGCGAGGTGGACGAGTGCCGGGTCGGCCGAACGGCGGTCGCCGTCCCGGTGCGGACACCCGACGGACGCGTGGCCGGATGCCTCGCCGCTATCGGGAAGACCGGCCGCCTCGAACCCGCCGACCGGGACGTCCGCGATCTGCTGCGGTCGTTCGCCACCCGACTATGTGTGTCGACGGAGCGGACCCCGTTTGCGCGCCGCTGAGTCGCTGATGATCGAGGAGGTCATGGCGATGCTCGGCGTCCCGATCACCTGATAGCCCAACCGTGAGAACATCCCTCGCCGTGGTGACACTTATCCGGTACCTTCTCCTCGGAGCAGCACACGACTATGAGGAGCATTGAGTGAACGGCAAGAACCTGGCACGTCGCACCACCGCCGTTTTCGCGATCGGCGCGACCGCCACACTCGTGTTCGCGGGCACCGCTGGCGCCGATCCCCAGTCGGACGGCATCCAGGATCTCCGCAAGGCCGCGGCCAACTCGGAGGCGAACAGCGCCGCCGTCGACGTCCTGGTGGGCTCTCCTCTGGTCACCACGAACATCGCGAGCTCCTTCGGCCTGTTCGCGTTCACCTCGCCGACGATCGGCTGCGGCCCCGGCGTCCCGATCACGCTCACCGGTGCCTCCGCCAGCAGCGGCGGCGACCTCAAGGCCGGCCAGATCCGGTTCCAGGCCTCGCCCCGGGTCTCCGGCGTGGCGAAGGGATCCGGCCTGACCGCCGTGTGGGTCAACACCAGCACCGGCGCCAGCGGCATCGCCCCCATCGACGGCGTCACCGAGTTCGGCACGCCGTCCCTGTCCAAGGTGGTCGACTCGGGCCCGGGCAACGTGGCCGCCGCTCTGTTCGGCACGGTCAGCTACGCGGACGCGACCTGCGTGGTGCTGCCGACCGTCGGCATGTTCACCGTCGCCGCGCCTGCCGCACCGGCCAAGTAGCCCCAAACCAAACAACGCCCGGCCACGAAGGTGGCCGGGCGTTGCTGTTGTTGTGTCAGTACCTGTCGCGCTTGGGCTTACGGTCGAACTTGCCCTTGCCGCCGTCGCGCGAGGGCCGGTGCCCGGGCGGGCCCTGGTCAGGGGTCAGCTGGATGAGCACGCCGGAGATCCTGGTCCGCCGCAGCGCCTCGAGGGTCTCGTTCGCGAGGTCGGCAGGCAGCTCCACCAGGCTGTGATCGGGCCGAATACTGATGTGGCCGAAGTCGCTTCGCCGGAGACCACCCTCGTTGGCGATCGCACCGACAATCGCGCCTGGCGCCACCTTGTGCCGCTTACCGACCGCGATCCGGTAGGTGGCGAGCTCCTGGCCCTCCCGGCCGAGCTTGGGTGCGTCGTCGAACTTGCGGGCCGGGCGCTCCGCCCGGGGCTCGCGCTCGCGGCGCGGCGGTGCGGGCGGCTCGGGCGCCATCAGGAACGTGTCGCCGTCGCGCGAGAGCACGGCCAGTGCCGCCGCGATGTCGGCGAGTGGAACGTCGTGCTCGCGCTCGTAGTCCTCGATCAGCTTCCTGAACAGCGCCAGGTTGTCGGAGTTCAGGCTCTCGGTGATCGAGTCGCCGAACTTGGCGACGCGCTGCGCGTTGACGTCCTCGACGGTCGGCAGCTGGATCTCGGTCAGCGGCTGCCGGGTGGCCTTCTCGATCGCCTTGAGCAGGTGCCGTTCCCGCGGTGCGACGAACAGCAGCGCGTCACCGGTGCGACCGGCCCGGCCGGTGCGGCCGATGCGGTGCACGTAGGACTCGGTGTCGTGCGGGATGTCGTAGTTCACGACGTGGGAGATGCGCTCCACGTCGAGACCCCGGGCGGCGACGTCGGTAGCGACCAGGATGTCGAGCGCACCGCTCTTGAGCTGCCCGATGGTGCGCTCGCGCTGTGCCTGCACGATGTCGCCGTTGATGGCGGCGGCCGAGAACCCGCGCGCCCGTAGGCGTTCGGCGAGGTCCTCGGTGGCCTGCTTGGTCCGGACGAACATGATCATCGCCTCGAAGGACTCGACCTCGAGGATCCGGGTGAGCGCGTCGAGCTTCCGCTGATGCGCGACCTGCACGTACCGCTGGGTGATGTTCGGGGCGGTGGACGTCTTGGTCTTGACGGTGATCTCGACCGGGTCGTGCAGGTACTGCTTGGAGATCTTGCGGATCGCCGGGGGCATGGTCGCCGAGAACAGCGCCACCTGCTTGTACTCGGGGGTGTCGGCCAGGATCCGCTCGACGTCGTCCTGGAAGCCCATCTTGAGCATCTCGTCGGCCTCGTCGAGCACCAGGTAGTCAAGGTGCGAGAGGTCGAGGGTGCCCTTCTCCAGGTGATCGATCACCCGGCCAGGCGTGCCGACGATGATCTGCGCGCCGCGCCGAAGCCCGGACAGCTGCACGCCGTAGGCCTGGCCGCCGTAGATCGGCAGCACGCTCAGCCCGGGGATGTGCGCCGAATACTTGCCGAACGCCTCCGCCACCTGCAGCGCCAGCTCGCGGGTCGGCGCCAGCACCAGGGCCTGCGGCCGCTTCTGCTCGGTATCGATGCGGGACAGGATCGGGACGGCGAACGCCGCGGTCTTGCCGGTGCCGGTCTGCGCGAGCCCGACGACGTCATTGCCGGACATCAGCGGCGGAATGGTCGCCGCCTGGATCGGCGACGGCGACTCGTAGCCGACGTCCGAGAGTGCCCGCAGCACCCGTTCATCGATGCCGAGGTCGGCAAAGGTGGTGGTGTCGGTTTCCGGCTCGGGGTTGTGCTCGGTGTCGCTCATCTCACCAGGAGTTTAGTACGTTGCCGCCGCGTCGCCCGTCAAGCCCTCAACCGCGCCGGGTCAGCGCCTGCGCCGGACGGGTTGGCGGAGCACCGTCCGCAGCTTCTCGGGCACGGTTTTCCTGGGGTCCCGAGATAGATCTCATGGTGCTCGCCATTGAATTCGAGACCGTGACCGGGCAGGAACTCGGTGTGCAAACGCTTCAGGGTCGGCGCCTCGTCGTCGTAGGACCCGACGTGCATGATCTGCGCCGACAGGCCTTCCTCGAACCGCTCGTGACGCAGCTGCCCGACCGCGGGCAGCTTCTTCTTGGACGCCGTCTCGGACGCGATGGCCGCGACCTCCTCCGTGGTCATCCAGTCCGGCTGCCGGATCTGCATGGTCCAATTCCATTCCGACTTGCTGCGGTCGACGAAGACCGCCGGATCCTCCGACCACCACCGCCCCTCCAGCGGCCCGACCACATAGTCCGCCTCGGTGGAATGACCCGAGGCTCCGCCCGAAGGAGCTCTACGCGCCTGCGGCCAAGGACGTAGTAAGGATATGCGGCACCTGCGCCATACTCGGAGCCATGGTCGAGATCGCAGTGGCCCAGTTCGCCCCTGGCATGGACAAGCGAGAGAACCACCTGACCCTGCGCAACCTCGTCGGCGAGGCCGCGGCCAGGGGTGCCCGGGTGGTGGTCGCCCCCGAGTACGCGATGTTCACCGCGCCGCGCACAGACGAACGGATCGTCGAATCCGCGGAGCCGCTCGACGGACCGTTCGTCGGCGGGCTGCTGGAAATCGCCGCACAGTTCGGGGTGCACGTCGTCGCAGGCGTCAACGAGGCGCTGGCCGACGACGAGCGGATCTCCAACACGCTGGTCGCCGCGGCGCCCGACGGCAGGATCGCCGCGGTCTACCGCAAGCTGCACCTGTACGACGCGTTCGGCTACAAGGAGTCCGACGTGATCCGGGCCGGGGCGATCGACGACCCGGCGACCTTCGAGGTGGACGGGCTCACCTTCGGCATGCAGACCTGCTACGACCTGCGTTTCCCGGAGGTCACCCGGCGGATCGTGGACGCGGGCGCCGACGTGCTGCTGCTGCCGGCGCAGTGGGTGCCCGGCCCCTTGAAGGAGGACCACTGGACCACCCTGGTGCGGGCCCGGGCTATCGAGAACACCATCTACGTGGCGGCCGCCGACCAGAGCGCGCGGACCGGGGCGGGCAACTCGATGATCGTCGACCCGATGGGCGTGGTGCTCGCGTCGCTCGGCGATCAGGTCGGAACCGCGCGCGCCGAGGCCACGGCCGAGAGGATCGCTCAGGTGCGCGAGACCAACCCCGCGCTGACCTTGCGCCGGTTCGGCATCACCGAACGCTGACGCCCGAAACTGTGCGCGCGTTCTACCCCGATTGGGTGCAACACGCGCACAGGCGCCGAAGGCGCGCGGGCGGCGTAGCGTCAGACTCAGGATGCTGTACGAGACCCGCGCGAAGGCCGGTCGCGTATTGGCCGGATCGCTCGGCCACCTGCGCGACGCGGATCCGCTCGTGCTCGGGCTGCCAAGGGGCGGGGTGCCGGTCGCGGCCGAGGTCGCGCACGAGCTCGGCGCCGAACTCGACGTGATCCTGGTCCGCAAGCTCGGCGTGCCGTGGCAGCCGGAACTGGCGATGGGCGCGCTCGGCGAGGGCGGCATCCGGGTCCTCAACGAGGACATCCTCACGCAGACGGGAATCAGCTCGCTTGGACTCGCCACCGTCGAATCGCGGGAGCGTCGCGAACTCGAGCGGCGCGCGCGGGTGCTCCGGGGCGATCGGGGCCGGATCCCACTGCTCGACCGCACGGTGGTGATCGTCGACGACGGCATGGCCACCGGGGCGACGGCGGCCGTCGCGTGCCGCGTGGCCAGGGCCGAGCGGGCCGCGCGGGTGGTGGTCGCGGTGCCGGTCTCCGCCGAGGAGGCGGTCACCCGCCTGGCCGCGGAGGCGGACGAGGTGATCTGCCCGCTGGTCCCGCGGTGGCTGGGCGGGGTCGGCGGCGCCTACCGCGACTTCCACCAGCTCACCGACCGCGAAGTGACCGACCTGCTGGATAAGTGATCCACGCCTCACCTCGACGAAGAACCCGCAGTTCACGAGACTCAGAGTTACAGATAACTGCTCGCGGCGGGGCGTACCCTCGCATTCCGGACACTCTTGGGAGTGCGCATCGATCCCAGATGTGATCCAATGCACACTCCACACGTCAGCAGTACCTGGAGGGGTCACAGTGCGAGAGTTCGAAGTTCCGGCGTCGTTTTCCATCCCGGAAGACATCTCCATGGCCGATACGGTGTTCCGGTTCGAGAAGGAATGCCCCCAGCACGTGCCCTTCAAGCGACTGGTCAACGGCGCCTGGGTCAACGTCACCGCCGCCGAGTTCGCCGCGCAGGTCAAGTCCGTCGCCAAGGGCCTGATGGCCTCCGGCATCGGACTCGGCGACCGCGTCGCCATCCTGTCCGCAACCCGCTACGAGTGGGTCGTGCTGGACTACGCCATCTGGACCGCGGGCGGCTGCACCGTCGCCATCTACGAGACCTCCTCGGCCGACCAGGCGCAGTGGATCCTCGAGGACTCCGAGACCGCACTGCTGGTCGTCGAGACCGCCAAGCACGCGGCCACCGTCAAGGACGTCGCCGAGGCCGCTCCCGCACTGAGGGAGATGCTGCAGATCGAGGCGGGCGCGCTCGACGAGCTCACCGCCCGCGGCTCGGCCATCACCGACGAGGAACTGCACGAGCGCCGCGGGCAGGTGGGCGCCTCCTCCGCCGCCACCCTCATCTACACCTCGGGCACCACCGGCCGCCCCAAGGGCGTCCAGCTCACCCACTCGAACTTCTACGCCGAGTCCAAGGCCGTCAAGATCGCACTGAGCGACGCGATGTACGAGGGCCGCAGCACCCTGATGTTCCTGCCGCTGGCACACGTGTTCGCGCGAGCCATCTCCTTCGGTGCCTTCGACAACAAGGTGACCGTCGGCCACACCGCCGACCTCACCACCCTGCTCGAGCAGTTTGCGACGTTCAAGCCGAACTTCATCCTGTCGGTGCCGCGCGTGTTCGAGAAGGTGTACAACTCGGCCAAGCAGAAGGCCGAGGACGGCGGCAAGGGCAACATCTTCGCGAAGGCCGCCGACACCGCGATCGCCTGGAGCGAGGCGCAGGACACTGGCGGCGCGGGCCTGGGACTCAAGCTCAAGCACGCCCTCTTCGACAAGCTCGTGTACGGCAAGCTGCGGGCGGCCCTCGGCGGCGAGTGTGACCGCGCGGTGTCGGGCGGCGCGGCGCTCGGCGCGCGTCTCGGCCACTTCTTCCGTGGCATCGGACTGCCGATCTACGAGGGCTACGGGCTCACCGAGACCAGCGCCGCGATCACCGTGAACACCACCGACGCGCAGCGGATCGGTTCCGTCGGCAAGCCGATCAACGGTCACGCCGCGAAGATCGCCGAGGACGGCGAGCTGCTGGTCAAGGGCCCGGTCGTGTTCGGCGGCTACTGGCACAACGATGCGGCCACCGCGGATTCCATCCGCGACGGCTGGTTCCACACCGGCGACCTGGGCTCCATCGACGCGGAGGGCTTCGTCTCGATCACGGGTCGGAAGAAGGAGATCATCGTGACCGCCGGCGGCAAGAACGTCGCCCCGGCCGTGCTCGAGGATGCGCTGCGCGCCCACGCCCTGATCAGCCAGTGTCTGGTGGTCGGTGACGCGAAGCCGTTCATCGGCGCCCTCATCACCATCGACCCGGAGGCCCTGCCCGGTTGGCTCGAGCGCAACGGCATCGCCGCCAACACCCCGATCTCGGAGGTCGTCAAGCACGCCGACCTGGTCGCCGAGATCGACGCCGCCGTCGCCGAGGGCAACAAGAAGGTCTCCAACCCGGAGCAGATCAAGAAGTACCGCATCCTCGATGTGGACTTCACCGTCGAGACCGGCGAGCTGACCCCCACCCTCAAGCTCAAGCGCAACATCATCCACCAGGAATTCGCCACCGCGATCGAGGCGATCTACTCCTGAGCGGTCCCCACGCATGAGTGAATGGGTCGTCCCTCCGGTCGGGGGGGACGACCCATTCGGCAATGAGGAGGAAAGCCAGATGCTCAGCCCGCAGGACGTGCTCGTGTACGACCCGGTGACGACGTTCTTCAACAACCTCGCCCTCGCCTTCGGATCCACCGACGCGATCATCATGACCTGATCGGCGCTCAGAAGGTCGCCGGCAGATCCGCGCGCAGCTCCGCGGTGATGTCGGCGACCCGATCGCCTAGATCCGGGCCGCGTCCACCAACCGCTGCGCCACGGTGACGTCGCCGAACACCTCGAGCGCCGCCAGCGGACGACGACGCCACATCGTCAGCAGCAATTCCTGTGCGGTGCCACGGACCGCGACGTCGCCCTTCCCGTGCCCGGCCTCGACCTCGACCCCCTCGGGCCCGAACCGCAGCAGCCATTCGGCATCCTCGGTGTCGGTGCCGTGCAGGTGCACCGTCCTGCCGTGCAACTCCTGCGGGATACGGTCGGCGGGCAGGGCGCGGACCAGCATCAGCCTGGCCCACTCGTCGACCCCGTCCGCGGCCGACTCCGCGGAGATGTCCGCAGGCGCAGGGCCACCCGCGGCGTGCAACGCGTCCGCCGCGTCCATCCGGTGTACCGCCACCTCGTGTGCCTGCCGACGCGCCCAGAACCCGACGGTGCCGGGACCGGCGAACGTCGGTGCGCCGCGGCCGAAGTCGTGCGTGTGGATCTCGGCCAGCAGCTGCTCGAGGGCCTCGCGGTACGCGGGCAGGCAGTCCGGGCCGCGGGGCAGCGACTCCGGCTGCTCGGTCTCCTCCAGCCCGGCGCCCGGGCCCGCCGCGAGAGTTGCCTGCACCCATCGGTGCACCCGCCCGGTGTGACGCACCACCCGTTCCAGCGTCCAGCCCGGCACAGTGGGGACCTGCGCGTCGAGTGCCTCGGCTGGCATCGCGGCGAGCCGCAGCCCCTCGGTCCGCAGGATCTCGAGGTGTTGATCGGGCGTCATTCCTGAACCGTACCCAGTACGAAGGCCGCGACGTCGGAGGTCACCACACGCTGCACCGGTTCGTGCAGCAGATCGTGACCTGCGTCGGGGTACTCGCGCAGCACGACGGTGGGTGATGATTCTGCCCATGCCCGAACCGCGTCGATCGGGGCTCGCCTGTCGTCCACGCCGTGCACGGCCAGGATCGGCAACCGCGCGGAGCCCGGCGTCGCCGCGGCGGCCGCGCGCGGCAGTCCGCACAGCACGACCGCGCTGAACCTCCCCGGTTCCACCTCGAGTGCGGCGAGCGCGGCGGCGGCGCCAAGCGAGTGGCCCATCAGCACGAGGGGCAGTCCCGGCCGCTGCTCCTCGGCGATCGCGGCCAGCCGCAGCGCGTTCTCGCCGAGCCCGGGCACCGGTCCCGGAACACCGAGCTCGCCCTCCGTCAACCCGTGGCCGACGTGGTCGAGGGCCCACACCTCGATCCGTGCGGCCCCCAGCGCCCGCCCGAACCGGTGATACTGCCCGCTGTGCTGGCCCATCCCGTGCAGGAACACCATCACCGCAACGGGATCCGGCACGGGCCAATGTCGGTAGTGAACCTGCCCACTTACCCCAATGAAGAACGGCATCGGCCCATTGTGCCGCCCACGCACCGCCCCGCCGCACCGACGATCTGAGATAGTCGTCCGATGCCGCGCCGGTTCCTCGCATGTACCCCCGCCCTCGTCCGTGCCCTCGGCGCCGCGTCCATCGGCGTGGCGATCAGCGGTTGTGGCGGCGCGGGAATCGAGGGAACCCCGGTCGCCGACAAGGACTGGGGCGCCCCCGCCACCGCCGCGAATCCCGCACCGACGCAGCCACCGAACTCGGGCGGCTCCGCCGACCTCGCCCGGATCGCGACCGGGTCCGCGGTCGACCCCGAGACCTATCACGACGCCAAGGAGACCGAGTCCTCCCCGGCCGCGCCGACCATCGGATTCCACTTCACCACGCCCAGCGGCAACATCCGCTGCTCGACGCCGAAGGAGCCGACGGTGCTGCTGTGCGAGGTCACCGACCACACGTACCCGGCCGCAACCAAACCCGCCGACGTCAAGGAGCCGTGCCAGTGGTTCCCGGACTACGCGATGCTCACCGGGGAGGGCGTCGGCGCGGGTGTCTGCCTGCCCCGGCCGCTGGTCACCCGCGGCAGCAAGGTGCTGCCCTACGGCAGCAGCATCCGGATGGGCGACATCGGATGTCTGAGCACCGAGGCCGGATTACTCTGCGCCAACCATGTTTCCGGGCGCGGCTACCAGCTGAGCCGCGACGCGTTGCGAACCTTCTGACCTCCCGCGGCGGGCGGTTCAGCCCCCGGTGCGGCAACTCGCCACCAGCGCAGGCAGCGCCAGCGCCGCGGTGGCCCGCCAGGAATGCGTCACCACGGAGGTCAGATCGGTTGGCTCCGGGTTGATCTCGACCACCGTCGCACCCGACGCGGCCGCCCGCACCGGAAGCTCCGCGGCCGGGTAGACGACCCCCGAGGTGCCGACGACCACCATCAGATCGCACCGGTCCACCGCGTCCTGAGCGATACTCCAGGCTGCCTGCGGCAACTCCTCCCCGAACCACACCACGCCCGGCCGCACGGGCGCCCCGCAGTCGGCACACAGGGGTGGCGAGAGACGTTCCACCGGTTCGCGATCCGGATGGACGTCGACCTGTGCCTGCGCCCCGCACGCGCTGCACCGCGGCGCGAACAGGCTGCCGTGCAGGTGCGCGGCGACGGTCGCGCCCGCCCGCTCGTGCAGGTCGTCGACATTCTGGGTGATCACGGACAGTTCGGCGCACCGCGCCCAGTCCGCCACGGCCCGGTGGCCGGCGTTCGGCTGCACCCGCTGCACGAGCGCGCGGCGCCACTCGTACCAGGCCCACACGAGCTCACGATCGCGCTCCCATGCCTGCGGGGTGGCCAACTCGGCCGGGTCGAATCGTTCCCACAGCCCCGAGAGCGCGTCGCGGAACGTCGGCACACCGGACTCCGCGGACATGCCGGCCCCGGAGAACACCACCACCCGGCGGGCCCCGCGGACCGCATCGACCAGCGCCGGATCGGGTTCAATGGGACTCATGTCGACGATTGTGCCCGGGTATGGCGACACCCTGCCCAAACTGCTGATAGTGGACCCGGCACCCGACGCAGCCGCGGAGGACCGGATCGCCCGGTCGCTGCACCACATCGGTGTCGCCTCCCGGCCGACGGGGCTGCGCGAGTCCCGCCAGCGCCTGTTCGGAACCCGGATCGTCTCGGCCGTCGGCGACGCGTCGTGGCTGGACCGGGAGTTCGCCGACGTGCGCCGCTGGGTCCGGGTGATCGTGGCACTCGGGCCGGCCGGGTGGGATGCGACGCTGCGGGCGCTACACACGGCAGGCGTCGCGCTGCCGGAGCCGGCACCCGCGTTCGAGCACGGTGCCCGACTGACCCTCTCCCCCGCCGACGGTCGGGCGGTGACGGTGCTCGGCATCCATCATCCGGCCGGCCCGGACCCGATCGACGACACGACACTCGACGCCGTATTGGCGTCCGCGCAGGCCCTGGCCGGCGTGTCCGCGGCCTGCGGCGGCCGCGGCTAGTCGGTGTTTCGGCGGTGGCCGGCGACCTGAACCGCATCCAGGTTCAGGTCGCCGACCGCCGAACGCGCCGACCGGGGCTCACCGATCTACCCGGTGCAGGACCGAAGCTGACCGGCCGACCAGTCCGATCGACTCAGTGTCGGCAGAGCCACTCGGTGCCGTAGTGCGCGGCGTTCCCGCCCTCGGCGTGGACCCACGTTCCGTCACCCTCACAGGGAGCGCCGGCGACCGGGCCCTGATCGGACCCCTGGTCGCCGCCGTTCTCACTGGGGTTGGTCCCGGCACCGGAATTCGGGTTGGTGCAGATCGTTCCCTCACACGGAACGTAGCCGGGATCGCCGTTGGGGTTCGCAATGGCATTGGGTCCGACGTAGCTGCCGATCGGGCAACCGGGATCCTGGTTCTGGGCGCAATATTCCGCCGACAGGTTGTTCCCCGTCGAACCGTCCGCGCCCACTTGGCCCTGGTTGGTTGGTACCGGGTTCGGTGCCGGGACATTGTCCTGCTGGTTGTTCAACGGCGCACCCGAATTATCGGTCGGCCCAACGGGATTAGGCGCAGGCGCGGGAGCGCTGCTGACCGTGGTCGTCGTTGTCACCGGGGTCGTTGTGGTGGAGGTGTCAGAAGATGTGTTACTCGAACACGCCGCGCCGGTTGCCAGTGCACCGGCGAGCGCAACGATCATCGTCCAGCGTTTCAATTTAGCCTCCTACATAGTGGCGGCCGCCCCGTCGGCCACTGTGTACAGGGCTACGAAACTGCGATGACGCCGCCCGGTACAGGGCCGCGCATCGCAAGAGGTGGTCAGCTCAGCGCTTGAACCGCATCGCCGACGGGGGTCGGCGGCAATGCGCGGACCAGAGCCATCAGCGGCTCACAATAGACGGCGGTCGAACCGCACACGAAAGCGCCCGTCTTGTCGTAATTGAAGGCACTGCCGTGGAACGCCCACGTCAAACCATCCTCAGACGGACTCATCGGGCACTGATCCGGGGTCTTCCCGGCGCACGGACCCTCAACACCGTAGGGACCGACCGGATACGCCGAAGCCGCAGGCGCGAATGCCACGCCTGCCAGAGCGATACCAGCGGTAGCCACTATTGTGCCGAACAATCGCCTCACAATCGAATCCCCTCTGTAGATGAATTGCGCCCTTTCGCGCGCCCGACAATCATGCAGCAGAATCACGGCTTTCGCGCGAGAAGGCCGAGAACGATTCTCTCCAGGATTCACGAAATCATTGTCAGCGACGCGCGCTCGAATAACTCCGCGCATTGACAAACACGGAGGCACCCTTGTGCTCTCGACGAAACCGATTCCAGGTCAGGGCGCGTCCGCGCGGCCCACCGCGACGTGTCGGGGCCGTCTGCGATAGTCGTCCCCGTGTTCCTCCTCGACGACGTGTTGATCTACAGCGCCAGTGACCTGTCCCAGGCCGCGGAGTGCGAGTACGCACTGCTGCGCCGACTCGACGCGAAGCTCGGCCTGATCGAGTCGGTCGGGCCGGAGCAACCGGACCCGATGCTGACGCGGACCTCGCATCTCGGCGACGCACACGAGCGCAGGCACCTCGACCGGTACGTCGAACGGTTCGGCGACGGCGTGGTGCGGATCGAGCGCCCCCGCCACGACTGGGATGCGCTGACCGCGGCGAACCGCGCGACGGTGGACGCGGCCCGGGCCGGTGCGGATGTGATCTACCAGGGCACCTTCTTCGACGGCCGGTTCCTCGGCTTCTGCGACTTCCTGGTGCGCGAGGACGACCGGTACGCGGTGTTCGACACCAAGCTCTCCCGCCACGCCCGGGTACCTGCGCTGTTGCAGCTCGCGGCCTACGCCGATGCCCTGACGGCCGACGGGATCGCGACGGCCCCACACGCAACGCTCATCCTCGGCGACGACAGCGAGGCCTCGTACTCGCTGGAGGACATCGCACCGGTGTACCGGCAGCGACGCGACGAGTTGCTGCGGGTGCTCGACGAGCACCGCCGCGAGGGTGCGCCCGCGCAGTGGGGCGACCCGCGCCACAACGCCTGCGGCCGCTGCGAGCACTGCGGTCCGGAGGTGACGCGGACCCGAGATCTGCTGCTGGTCGCCGGGATGCGGGCCTCGCAGCGGGACCGGCTGATTCGCGGCGGCATCGTCGACTTGGACGCGCTCGCCACGGCCGCTGCCCCGGTCGACGGGATGAGCAAGCGCATCTTCGAATCACTCCAGGGCCAGGCCGCCGCGCAGGTCCGCCAGGAGCGGTGTGGCGCACCGGTCTTCGAGGTGATCGACGGCGCGGAGTCGCTCGCCTCGATCCCGGCCCCCGACCAGGGCGACATCTTCTTCGACTTCGAGGGCGACCCGCTGTGGGCCGAGAACGGCTCCCCCGAATGGGGACTCGAGTACCTCTTCGGGGTGATCGAGGCGGACACCGGCGCGTTCGTCCCGTTCTGGGCGCACGACCGCGCCCAGGAACGCCGAGCCCTGCTCGACTTCCTCGATTACGTTGCGGAGCGCCGGAAACGCTTCCCGGACATGCACGTTTACCACTACGCGGCGTACGAGAAGACCGCCCTGCTGCGCCTGGCCGGCCGGTACGGCGTCGGCGAAGAGTCCGTGGACGCCCTGCTTCGGGAGAACGTCCTGGTGGACCTGTACCCAGCGGTCCGTGCCGCGGTCCGGGTCGGGGCCCGCTCGTACTCGATCAAGAAGCTCGAACCGCTGTACATGGGCGATCAGCTGCGCGGCGGCGACGTCACCGATGCGGCCGCCTCGATCGTCGCGTACGCCGACTACTGCGAGCTGCGCGACGCGGGACGGGATGCGGAGGCCGAGTCGCTGCTCAACGACATCGCCGACTACAACGAGTACGACTGCGTGTCCACACATCGACTACGGGACTGGCTGCTGGGCATCGCCGCCGAGCACGGGGTGTCGCCGCACCCCCAACAGACCGCGGTATCGGTGGTCGAGGAACCCGATCCGTCCGAGCAGGCGCTGCGCGCGTACGTCGGCGACGCACTGCCGGGCCTGCGAACCGACGACCAACAGGCGGCTGCACTGATGGCCGCCGCGGTCGGCTACCACCGACGCGAACGGAAACCGTTCTGGTGGGCGCACTTCGACCGGCTCGTGCTGGACGAGGACGAGTGGGCGGACACCGCCGACGTCCTGGTCGCCGAGTCCGTCGAGGTACTCGAGGACTGGCACCGCAAGACCGCGCGGCAGAACCTGCGCCGACGGCTGCGACTGGTCGGCAGCTGGGGCACCGGGTCCACCGCCCGCTCCGGCGATGTCCACCTCCTGTACGACAAGGGGACAGGGGTCGGCGCCGAGGATCCCGGCACCCGCGGGGCGGTGGGCGCGAAGGTGATCTCGACCGGGGAAGAGGTGATCGGCGGCGAGGCGCGCGACGTGGTGGTCGTCGAGGAGGTGTTGCGCCGAGGCGCCGAGGAGCACCTGGCACTGCCGATCGCGGTGACGCCCGGCCCCCCGATCCGCACCAACCGAATCGAGGCCTCGATCGCCGAACAGGCCGCCGCGATGGCGGCGGGCTTGCCCGCGATGCCGGCCACCGCGGCGGTCGACGTGCTGCGCCGGACCCCGCCCCGGACCCGGTCGGGCAATCCGTTGCCGATCCCGGTCCAGGAGAATCGGGCGGCCGCGATCACCGCCGCACTGCTGGACCTCGACAACTCCTACCTGGCGGTGCAGGGACCGCCGGGGACCGGTAAGACCCACACCGGCGCGGCGGTGGTGGCCGAGCTGGTGAACCAGCACGGCTGGCGGGTCGGCGTTGTCGCCCAGTCGCATTCGGTGGTCGAGAACATGCTCGACGCGGTCGTCCGCACGGGTGTCCCGGGCGAACGGGTGGCGAAGAAGGCCGGAGCGGAGCCTGCGGAGCGATCCAAAGGCGCAGCCTCGAGCCTGTCCGACGACCCGGCCTGGACGAAACTCGAGGCCGACGGCCTCGCCGGCTTCCTTGCCGAGAACGAGCAGACCGGCTGCGTGATCGGCGGCACCGCATGGGATCTCGCGCACACCGACCGGGTGCCTGCCGACAGCCTTGACCTACTCGTGGTCGACGAGGCAGGCCAGTTCTCGCTGGCGAACACCGTCGCGGTGGGGATCTCGGCCCGCAACCTGCTGCTGCTCGGCGACCCGCAGCAGCTCCCGCAGGTCAGTCAGGGCACCCACCCCGAGCCGGTGGACACCTCGGCGCTCGGCTGGCTGGCCGACGGCCACGGCGCGCTGCCGCCCGAACTCGGCTACTTCCTCGACCGGACGTGGCGGATGCATCCGGCGGTGTGCGAGGCGGTGTCGGTGCTCTCCTACGACGGCCTGCTGCGCTCGCAGGAGTCCGTCACCGCCGCCCGGTCGCTGGCGGGCGTCGAACCCGGCGTGGCGGCGCTCTACGTGGACCACCACGGCAGTTCGACGGAGTCGGTCGAGGAGGCCGAGGCGATCACCACCGAGGTGCGGTCGCTGATCGGCACCCCGTGGACGCCCGCTGCCTGCGAGCAGGCCCGCCCGCTCGGCGAGGAGGACATTCTCGTGGTGGCGCCCTACAACGCCCAGGTCGGGCTGCTGCGTCGGCACCTCGCCGAGGCCGGCCTGGGGAGGGTCCTCGTCGGCACCGTCGACAAGTTCCAGGGTCGGGAGGCTGCGGTGGTGCTGATGTCGATGACCGCGTCGTCGATCGACGAGGTGCCCCGCGGCATGGGCTTCCTCCTGTCCAGGAACCGACTGAACGTCGCGGTGTCGCGGGGGAAGTGGCGCGCGGTGATCGTGCGGTCCCCCGCTCTGACGCGTTACCTGCCCGCGACCCCTGCCGGCCTGGCCGAGCTGGGCGCGTTCATGCGAACACACGCCTAGCCGAAGCAGTGCCCCTCGCCGCGGTAGGTCGGCACCGTGGTGCGGGTGCCGTCGGCGTCGACCAGGTGCAGCTCGTTGAACCGTTCGCACAGCTCGCCTGCCTTGGCATGCCGGAACCACACCCGGTCCCCGATCCGCAGGGCTGCGGCCGGGTCACCGGCCACAGGCGTCTGCACCTCGCCCGCCCCCTCGTTGCGCGTGAGCCCCAGGCCTGCGGGCCACACCGGGGTCGGCACCCGCGAGGCGCCCGCCGGCCCGGACGCTATGTAGCCGCCACCGAACAGCGTCGCGATGCGGGGCGTCGGCTTGCGGACCGCGGACAGCGCGAAGTACAGCGACGGGCGGGGGGTGAACGAGTGGTACCGGTCGAAGAGCGTCGGCACGTACAGGCCGGAGCCTGCGGTCACCTCGGTGACCGAACCGTCTGCGGAGCTGACCTCGAGGGAGCCGGTGCCGCCGCTGTTGACGATCTGCAGCTTCCCGACGGTGGCGGTCACCGCGTCCACGACCGCCGAGCGTCGGGTCGCGAGTTCGGCCGCGGAGGCGCGCTTGATCAGCCGGATCGGCGCGCTGGTGTCCTGCAGACCGGCGATCTGCGCCTCGTAGAACATCACCCCCACCACCGCGAACCCGCGACGCTTGGCCTCACGGGCGACGGCCGCGGCCTCGTCGGGGGTGCGTAGCGGCGACCGGCGGACGCCGAGGTGCAGCGGCCCCACCCGCAGCGAGGCGTCGATGTCGAGGCACACCCGGGCGGGCACCGAGGTGCTGCCTGCCGCGTCGTGCACCACGTCGAGCTGAGCCGGGTTGTCGACCATCAGCGTGATCGATTCGAGCAGCAGCGGGTCGGAGGCGAGCTCGGCGAGCGCGCCCCGGTCGACGGTCGGGTACCCCATCAGCACGTCGCGCGCGCCGAGCCGCACCAACCAGATCGCCTCACGCAGCGAATAGGACATGATGCCGCGGAATCCGCCCTGCTCGGTGAGCCCGGATCCCAGCGTTTCCTCGAGCACCGCCCGGCAGCGAACCGATTTGCTGGCCACCCGCACCGGGGTGCCCCCCGCGCGCCGGACCAGGTCCGCGGCATTGGTGCGCAGCGTCCCGAGGTCCACCGCGGCCAGCGGCGGGTCGAGCTCGCGGGTCGCGGCGTCCAGGCGTTCGCGGGTGGGGGTCATGGCGTAGGAGTCCAGCCGATCGCGAGTCGAGGTCATGGGGTCAGAGTCAACCACCGACCTGGACGACTGTCCAGGTTATGCCTCTTCGGGCTTCGCCTCGACGGCCTTCACGGCGATCATCTGCACCAGGTCGTCGAGCTGGGCGATCACCAGTTCACCGTCGCGGTCGACCAGCCAGCGCAACACGATGCCGTCGATCACCGCGAGGCAGAAACGGGCGATGTGCGCGACCGGCTCGGTCCACGTGGTGCCCGTATACCGGGCCGTCTCCTCGAGAAACGCGATCGCCTCGAGATCCATCGTCCGGTACTGCATGGCGGCGATGGAGCCGGCCAGTTCGGCACCCGCGGCCTGCTGCCGAAGCCCGTACGCGGTGATCTCGTAGGTGAGCAACTGCCGGTTCGGCGTCACCTCGATGATCGGCCACATGTTGGACAGGCCGCTGTGCAGCACCTCACGCAGGCCACGCAGTCCGCTCTGGTCGCCATCACCCTGCGCGGTGCCGAATGCGTACCGCAGGGCACCGCTCAGCTGGAGGACGAGGGCCTCCCCCATCGCGGCGACAAGCGCCTCCTTGTTCTCGAAGCAGTAATGGACCACCCCGAGCGACACCCCCGCCTCCTCGGCGACGGCGCGGATAGTGACGGAGTTGATCCCGGTGCGCTCCGCAATCCCCATCGCCGACTCGACGAGTTGGGCGCGACGTTCATCCGCAGGAAGCCGATTCAGCATCTGCCGATCCTAGAACGCCGGAGCCCGATCCGTGTCAGGTGTTGACCTGGACGAACGTCCAGTAGATTATGAGTGAATGGAATCACATTTCTGGCAGAACTGGGCCGGCTGCGCCACCGCACGGCCCACTCGCCTCGCCGCGCCCGCGACCGTCGCGGAACTCAGTGACGAGATCACCCGCGCCGCGGCGGAAGGCCTGCACGTCAAGTGTGTTGGCGCCGGACATTCCTTCACCCCCGTCGCCGTCACCGACGGCGTACTGATCAGCCTGGACAACCTTACGGGCATCGAATCCGTGGTCCCGGTGGAACCGTCGGGTGCCCTCGTGACGGTTCGCGCGGGCACCCGACTGAGCGAACTCAATCCCGCATTGTGGGAACTCGGTCTCGCGATGACGAATCTCGGAGACATCGACGCGCAGTCCATCGCCGGCGCGATCTCGACCGGCACCCATGGCACCGGGTCCCGCTTCGGCGGCCTGGCCACCCAGGTGCGCGGGCTACAGATCGTGCTCGCCGACGGCGCCGTGGTGAACTGCTCCGGCGAGGAGAACACGGAACTCTTCAACGCGGCCCGGCTCGGACTCGGCGCGCTCGGCGTCATCGCGACGATGACGCTGCTGTGCGAGCCCGCCTACGCCATGCGCGCCGTCGAGGCCCCCGGACTGCTGAGCGAGACCATGGAGCGGGTCGGCGAGCTTGCCACAAGCGTCGACCACTTCGAGTTCTACTGGTTCCCCCACACCGACCGGGTGCTGACCAAGCGCAACACCCGCCTGTCCGCGGACACGCCGCTCACGCCCGTCAGCAAGATCCGCGGATACATCGACGACGAATTGCTCTCCAACACCCTGTTCGAGGGCATCAACCGCGTCGCCACCCGGTTCCCGACGGCGATCCCGCAGATCAACAACTTCACCTCGAGGGTGCTCTCGGCGCGCGATTTCACCGACCGCAGCTACGAGGTGTTCGCCTCCCCCCGCCGGGTGAAGTTCCGCGAGATGGAGTACGCGATACCGGTCGAGGCGCTGGGCGAGACGCTCAGCGAGATCGACGGCTGGCTGACGAAGTCCGACACCCGGGTGGCGTTCCCCGTCGAGGTTCGCTTCGCCGCCGCCGATGATGTCTGGCTCTCGACCGCGAACGGCCGCGACACCGCCTACGTGGCCGTGCACCAGTACCACCGTCGCGATCACGGCGAGTACTTCGACGCGGTGGAGTCGATCACCCGGGCCGTCGACGGACGGCCGCACTGGGGCAAGCTGCACTCGCGCACCGCGGCGGACCTGCGCCCGACCTACGCGCACTTCGACGAGTTCTGTGCGGTGCGGGACAAGTACGACCCCACCCGCGTGTTCGACAACGCGTACCTCCGCCAGGTACTGGGTTAGGCGCTTCGCGCCTGTGAGTGATTCGTACCCCGGTTGGGGTACAAATCACTCACAGGCAGCGAGCTGCGCCTTGCGTTCCGGGGAGGCGAACGAGGCCCGGATGGAGTTGCGGGCCAGGGTTTCCCGCTCCTGTTCGGTGAGCCCGAGCTCCGCCTGCAGCCGGGCGAAGTTGTCATCGAGGTACCCGCCGAAGTAGGCGGGGTCGTCGGAGTTCACCGTCACCAGCAGGCCGGCCTCGAGCATGCGGCGCAGCGGATGCTCGGCCAGGGTGTCGACGACGCGCAGCCGCACGTTCGACAGCGGGCAGACGGTGAGCGGGATCTGCTCGTCGACGAGCCTCGCGACCAGCGCCGGATCCTCCAGGCACCGCACGCCGTGGTCGATCCGCTCCACCTCGAGCAGATCCAGGGCCTGCCATACGTAGTCGGGCGGACCCTCCTCGCCCGCGTGCGCCACCGTGTGCAGCCCGTTCGCCCGTGCCCGCGCGAACACGTCCACGAACAGCGACGGCGGGTAGCCGACCTCCGCGGAGTCCAGGCCGAGGCCAAGGACCGGGACGTCCAGGCGGAGCACCTCGTCCAGCATCGCCTCGGCCTCGGGCACCGGCCGGTCCCGCAGCACCGCCGCGATCAGGTCGCTGGACACCCCGAACTCGGCCTCACTGCCGCGAACGGCGTCGGCCAGGCCGTCCAGCACCGCGCGCAGCGGCACCCCGCGGACGGTGTGCGCCTGCGGGTTGAAGAAGATCTCGGCGTGCCGCACGCCACCTGCCGCCGCGCGCGCGAAATACGCACGCGCGAGGTCGGCGAAGTCCTGCTCGGTCCTGAGCACGGCCATGTTCGCGAAGTAGAGGTCCAGGAACGACTGCAGATCGCTGAACTCGTAGCGTCCGCGCAGGTCATCGAGGTCCCGGTAGGGCAGCTCCACCTTGTTGCGCTCGGCGAGCGCGAAGATCAGCTCGGGTTCGAGGGATCCCTCGATGTGCATGTGCAGCTCGGCGAGCGGGGTCGACACGGAGTCCTCCTGAGATCGTCAGGTGCCCAGTATCCCGCGTCAGCGCAATCGCTCCGGGACCGGTGGGGTCCAGGCCTGGTCGGTCGGCAGGTAGGAACGCAGCATGATGACGAACTCGCCGGGCGGCGCCGGCAACCAGTTGGAGGTCCCGGACGCGGGTGGCTGCGCGCCGATCCACAGGTCGAGCGAGCCGTCGTCGCCGCGCACCAGGCCGGGGGTGCGATCACCGATCGCGTAGCGGCCCAACGGGTTCGCCACGAAGAACATGTCCGGGCCGTACATGGTGACGGACCAGAAGCCGCGCTCGTCGATCGGCGGCAGCCCGCCCGCCGGGAAGTGCAGCCGGTAGCCACTCGCGGCGCGCTGCGGGGCGTCATCAGCGCTGCGCCCTCGCAGCTCGGCGCCACCTGCATCGGTCCTGGCCACGTAGTACATCGACTCCTCGGGCACGTTCGCCCCGAGCCCGATCTTCGCGACCCCGGCGCGATGCAGGTAGTCGGTGCCGTACCGGCCCGCGTCCTGCAGCGAGCTCCAGGCCCCGCCGCCGAACGAGGTGTGCGCGAGCCCGACGATCTGCTTGTCCCCACGGACCACTCCCGCGGCCAGGGCCGCGACGTCCTCGGGTTCGCCCCGGCTCGGCGTCGCGCCGGGGGCCACCCCGAGGGTCGCGAGCTGCTCGAGCATCGGTGCGTCCTCCGCGGGCGGCGGGTTCGCCGCCAGGATCGCGGACAGCTCGTCGAAGAACGGTGGGCCCGCCGCGGCGATCGCCTGCGGCGCCGGGTTGTTGCCGCAGTCGGTCGGCGGCAACGACGGCGGCGCGTCCGGGACCGGGGACTCGAGGACCGTCATCCGGTACTGCTGCTGGGCGGCGCGCGCCGCGGCCAGGTCCGCGTCGGACTCGACCAGCGTGCGCCCGATCATCCAGGCGTCCCAGGTCGGCGACTCGATCACCACGGCGCCTGCGGGCGTCTCGCCCCGCCACCCCGGCGGCACGATCGCGTGCGATCCGGCCGCCTGCCCGGTCTGCCGGGTACCGATGGTGTCGAACACGTTGGTGTACATGTCGAGAAGTTGGAAATCGAAGTACCGCTCCCCCATCGCGGGGTGGGTCAGCAGCACCGGTCCGGCCCGGAGGTCCAGCCACGCAATCGAATACAGGGTGTCCGCGTTCGGGGCGACGACCACCCGGGTCTCCGGTCCCGACATCGCGGCCTGACTGTAGAGCTGGTTGACCGGAAGCAGACAGATCATGTTGGCCCGGGTCCGGGCCAACGCGATCGGCGCGTAACCGTAGACGTAGCCGTCGGCCGCGACCTCGGCCGGCTCCCGCGTCGAATCCTGTTCCCGCGCAGCGCAGCCGCCGAGCAGCCCGGCCACCAGCGCGAGGGCTGACAGCGCGGCCACCCGACGGCCGCGCACTGCTAGCGGCCCTTCCAGACCGGGGCGCGCTTCTGCGCGAACGCGATCGCGCCCTCCTGCGCGTCCTCCGAGGCGAACACCGGACCCATCAGCTCCAGCTGCCGGGTGAACGCCTCGTCGTCGGTCCAGCCGGACGACTTGACGATCACCTCCTTGGTGGCGGCGACGGCGAGCGGGCCATTGGCGGTGATCCGCTCGGCCAGCTCCAGCGCGCCGTCGAGGGCCTTGCCTGGCTCGGTCAGCCGATTGACGAAGCCGTAGCCGTGCGCCTCCTCGGCGGTGAAACTGTCTCCGGTGAGCGCCAATTCGAGCGCCTTCTGGTACGGGATCCGCTTCGGCAGCCGGAGCAGCCCACCGCCGGCCGCGACCAGTCCCCGCTTGACCTCGGGGATGCCGAACCGGGCCTCGGAGGAGGCGACCACCAGGTCCGTCGCCAGCACCAGCTCGGTGCCGCCCGCGAGCGCGTATCCCTCGACGGCGGAGATGATCGGCTTGCGCGGCGGCGCCTCGGTGAATCCGAGACCCTTGCCGGGGGCGATCACGTTCTCCCCCGCGACGAAGGCCTTGAGGTCCATCCCCGCGCAGAAGTTGCCGCCCGCACCGGTCAGGACGGCGAGCGAGAGGTCCGCGTCGGCGTCGAGTTCGTCCACGGCGGCGGCGAGGCCGTTGCTGACCGCGGCGTTGATCGCGTTGCGCGCCTCGGGACGGTTGATGGTGATGACCAGGATTCGGCCGCGGCGTTCGAGCAGCACTTCATCAGACATGCCGCTCACGCTAGCCGTTGCAGCGCAACTGCGAGGCGGCTCCGGCTCAGCGTCCGGTGTACGTGGCCTTGCCCGGTCCGACGTCGAGGAAGCTACGGACCGCGCCCTTGAGGTCGTCGGTGTCGAACAACGCAGCCGACACCTCGGGGGTGATCGAGTCCGCGTGCGCGACACCGCCGGACCGCCAGGCCTCGATGATCTGCTTGGTGGCGTGGTGCGCGCGGGTCGGGCCGTCGGCGAGCCGGGCGACCAGGGACCGCGCGGCGGCGTCCACGTCGTCGTGCACCGCGTTGACCACGCCCCAGGACGCCATCGTCGCGGCGTCGTACAGGTCGCCGGTCATCACCAGTTCCCTGGCGCGGCCGGAGCCCGCGCGCTCGGCGAGCCGCTGCGGCCCGCCCATCGACGGCGTCAGGCCGACGACCGTCTCGACCAGCCCGAACTTGGCCCTTGGCGCGGCGAGGATGATGTCGCAAGCCAGCGCGATCTCGAAGGCCGCGGTGAGCGTCAGCCCGTGCGCTGCGTAGACGACCGGGCAGGGCAGCGCCTCGATCTGGTGGATGATCTCGGCGAACAGGGTCCGCCACAGGTCGGCGCCCTGCTCGGCACTGCGCCCCTCGAAGACGTGCACGTCGACGCCGCCGGAGACGACCTTGCCCTCGGCGCGCAGCAGCACCGCGCGCGGCGGGTCCGCGCTGAGTGCGTCCACGTCGGCGGTGATCGCGTCGAACATGGCCTGGTCGAACAGGTTCAGCGGTCCGTGCGCGAACGTCAGCACGGCGATCTCCGCGCCGCCGTCGGTGGTGAGGCGCTCGAGTCTGGTCGGCTTCGCGGGCTCGGTCATGGCGTCAGCCTGCCATAGGTTGCCGCTGTTCCTCGGCTGTGTCCGCCGGGCGCTCGTCGGTGGCCCGGACGGGACGCGAGAAGCACAGCGAGGCAACGAAACCGATCAGCAGCACACCCGCGGGCAGCAGCACGGCCTGCGCCATCGAGGTGCTGAACCCGTCGACGATGAAGCTCGGCAGCGTGCCGCCCGCTTCTGGTCCACCCTCGGCCGGCACGCCGTTGGCGGACAGCCGTGAGGTGATCAGGGCCCCGATGCCCGCACTGCCGAGCACCGCACCGACCTGGCGAGTGGTGTTGTAGACGCCGGATCCTGCGCCCGCCGCGTTCATCGGCAGATTGCGGGTGGCCGTTGCCGCCAGCGGCGACCAGATGAAGGCGTTCGCGACGCCCATCAGAGCAATGGGGAGCAGCAGCTCCCAGATCGCGACGGCCGGCTTCATCACCAACGCGAGCCAGCCGAGCGAGATCGAGAGCATCAGGAAGCCGGGCGCGGCGATGTAGCGGGGGTGCATCCGATCCACCAGCTTGCCGACGTTCGGCGCCAGCACGCCGGTGAGCACCGCCATCGGCACCATCAGCAGCGCCGAACCGGTCGGCGAGAGCCCGCGGACCTCCTGTGCGTAGAACATCAGCGGCAGCACCAGCGCGGTGATCGAGAAGCCCATCGAGGTGATCGCGATGTTCGCCAGCGAGAAGTTGCGGTCCTTGAACAGCCCCAGCGGCAGCAGCGGCTCGTTCTTGTTCCACGACTGGTACCAGATGAAGGCCGCGAGCAGGATGAGGCCGCCGACGATCGACATCCACACCAGCGCGGACCAGTCGTAGGTGTTGCCCTCCTGCAGGCCGAAGACCAGGAAGAACATGCCTGCGGCGCTCAGGATCACACCGGGGATGTCGAAGCGGTGCTGATGCGTCTCGAGCGACGGCACGAACTTCACTGCGGCGAGAAAGGCGATCACGCCGACCGGCACGTTGACGATGAAGATCCACTGCCAGCCGAGGCTGTCCACCAGCACGCCGCCCGCGAGCGGGCCGACGAGAGTGGCCACACCCGCTACCGCACCCCACAGGCCCATCGCCGTGCCGCGCTTGTCCGGCGGGAAGATCCGGGTGATCACGGCCATCGTCTGCGGGGTCATCAGCGCGGCGCCGAAGCCCTGGAACACCCGCGCGACGATCAGCATCTCGACGTTGCCGGACACACCGCACCAGAGTGAGGAGGCGGTAAAAAGGGTCAGTCCGAGCAGGTAGAGGTTCTTGGGACCGAACCGGTCGCCGAGCCTGCCCGTGATGAGCAGCGGGACCGCATAGGCCAGGAGGTACGCGCTGGTCACCCAGACCACGCTGTTGATGTCGGTGTGCAGGTCCTCCATGATCGCGGGATTCGCCACCGCGACGATGGTGGAGTCCACCAGGATCATGAAGAAGCCCAGGCACAGCGCCCACAGCGCCGGCCATTGTTTGATCTCGGAGTTCTGGTTGAACTCGGTCACGGTCATCCCCTTGCCGGTTGGCTGAGTCGTTCTCTGATGAGTTCTGGCGTGAGCCAGGGCAGTTCGCCGGACTCGATCTCCGCCACCAATGCGGTCATCCAGTCCAGCTCGGTGGCGGCGAGCGCCCGCTGGTAGTCGAGCCCGAACCAGAAGACGCGCGGGCGGTCCGCCGCGGTGTGCATGGCACGCACTGTGTCGAGTTCGTCCAGGTCCGCCTCGACCGCCGCGATCCGGTCCCGGAGCAACCGGCAGACGTCGGCGGCCGGGAGGTTGTGCGCCTCGGCCAGCGCAAGCGGGAACTGCGGGTATTCGCGAACCGGGGCGCCGAGCAACTCCGCGATCCGAGCCTCGAGCGCGATCCGGCCGGCGGCGGTGACGTCGTAGGTGGTGCGTTCCGGACGATTGCCCTCCCGCTCGGTGCCACGAACCGCGATCAACTCGGCCCGCTCGAGCCGCGCGACGGCGTGGTACAGCGAGCCGGGCCGAACCTTGACGACGCGGTCGACGTGACGCTGGAGCAGCAGCTGGTGCATTTCGTAGGGATGCATCGGCCGCTCGTTGAGCAGCGCGAGCACGGTGATCGCGAGCGGCGTCAACGCTGCAGTCGCCATGCTCACCCCACATACTCCGCACCAATTAGTCCAGATGGAATATACGGCGCGGAGTTGGCCGCTGCAACGGCCTTCTCCCGGCCGCCCGCATGGGCGCCGAACGCGCGGACCGATACCGTGGCCGGGGTGGATGCCCATCAGATCGACATCATCGCGCTGGCCTGGTCCCGGGAGCTGGGTCTGCCCGACAGTGGGCTGGCCGGCCCTGGCACCCGGCACGTGCGGGTGGACCAGACCGCCGACCGGGTCCGGTTCCTTCGGCTGGCCGGGGCGAGCGCGCTGGTGGGTCCCCAATGGGCGATCGAACGGGCTGAGGGCTACAGCGACGACGAGCTGTCCGGCGGGGCGGCGATGCTCGCCATCACAAAGGACCACGGCGGCACGTGTTCCGGCCCGAGACTGCTGTCCTTCGCCGCCGACGTGGGCACCGAGATCGGCCGCGAGGATCCGCTGATCTCACACGACCTCGAGCACGTGCTCGCCCTGCAGTCGGCCTGCCCGCCCGACGACGTGGCGGAGGCCGACCTCACCGACAGGCGGAACTGGTTCACCCTCGTCGACGACGCCGGGACGCCTCTGTCCTCGTCCGGGTACTCGGAATGGCAGGGCATCCTGGCCCAGATGGCCGTCCTCACCGCGCCGGAGCACCGCAGGCGCGGACACGGCGCCGTGGTGGCCCGGCTTACCACCAACGACGCCATCGACGGCGGCCTGATCCCGCAGTGGCGCAGCCACCCCGGGAACACGGCCTCGCGCCGACTGGCCGCGTCGCTCGGCTACGAGGAGCTGGGAATCCACACCGTGGCCGCGCTGACCGGCAGTAGCGTGTGAACCCATGACCGACGAGAACAGCATCACCGGCTCGTACGTCGAAGCGGGTCAGGGGTTCACCCGCGACACCCGCTACATCGAGACGCGGATCACCGCGGACGGACGCGACGGCTACCCGGTCGAGCCGGGGCGGTATCGACTCGTGGTCGCGCGCGCCTGCCCGTGGGCGAACCGGGCGATCATCGTGCGGCGCCTGCTCGGCCTCGAGGACGTCCTGTCGATGGGCGTCTGCGGGCCGACCCACGACCAGCGGAGCTGGACTTTCGACCTCGATCCCGGCGGGGTTGACCCGGTGCTGACGATCCCGCGCCTGCAGGACGCATACTTCGCCCGCTTCCCCGACTATCCGCGCGGGATCACGGTGCCCGCCATCGTCGACATCCCCACCGGCCGGGTGGTGACCAACAACTATCCGCAGATCACCCTCGACCTCTCCACCGAGTGGAAGCAGTTCCACCGCGAGGGTGCCCCCGACCTGTACCCGGAGGCGCTGCGACCGCAGATCGACGAGGTCGCCGAGCTGGTGTTCACGGACGTCAACAACGGCGTGTACCGGTGCGGGTTCGCCGGCTCCCAGGAGTCCTACGACGAGGCCTACGACCGGCTCTTCGCGCGGTTGGACTGGCTGACCCACCGACTCGCGACACAACGATTCCTGGTGGGCGACACCATCACCGAGGCGGATGTCCGCCTGTTCACCACCCTGGTCCGGTTCGATCCGGTGTACCACGGGCACTTCAAGTGCAACCGCAGCAAGCTCACCGAGATGCACGTGCTGTGGGACTACGCGCGGGATCTGTTCCAGACTCCCGGCTTCGGTGACACCATCGACTTCGCGCAGATCAAAGAGCACTACTACGTGGTGCACTCCGATGTGAACCCGACGCAGATCATCCCGAACGGCCCGGACCTGTCGAACTGGCTCGAGCCACATGGCCGGGAAGCCTTGGGCGGCAGGCCGTTCGGCGACGGTACGCCGCCGCATCCGCCAAAGCCCGACGAGGTGGTGCCCGCCGATCACTGGGTCTTGGGTGACTCGCCGCTGTAAGTGCCGAAGCTCCAGTACACGCCCTCGGGGTCGCGGCAGGTGAACCCGCGCGAGCCGTAGTCCTCGTCGGTCATCCCCTTGCTGATGGTGGCGCCTGCGTCCACCGCACGACGGAACAGCGCATCCGGGTCGTCGACGACGATGTACACCGAGCCAACCCCGACCGGCAGGTCCCCCACCGCGGAGTCCGCGCGCGGCGAGCCGAGCATGACGCCGCCACCGGTCGGCCAGTCGAGTTGGGCGTGATCGACCTGCTCGCCCTCGCCATAGACGGCGGTCTCGATGAATCCGAAGGCGTCCACGAGAAACTTGATGGCCACGCGCGCATTCGCGTAACTGAGGGTGGGCCAGATGGTGGTCGCATTGGCTGTCTGTGCGCTCATGCCCTCGACACTGCTCCCTCGGACGGCTGGTCCGCTTGGATGAATGAGAACAACTCCTCGGCACGCCAGCGCGAGGGCGGGATCCCGGCGATGTCCCGCCAGTCTCGTGCCAGGTGGGCCTGGTCGTAAAAGCCGCACAACGCCGCGGCGTCGGCGAGCGAGATGGACGGCTGGGCACGCAACAGTTGGTGCGAGCGATGGAAACGCGCGAGCTTGGCCGCATCCTTCGGGCTGACCCCGAACTCTGCGGTAAACCGGCCGACCAGGTGCCTTCTGCTCCAACCGATCTCGCGGGCCACCTGTCCGACCCGGACGACGCCGTCCGCGGACGTCAACAACCGCCAGGCGTGCGCGAGGTGCGGGTCGATCTCGGCGACCGCGAGGCGCCTGGAGAGCACGTCATCGAGGACCGCGAACCTGGCGTCCCAGGAGGACTCGGCCGCTATCCGGTCGCTCAGCTCGGTGGCGTCGGCGCCGAGCAGATCCCCCAGGTCGACGACCCAGGCACCGAGCGCGGCCGCGGGCACGCCCAGCAGGGCCCTGGATCCGGCCGGGGTGAGCGCGAGCTGGACACCGTGCTGATTGCCGTCGTGCCGAATTGTCACCGGGGCGGTGGTCAGGCCGCTGGCGAGGGCGCCCCAGGCGCCGGGCTGCTGCCGCGGATCGGACATCCGGGCGAGCTCGAGCGGGGCGTCGAGCGCGACGATCAGCGTCAGGTACGGCGACGGCAGGCCCAGGTGCGAGCCGGGCTCGAATCCCGCCAGTCGGTACCCCTCATAGGGGGCGACGTATGGGCGCAGGGCCTGCGCGGGCGGTGCCCGTCTACCCTCCGAGTGCCCGGTCATGAACTCAGCGTAGGCAGTGATCTGCGTCGCATCCAGGGATGGCGTGCTCGGGCCCGGAACAAACATGACGATGCGGGCCGTTGGTAGAGAGTTCGGCCGCGGACGGTGCTGGCCGTGACGAAGGGGAAGACCATGGCGGAGAAGCTGGGACGGATCGAGCAGGTCATCGTGTCGCTGCTCGACAACGGCGCCAAGCTGCAGGGACCCGCGGTCGCGAAGTATGTGGACCGTGTCCGCCGCGCCCATCCCGACGAGAGTCCTCAGCAAATCGTCGAGCGGATGGAGCGGATGTTCCTCACCGCGGTGACCGGCAGCGGCGGCGCCGTCGGTGCCGCCGCGGCGGTGCCCGGCATCGGTACGGTCGGCTCGATTGCGGCGGTCGGCGCCGAGTCGGTGTTCTTCCTGGAGGCCTCCGCGTTGTTGACGCTGGCGATCGCCTCGGTGCACGGCATCTCGGTCCAGCAGCACGAGCAGCGCCGGGCCCTGGTGCTCGCGGTGGCGCTGGGCGCATCCGGCATGGAGATCGTGGAGAAGGCGGTCGGCGCGACCACGAAGAACTGGGGTTCGCTCATCACCAATCGCCTCCCCGCCCAGACCATGTCGGGGATGAATCAGAAGCTGATCCGCAAGTTCGTCACGAAGTATGCGGCCCGGCGGAGCGCGCTGATCCTGGGCAAGCTGGTGCCCGCGGGCATCGGCGCGGCGATCGGCGGCACGGGCAACCGGGTGATCGGCAAGGGCGTGATCAACAACGCGCGCGATGCCTTCGGTCCCGCCCCCGCCCGGTGGCCGCTGGCGCTCACTACCTGACCCCCGCAGGGTATGTTTGGAACCATGGATCGGCTCCGCCCTGCCCCGAAGCGCGTGACACTGTCGTGCGCGCTCCTGGTCGGCGCCGTGGTGTTCGGGCTGCTGGCGATGCATCACGTCGCCGCCGCGGTACAGCCCGGAGTCGCGGCGCACGGTCCGCAGGTCGCGACGAGCGCCCTGGCCTTGAGCGCGCCCGCGATGGACACTCAGAAGGTGGATACCCCGAGCATGGCGCACGGGGCCATGCCTGAAGCGGCGTCTGCCCACCCCGTGCCGGATCAGCGGACGTCGACTCCTCGGGCGTCGGCCCCTTCAGCCGTGCCCGCCGACCCGCAGCCCGCCGACCACACTGGCGGCCACCACCTGCTCAACGCGTGCGTTGCGATCCTGCTCTCGGTGGTGCTGCTGGTGATGTCGCTGATCTCCCTCGGCCTCCCATCGGGAGCGGGGACCCGGGTGCAGCGCGGCCGGGCCGCCGTCGCACGCACCGGTCGCGGGCCGCCTTTTGTCGCGTCCACCTCGAATCGACTTGCCACTTTGTGCCTTCTGCGGGTCTGACAGGGCCACTGCGTCGCGCTCGACGCAGTTCCGCTCCTGATCACTCGAAAGACCAAGGAAGAACAATGAATACACGTACCAAGACCGCAAGCCTCGTCGCCGCCGCTGCCGCCGCCGTCCTGATCGCGGGCTGCTCGAACGACGATTCCGAACCCGGCCATTCGATGGATTCGATGGGCGGGACGTCCATGACCTCGAGTTCGGCGCCGTCCGAGTCCGCCGCCACCCACAACGACGCCGACGTCGCGTGGGTGCAGATGATGATTCCGCACCACCAGCAGGCCGTGGAGATGGCGGCCCTCGCCGAGGGCCGCACCGACAATGCCGACCTTCTCGCGTTGGCCGGCCAGATCAAGGCCGCACAGGACCCCGAGATCGCGCAGATGACCGGGTGGCTCACCGAGTGGGGCGTGCCGACGATGGCGGCCGACATGAGCCACGCCGACATGGGCCACGGCGACGGCGACGGGATGATGACCGCCGAGCAGATGACGCAGCTCGAGCAGGCATCGGGAGCCGATTTCGACCGGGCGTGGCTGGAGATGATGATCGCCCACCATCAGGGCGCGGTGGATTCCTCGTCCGCGATCCTGAGTGACGGACAGAGCGAGCAGGTCCAGGAGCTCGCGCAGAAGATCATCGCGGGCCAGGAGGCCGAGATCGACCAGATGAAGTCGATGCTGGGCCAGTAGCCGGGCTCGAACCCGATCGCCGCTCGTCCCCGTGGTCGCCACTGGCTGCCGCGGGGACGGGTGCGCTCAGAACGGTGGTGGTTCCGGGGGTATCGACGGCTTCGGCGGCGGGGTGTAGCCGCGGCGGCCGACGATGTGCGGGGCGGGTGTGGCGATGGTGTTGCTGCCGTGGGCGCCTGCCGGGAGGGTCACGGCGGTGGTGCCGGCGCTCGAGGTCCAGAGCAGGGCGTGGCCGGGCAGGGCTATCACCCGCCAGAAGCCGAGCGTCTTGAGTTGGTGATGAAACTGGCACAGGCATTGCAGGTTGGTGACGATGGTCCAGCCGCCGGAAGCCGGGTTGTAGAGCCAGTATTCGATGATGTGGTCGAGTTGGCATTGTGATGCCGGGCGGGTGCATCCAGGGAATCGGCAGTGACCATCGCGGGCGCGGACAAGTGCGGTGGTGGCTGCGTCGGGGCGGTAGGTCAATGCGCCGTCGGGTGGGGTGGTGAGGCCGCCGTGGCCGTCGGGGTACTGCGGTCGGGCCAGGGTCGGGTCGGCCTCAATGGCGGCGGTGATCGCGCCGATCATGATGCCGACGCTGGTCGGGGCGGGTGTGGTCGTCGGGGTGCCCGACTCGACGGTGGTATCCCCGGCGGTGGTGTCGGTGTCGTGTCCGGAGTCTTGTGTGGCGGCCTGCGTCGGCCCGGTTGGCGACCCCTGCCCCGTGGTTCCGGGCGGTGGGTTCGGGTGGCGGCGTTGGGCTCGGGGTGGTGGTGTGGTGCACGGCTGCGCCGGGGGTAGCGTCCCGAATTCGGGGACGTAGCCGGCCTTGCGTCGGCCGCCGCGGGCGAGGAATGAGCGCAGGCAGAACCGCGGCGGTAGCGGCGGGGATGGTGGTGGAGTGCCGGGTTCGTGCGGGTGGGGATCGGGGTTGGGTGGGTCGGGCTCGGCATGGGCAGACGTGTCCGTCTCCGAGTCGACGTCAGGTTCTGACACTGCCTCTGGCTCGGGCTCAGGTTCCGGCTTGCGACCGGGCTCCGGCTCCCGTTCCGCCTCCCGATCGAGCTCCGGCTCCCGTTCCGGCTCCCGTTCCGCCTCGCGGTCCGACTCCGGTTCCGGCGCAATGCCATCGGGCGGTTCGGCGGCCGCAGCCGATTCGGCCGCGTTGAAATTGGATTCGCCGGAATCACTATCGCGGGTACATCTCTGACCGTCTCCGACCCGGCTCGCACCGGCACTGATAGCGCCACTATCGGCCTCGGCCTCGGACTCGGCCTCGGTGTCGGCGTCTGCATCGACCGCACTGTTGTTGGTGTCGGCGTTGGTGTCAGCGCTGGCCGCGCTGTTGCCGGCGCCGGTGTCGCTCTCCGTGTCAGTGTCGGCGTCGCTCTCGGCGTTGGTGTCAGCGCTGGCCGCACTGTTGCCGGCGCCGGTGTCGCTCTCCGTGTCAGTGTCGGCGCCGCTCTCGGCGTTGGTGTCAGTGTCGGCCGCACTACCGGCGTGGGCATCGATGCCAGTGCCAGCTGCGCTGTTACCGGTATCGGCGTTGCTCTCGACGGCGGTGCCGCCGGCTGCGCTGCGGCCGGTGCCGGTGCCGGTGCCGGTGCCGGTGCCGGTGCCGGTGCCGGTGTCGGTGTCGGTGTCGGCGTTGCTGTTGGCGCCAGCGCCAGCGTTGGCTGCGCTGCCGGTGTCAGCTTCGCTGTCATCGTCATCGTCGTCGTGGTTGATCAGGCCGAGCTCCTCAGCCAGATCCAGCGCCTCGGTGAGCAATGCCTGCCACGTCCCGTCCGCGGCCAACCTCC
>NZ_JBHZBV010000018.1:0-64068 GCF_042754885.1 Rhodococcus sp. NPDC059179 | reverse complement strand
CCGACGCCTGTGGAACAACGCCCCAGCAGACAGGACAAGGAGCCCACGCCCCGACCGGCCCCGAAACTGACACACGCGTCCCCGCCGCCGGAACCGCCGGACCTCGGGATCTACGAGCCGACCTGGTGGGAAACCCACATGCACCCGGCAGACCTACCGCCCACCCTCGCCGACCTCACCACCATCACCGACCCGGACCACCTCGCCCAATGCGAACGACTCCGCGCCCACCACGACGAACACCAGGCGATCCTGCGCGAACGCTTCCGCCACCAGCCACCGCCGTTCTAGGCAGGGCGATTCTAGAAAAGCGCGGCGAGCAGCGCATGGCCCCGCGCCTTAACACACCGCGACAGCTCGCACAAGGGCCGCCGGGAGGACCCGTGCCTCCGGATCACCGGCCTCGGGGCGGGCGTCACGCGCACCGCCGCCCCGAAGACTGGACGCATGAACGTCGTCTCCCGCCGCACCTTCCTGATGGGCCTCGCCGCCACCCCGCTCGCACTGTCCGCCGGATGCGCCGTCGGACAATCGAGCCCGGCGAATCAAGGCGGCCCCTTCGCCCGGCCGCTGCCGATCCCGCCGCTCGCGGCCGCCACAGTCGATGCGGCTGGCACAAGGCACTTCACCCTCTCCGCCGGTGCGGGCAGCTCGGAGATCCTCGCCGGAAAGTCCACCGCGACGTGGGGGTTCAACGGTTCGATGCTGGGGCCGACGATCCGCGCACGCCGCGGCGAATCGGTCGCATTCACCATCGACAACGCCCTGCCCGAGGCCACCACGGTGCACTGGCACGGGATGCACGTGCCCGCACGTTTCGACGGCGGCCCGCACCAGACCATCGAGCCCGGTGCCCGCTGGGAACCGGCGTGGACCGTGAACCAGCCGGGCGCGACCCTCTGGTACCACCCGCACCCACACGGCTCCACCGAGAAGCACGTCTACCGGGGGCTGGCCGGACTGTTCCTGGTTGACGACGAGGTCACCGACGCCGTCGACCTGCCCAAGACCTATGGGGTGGACGACATCCCGCTGATCATCCAGGACAAGCGCTTCACCGCCGACGGCACGCTGGACGAATCCGACCCCACCGACATCGGACTGCTCGGCGACACCATCGTCACCAACGGGATCGCGGGCGCCCACCTGTCGGTGAGCACGGAGAAGGTCCGGCTGCGGATCCTCAACGGTTCCGCGGGTCGGATGTACAACCTCGGATTCTCCGACGACCGCGAGTTCCATCTGGTCGCGAGCGACGGCGGGCTGCTCGCGGCGCCGGTGGCGCTCACCCGGGTCCAGCTCAGCCCCGGCGAGCGGGCCGAGATCGTGGTCGCCGTGGACGGGTCGAACACGCTGCTGCGCGCGCTGCCGTTCGCGGACCGCGCCGGCCTCGACCGCGGCGACGCCGCCGCGTTCGGGGTGCAGGACAGCTTCGACATCCTCGAGCTGCGGCCCGGCAAGAACCCGGGCGCCTCCGCGGCGCTGCCCGCGTCGCTCGCGACGATTCCCCGGCTCGACCCGGCGGATGCGGCCGCCGAACGCAGCTTCGAGCTGCAGTGGTTCATGATCAACGGCGCCCAGATGGACATGAACCGCATCGACTTCTCCCCCGCCATCGACACCACCGAGGTCTGGACGGTGCGCAACGTCGACAACTGGCCGCACAACTTCCACGTGCACGACGTCCAGTTCCAGATCATCGACATCGACGGCACCCCGCCGCCGCCTGCGCTGGCCGGCTGGAAGGACACCGTCTACACGCCGCCGGGTGTGCGGTTCCGGTTGGCGCTGCGCTTCACCGAGTACTCCGACCCGACCTTCCCGTACATGTACCACTGCCATCTGCTGCTGCACGAGGATCAGGGCATGATGGGTCAGTTCCTCGTCCTCGAGCCGGGTCAGCGGCCCGCCCCGATGAAGATGGACATGAACATGAAGATGGAGATGCCTGCACCCGCAGCACCCGCTGGCGGCGGACACGGGGGCCACGGCGGCTAGTGGTCGGGAGGCCCGATGGATCCGAGCGAGGTCGACTTCGCGCACACCGACGCGGCCGACAGGAAGCGGCGGGAGAAGGCCACTGAGCTGGCCCGGTTCGCCTGGGACCGGGGCATCAGCGGGGCCGAACTGCTCGACCTGCCCGACGACCGGCTGCGCAAGCTCGCGCGGGCGGCAGGCGCGAATCCACCGAGCACCCGGGAAACCTGGACAGTGGCGGCCGAGCTCCTCGACCAGAAGTCGTCGTGGGCCGCGGCGAACCCCGACCACCCGCAGGCCACTCCCGCGCACGCCGACGAGAAGATCATGTGGGTCAAGAGGCCCATCCCGCCGTGGACTTGAGGCACTGCCCCACCGGCCTCTCCCGCATGATCTCCCTGGCACGCGCCCGCGCGGCGTTGTACTCGAACCACGCCGGGTCGCCGTCGACGTCGATACCGATGAGCGCGCACGACCGCGCCGGCTCCGGCAGCCGGTCGAGCGCGGGCACCGCATCGACCGACAGACCGCGCAGGTACCCGAGGTCGATGTCACCGGTGTCCGCGTATCGCGTCACGTTCCGCTCGGCGATGTAGGCGTCCGGGTTGACTCCCGCGAATCCGAGCAGGCCGACGGCCGCCGACGCCAGGACTGCCCGCGGGAGCCACCGTGCGGACATCCGGATCCCGGCCACGATCAGCGCGACGAAGACCACGCCAAACCACAACTCCGCTGCCATCACGCTCAATCGCAGCCGGGTGAATCCGAACTCGCTCTCGTACAGCGACATTCGGTGTACCGCCGACGCGACGATCACGAGCGTCAAGACGCAGAGCAGCCCCAGGAGCAGCCGTGCCACCGCCCGGTCCCCCGCATGCTGCCGATCCACCTTGCGCACGGCAACCGCGATGACGGCCAGCGTGAGGACCGTGACCGCGGTGAGCTGCCAGAAGCCCTGCCGCGCGTAGTCCGCGTAGGTCAGGTTGTCCGTGTCCTGCACGTGGCCGTCCCCGCCGAACAGCACCCGCACCTGCACTGCGACGAAGCCGGCGAACAACAGGTCAAGCAGCGCCAGCGGCACCGCCCACTCCCACCGCGCGACCGGACGCCCGGTTCGCGGCGCAAGGGAATCGAACCGCGGGGTGCGTCGCCGCAGGTAGGCCGCCGCGAGTGCCGTGCCCATGACGAGGAACCCGAGGATCAGGCGGCCGACCGGGTTCGACACCCGCACGTCCGGGACCACGGCGCCGAACAGCTTGCCGAACTCGGGATCCGCGCTCACGAAGAGGGATCCGAAGACCAGCACCAGGGCGACGCTGATCGCCGTCACCGCGATCAGCCGGCCGGGCTTCACACCGCGCCCCGTGCCCAACCGGGCCCGACCGCGCCGCACCCACCCGGTCACTCGCGCCGGGGTGAACCAGAGCGCGATCGACGCGAGCGCGAGCCCCGTCCACGTCCAGCCCCCGACCAGGGCGACCGATCCGACGACCCAGCTCGCCACGACACACAGGGTGACCAGCCACTCGGCCCCGCGCACCGCCGCGACCGCGAGCAGGGCGAGCGCGCCGGCGACGGCACCGAGCTGGAGTCTCGTCGGGCGCGGGCGAACGGTCGCGAAGGCGGTCGCTGCCACCGCCACTCCGGTGAGCAGATACGCGACGCTCACCACCGTCACCTGCAGGGTCAGGGTCGCGATCGCGCCCGCGCCCAGCGCGGCCGCCAGGGTCGCGCGTGGGGCCACCGAGGTCCGGTCGCGACGCCACATGCCGCGAGGCCATTCCCGTCGGGGCGCCGCCTGCGGTGCGGCGGCTCGATTCATCGTTTCTGCGGTCATCTGGTCCTCCTGCGATCCGCGCCTGCCCGTCGTGCGGGCAGCCGTCATCAAGGGACCGGCTGGAAGGGCCGGACCCCAAAGGGAATTCGTTGTGTGCGGAGCTATGCCTGCGGCAGCGTCACCCGGATGCAGCAACCCGGGCCCGTGCCCTGAACCTCGATCCGGCCTTGGTGCAGTTCCACCGCCCAGCGGGCGATCGCGAGCCCGAGCCCGGTCCCGCCGTCCTGCGCGCCGCCGCGGGTGAAGCGCTCGAACACCCGGGACCGGTCCTGCGCGGGGATGCCGGGGCCGTCGTCGTGCACGTCCAGGATCAGGTCGCCCGAGTACTGGTCGAGTCGGACGCGAACCCGCACAGGTGCATCCGGCGAGCCGTGCCGCGCCGCGTTGTCGATGAGGTTGGTGATCACCTGATGGAGCCGGGCGGTGTCCGCCACAGCGCGAAGGCCCGCAGGCGTCACCTCCACCTCCGCCAGTAGTGGTCCCGCGGGGCCGCTCGCCTGCCTGATCACCTCGTCCAAGAAGGGTTCGATCTCGAAGGTGGTGCGCTGCAGCGGCACGGCGCCGCCTTCGATCCTGGACAGATCCAGCAGGTCCGCCACCAGCTTGCCCAGGCGCTCGGTCTGCGCCAGCGCCGACCGCATCGTCTCGTGATCGGGTGTCTCGACACCGTCGACGACGTTCTCGAGCACCGCCTGCAGGGCCGCGATGGGGGTGCGCAGTTCGTGCGAGACGTTGCCGATCAGTTCGCGTCGGTACCGGTCGTCCGCCTCGAGGTCCTCGGCCATCTGGTTGAACGCCGTTGCCAGCTGCCCGATCTCGTCGCGTGAGGTCGAGCGCACCCTGCGGGAGTAGTCCCCGGTCGCCATCGCCTTCGCGGCGGCGGTCATCTCCCGCAGCGGTGAGGTCATCCCGTGCGCGAGCACCTGGACGACCGCCAGCGAGACCAGCAACGCGGCCAGCAGCGCGAACCGGAACTGCCACTGGGACGTGGCCCAGAACGTCACCGAGGCGAGGAACAGCGACGCCCCCACCACCAGTGCGGTCTTGACCTTGAACGACCGCCACGGATCGAGCGGTCTGGGCCAGTTCATCTCGGCACCTCCAGCGCGTAGCCCACCCCGTGCACAGTGCGGATCATGTCTCCACCCAGCTTGCGCCGCAGCGCCTTCACGTGACTGTCGACGGTGCGACTGCTCGCGGCATCGCCCCAGCCCCAGACCTGCTCGAGCAACGTTTCGCGAGCGATCGCCGCCCGCGGCCGCAACGCAAGGTGCGAGAGCAGGTCGAACTCGGTTCGGGTCAGGTGCACCTCGTCCGAGCCGAGCCGAACCCGCCGGGCGGTGAGGTCGATCGTCACCGCCCCGACGGTCAAGATCTCGGACTTCTCCGGGACGGCGCGATCGGCCCGGCGCAGCAGCGCGGCGATCCGGGCCACCAGCACCCGCATGCTGAACGGCTTGCTCAGGTAGTCGTCCGCACCCACCCCGAGCCCGATCACCATGTCGGTCTCGTCGGCCCGGGCCGTCAGCATCAGTACCGGAACGGGACGTGTGGCCTGGATTCGCCTGCACACCTCGAGCCCGTCGAAACCGGGCAGCATGACGTCCAGCACCACCGCGTCCGGGGCGAAGCTCGCACACGCCGCCACCGCGCCCGGCCCGTCGACGGCCGTCTCGACCTCGTACCCCTCGGCACGCAACCGGGCGGCGATCGACTCGGAGATCCTGCGTTCGTCGTCGACGACGAGCACTCTTCGCGGGGTCATGCAGTCGACTGTATTGGCCGTTTGTGGGGATGCCCCGCAGGAGTTGTGAAGGTTGTGTGCACGTTTTGACGGCTGCGGCTCAGCCGCGTTTGTGCGAGTAGACCGCGAGCCGCACCCGGTTGTCGCAGCCGGTCTTGTCCATCAGGTTCGCAATGTGCGTCTTCACCGTCGTCACCCCGAGGTGCAGCCCATCGGCGATCTCCCGGTTGCTCAGCCCCTCGCCGACCAGGGCCAGCACCTCCTGCTCGCGCACCGTCAGGGTTGCCGCCCCGGCGCCCTCGCCCTCCGGCGGGCCGGTGTCGAGCGCCCGATCGACCAGCCGACGCAGCAAGGACGGCGAGAACAGCATGTCCCCCTCGGCGGTCCGCCTGATCGCGCTCAGCAGGTCGGTGGGTGCGGTGTCCTTGACCAGGAAGCCGGCCGCCCCAGCCGCCAGCGCGGGGTAGAGATGGTCGTCGTCGTCGAAGGTGGTGAGCACCAAGACCTTCGCGGACGATCGCGACCCGAGGATCTGCCTGGTCGCCTCGATCCCGTCCAGCCCCGGCATCCGCAGGTCCATCAGGATCACGTCCGGCGACAGTTCGGCCGACATCCGGATCGCCTCCGCGCCGTTCGACGCCTCACCGACCACCTCGAGGTCCTCGGTCGACTCGCACAGCATTCGCAGCCCCGCTCGGACCAGGCGCTGGTCGTCGACGATCAGCAGTCGGATCATTTCTCTCCTACGCCCGTTGTCGAATCGATGCCGGGTAGCCAGGCGTCGACCTCCCACCCCCGCTCGGTGGGTCCGACATCGAGGGTGCCGCCGACGAGTTCGACCCGCTCGCCCATCCCGATGATGCCGTGCCCGGACGGATTCGAGGTGCCGTCTCCGTGACCCGTGTTGGTGACCCGGACGGCGATGCCTGCGCTTCGGCGCGCCACCGTGACCGCGACGGCGCCGCCGGGGTCCGCATGCTTCATGACATTGGTCAGCGATTCCTGCACCACCCGCAGCAGCGTGAGCCTCCCGATCGCGTCCAGCCCACCGAGGTCCGGGTCCACCTCGGAGGAGACAGCAAACCCGGCGGCGCGGGTCCGCTCGATCGCGGCGGCAATCTCCACCGGCACCGCATCGGACTCGACCAGTGCGACCTCGCCCAACGCCGGATCACGCAGCGCCACCAGCAGCCTGCGGATGTCGGCGAGCGCGTCGGACGCGGTCGCGTGCACGTCGTCGAGAACGCCGTGCACGCGCGGATCGGCGTCGGCCAGCACGTGCCGCGCGACCCCGATACGCAACACGATCGAGGCCATGTGATGCGCGACGAGGTCGTGCAGCTCCCGCGCCAGGGCGCTGCGCTCGGCCGCTCGGGCGTGGAGTTCGGCGTCCGCCCTGCGTGATTCGGCCTCCACCGCCTGTGCTCGGTAGGTCACCGCGAGGTCCCGCTGCGCGCGCAGATACAGGCCGACCAGCAGCGGCAGGCCGACGTAGGCCACCGCCGCGACGGCGGTGGCGGCGCGCCAGAACGTCGAATAGCTGTCCGACCAGAGCCCGGCGAGCACGGCTCCGGCCCAGCAGGCGGTGGCCGTGACCACCTGCCAGGTCCGATGCGTCCGCATCGCCACCTCGGCCAGCGCCACCGCCCCGAGATACGGGACAAGTCCGGACAGTCCCCACGAGTGCGCCGCGAACAACGGGACCGCCAGCGCGGACAGCGCCACCGACACCGGCAGCGGCCACCGGTCGCCGACCACGAATACCGCGGCCGCCGCCATCGACAGCAACCAGTATCCGATCGGCACCTGGTACTCGCCCGGAAAGTTGCTGGCCAGCAGCATCAGGGGCACCAGCACCAGGGGCAGGCAGCGCACCAGCAGACGCAGGTCACGACGCGGTCGGATCTCGATCACGACTCAACGGTAGGTGAGGGACCAGGGGCGTTTCTCGACTTCCTACCTTACTCCGGAGTAAGATAACGGGCGTCCACGACCGATACACCGAGAAACTGGTGATCATGAGTAAGCAAGACAGCGTTGTGAGAGCGAACGGCGCCAAGCGTGAGCCCCGCGATACCTCCGCAGTAGGCCTGAACCCGGTGAAGCGGGACGCGATGGGGGCGGCCATGCGGGTGCTGACCAGGATCACCGGGTCCGAGTTGGCCGAGAAGTACAACCTTCGTCAGACGATCGACCGGGTCACCTACGAGGGCACCAAGACCGGCTTCAAGACGCTCGGCGCGGCCACCCGCACCTTCACCAAGGTCTCCGGCGGCGGCCAGCCGAAGCGCCTCCCCGACGGCGAGGCCAAGAACGCCGACTACTTCGACCTCACCCCGAACGACGAGCAGAAGATGATCGTCGAGACGGTCCGCGAGTTCGCCGACGAGATCCTGCGTCCAGCCGCGCACGACGCCGACGCGGCAGCCGCATCGCCCGCCGACCTGGTCGCGCGGGCCGCGGAGCTCGGCATCACGCTGATCAACGTGCCCGAGGAGCTCGACGGCGCAGCCAGCGAGCGCGGCGCGGTCACCAACTCCCTCGTCGCCGAGGCACTCGCGCACGGTGACATGGGCCTGGCGTTGCCGATCCTCGCGCCCAGCGGCGTCGCGGTGGCACTGACCCAGTGGGGCACGGACGGACAGCAGCAGACCTACCTCCCGGCCTTCACCGGCGAGAAGGTACCGAACGCGGCCGTCGTGGTCAGCGAGCCCCGCGCGCTGTTCGACCCGTTCGCGTTGCAGACCAAGGCGGTTCGCTCGCCCAGCGGCTACAAGCTCAACGGCGTCAAGTCCTTCGTCCCCGCCGCCGCGGACTCCGAATTGTTCCTCGTCGCAGCGGAACTCGACGGGAAGCCCGCCTTCTTCATCGTCGAATCCGACGCGAAGGGCCTCGTCGTGGAGGCGGACCCGAGCATGGGACTGCGCGCGGCGGGCCTCGGCCGACTGATCCTCACCGATGTCGCGGTGCCCGAGTCCGCCATCCTCGGCGACGGTGACGCCGATCAGCGCGCCACCGACTACGCGAACGCGATCCGGCTCGCCCGCCTGGGCTGGGCCTCGATGGCGGTCGGCACCGGTCAGGCCGTGCTGGACTACGTGATCCCCTACGTCAACGAGCGCGAGGCGTTCGGCGAGCCGATCAGCCACCGTCAGGCGGTTGCCTTCATGGTCGCGAACATCGCCATCGAGCTCGACGGTCTGCGGCTGGTCACCCTCCGCGGCGCGTCGCGCGCGGAACAGGGCATGTCCTTCGCCCGCGAGTCCGCGCTGGCCCGAAAGCTGGCATCCGAGAAGGGCATGCAGATCGGCCTCGACGGCGTGCAGCTGCTCGGCGGCCACGGCTACACCAAGGAGCACCCGGTCGAGCGCTGGTACCGCGACCTCCGTGCCATCGGCGTTGCCGAGGGCATCGTCCTCATCTGACGCGGCCAGTCATTACTAGGAGACTCTCATGATCAATCTCGAACTCCCCAAGAAGCTCAAAGCGTCGGCGAACCAGGCGCACCAGGTAGCCGCCCAGATCCTGCGGCCGGTCTCGCGCAAGTACGACCTCGCCGAGCACGAGTACCCCGTCGAACTCGACACCATGGCCGCCATGGTCGAGGGCCTCAACGACTCCGGCACCGGCGCATCCGGCGCCGCCCTCGGCCGCGGTGACGCGCCGAGCGTCATCGGCAACGCCAACGGCGGCAACATGGCCTCGCTGATGAACGTCATCGAAACCTGCTGGGGCGACGTCGGACTGACCCTGTCGATCCCTTACCAGGGCCTGGGCAATTCGGCCATCGCCGCGGTCGCCACCGATGAGCAGCTCGAGCGGTTCGGCAAGGTGTGGGCCTCGATGGCCATCACCGAGCCGAGCTTCGGCTCCGACTCGGCCGCCGTCACCGCCACCGCGGTCCTCGACGGCGACGAGTACGTCCTCAACGGCGAGAAGATCTTCGTCACCGCGGGCGAGCGCTCCAGCCACATCGTGGTGTGGGCGTCCGTGGACAAGTCGAAGGGCCGCGCCGCCATCAAGTCCTTCGTCGTGCCGCGGGACGCACCTGGCCTGTCCGTCGCCCGTCTCGAGCACAAGCTGGGCATCAAGGCCTCCGACACAGCGGTGCTGCTGCTGCAGGACTGCCGGATCCCGAAGGACAACATCCTCGGCGACCCGGGTGTGAACGTCGAGAAGGGCTTCGGCGGGGTCATGCAGACCTTCGACAACACCCGCCCGATCGTGGCGGGCATGGCGATCGGCCTCGGCCGGGCAGCGCTCGAGGAACTGCGCGAGGTCCTGTCGGACGCGGGGGTCGAGGTCTCCTACGACACCCCGGCCTACAACCAGCACGCCGCGGCCGCCGAATTCCTTCAGCTCGAGGCCGACTGGGAGGCCGCCTACCTGCTGGCGCTGCGCGCGACCTGGATGGCGGACAACAAGAAGCCGAACTCGCTCGAGGCGTCGATGTCCAAGGCCAAGGCAGGCCGTACCGGCACCGCGATCTCGCTCAAGGCGGTCGAGCTGGCGGGCACCTACGGCTACTCGCAGCGCCCGCTGCTCGAAAAGTGGGCCCGCGACAGCAAGATCCTCGACATCTTCGAGGGCACCCAGCAGATCCAGCAGCTGATCATCGCGCGCCGCCTGCTCGGCAAGTCCTCCGCCGAGCTCAAGTAGCCGGACACCCCACCTGACGCTGGGGCGCCCTCGTTTCGAGGGCGCCCCAGCGCCGTTTCGAAACCGGTGACTGCGACCTCCGCCGGCACTAGGCTGAGAGCCGTCCATCAGCGATCGATTCTGGGCTCAGGGGGGCAATTCCAATGCCGGGTGTTCTGACGAAGGTGACCGACACTCTCGGGGCGGCGAGGGTGATGATGCGCGCGGGTCTCGTCCCGTTTCCCCGGGTCGACCGGGGTATCGCCAGCATTCTCGCGGTCCGCAAGTACGGCCCCTTCGCCGGACCGATCCACGCGCACGCCGAGGCGGGCCTCGACGCGGTCGCGATCATCGACGAGCGCGGGCAGCTGACCTACGCGCAGCTCGAGCAGCAGTCCAACGCGCTGGCGCGCGCCTGGGAGGCCGACGGCATCGCCCCCGGGTCGGTGATGGGCGCGATGTGCCGCAACCACCGCGGACTCGTGCTCACCATGCTCGCGGCCGCCAAGCTCGGCGCCAAGCTGGTCCTGATGAACACCGGTTTCGCTCCCCCGCAGTTGGTGGATGTCGCTGCCCGCGAACAGGTTCGGGCATTCGTCTATGACGAGGAGTTCGCCGACGTCGCCGCGGCCCTGCCGTCGGATGTGCGCCTGTTCCTGTCCTGGGGTGAGGACTCCGGGCGCCATGCGCGGATGCTGGACGATCTCATCGCCGGCCAACCCACCCACGCCGTGCCCCATCCGCCGACCCACGGCAGCTTCGTGCTGCTCACCAGCGGCACCACCGGAACACCGAAGGGCGCCCCCCGCGAGCGAACCTCGCCGCTGGCGTCCGCCCAGTTCCTCGACCGGGTGCCGCTGCGCCCCGGCCAGACGATGGTGATGGCGGCGCCTGCCTTCCACGGCACCGGCATGTCCCAGTTCGCGATCGCGCTTGCGCTCGGCCAGACCGTGATCATGCAGCGCAGGTTCGACCCCGAGGAGAGCGTCCGGCTCGTCGCCGAGCAGCGGGCCGACGTCCTCGTCGTTGTGCCGACCATGCTGCAGCGGATCATCGACCTCGGCCCCGCGACCCTGTCGAAGTACGACACCACCAATCTCAAGATCATCTTCGCCGCGGGATCCGCCCTGTCACCCGACCTGTGCAGGCGCACCACCGAGGCGTTCGGCCATGTGCTGCACAACCTCTACGGCTCAACCGAAGTCGCGGTCGCGACGGTCGCCACCCCAGCCGACCTCGCGATGGCCCCCGGCACCGCGGGCAGGGCGCCGGTGACCTGCCACATCGAGCTCTACGACGATGCGGGCGTGCGGATCACCGAGCCCGAGACGGTTGGCCGGATCTTCGTGGCCAGCGGTCTGAGCTTCAGCGGATACACCGACGGCCGCGACAAGGAGCGCATCAACGGCCTCCTCTCGTCCGGCGACGTCGGCCACTTCGACAGGAACGGGCTGCTCTTCGTCGACGGCCGCGACGACGACATGATCGTCTCGGGCGGCGAAAACGTCTATCCGCTCGAGGTAGAGAACCTGCTCTACGAACGTTCGGATGTGCTGGAGGTGGCCGTGATCGGTGTCGACGACACCGAATTCGGCCACCGCCTCAAGGCTTTCGTGGTGCCGAGCGCGGACTCCACCCGCGACGACCAGGTGCTCAAGGCATACGTGAAGGAGCGTCTCGCCCGCTACAAGGTGCCCCGCGAGGTGGTGTTCCTCGAGGAGCTGCCCCGCAACGCCACCGGAAAGCTGCTGCGACGGGTCCTGATCGAGATGGATTCGACGGAGGATTAGCCGAGGAAGGCACCGATGACGATGCGGCCGACGGCCTCGACGCTCGCCAGGTGGTCGGCGTCGGGGACCGTGCCCGCCGGCATGTGCTCACGCAGGACGGGTAGCTCGGCGGCGGTCAGCTCCACATGGAACTGCAGACCGTAGGAGTTGTCCCCGATCCGGAAGGCCTGGTGGGGATAGGACGCGCTGCCGGCGAGCAGCACCGCCCCCTCCGGCAGGTCGAAGGTGTCGCCGTGCCAGTGCACCACCGGCACCTCGCCGTCGATACCGCCGAAGACCTTGTCCGACTTGCCCGCATCGGTGAGGGTGACCGTCCCGGCGCCGAACTCCCCTGCCGGACCCTGGAATACGTCGGCCCCGAGCGCCGCCGCCATCAGCTGAGCACCGAGGCACACGCCCAGCACCGGGACACCGAGATCGAGGCAGTCCCGAATGAGTGCGCGTTCGGAGGCAAGGTGCGGGTGCCCGGCGTCGTCGAGCGCGTTCATGGGTCCGCCCATGACAATCAGCCCCGCGCAGTCCGCCGCATCCGGGAGCGGCTCGCCGGCATACGGCGCACACGTCCGGTACCGAATCCCCTTGGCGTCCAACATCGTCGCGATCAACGCGGGCCCCTCGAACGGGACATGGGTCACGATCCACCAGTTCATGCGTGCATCCTCACATGCGGGCGATCACATGGCGATCAGTGCCGCGCCGCCGATGATGGACACGGTGAACATGACCCAGTCGTTGATGATGTGCGCGCCGGTGGAGACCCACAGGTTCTTCGTCCGGATGTAGGCCAGCGTCAGGACGAGCCGGGCGCCGCCGATGACGATGAAGGCCTGCGCGAAGTTCCAGTCGTAGGTGGGCAGGTGTGCCGCACCGAACCAGACCGCGCTGATCAGCCATGCGAGGACGATCGCGGTCTTGCGGGACAGCTTCGCCTTCGAGTACAGGAAGTACAGCAGCGCGAGGAACGGCAGCATCGTGAAGATCTCTTCGCCGAGCAACTGGATGCCGGTGCCGACGTAGAACGCGACGACGTCCAGCGCGCCGTCCTTGCCGACGTCGTCGGCCGCCGTGTTCCCCGCCGCGCCGAACAGTGCCATAACGATCGCCCCGAGAGCCGCCGTCACGGCGATGTTGAGGACGGCGAAGCCGAACATGAGGCGCACGTCGCGTCCGGTGACCCGGCGGAACAGGGCGGTCCAGTGGTCGCGGGTGACCAGTGCGAGCACGGTCAGCGGGATGGCGACAAACAGGATCCGAGGGATCAGGTCGACGACGTTGTTCGGGGCGGGGATCTGGGTCAGGGCGACGAAGCCCACCGCAACGGACGCCCACACGGCGATCCACTGGCCGACCGACAGGGTCGTCGGAGTCCCGTTGTAGAACGGGAAGTCGGCAGCGTCGTCACGTTCGATCAGGTGTCCGAAGCGCTCCGCGGACGGCACCGACTCGTGACGGGCGCGTTCTTCGGACTGATGTGCGTTGCTCAAGGGGTTCCTCCTGAATGCCAGCCCCGCTCCGACGTTCTCGATCACGTCGGCCTCACCTGTGAGCGTAGGGCGAACCGGCGGCATCGACCCCGTCCTGGAACGCTAATCACCCAGGTGAATCCCAGGCGGCAGCACCCGCGAGAATGTGCGGTGATGTATCCCGTAACGAAGTTCCGCCCGCCGACTACCGGCCCTCGCTCGATCCTGCGCCTAGACGTGCTCGCCCTGCTCGAACGCCGGGCGCGCGCTGTCGTGGTCCGGGCGCCGGCGGGGTACGGCAAGACCACAGTGATCACCCAGTGGCTCCAGCACCGGGACACGGCGCGGTCGGTGTGGGTCAGCCTCGACGACGACGACAACGATCCGGGCGTGCTCTGGGACGCGATCGCGACGGCCGCCGCGGCCGCGGGACTCCACGGCCGTGCGGATGCGAAATCCGGCGAGGTCCGGGCGAACGTCATCGTGCCGCTGCTCGACGCGTTCGCCGGATCCCCCGACAGCTGGACCCTCGTCCTCGACGACGCCCACCTCATCACCCGGGAGCAGACCCTCGCGAGCCTCGACTGGTTTCTCGGCCGGATCCCGGAGAACCTCACCGTGGTCGTCAGCACCCGGATCCCGCTCGAACTCCCCGCGTTCACCCGACTGCGTGCGCGAGGGGACGGCATCGAACTCTCGTCGGCGACGCTGCGCCTAGGCTCCGCTCAGATCGCGGACCTCCTCTGCCGCGCCCACGACCTGCGATTGACTGCCGACGAGGTGCAGCGCATCGGTGATGCCACCGACGGCTGGCCCGCCGCCGTCACTCTCATCGGATCGGCGATGTCCCACGGGCATTCCCTGTCCCGCGTCGTGTCGCAGCGGCCGGACGACGACGCCGGACTCAACGCCCTGGTCCGTGAGGGCTTGGCGGGCAGCACGCGCGACGACTACGACCTGCTCCGCCGCATGTCGGTCTTCGAACGGTTCGACGCGGCAATCCTCACCGAGGTCCTGCAGAGCGACCACGCGTGGACGGTGGCGATGGACGTCGCCGACTCCACCGGCCTGATCGCGGCCCTGGACGACGACGGCTGCTGGTGGCGGCTGCATCACCTGGTGCGGGAACGCCTCCACTCCGAACTCGGTCGGGTGGACCCCGCCGGCCGCCGCGAGTTGCACCGTCGGGCGGCCGGGCATTTCGAGGGGGCCAACGACGTGACCGCGACGATCCATCACCTGCTTGGCGCCGAGGACTACGACACGATCGCCGACATCCTGTCCAACGTGCGCGCCAACTCGGTCGTGCCGCGACAATCGCTCGGGTTGAGCTGGCTCGAACGAATCCCCCTGTCGGCGCTCGAACGCGATCCGCGCCTGGCGTTCTGGGAGGCGTGGGCGAGCGCAACCGGGGGCGATGCGGCCCGCCGTGATCGCGCCCTCGCCCGGGGGCGACTCGCATCGCCGACGAAACCGGTCGACGCCTTCCGCACCTGGGACGACGTCGAGGACTTCATCCACGGGTCCGCCTGCTACGACGACGTCGGCTCCTCCCGGCGGGCCGGGGAGAGGTTCCTCACCCGGTACAACTCCACCGTCCCACTGGTTCCGCTGGCGGAACTGCGCCTGGCGACGATGCTGTACCTCGAGGGCCGCTGCGCGGAGGCACTTGAGGTGCTCGACCGACTGGACCAGGGGCCTCCCCTGGCCCGTCCACTGCGGCTGTTCGTCCCCGCGTACCGGGCGCTGTGCCATCTCGAACTCGGCGACCGGGCATCGGCCGCCGTCGAGGTCGAACGATGCGCCCAGGCCCGCATCGCGTTCCAAATCGGTCCCGATCCCGTCTACCTGCCCGCCGAACATGCGCTGGCCCGGCTGCAGATCGAGCGGGGCGAGCCGACGCTCGGACTCGCCACTGCCACGAGCGCACTCGAGTGCGCTCGTAGCGGCGGTGGCGACACGGTTCTCGTGGTGCCACACCTGCTGATCGAGGTGGCGCGGGCGCACCTTGCGTTGGGGAACCGGGACGAGGCCATGGTCGCACTCAGCCGCGCGGAGGAACTGTGCACCGGCGCTATAGATGTGGGCGCCCTGTCGGCGCGGATCACCGAGATGCGCGAGACGTTCCGGCTGTACCGCACCTACGCCGGCAACCGTGAGACCCTGAGCCGCCGCGAGCTTGAGGTTCTCGCCCTCCTGCCGACCCCGCTGAGCGCCGCGGAGATCGCCTCTGAACTGTTCGTCTCCGTCAACACCGTCCGCAGCCACGTGAAGTCGATCCACCGGAAGCTCGAGGTGACTTCGCGGGGCGAGGCGGTCGCGGCCGCGCGTCGCGCGGGCCTCGTTGGCGCGCAGTAGGAATCGACCGACAGCGGAAACGACAGAAGGCCCGGTCCTGTTGGACCGGGCCTTCGTCTTCGTAGCGGGGACAGGATTTGAACCTGCGACCTCTGGGTTATGAGCCCAGCGAGCTACCGAGCTGCTCCACCCCGCGCTGCACTGATAACTCTACACGAGGATCGGGACGCCCTCGACCACGGCCTCAGCCCGCTCCTCCGCCGACCGATCCAGGGCCTCCCATGCCGACTCGTAGCGCCCACGCGTCACTCGGTCCGAGTCCAAGAGCAGAGCGTCCATGAGCAGCCTCGGGTCGCGCCGCCACGATTCCGTCACCAGCGCGACCTCCCTATTGGTGAGCACACCCGATCGGGCAACCGCGAGGATCCACTCGTCGAACACACCGCCATGGATCTTCTCGACAGCGTCGACGTCGAATCCCCCCTCGACGAAGTCGCGGGAGAACATTGCGGCGAGGTAGTCACGAGCTGTCAGCTGTTCGGTGGTCATGTTCACAGCCTCCCGCCCGCACAGCCGCGTGACGACGGGAGAACTACCCGGGTACATACCTGTTTGCACCCCGGAAACGACGAAAGCCCGGTCCGAGGACCGGGCTTTCGTTCTTTGGTAGCGGGGACAGGATTTGAACCTGCGACCTCTGGGTTATGAGCCCAGCGAGCTACCGAGCTGCTCCACCCCGCGATGCATGAACGAAGTTACACGAGCGTTGGAACAGAACACAAATCGCGTGCGGACGGCCCGATATCCCCTCGCGGCGAGCACAGATTCGGGTGACCCACGGCACAAATAGCCGGTGATCCCAGCCACATAACGGACGAATAACGAACGCGCATCCGGTTTACAACGACGCCCGCTCACCTGGGGAAATGTCCGATCTCGCCCGAAATCGCTGCTGTTGGGCGGCTCTGTCGACCGGGATGACCACGTCGAAATTGTTGCGTACGGTCGCCACCGGCCCGAAACAACCGGGCATCAGCCGACCCGCCGCTGCTCACTCTGCCCCGCGGGATCGGAACCCCGAAACCTTCGAGGGGCAGGGACGCGGCGCCAGTGTTTTGTGCCGGGCGAGACGAGTTCAACTCCGCCCAGGCCTGCCCGTTCGCAAGCGCGGAGAGGATTCACCCGCATGACCACTCGCAAGATGACCACGCGTGCCATCGGATGGGTTGCCGCCACCGGCGCACTCGTCGCGCTTCCCTTCGGCCTCGCCACCGGCACCGCCAACGCCGCCTCCCACAACTGGGACGGCGTCGCACAGTGCGAGAGCGGCGGCAACTGGGGCATCAACACCGGAAACGGCTACTACGGCGGCCTGCAGTTCTCGCAGAGCACCTGGACCGCCAACGGCGGCTCCGGATCCCCGCACGGCGCCTCCAAGGCCGAGCAGATCCGCGTCGCGGAGAACACCCTCGTGAGCCAGGGCCCCGGCGCCTGGCCGCATTGCGGCAAGTACCTGACCACCGCGACCGAGGAGGTCGCACCGGAGCCGGCTCCCGAGCCCGCACCGGCCCCCGCGCCTGCCCCGATCCCGGCCGTCATCGCCCCGGCCCTGCCCGCCCTCGCGACCATCCCGGCACCCACTGCCGACCAGGTCACGAAGGCGACCGACGCCGCCGTCGCCCTCGCGACCCAGCACGGCTTCGGAGATCAGATCCAGCAGCTGATCGCGAACAACGGTGTGGCCCTCGCGAGCCTGACCCGCTGATCCAGCCCAGCAAGAGGGGCCCTGCCGTCCGGTCGGACGGCAGGGCCCCTCTTGTCGTGCGCTGCTACTTGGGCAGTCCCTGGTAGGCGTCGACCGCCTTCTGCAGCCGGTCGAGCGCGGCGCCGTAGCCGGCGAAGTCACCGCTCTGCTGGGCCGACTTCACCGCCGCGAGCGCGGCATCGACCTCGTTCAGCGCGGATCCGACGTCGCCACTGGGCGCAGGCGCCGGGACCGGGACCGGTCCGGGAGACGGCGTCTGCTGCTCGTTCGACGGCGGCGACGCCCCGCCAGGCGCGGTCGCCACGGCGGCCGCCCCCTGCCCGAACACCTGGTCCAGCGCCTCCGCCAGCGTCGGCGCGTACCCGACGCGGATGCCCTTCGTGTCGGTGAAGCTCACCAGCACCGCGGTGAGCTGTGGGAAGGCGTTCGGCGAGTTCCGTTGCGTGTACAGCGGTTCGACGTACAGAATGCCGCCCTCGGCGATCGGCAGCGTCAGCAGATTGCCGTACTGGATCTTGTTCGACTGCTTGATCAACGACAGCGCGCTGGCGACCGTCTGATTCGAGGTCATCGCGGTCTGCGCCTGCTGCGGGCCCTGCGTCTGGGTCTCCGTCGGCAGCTGCAGCACGGTGAACTTGCCGTAGTCCTCCGGATCGGATTTCACCGAGATGTACGCCGACAGCAGCTCGCGGTTGAAACCCTCCATCGGACTGGTGAGCCGGAACTCCGGCTTGGCCGTCTCCTGGTTACCGACCAGCACGTAGTACGGCGGCTGGTTCTTGTCGGTCTCGACCGTCGGGTCGCTGGGCACCGACCAGAAGTTGTTGTTCGTGAAGAACTCGTTCGGGTCGTCAACGTGGTACTTCGCGAGCATCTGCCGCTGGACCTTGAACAGGTCCTCGGGGTACCGGAAGTGCGCCCTCAGCTTGTCGGTGACCGCGGACTGCGGCTGGACGGTTCCGGGGAACACGCCCATCCACGCCTTGAGGACCGGGTCCTGCTCGTCCACCTGGTACAGGGTCACGGTGCCGTCGTAGGCGTCGACGGTGGCCTTGACCGAGTTCCGGATATAGGAGACCTCCTTCTTCGGCAGCAGCCGGCCGGTGGCCTGGTCCACGCTGTCCTCGACCAGTCCGTCGAGCGAGGTGCGCTGCGCGTACGGGTAGTTGTCGAGCGTCGTGTAGGCGTCGACGATCCACTGCATCCGGCCCTCGACCACCGCGGGATAGATGGTGCCGTCGGTGGTCAGCCACGGCGCGACCTGGTTCACCCGGTCGCGGGGGTCCCGGTTGTAGATGATCTTCGAGTCGTCCCCGATCGCACCGGAGAAGAGGATGTTGCGCTCGGTGTACTTGGCCGCGAACGCCAGCCGGTTCACCCAGTTGCCGATCCCGACGCCACCGTCGCCGGTGTAGGTGTACTTCGAGTCGTCCGTGTCGTACTCGCGGGGCTCACCGCCCGCGGCGCCGACGATCGCGTAGTCGGCATCCGACTTGGCGATCACCTCGCCGTAGTAGATGCGCGGATTGTCCACCCGCAGAGCCTGATCCGACGGCTGCGTCTTGAGATCGCTGACGCTGTAGATCGGGTAGCCACCGGTGTTGTTCTGTGCGTCGCCCGACACCTTGGTCACCTGGTTTGCCGGCGCGGCGATGAACCCGTTGCCGTGCGTGTACACCGTGTGCTTGTTGATCCAGTCGGTCTGGTTACCGCTCAGGCTGGCGGGCGAGAGCTCACGCGCCGCCACCACGAAGTCACGGAGCTGACCGTTCAGCTCGTACCGGTCGATGTTGAGCGCCTTCGGGAACGCATAAAAGTTCTTCAACTGCTGCTGCGCGGTAAAGGTCGGCGACAAGATGTTCGGGTCAAGCAGCCGGGTGTTCGCGATGGTGGTCACGTCCGCAGGCACGTCCTGCGGCTGCTTCGTCGCGACGCCCGTGTAGTCGACGTACTCGACCTTGTCGTCGGTGATCCCGTACGCCTGCCTGGTCGCCTGGATGTTCCGTTCGATATACGGACTCTCCTTCTGCGCTGCGTTCGGCTTCACCGAGAACTGCTCCACCACCATCGGGTAGACGGCCCCGATCAGGATCGAGGAAAGCACCAGCAATGCGGCGGCCATCGCCGGGATCCGGATGTCGCGCAGGAAGATCGCGGCGAAGAAGGCGAGAGCGCAGATCACCGCAATGGCGAGCAGGATCAGCTTGGCAGGCAGCACCGCGTTGATGTCGGTATAACTGCCGCCCGTAAAGGTCGGTTCCTTGCGGCTGCTCGAGAGCAGCGAATACCGGTCCAGCCAGTAGGCGACGGCCTTGAGCAGCACGAAAGTGCCTGCCAGCAGCGCGAGCTGGACGGTCGCGGCCTTGGTCAGCGCGCCATCCCTGCCACTCAGGCGAAGCCCGCCGAAGATGTAGTGCGTCACCAGGTTCGCGAAGAAAGCGACGACTACGGCGACGAATAGCCAGTTCAGCACGAGCCGGTAGAAGGGCAGATCGAACGAGTAGAACCCGATGTCGAGGCCGAACTGCGGGTCCTTGATCCCGAACGACTCACTGTTGAGGAACAGCTGCACCGTCACCCAGTTCGACTGCGCGACGAGGCCGGAGAGCAGACCCATCGCGACAGGGATCCCGATGCCGAACGCCTTCAGCCGGGCCATCACCGAGGTGCGGTAGCGGGCGATCGGGTCGTTGGGCCCGGCCACCGGCACGAACACCGGCCGCGAGCGGTACGCCAGCAGCAACGCCAGGAACACCGCCCCGCCGACGAGCAACGCCACGGCCAGGAACAGGACGAGCCTGGTGACGAGCACCGTTGTGAAGACGGTTCGGTAGTCGACCTCGCCGAACCACAACCAGTTGGTGTACGTGTCGATCAGCCGCGGGCCGATCAGCAACAGTGCCGCGGCAACGAGGGCCAGTACCAGCAGCACTCGGCTTCGACGGGACAAAGACGGTAATCCGGTGGGGGGCCGCATGCCCACGTGCCACTCTCCAGTGATTCGGGCGGCGCACAGGCGCCGCGGTGGTTGTGACCACTCTACGTGTGGGTGGGAGGATGGGACCGTGAGCGATAGCAATGGCGTGTACTACGGCCACTCGGCCGACTTTTCCGTCGACGCACTCCCCCGGTGCGTGCGCGAGGTGTCGGACTTCGTCGACGCCGGCGGATGGGGTCAACCGCCGGTGATGTTCGCCCTCGTCCCCACCGCCGTCCTTGCCGCGGCGGAGCCGGACCTGATCGATCAGCTCGAGGACGGCGCCGAGCTGACGCCCGTGGAGCAGGAACCGTTCCCCGAGGACATCGGTGGCGGCACCCCGGCGCTCGACGAGTTCCTGTCCACCACCAGCTGGCCCGCCGAGGTCGTCGGGTGCGCGCTGGTGCAGGAGATCGTGGTGCTGCCGCCCACGGCCGAGTCCGACCTCGACAGCGCCGTCGCCCCTGTGGTGACCGATGAACACGCCGCCGACGAGATCGCCCGCGCCACCGCGAACGCACACCCCGAGCGCCGCGAGGCCCGGCTCATCGCCGCGGTGCTACGGGACGGACCGTCGGTCTGCGTGCTGCAGCTCAAGCCGGAGGACGACGACCTCGACGCCGAACCCGAGTTGCTCACCTACGAGGACCTCGCCCCGAACCTGGTGAACGCGCTGTACGCGACGTTCGACGCTCCCGACGACTAGCAGGCAGGCGCGTCGCCGCCGGAGTTCAGCGAGTCGAGCGCGGCGACGGCACCGTCGAGGTTGTCCACCTTCACCAGCCGCAGGCCCTCGGGCACCCGCTGCCTGGCCTCGTCGCAGTTCTTCGACGGCACCAGGAAGGTGGTTGCCCCGGCCTCGCGTGCGGCGAGCAACTTGTACGGGATGCCACCGATCGGACCGACCTCGCCGTCGGAATCGATGGTCCCGGTGCCCGCCACGAACCCGCCGCCGCTCAGCTCGCCTGGCGAGAGCTTGTCGATCACCGCGAGGGTGAACATCAGTCCCGCCGAGGGGCCGCCGACCTCGGCCAGATTGAACTCCACCGTGAACGGGACCTCGGGATTCTCCTGCGGGGTGATCCCGAGATAGCCGCGGTCCGCCGCCCCAGGCCGCGCCCCGAGCGTCACCGGCACCGTCATCTCCTGGCCGTCACGGCGCAGCAGCACGCTGACCTCGGTGCCCGGGTCGAGCTCGGCCACCGCCCGCTGCACCTCGCCGACGGTCCGGACCGGCGTGCCGTTGATGGCGAGCAACTGGTCGCCAGCCCGCAGCGCGTCCTTGGCCGGCCCGTCCTTCGAGACGTCGACCACCTCCAGCGCGACGGGGAGGTCCAGGAAGTGCAGCGCGGCCAGTTCCGCGGAATCCTCCGACTGCGCGAAGTCGGCCTCGTTCTCCTGTTTGACCTCGTCCTTGCTCTTGTTCGGCGGATACACCTCGGCGCGCGGCACCAGACCGTAACGCCCGCTGATCCAGTTCCCGAAGGCCTCGAAGATGTTGAGCCCGTCGCGGACCGAGACGGTGGTCATGTTGAGGTTTCCCGACGTCGGATCCAGGTCGGTCCCCTCGATCTCGACCACGGGCTTGCCATCGGCCTCACCGAGGGTGTTGAACGTGGGTCCCGGCCCGAGGGCCACGAACGGCACCGTCACCGCGGTCCCCAGAGTGAAGAGCGCCACCACCGGCACCAGCGCTGCGGCCAGGGTCACCATCCGTCGATTCACCCGGCCCAGCGTAGAGGGCCGCTCGGCGTGTTCGCCCTGAGCGTCATCTCCGCGGTCACCTCCGTCCACGATGCCTTGTACCGTTGAGTCATGAGCAATCCGCCGTTTGGTTTCTCGAACTCGGACAACGATCCCGACCGGGACAAGGATCGGGACGGCGAGGGTTCCCCCGGTCAGGGCGGGATCCCGTTCGGCTTCAGCCCCGAAGGCTTCGACCCCGCGCAGCTCGGCCAGATGCTCACGCAGTTCGGGCAGATGCTCAGCGGCATGGGCAGCGCGATGGGCACCGGCGGCGGTAGCGGCCCCGTCAACTACGACGTCGCCAAGAAGCTCGCACTCCAGCAGCTCGGTTCCGTGACGCCGATCTCCACCGGCACCGCCGCCGCTGTCGCCGACGCCGCCCGCCTCGCGGAGGTGTGGCTGGACGGCGCCACCACGCTCCCCGCTGGCGCGTCCAAGGCGGTCGCCTGGACGGCGGCCGACTGGCTCGACAACACCCTCGACACCTGGAAGCGGCTGTGCGACCCGGTCGCCGAGCAGATCTCGGGGATGTGGGTGTCCGGGCTGCCGGACGAGGCCAAGGAGATGGCGGGCCCGATGATGGGCATGCTCGGGCAGATGGGCGGGCTGGCGTTCGGCTCGCAGCTCGGCCAGGCGCTCGGCCAGCTCTCCTCCGAGGTACTGACCTCCACCGACGTTGGGCTGCCGCTCGGCCCGAATGGCGTTGCGGCACTGCTGCCGACCGCGATCGAGAAGTTCAGCGAGGGTCTCGAGCAGCCCCACCGCGAGATCCTGGTGTTCCTCGCCGCCCGTGAGGCCGCCCACCACCGGCTGTACGTGCACGTGCCGTGGCTGCGGCAGCGACTGCTGGCCACCGTCGAGGAGTACGCGCGCGGCATCAAGATGGACTTCTCCGCGATCGAGGAGGCGGCGCAGGGCATCGACCCCAGCGCGCTGACCGACCCGTCGAAGATCGAGGAGATCCTCCAGCAGGGCGCCTTCGAGCCGCAGACGACGCCCGAGCAGAAGCAGGCCCTCGAGCGCCTCGAGACCATGCTCGCGCTCATCGAGGGCTGGGTGGAGACCGTGGTCTCCGAGGCGCTCGGCGACCGACTGCCCGGGGTGGGCGCGCTGAGCGAGACGCTCCGGCGGCGCCGCGCCACCGGCGGCCCCGCCGAGCAGACCTTCGCCACCCTCGTCGGCCTGGAACTGCGTCCCCGCAAGGTCCGCGAGGCGTCGCGGCTGTGGCACCTGCTCACCGACAGCGCCGGGATCGACGGCCGGGACGGCGTGTGGGCGCATCCCGACCTGCTACCCGACTCCTCGGACCTCGACAGCCCGGCAGGCTTCGTCGACCGCGTGGTCGGCGGCGGCACCAGTGCCTTCGAGGACCCGATCGCGCAGCTCCTGGCGACCGAGGCCCGCGAGCGCGAGGAGGGCCGGGCCGCAGGCGACCCCGAGGAACCGAAGGACTAGCCGCCCCGGCCGAAACGCCAGGTCACCGGCGCCGCGGCCCTGTGGATAACCGGGTGCGCGACGCTCATATCCCTCGGCGCACCTGCGAGGGTCGGGACATGACACCGGCGTCGGCATTGAACACGGGCCCGCGACTCGATCCGCGCATCCCGATCCTGGTTCGGCCCAGCGGCAGCGTCCAGTTGGGCTGGGATCCCGAGCGCGCCCTGCTGCTCACCGTTCCGACCGGGGTCGCCCCGAACTCGGTGGCCGCGCTGCTCCGGCTGCTCGACGGTCAGCACAGCCGCGACGAGATCCTCTGGCGGGCACACGAAATCGGACTGACAACCGCCGACACCGGGGCCATTCTGTCCGAGTTGGCCGGCGCCGCACTGTTGATGCCCGCCGTCCCGGCACGCCGCGGCGTGCGCGCCGTTCACGTGCACGGCCGCGGGCCGCTCGCGGACGGCATCGCGGGCGCCCTCGCCGACGGCCGGGTGCGGCTGACCCGGTCCGTACCGTTCGGCGGCGCCGGGGCTCCGCGCATCGACCGGTCGGCCTGCGTGGTGCTCGCCGACGAACTGGTACCCGATCCGAGGGTCGTGGCCGAGCTCGTCGATGCACGGGTGCCGCACCTGCAGGTCCGGCTGCGCGACGGGATGGGCGTCGTCGGGCCGCTGGTGTTGCCCGGCCGGACCAGCTGCCTGCGGTGCGCCGACCTGACCAGGACCTCCCGCGACCACGAGTGGCCACACCTGGCCGCGCAGTTGCTCGGCGCGGTCGGGCACGCGGACCCGGCGGCGATCCTCGCCACCACCGCGCTCGCGGTCGCGGAACTGCACGTGCTGATCGCCGCCCAACCCACCCGGTCACCCGCCTGCCTCGACACCACCCTGGAACTGAACCTGACGACGTACCAACTGGTCAGGAGGTCCTGGCCGCAGCACCCACACTGCGGATGCCGACGGCGCGCCGCACATGTGGGCGAACCGGCGGATCGTCAGCCATGATGGAGTGCGTGTCAGACATCCCCCGCCGCAGTTCCGCCCGCACCGCCAAACTGGCGAGCATTCCACTCGGGATCGCGGGGCGCGCGGCGGTCGGATTCGGCCGCAAGCTCGTCGGCGGCGACCGTGAGGAGATCGACGCCAAGCTGACCCAGCAGGCCGCCGAGCAGTTGTTCACCGTGCTCGGCGAGCTCAAGGGCGGCGCGATGAAGCTCGGGCAGGCGCTCAGCGTGATGGAGGCCGCGGTCCCCGAGGAGTTCGCGGAGCCGTATCGGGAGGCGCTGACGAAGCTGCAGGCCGAGGCGCCGCCGCTTCCTGCCAAGAAGGTGCATCGGGTGCTCGGCGAGCAGCTGGGCAGCAAGTGGCGCGAACGCTTCGAGTCGTTCGACGACGTTCCGACGGCCTCGGCGAGCATCGGGCAGGTACACCGCGCGGTGTGGTCGGACGGCCGCGAGGTGGCGGTGAAGGTGCAGTATCCGGGCGCGGACGAGGCCCTTCGCGCCGACCTGCGGACGCTCTCCCGGTTCGCAGGGATGTTCAGTTCGGTGATCCCCGGCGCGGATGTCAAGCCCCTCCTCGAGGAACTGACCGCCCGCACCGAGGACGAGTTGGACTACCGCATCGAGGCGAACAACCAGCGCGCGTTCGCCGCCGAGTTCGCGGGCGACCCCAAGTTCGCCATCCCGAAGGTGGTGGCGAGCTCGCCCAAGGTGGTGATCACCGAATGGATGTCGGCGACACCGCTTTCGACGATCATCGCCGACGGCACCGCCGACCAACGCAACAGCGCGGGCGCCCTGCTCGCCGAGTTCCACTTCGCCTCGCCCGCCCGGGTGGGACTGCTGCACTGCGATCCCCACCCCGGCAACTTCATGATGCTCGAGGACGGTCGTCTCGGCATCATCGACTACGGCGCCTGCGCACCGATGCCAAGCGGGCTGCCCCCGGTGCTCGGCAGGATGGTCCGGCTCGCCCTCGAGGAGCGTTTCGACGAGCTGACGGAACTACTGCGCACCAACGGTTTCGTGCTTCCCGGCCGAAACGTCACGGATCAGGAGATCGCGGACTACCTGCGGCCGTTCACCGACCCCATCCACACCGAGTCCTTCCACTTCACCAGGGCCTGGCTGCAGAAGGCGGCAGGCACGGCGACGGACTTCTCGTCTGCTCAGTTCCGGACCGCACGCGCGCTGAACATGCCGGCCGAATACGTGATGATCTTCCGGGTCCTGCTCGGCTCGGTCGGCATCTGCGCCCAGCTCGACGCCTACGCGCCGTACATGGAGATCCTCACGAAGTGGCTGCCCGGATTCACTGAGTAGGACACAGCCGCATTCGATCCACCGCCGGTGCGACCCATTTCCGTAGGTAATTCCTCAGCTCGGCGCCGCTGCGGCGCGGGCGCCCGGGATCGATGACGAACGACTGCACGATGCGGAGCATGTGTTCGACCAATTCGTCGAGGTTCGCGCCGGCCAGGCCCGCCTCGGCCCAGTCGACGCCGAACCGTTCGAGGATCGACCGGCCGAACGCCAGCGCGGTGTCAGAGGTGACGCCCGCCGAGAAGGCGCTGGCCCGCCCAGGCGCGAGCACCATGTTCAGGTACTTCTCCTCGGGTATCTGTTCAAGGGTGTAGGCGATGCCCTCCACGACGGCCTCTGCGGGGTCGCGGATACCGCCGAGATGTGCGGCGAGTAGATCCAGAAACGGACCGGCCTGGGCTATCGCGGTGGCACCGAGCAGGGCTTCCGCGGTCGGGAAGTACCGGTAGACGGTCTGTCGGGTGACACCGAGATCCCGGGCGACCGCCGTGATGCTGATGTCGCCGCCGGACCGGTCGAGTGCTCGGCGAGCCGCGCCGAGGATGCGGGCAATCGCCTCGTCGTCGTCGGCCGGTGTCGCACCAGACCAACCGTGTGTGCGCATCAGCCCTTCTCCCCTCCCGCCCACGAGCGTCGGTCGAACCCTACCTGCGCATAGGCACCTCGAGTGGGCCCGAGCAATCGGACTCGGATCTCGAGGATCTAGACCGTACAAATAATGTCTATTGTATGGTCTGCGAAAGAGCGGCCTACCTGGACGCGGAAAAGGACCAGACGATGACCACACAGCCCGCCACCGGTCACACCGGCCTGACGGACAACCTCACCCGGCGCGCTCTCCGGCACGTCCTCGACGGCACGACCGACATGGCGGAGTCACCGCTGCGCGTGCCGTTGGACTACTACCGGGACCCGAAGATCACCGAGGTCGAGGAGGGACAGATCCTGCGGCGCACCCCGTTGGCGATCGTGCCCAGCGCCCAAGTGGGACAGCCGAATGACTACGTCGTCCGCAGTGTCCTCGGCGACTCGCTGCTGGTCACCCGCGACAGCGGCGGAACCGCACACGTCTTCCTCAACTACTGTCGACACCGCGGCGCGATGCCGGCCTGCGGATCCGGCAACGCCACTCGCTTCACCTGCCCGTATCACGCGTGGACGTACAAGAACACCGGAAATCTGGTTGGCGTGCCCGGCAAGGACGGCTTCGTCGGCATGGAGCGCACCGACTACGGACTGGTCGAACTGCCGAGCCAGGAGAAGTACGGGTTTGTCTGGGCGGTGCTGACCGCGGGCGAATCCATTGACGTGGACTCACATCTCGGTGCGATGGGCCCGGAACTGGCCCAGTTCGACTACCGCTCCTACGGCTACCACGACGAGCGCGAATTCGAGTCAGACGTGAGCTGGAAGGGGGCTCTCGAGGCCTTCGCGGAGAGTTACCACTTCCCGTTCGTCCACTCCGAGAGCGTGATCGGCCAGAACACCGTCGCGAATACCTCGATTCACGACACCTTCGGCAGACATCATCGAATGGGCTTCCCGTTCAACTGGATTGCCGACTTGGACGCCAACCCTCAGGGAACGTGGGACCCCACGGCAAACATGGGGGTCATCTACTGGATCTACCCTAACCTCATCCTCGCGAACAGCCCGGTCGGCGTCGAAATCCTCGACATGCTCCCCGCCGGGTCCCCGACGCGCTGCACGCTTCGCCACAGCTGGATGGCCCGGTTCCCCGCGACCACCGACGAACAGCGCGACCTGTATGACAACGTCTTCGCGCAGGTGCACGGCGCGGTCCGCGACGAGGACTTCGCGATGCTGCCGCAATGCGGCGAGGGGGTACGGCGCGGCCAGCACGACCACATGATCATCGGCCGCAACGAGATCGGCGTCCAGCACATGATCAAGACCTTCGCCGCCGAACTCGGCGTGGCCCTCGGCTGAGGGCGTAGCCCGGCTGCCTACACTGGGCGATCGTGCGGATCGCTACGTTCAACATCAACGGCATCCGGGCGGCGCAGCGCCGCGGATTCGAGCAGTGGCTGCGCGAACGGGCACCCGACGTGGTTGCGCTGCAGGAGGTGCGGGCCCGGGCTAGCGCGATTCCCCCCGGGGTGTTCGGTCCCTTCCACCTCGCCTACGACGAGGGGACGCTGGCCGGCCGCAACGGCGTCGCGATCCTGACTCGTCGCGCGCCCGACGCGGTGCGAACCTGGAGCGGCACCGCCCTGGTGCGAACTCCTGGCGAAGTTCACACCGCCACAGCCAAACTCGACCCGGTGCCGTTGGCGCGGGGGCTCCGCGAGTTCGCCGCCCAGGGCCGGTACATCGAGGTCGACCTCGCGGACGCGCCGATCACCGTCGCGTCGCTGTACCTGCCGAAGGGTGGTCTCCCCGCCCACCTCCAGAAGCCGGGTCGAATGCGGGAGGCGCCGGACGGCGGCGCCCGCTACGAACGCAAGATGCGCTTCCTCGACGCGTTCGCGCGCCAGTTGGCGCGCTCACGCCGCGACGCCCGCGCACGCGGGCGCGAGCTGCTGCTCATGGGCGATCTCAACATCGCACACACCCGCCACGACGTGCGGAACTGGCGGCGCAGCAACCAGGTCGAGGGCTACCTTCCCGAGGAGCGCGAGTGGTTCGACTCGATCCTGTCGCCCCGCACCCTCGTCGACGTCGTCCGCAGTCGCAATCCCGACACCGACGGGCCGTACTCGTGGTGGTCGTGGCTCGGACAGTCGTTCGCGAACGACACCGGTTGGCGCATCGACTACCACCTCGCGACGCCTCGGCTCGCCCTGGCGGCCGGCGCCGCAGGCACCGACCGCGACCCGGCCGCGGACCGGCGAATGAGCGATCACGCCCCGGTCGTCGTCGACTACGCGTTCTGACGTCCTTTCCCGCTCATGCGCAGACCGCGACCTTCCGGGGCCGCCCGCGGGGACGCTTACGGGCGATGACGACACCCTGATCGAGGATCTCACCGCCCCACACGCCCCACGGCTCGGCGCGGTCGAGTGCGGCGCTGAGGCAGCGGGCGCGGATCGGGCACTGTGCGCACAGTGTCTTCGCCTGCTCCAGCTCGGCGGGGGTCTCGCCGAACCAGAGGTCGGGATTGTCGGCACGGCACGGCAATTCACGTCGCGCAGGTGCGATCACGGTCGGCTCGCTGATGGCGGTCACGGTCCGGTAATCGTCTCGGCATGTCGCGGTAGACACGTCGTTCTCCTTAAAGCTCTGCAATGGATTCGGGTCGTGGTGCGGACCGAGAAGCCGGGCTTTTGGAGCGACGAGCTCAAAAACAAAGGCCACGGTCCGCTGGTGCGTCCGTGGCCGAGAGGAAGGAGAGTTCCTACCGAGTGGTGACTCGGTTTCTACCCCGGGGCACGGACGAAAGAGCTGCTGCGCGTGCGCGAAGGCGCGTAGCTGCGGGCAAATGAGCGGCGCCTGCGACACGAGTGGTCGCCGCGTACTCCTGCGCGCTGCCGTTCCAATCGATCATGTGCCGTTCACCTCCCTTTTCGTTCGTGCGGATGACAGAAGCCAGGGTATGCCTTCGCCTGCGACCCGCACAACCTATTTTTGACCTGCGGTTATTCGGCGGGTCCGATCGGATCCTCACCCCGGACAACCGCGAGCACGTCCGACCCGTACCGTTCGAGCTTCGCAGCCCCGATCCCGGGGATCGCCACCAGCCCGCGGTCGTCGCGCGGCTGCTGCTCGGCGATCGCGGTCAGCGTGGTGTCGCTGAACACCACGTACGCGGGGACCTTCAGTTCCTTCGACTTGGCCGACCGCCAGGCCTTGAGGGAGTCGAACAGCGCCGCGTCGAGGTTCGATGGGCAGGACTCGCACCGTCCCAGCATCGTCGCGGCGGAGCCGAGGAGCTGTTTGCCGCACACCCGGCAGCGCGGGAGCTTCTTCTGCGGCGCGGGCGCCGCGATCCGTGAGGCGGGTGAGTCCTCGGGGATGAGTCCGTGCAGGAACCGGGAACGGCGCCTGGACTTGCGGCCACCCTGGTTGCGGGCCAGCGCCCAGGACAGCTGCAGGTGCTCGCGGGCACGGGTGACGCCGACATAGAGCAGTCGGCGTTCCTCCTCGACGGCTGCCTCGTCGTCGGGCGACTTGCTGTCGCCGAGGGCGTGCGCGATCGGCAGGGTGCCGTCCGCAAGCCCGACCAGGAACACCGCGTCCCACTCGAGCCCCTTCGCCGCGTGCAGTGAGGCGAGCGTGACGCCCTGCACGGTTGGTGGGTGCCGTGCCTCGGCGCGCGCGGCGAGGTCCGTGAGCAGTCCGCCGAGGTCGAGCTCCGGCTCGTGCACCAGCAGGTCCTCGGTGAGCGCGACGAGCGCGCCGAGCGAGGCCCAGCGCTCCCTGGCCTGCGCGCCGACCGGTTCGGTGTCCGTCAGACCCAGCGGCACCAGGATCGCGCGGACCAGCGTGATCAGTTCCTTCCCGCGCCCCGCCTCGGGCGGCAGGTCGACGCGACCGGCTGCCTGCCGCAGCGCGGACACGGCCTGGCGCACCTCGGGCCTGGTGAAGAAGCCCTCGCCCCCGCGCACCTGGTACGGGATGTCCAGCTCGGTCAGTGCCTGCTCGTGCGCCTCGGACTGGGCGTTGATGCGGTACAGCACCGCGATCTCCGCGGCAGGGGTGCCGCCCGCGATGAGCTTCTGGATCGCCTTCGCGACCCCCGCCGCCTCGGCCGGCTCGTCGTCGAACTCGGCGAACTCCGGTTCCGGCCCGGCCGGACGCTGCCCGATGAGCTTGAGCTTGGTGCCTGCGATCCGCCCGCGGGCGGCGCCGATCACCCGGTTCGCCAGCGACACGACCTCCGGAGTCGACCGGTAGTCCCGCTCGAGACGGACCACCGCGGCATCGGGGAACCGCCGGGAGAAGTCCAGCAGGTACCGCGGCGTCGCGCCGGTGAACGAGTAGATGGTCTGGTTCGCGTCGCCGACCACCGTCAGGTCATCGCGCTCCCCGAGCCAGGCATCGAGCACCCGCTGCTGCAGCGGCGTCACGTCCTGGTACTCGTCCACCACGAAGCAGCGGTACCGATCCCGGAACTCCTCCGCGACCGTGGAGTGTTCCTCCAGCGCGGCCGCGGTGTGCAGGAGCAGGTCGTCGAAGTCGAGCAGCATCGCGCCGTCGCGGACCTTGAGCGCCTCGTAGGCGGCGTAGACGTCGGAGACCTTGGCCGCATCGACGGGCGGCTCACGCCGCGTCCGCGCGGCCGCCGCCGGATAGTCCTCGGGCGCGATCAGCGACGCCTTCGACCATTCGATCTCGCCCGCGAGGTCGCGGACCGATTCGGTGCTGGTGGACAGGCCGACCCGGTTGGCCGCCTGCGCGACGACGGCGAACTTGCGGTCGAGCAGCTCCCACTGGGTGTCGCCGACGACCTGCGGCCAGAAGTAGCGGAGCTGACGCAACGCCGCGGCGTGGAAGGTGCGCGCCTGCACCTGGTTGGCGCCGTCACCGATGCCGAGGGTGCGCAACCGGCCACGCATCTCCCCCGCGGCCCGCGCCGTGAAGGTGACCGCCAGCACCTGCCCGGCGGAGACGTGCCCGCCGGCGACGAGGTGCGCGATCCTGCGGGTGATGGTCCTGGTCTTGCCCGTTCCCGCGCCCGCCAGCACACAGACCGGTCCCCGGGGTGCGAGCACCGCGGCCGACTGCTGGGGGTCCAGGCCCGTATCGCCGCTTGACATGGCGTCCATTGTGGCAGGGCGCACCGACAGCGCCGCATCGAGCCGCGGTCGTCACAACCGACGTGGAACAGACCCGGCGGTCGTGGTGTTATATGCGCCGTGACCGCTACCGAAATCGCCGCCGACCTGACCATCTACTCCACCACCTGGTGTGGGTACTGCCGACGCCTCAAGAAGCAGCTCGACGAATCGGGCATCAGCTACCACGCGATCGACATCGAGGACGATCCCGCCTCCGCCGACTTCGTCGGCAGCGTCAACGACGGCAACCACGTCGTCCCGACCGTGAAGTACGCGGACGGCAGCACGGCCACCAACCCGACGCTCGCGCAGGTCAAGCAGGCGCTCGGTCTCTAACTAGGCCCTGGCCCACGCCTCGAGCATTCCGCGGGCGATCGACACGGACCCCGGCACCAACAGCCGGGCGTCCGAGTCCGAGGTCCAGTCGCCCGCCTCGAGCGCCGCCTTGACCTCGTCGCGGCCGAACCAGTGTGCTTCGACGATCTCGCCGTCGGCGAAGGTGAGCGGGGCGTCCGGGTCGCCGACCGCGGAGAACCCGATCATCACCGACCGCGGGAACGGCCACGGCTGACTGCCCAGGTACCGGACGTCGCCGACCACCAGCCCGACCTCTTCGGCGATCTCCCTGACCACGCAGGACTCCAGCGACTCGCCCGCCTCGACGAACCCGGCGAGGACCGAGAAGCGCCGCTCGGGCCAGCTCGGACCCCGCGCGAGCAGTACCCGGTCCGCACCGTCGTGGACGAGGCAGATGACCGCGGGGTCGGTGCGAGGGAATTCCTCGTGACCGGTGCTGACGCTGTGCCGCGACCAACCGGAGATCGTGGGCGTGGTCGCGGCCCCGTCGATGGCGCTGAAGCCGGCGCTGTCGTGCCAGTTCAGGATCGCGATGGCCGTCGTCAGCAGGCCTGCGCTCGAATCACCCAGCTGGTGGCCGACGAACCTCAGGTCGCTGAGCTCGCCGGTCAGCGCGGCCACCCGGACCGCCCACAGGTGCCTGCCGTCGCGGCGACCGAGAAAGACCGCACCGGAGACCGGTTCGGGACCGAGCTCGGTTGCGGGCTCGAGGACCAGCTCGGCGCCGTCGATGCGGACCTGTCCGCGGTGATTGACCCGAAGCACCAGCGCCTCGGTCCAGCCGGCCAGCAAAGCCTCACTGTCCGTGCGCAATTCCTCGGCTCGGTCCAGCGCCGAACGCGAGAGCATCGGCAGGTCGGTCATTTCGAAGTGGGCCACGGCTAGTTGCCCACGCGGCGGATGTAGAGCAGGCGGTCGTTCGCCTCGACCGCATCGACCTCGGGGGTACCGACCCTGACCAGCCGACCGTCGCGAACCACCCCGAGCACGATGTCGGACAGGTGCCGCGGCGACCCGCCGATCTCGTCGTGCTCGACCTCGCGCTCCGCGATCGCGAAACCGGCCTCCGGGGTGAGCAGGTCCTCGACCATCTCCACGACGGTCGGGGTGGTCCTGGCGATGCCGAGCAGGCGGCCGGCCGTCTCCGACGAGACGACGACCGAGTCGGCCCCGGACTGGCGGAGCAGATGCGCGTTGTCGGTCTCCCTGATGGAGGCGACGATCTTTGCCTTCGGCGCGATCTCGCGGGCGGTGAGCGTGACCAGGACCGCGGTGTCGTCGCGGTTGGTCGCGACGATGATGGCGGCCGCGTTCTGCGCGCCGGTCAGCCGGAGCACGTCGGACTTGGTGGCCGATCCGTGCACGGTGACCAGGCCAAGGCTGGCGGCCGATTCCAGGACGGCGGCATCGGTGTCGACGACCACGATGTCGGCAGCGGCGACGCCGTCGCCGAGCATGGCGTCGACCGCCGTCCGCCCCTTGGTCCCGTATCCGACGACAACGGTGTGATTGCGCACGGCATGCCTCCAACGCTGGATCTTGAATGCCTGACGGGAACGCTCGGTCAGTACCGAGAGCGTGGTTCCGACCAGGATGATGAGGAAGAGCACCCGCAGCGGGGTGATGACGATGACGTTGATCAGACGCGCACTCGGGGTGATCGGGGTGATGTCGCCGTAGCCGGTGGTCGAGAGGGACACCGTCGCGTAGTAGAGGCAGTCCAGGAAGGACAGCTCGTTCTCCTGGGCGTCCCGATACCCGTCGCGGTCGATGTAGATGACCACCACGGCGGCCATCAGCACGGCGACGGCCATCAGGACCCGCCGGAAGATGGCATGCGAGGGGCTGCGTAACACCTCGGGGATACGCAGCACCCCGACCAACGCGAAGTCCGGCCGATCGGTCAGTGCCTCCTGATTGCGTAGCCGCGCACGCAACTTACCGGCCATGAATTGTTCTCCAGTTCGCTGACATCGGCTGGCAGCCTAACCTCCGATCAGGCGCACGCGCCGCACAACCGGCCGCGGCGCGCCTGGCGCAGCCGGGCTCCGTCGGGCACGCTGACGGCATGAGGATCTCTCCGGCCACCGGACTCGCCGCCCTCCTGTTGGGCGCGGGCACGCTGCATTTCGTCAACCCCAAGCCGTTCGACAGCATCGTTCCGCCCGCGTTGCCTGGCAGCGCCCGCACCTACACCCACCTCTCCGGCGCGGCCGAACTCGCGATCGGAGCCGCCATCGCGGTTCCCCGGACCCGGCGACTCGGCGGCGGATTGGCCGCGGCACTGTTCGTCGGCGTCTTCCCTGCGAACGTGCAGATGGCCGCGGACTGGCTCGGCCGCAGTTCGACGCCGCTGCCACTCAAGGCGATTGCGGTGGGCCGTCTGCCGCTGCAGATTCCGCTGATCCTCGCGGCCCTGAAGGTCCGACGCGACGCCCGTTAGCCTCAGCCAGGTTTCGCGCTCGCACCGGCGGTGTCGATCAGCCGCGCGAGAGCGTCGCCGTCGGGCAGCTCAGTCGGCGCGATGGTCCGGCCGGTGCGCACATAGTGGAACGCGGCGCGGACCTTGTCCAGCGGCACCGCAGGCAGGCCACGTGCGGCCGTCCGCGCCGACATCAGCTCCGCCCACGCCAACCGGTAGGCCGCCAGCTGCATGACCACCGCGCGCTCGTTGGCCGCGCTCGGCTCGGCTCCGGTCTTCCAGTCGATCACGGTCCAGCCACCGTCGGAGTCCGCGAAGACCGCATCGATGCGGCCCCTGATCACTGTGCCCGCGATGGACGTCTCAAACGGGACCTCCACCTCGACGGGACTGCGGTTCGCCCAGTCCGAGCGCAGGAAGGCCTCCTGCAGCCCGGCCAGGTCGGTATCGCCGACGGCTCCGGTGTCCGCGGCGCCTGGCAGCTCGTCGAGGTCCAGCAGACGGGTGGCGCCGAACCGCCGCTCGATCCAGGCATGAAAGGCGGTTCCCCTGCGGGCCAGCGGATTCGGCGGATAGGGCAGCGGACGACGGAGCCGGGCCGCGAGGTCGTCCGGCGCCGCGGCCAATTCGACCAGCTGGCTCACCGACAGCTGCGCGGGCAGCGCGACCTCGGCCCTGGTCAGCGCGCGCTGCCTGCGCTCGGCCAGCAGCACGTCCACGTCGGCCGCCCAGCCCTCTGGGTCTTCATCGGCACCGTCCTCGTCGACATCGTTCTCGAGCGCGGCCAGGACCAACTCTGCCCCGTGCTGCACCGAATCACGCCTGCTCCCCAGCGGATCGCTCGGCCACTGCGCGGTCACCGGCTCGGCGGTGAGCGGGTTCTCGGCGTCCTCCTCCGGCGCCTGCGCCCACAGCTCGACGACCCCGATCGGCGCTTCGGGATCCGCCATCAGCTCGCGCATCTCCGTCAGAAACTCCGACGGTCCCCGTGGGGCGCTACCGGACTCCGACCAGTGGTGGCCCGACAGATACAACGCCCGCTCGGTGCGGGTGAGCGCCACGTAGAACAGTCGCCGGTCCTCGTCGAGCCTGCGCCTGCCCAACGCCGCCTTGTGCTCCGCGACGGCGTCCTCGAGGTCCTTGCGGTTGAACAGGTCCTCCAGGTCGAGGACCGGGACACCGTCGGCGTCGTCCCCACCGCCACCGTCTACCCGGCGCGCCCGGTCACCACGCAGCGAGGGCGGCAGCTCACCGACCGCGCCGAGCCAGCTGCCGGAGGCGGTCTTCGATGGGAAGACGCCCTCCACCAGGTGCGGCACCGCGACGACCTGCCACTCGAGCCCCTTCGCCGAATGCACCGTCAAGACCTGCACCCGATCGGGCGCGACCTCGACCTCGCCGGGGGCAAGGCCCTTCTCGACGGTCTCCGCCGCCGACAGGAAGGCCAGCAGACCGGTCAGCGTCGCGGTGGAATTGCGGGCGTACCCGGCGACCGCATCGGCGAAGGCGTCGAGGTGTTCGCGGCCCGCCCCGCCATCACCGCCCTGACGAAGCCGCGCCTGCGCCTCGATCCCGATCCCGAGCACCCGCTCCACCTCGGCCACCAGTTCGGTCAGCGGCTGACCGATGCGTTCGCGCAGCGAGACCAGTTCGGTCGCCAGTGCCCCGATCCGCGCGTGGCCGAGGACCGAATAGCGCTGTGGTCCACCGGGGTCCGCGATGGCGTCGGCCAGCCCCGCCAGCTCCGCGTGCTCGCCGGGCAAGGCCGCCTCGAGCGCCTGGTCGAGGCTGGCCGCATCGGTGACCGCTCCCCCGGTGCCGTGCGAGGAACCGATCGCCAGCTCACGCGCCCGGCGCCACAGCGCGGCCAGGTCCGCGGCCCCGATCTGCCAGCGGGCGCCGGTCAGGATCCGCATCGCCGCGCTGCCCGCCAGCGGGTCGGCCACCAGGCGCAGCATCGCGATGACGTCCGCGACCTCGGGAGTGTGCAGCAACCCGCCGAGCCCGACGACCTCCACCGGCAACCCGTGCCTGCGCAGCGCGGCCGCGATCGGCGCGGCGTCGGCATTGCGGCGGATCAGTACCGCGGCGGTCGGCGGAGCCTGCCCGCGCGCGGCCGCGTCGGCGTACTCCGCGGCGATCTTGGCGGCGAGCCAGTCCCGTTCGCGCTCGACGTCCTCGGCGAGCGCGAGCCGGATGTCGCCGTCGACGGCGCCGGGCCGCGGGCGCAGCTGCTGCACCGGAACCCCGCGCTCGCGCAGCGACTCCGAGGCCGCGTTGGCGAGGGTCAGCGCCTCGGGCGGGTTCCGCCAACTGGTGAGCAGCTCCAACCGCGGCGCGGGATCGCCTCCGGGCAAAGGAAAGTCGGTGGCGAACCGGGGCAGATTGGCCGCCGACGCGCCGCGCCAGCCGTAGATGGACTGCATCGGGTCGCCGACCGCGGTGAGCGCGAGGTCGCCGTCCTCGCCGCCGCCGAACAGCGAGGAGAGCAGCACCCGCTGCGCGTGCCCGGTGTCCTGGTACTCGTCGAGCAGCACCACCCGGAAGCGTTTCCGCTCCGAGCGGCCCACCTCGGGGTGCTCCGCGGCGACCCGGGCGGCGAGAGACATCTGGCTGCCGAAGTCGAGCGCGCCCTCGCGCCTGAGCACGTCGGAGACCCGCTGCACCAGCGGCAGCAGCGCGACCCGCTCGTGCTGGGTCTCGAGGATGTCGAGCAGCTCCTTTTTCGGCCCGCCGCGTTGCTTGGGGCCCGCGGGCAGCGTGTGGATCAGCTTGTCCAGCTCGGTGTGCGCCTCGCGTAGATCGTCCGGCTCCACGAGGTGCTCGGCCAGCTGGCCGGACAGCGCGAGCACCGCCTCGGTGAGCGAGGTGGGGGTGCGGTCGGTGTCGAGGTCCCCGTCCCAGGAGCTCACCACCCGGTGCGCGAGCTGCCACAGTTCGGTTTCCGACAGCAGCTCGGCGGACGGTTCGATCGGCAGCAGCAGCCCGTGTTCGGTCAGCAGCCGACCGGCATAGGAGTGGTAGGTGCTCACCTCCGGCTCGCCGCCGAGGATCCGGCCGCGTAGGTCCCCGCTCGGATCGAGCTTGCGCAGGAGGGTCGAACCCGCAAGGCGCGCAAGGCGTTGCCGGATCCGGGAGGTGAGTTGCTGCGCCGCCTTTCGGGTGAAGGTGAGCCCGAGTACCTGCTCGGGGTCGACCAGGCCGTTGGCCACCAGCCAGACCACCCTGGCCGCCATCGTCTCGGTCTTGCCCGCGCCCGCGCCGGCCACCACCAGGGTCGGGCCGAGCGGTGCGGCGATCACCGCCGCCTGCTCCGCGGTCGGCGGATGCTGGCCGAGCGCGACCGCCAGGTCCGCGGGGCTCACCCGCGCATCGCTTGGCCGCATCATCCCTCGGTCACCTGCCGTCCCGTTTCCTGAGCCGGGCAGCACGAGCGTGCCGGGCAGTGCCTGCAACCGTCGTTCGGCTGCGCCCGGAACCCGGGCCCCTTGGTGGCCGCGGCCGCGTCGTGCACCACGGTCAACCATTCCTGTTCGCCGTCCTGGCCGAGCGGGGCCTGCAGTCGCTGGGCGGCGCCCTCCTTCTTGTTCGGCTTCGCCACGAACACCAGTCGCGCTCCCCCCGGCTCCGACGCCTGCTCGCCCTCGATCGCACCGGCCAGCGCCGCCACCTGATAGGTCGCCAGCTGCGCGTGCTGCTGCGCAGCCTCCTTGCTGACCGGGGTGCGTGCGGTCTTCACGTCCACGATTACCGGGCGGCCCTCGGTGTCGCGCTCGAGCCGGTCGATCCGGCCGCGGAGCCGAATCTCCGGGCCGCCTTCCTCCCTGGCCTCGAGCACCCCGTCGACGGCGACCTCGACGCCGATCTCCGTCAGTTCGCCGCGCGAGAGCCGTAGCCACTCGGAGAAGCTGTCGAGCATCTGCCCGGTGCGGTCCATCTCACGCCGCGAGTACCACTGCGAGCCGAGGTCGACCGCGTCCCAGGCGGTGGCGAGCGCCTTGCGCACCTGGTCGGGCGGCAGTTTCCCGGCCACGGCCTGGACCAGGGTGTGCACCAGGGTGCCGGTCACCGCGTGGGTGTTCTCGCCGTCGGTGCCGCCGTTGCGCTCGAGCGCCCAGCGCAACGGACAGGTGCTGAGCTGCTCGATCGTCGACGGCGACAGCGGGACCGGCCCGTCATCGGGTTCCCACAGCGTGGCGTCGGTGCTCATACCGCCAACGCCCCACCAGTTCTCCGGATGCGCGCCGCGCACCCCGTCCCTGGCCAGCCGGGCGAGCTGCCGGGCCGCCCGGGCCTGACGCTGCGGATCACTCTGCGCGAGATCCGGATCGCACACCGCCCTGCGGAGTTCGGCGACCAGCGACGGCAGCGCCAGCACCCGTCCCGCGGGCAGCGGCGAGTCCACGACGACCTCGCCCTGCCCGTCGTCGCCGTCGACCCTGCCGATGAGTTCGTCGACGAACCGCGAGGGCACCAGGTCCGATTCCCCGGTGGCGGACTCGACCGCGGTGATCAGCAGGGACCGACGTGCCCGACTGCAGGCGAGCAGGAACAGCCTCCGCTCCTCGGCCAGCAGCGGGGCTGTGCGCGAGAGCTGCGATTCGCTCGTCGCCGAGGCATCGCCGACACCCGCGATGAGATCGACCAGTACCTCGGTCCCGAGCAGCGTGCCGCGGGCGCGCAGGCCCGGCCACAGACCCTCCTGGACCCCCGCGACGGCCACGACATCCCATTCCCTGCCCGCCGCCGCGTGTGCACTCAGCACCGTCACCGCCTCGCCCGGGATCGCGGCACCAGACCTCGAGTCGCTCGAGATCTGCTGCTGCGAAAGGTATTCCACGAACCCGGCGAGCGTCGCTCGCGGCAGCCGGTCGACGTAGCTCGCGGCGGCGTCGAAGAGAGCGACCACCGCATCGAGGTCCCGGTCCGCCTGCGCGCCGATCGGCCCGCCGCGCAGCGAGGCCGACGCCCACCGCTTCTCCAGTCCGGTGGCCTGCCAGCCGGCCCAGAGCACACCCTCGACGCCGCGCCCCTTCCGCTGGGCGGCCCTGGCCTGACCGAGGATCGAGAGCACCCGGCGCAGGGCCGCGGACTCGCCGTCGCTGAGCTTGGCGATCAGCCCGCGGTGCTCGTCCTCGCCGTCGACGATCAACGACCGCAACAGGTCGGCGGAGTCGCGCTGACCGCCGCCGGCGAGCTCCACCCGGCGCAGCCCACGTCGCAGCCGCCTCAGGGTCACCGGATCCGATCCACCGACCGGGCCGGACACCAACGCCAGCGCGTCCTCCCCGGTGAACTCGACACCCGCGACCGCCCGCAGCACCAGCAGCAGGCTGCCGACCGAATGCTGTCGGGCGAGTGGGAGTTCCGAGGCCGCGGTGGTGACCGGGACGCCGGCGGCCAGCAGGGCACGGCGCAGCGGGGCCAGCACCCGCGGTACCGAGCGGACGATGACCGCCATCCGCGACCAGGGCACGCCGTCGTGCAGGTGGGCGCGGCGCAGGGTGTCCGCGATCAGGGCGGCTTCCTTGCCCTGTGTGCCGAGCACCTGCACCTGCGCGCGGCCGGGTTCCTCGGTCGCGGCCGCCGCGCCACGGTGCGGAGGAAGACCGGGCAGTCGGCCCGCGATCGCGGAGGTCACCGCAGAGATCCGTTCCGCGCAGCGATGATCGGTGCCGAGGATCAGCCGGTTCTCCGAGCCTGCGTCGGCGAGATCCATCAGGAACCGCGAGTCGGCCCCCCGGAATCCGAAGATGGCCTGATCCGGATCGCCAGCCACGACGGACAGCGCGGTGCCAGCCCCGATCAACCGAACCAGCTCCGCCGCCTGCGGGTCCAGGTGCTGGGCGTCGTCGACAAGCAGGTATCGGATGCGCGAGCGCTCCTGCTGCAGCAGGTCCGGGTCGGTCGCGAACGCGGTCAGCGCCGCCCCGACCAGCTCGGCGGCGTCGAGCGCGGGCGCGGTGGCCTCGGGCGCCTCCACCCCGACGGCGCCCCGCAGCAGCATCACGTGCTCGTAGTGGGCGGCGAAGCGTCCGGCCGCCACCCATTCCGGCCGCGAGTGGGTGCGCCCGAGCTTGACGAGGTCCTCGGGGCCGAGTCCGCGCTCGCCCGCCCGGAGCATCAGGTCGCGCAGCTCCACCGCGAAGCCGGTCATGGTCAGCGCCGGACGCAGCCGCTCCGGCCAGTGCTGCGCACCGTCCGCCACGTCGCCGCGCAGCATCTCGCGCAACACCGCGTCCTGCTCGGCGCCGGTGATCAGCCGCGGCGGCGGGTTGGAGTGGGCGGCCGCCTGCAGCCGGAGGACGGCGAACGCATAGGAGTGCACGGTCCGGACCAGCGGCTCGCGGGTGGCCCGCAGCGAGTCGGGCTCGGCGGAGCCGAGCAGGCCCGCCGTGATCGCCTCGCGCACGACGGTGGCGGCGCGACGCGAATGGGTGAGCACGAGAACGGATTCCGGGTCGCATCGACCGTCGGCGATGCGCGAGACCGCGAGGTCGACGAGCAGCGAGGTCTTCCCGGTGCCCGGTCCCCCGAGCACCTGCCACGGCCGGCCCGCCCGGCCGCGCTGCGGCTCGGCGATCAGCCGCTGCGCCTCGGGGCCCCACCCCCGGCGCGGCCCCGGCACCGGCGGTCGACGGACCAAGGTGGCCGTCGCCCGCCGCCCTTGCTCCCGATCGCCCAACATGGGTGGCATTCCATCACGGGGGGCCGACACCGGTCGTCACCCGTCCGGCAAGATGTCCCGCATGGGCGAGATCCACATCCACCGCTTCGGCCCGAGGGCCGGCCGACCGGTCCTGGCGCTGCACGGCCTCACCGGCCACGGCCAGCGCTGGCAGAGCCTCGCCGAGCGGCACCTGCCCGCGGCCAGGGTGATCGCGCCCGATCTGCGCGGCCACGGCCACTCGACGTGGTCGCCGCCGTGGGGCATCGCCGACCACGTCGAGAGCCTGGTCGAGGTCCTCGAAGCCGAGGCCACCGAGCCGGTCGTGCTGGTCGGCCACTCCTACGGCGGCGCCATCGCCGTACACCTGGCCCGCCGCGTGCCGGAACGCGTGCGCGCCCTGGTGCTGCTCGATCCCGCGATCGGGCTCGAGCCGGCACTGATGGCGGAGGTCGCCGACCTGACCGTCCGGTTCCCGGACTACACGGACGCCGCGGAGGCGCGTGCGGAAAAGGTGCACGGCGCGTGGGCGGACGTGGCGGACGAGCTGCTCGACGCCGAGCTCGCCGAGCACCTGATCGACGTCGAGGGCGGCCGGGTCGGCTGGCGGATGTCGATCCCGGCGATCGTCGCGTCCTGGGGCGAGCTCGCGCGCCCGTTCGTGCTGCCCCCGGCGGACCTGCCGACCGTCCTTGTGCAGGCGATGCGGGTCCAGCCGCCATACGTGACGCCTGCGTTCCGCGCCGCGCTGTCGGCGCACCTCGGCGATCACCTCACCGTGGTGGAGATGGACGTCGACCACATGGTCGGCCAGGCCAGGCCGGCGGATGTGGCGGAGCTGATCGGGAAGCTGCTGTAGGTGGCGGCGACCAGCGAGGCGCAGATCGAGCGGGTCCGTGAGCTGGTCGCGGCGATCCCGCCCGGCAAGGTGGCCACCTACGGCGACATCGCCGCGGCCGCCTGCCTGTCGAGCGCTCGGACCGTCGGCTGGATCATGCGCACCGACTCGGCCGACCTGCCCTGGCACAGGGTGCTCGGCGCGAGCGGCAAACCTGCCGCGCATCTCGCACACCGACAGATCTCGAAGCTCGCGCTCGAGGGCGTCCCGATCCGCGACGGCCGGGTCGACCTCGCGGCGGCGCGGCACGAATTCTGAGATCGTCGGGTGATGAGCGGTGAACGCGACCTCGCCTGGCTCACGCTGCGGGTGCACTCCGCGCTGGACGCGGTCGGCCTGACCGCGGCGGTGAGCTCACGGCTCGCCGAAGTCGGCATCAGCTGCAACGTCATCGCCGGCTACCACCACGACCACCTACTGGTGCCGGTCGACGATGCAGCTGCCGCAGTCGAAGCGTTGACCGCGCTTGCCCTCGAGCGGCGCCGCTGAGCCGGCACCCCCGGACAAACACTGTTCGGGCGCGAAATCAAAAGGTACAGAATGCGAACTCTGTACAGATTCGGCGTTTCGTACAGAATGAGCGGGTTGTACCTTTCTGATTCCGCGCAGTTTGATGTTTCTGGGGCATTCCTCCACTCAGCCCGCGGTGAGTCCGGCCATGCTCCTGCCACTCGTGTACACCAGGACCTCGTCGGCCCGCCCCAACGTCGGGTTCCCCGAATACGAGCGGTCCTCCTCGACGATCGCGGTGAACGGCATCACCCATTCACGCTCACCCGACCGGAGGTCGGTGGCCGACAGCGAGTCGGCCCCGACCGCGATCACGGAACGGCCGTCGAGGACGGCGGGTGTGCCGAAGTCGCCGTCGCGCTCCTGCCGCCAGAGCGCCTCACCCGTATCGGCGTCGAGTCCTACCACCTGGCCTGTCTCGGAGCTCTGCACCAGCACCACATCCCCGGCGACCGCGGTGACCACACCGTCCCGCAATTCCCCGGAGGTCCAGCGCCGTTCGCCGCTGGCGCGGTCGTACGCGGCGTCACCGACGATCAGCGGCACATCCGCCGAGGGCTCGTCGAGCTCGAACTGCACGGAGGACTCCCCGTCCCCACGAGCGATCACGCGGCCACGCGCATCGACCACCTCGGCACCGACAACCCGGCCCTGACCGCAGTCGGTGTGGGTCATCGCCACCAATCCCGGCCGGGTGATGTGCGCCGAGCCGGCGCACTCCTCCGTTCCCCGCGTCCAGGTCTGCCGACCCGACTCGAGATCGAACCCGACGACGTCACCGCCGAGTTCGAGCACGCCGACTCCGTGCTCGGTTTTCAGCATCTGCCCGAACGCGTCCTCCCAGGCGGCGCCCACGTCGAACCTGGTCGTCCAGAACGCATCCGGGTCCTCGGGCGTGCCCGCGTGCACCTCCACGTCGTCGTCCTCGGGGTTGCCCTCCGCGACGAAGATGCGGTCGCCGGAGGCGCTGAGCGCCAGGATCATCCAGTCCGACTCCGTGCGGGTGACGGCGCCGCTGTCCACGTCGACCGAGACGATGGCCGACCGACCGTCCGCGCCGTTCGAGTAGCAGATCACCTTCTCGTTCACCGGCTCGGCCGCGCACCCACCGAGGTTGTCGGCGGGCGTCCGCCACCGCTCGCTGCCGTCCGCCGCATCGACCCCGACCATGATCGACCGGTCGAGACTGTAGCCGCGGGGGTCGGGAAGGCCGATCAGGGTGATCAGCGTGTCGCCGACGTCGACGAATCCAGGCTCACTCGAATCGAACTCGCTGCCGAACCGGGGATCACGGAAGGCTGCGAAGCTGCGCCCGAAGGTCTCCGCGGCGTCCAGGGTCCACGCGACCTCGGGGGCATCCCCGGATGCGGTCGCCGTCGTTGGGGCCGCGGACTCGCCTGCGGCGGCCTCGGTCTCCGGTTCGTCGCCGCTGCGCGCGATCACCACGACCGCCCCGGACACGGTGACCGCTGCGACGACCGCCGCCGCGAACAGCTGCCACCGGTTTCGCTCGACCGTCACCGCGTCAGCTCGAGACCGGGCGCGGTGGCGATCGCCTGCAACTGGTCCACGGTCAGCAGCGTGCCGGGCGGCACGTCCGACAGACTGACCCGGACCTGGTTGCCGGACGGCCGGGTCACCGTGACAATCGACGGCCGGTCCCGCTCGACCACCGATCCGTCCGGCAGGGTCTCGAACTTCGTGCTGTTCCACGCGTTCGACGGGTCGTACTCGTCGGGCTCCGCGGGCAACTCATGTCCGCCGCCGATGTCGACGCTCAACCGACCGGAGCCCCCCGGACCGGTGGCCTGGACCGTGGTGCAGGCGCTCGACTCCCCCGCGGGCTGCAACGATCCGAGCGCCCGGTCGAGGGTGACGTGCGCTGGTGCGTGCGCGCGCCACGCTTCGTCGAGCGCGCGGCCCACTCGCTCGACGGCGTCTCGGGTGGGCCGTTCCCCCCTCGATCCGGCTCCCCCGCCGCTGCAATCGACCGGCGGCGCAGGCGTGCCCGCGGGAACCGCCGCGGTCACCGACAGACCGGGTGTGCGGGCCAGTGAGCTCAGTTCCTCGAGGGTCAGCGGCAGAGTCCCGCTGTCCTCGTCGCCGGCCTGCACGGTGACGAGGGTGCGGTCCGGCAGGTAGGCGGCGGCGGTGCGGAGCAGGTTTCGCTTCCCGTCGTACTCGGCCCACGTGTCCTGTGTGTCGACGATCGTGCCGTCCGGATACGTGGCGCGTCGATCGAGTTGCCCGGCCACGCATTCGGGCACCGGCTTGTCCCAGCGTCGCACGGTCACCCACAACGACCCGCGCACCGAATCGCGGATCAGCATTCCGCGGGCGGAGGTCGAACCGCCGAAGTCGTCCTCGGTGATGCCCTCGGGGAGCTGGGAAGGGCTGCTGTAGACGGGGATCGGCTCGAACAACAGCGACTCGGTCGGACTGGCGTATTCGAGTTCCACACCGCCGGGCAGCGCCTCGCGCAGCGCCTCGCTCATGGCCGTGGCCTTCGGCCCGGAGAACCACGGATACCGCGGGTTGTCGTAGCTCTGCTCGCCGGAGATCGATGTCATGAACATCTCACCCTCGGACGGCGCCGCCACCGACTCGCAGCCGGGGATCTCTACCGGGTACTCCACCTCCGGCGTCACGTAGCTGTGCGCGGACGTGTCATCCGTCGCGCTCCCGCCCGGCACGTGCAGCAGTCCCGCGACGATCACACCCGTCGCCACGATCGACACCATCACCAGCGTGTCGGTCCAGCCCCATCGCGGCGCAGCGCCATCACCCATCGGTCCCCCTCGCCTCCGGCGCCCGTCCGCCTGGACCACGCCCCGCTGTCCCTGTCGTCGTGGTCGTTACCTGTGTTACGAATCAGGCTCTGGTCGCCAGCTCCGCTCGGATCGCCTCCACGCCCAAGACCACCTCCGCGAAGCTGGTGCTGAGCGGACTCAGCCCGAGCCGAAGCCCCTCGGGAGCCCGGAAGTCGGGAATCACGCCGCGCTCCCACAGCGCCGGGGTGACCGCGCGGAAGTGCGGATGGTCGACGGTGAGGTGTCCACCGCGCAGGCTCGAGTCGACCGGCGACGCGACCGTCGCCCCGAGCGGAACCAACGATTCGGCGACGAGCTCGAGCGCGAATTCGGTGAGCAGCACGGACTTCGCCCTGATCGTCCCGATCCCCGCCCGGTCGATGAGCTCGAGGGTGTCACGCATCGCGATCATGCCCAGCACTGCGGGTGTGCCGCTGAGAATGCGCCGGATGCCGCGGGCGGGCCGATAGCCGGGCGCCATCTCGAAGACGTCTTCGCGGCCCATCCATCCCCAGATCGGCTGCACGAACTCCTCGAGCAGGCCCGCCCGCACGTAGGCGAATGCCGGCGAACCCGGTCCACCGTTCAGGTACTTGTAGGTGCAGCCGACGGCGAGATCGACGCCCCATGCGTCCAGTTCGACCGGGACCGAACCGACCGAATGGCACAGGTCCCACAGCATGAGCGCGCCAGCATCGTGGGCGATCCGCGTGATGGCTGCGGCGTCGGCCAGGTAGCCCGACCGGTACGCGACATGGCTGAGCACCACCAGCGCCGTCCGCTCGCCGACCACTGCGCCGACATCGTCCGCGTGCACCCCGCCGCGCGGATCCGACTCGATCCACCGCAGGACCATCCCCATCTCGGACGCGACCGCCTCGACGACATAGCGGTCGGTGGGGAAATTGTCTGTGTCCAGGACGATCTCGTCTCGCCCGGGTCGAAGCCTGACGGCCCCGCGAGCCAGCTTGTACAGCAGCACGCTCGTGGAGTCGCCCACCGCCGTCTGGCCCTCCGCCGCCCCGAGCACCACCCTCCCGAGGTCGTCGCCGATCCTCAGGGGCAGGTCGAACCACTCCTCGTCCCAGCCGCGGATCAGCCGGTCGCCCCAGGCCTCGGTGACGAACCGGGCGACGCGCTCGGCGCCCGCCCTGGTCGGCCGCCCGAGCGAGTTCCCGTCCAGGTATGAGACGACGGTCGGGGCGTCGACGAAGAGGTCGCGGTACGTGCGCAGCGGGTCGGCCGCGTCGAGCTCGGCGGCGCGCACCGAGAATCGTTGCGGGACGGGGCTGGAGTCACTCATCCGAACTGCTCCTTGATCTGCGCCGGGGCGAGGTTGCGGGTCGAGGCGAGCCACACGGCCCAATCCGCGTCGTCGGTCGGCGGCGTGCCCGGCGCCCACGCGAGCCGCGGTGCCGTGCCCGCCGGCCAGGGGACGGCGATCGCGTCGAGCACCGCCGCACGGTCGAGTCCGGCGCCGAGCAACGCGGACAGCTCGCGCGGGTTGACCCCGACCGGCTGGGGGCCGTTGCCCTGGTCGGTTCCGTAGACCGCGACGCCTCCGCGCGCCCGGAACCGGCGAAGATTGTCGGCGGCGACATCGAATTCGACTCCGCGACCGTGGATATCGAGGGTGCTGACCCACCGCATCGACGGCGCCATCGCCGCGAGCAGTTCGTCGGGCAGGCGCTCGGTCCACGGGGCGTGCGCGAGCCGGTCCACGCCTGACTCGAAGGCGCGCGCGGCCTGGCCCCGACCCTCCACGTGCGCGACGACGGGGCGACCGCCCGCATGCGCGGCGCGGACCACCGCGTCGAGGGTCGCATCGTCGAACACCGGACCCGCGTCCGAGTTCAGCATGATCTTGACGAAGGCCGCGCCCGCCCGGACCTGCGTGTCGACGGCCGCCACCGCCTCCCGGGTTTCGGCGATGACGCACACCGACCCGGCCGCCGACCAGGACCGGTCGACGGGGTATCCGCCCGGGACGGTGAGGAACTGACCGGCATAGCTCACCTCGGGTAGCCCGGTGAGGACCGCCGCGTCCGCGAACGGTGCCAGGACCGACGGCGGCGAACCGAGGTCGTGCACCGCGGCCAGACCGCCCGCATAGAGGGCGCCCGCGTCGACCAGCCCCAGATGCACGTGGGCGTCCCGCAGCCCCGCGAAGACCACGCCGGGGATCTCGAGGTCGGCCTGCCCCTCCCTCGCGGATCGCCGCCGCACCGAGACCAGCCGATCCCCGCTCGTGGTCAGCCGGCACCGCCCCAACCAGGCTCCGCACCACAGATTTTCGACGTCGACGTTCATCCCCGGGCCCGTCAACGTCCCAGTTCGGTCCGCACCGCAAACAGCTCGGGAAAGAAGGTGAGTTCGAGCGCGCGTTGCAGAAAGCCCGCGCCGCCGGAGGAGCCACCGGTGCCGGTCTTCATCCCGATCACCCGGAGCACGGTCCGCAGGTGCCGAAAACGCCAGAGCTGGAAGCTCTCCTCGAGATCGACGAGTTCCTCGAAGGACTCGTACGCGCGCCAGCAGTCCTCGGGGTGTTCATAGACGTGCTTGACCATCGGCATCAGGTCGGGGTTCACCACATACGCGCGGGTGACATCCCGGTCGAGCGCGGAACCGGGCACGTCGTAGCCGGCGCGCGCGAGGCAACGCCAGAACTCGTCGTACAGGCTCGGCTCGCGCAGGAGGGTGTCGAGGACGGCATGCGACGGCGGGTCCGCCTCGAACACCCTGAGCAGGTCCGCGTTCTTGTTGCCGAGGATGAACTCGACGGCGCGGTACTGGTACGACTGGAATCCCGATGCGTTGCCGAGGAAGCCGCGGAACTCGGCGTACTCGGTCGGCGTCAGTGTCGCCAGGATCGACCACTGTTCGGTCATCGACCGCTGGATGTGCTTGACGCGGGCGATGCACTTGAGCGCGACCCCTATGTCGTCCTCGGCGAACGCCCGTCGGGCCGCGCGGATCTCGTGCAGGACCAGCTTGAGCCAGAGTTCGGTGGTCTGGTGCGCGATGATGAAGAGCATCTCGTCGTGGTGCGGTGGCTCGCTGACCGGGTTCTGCGCGCTGAGCAACGTGCCGAGGTCGAGGTAGGACCCGTAGCTCATCCGGGTGCTGAAATCGGTGACGATGTCGGGCTCGAGGTCCCGAAGATTCCGTTCACCGCCACGCGTCATGGGGTGATTGTCGGCCGACCTGCGGATACCGTCCGGATCCGTGGCCGAATTGTTGTGTTTACATCCACACCGGTCGGCTGCGACACTGAGAGGCGGCGTACCTCTAGGACCGAATCGCGGTGAGCGATCATGGGTGGCGAGTATGACGTCGCGATTGTGGGATCGAGCCTGGCCGGGTGCACGGCGGCGATCCTGCTCGCACGGAAGGGGCTACGGGTCGCGCTGCTGGAGGCGAATCGCAATCCGGCGGCGTACAAGCGGATGTGCACGCACTACATCCAGTCGAGCGCGCTACCCACCCTCCAGCGGCTCGGTCTCGATGCGGAGCTCGAGGCCGCCGGAGCAGTGCCGAACCATGGCAGTGTCTGGTGCCGATTCGGCTGGGTCAGGGAGCCTGAGCCGACGGACCGTCCACCGCACGGCTACAACCTCCGCCGCGAGGTACTCGATCCGCTGATTCGGAAAACCGCCGCCCAGGTGCCGGGCGTCGATCTGATGTTGGGCGCGAAGCTCCGCGAGCTGACCAGGGGTCCAGACGGGCGCGTCGATGGCGTCATCGCCGACCGCGCGGGACGGCTCTCCTGCCGACTGGTCATCGGTGCGGACGGCCGGTCCTCGAAGGTGGCCCGGCTTGCCGGCCTACCCGGTCGCGAATCCCGGAACGACCGCTTCGCCTACTTCGCCTCCTTCCGGAACGTCACGATCCCCCACGGACAACCGGTTCAGCTCTGGCTGCTCGAGCCCGACGCCGCATACGCGTTCGGCAACGATGCCGGGGTGACCGTCCTCACCGTCATGCCCGGCAAGAGCCGGCTGTCGGAGTTCGATGGCGACCGGGAGGCAGCGCTGCTGCGCGTGTTCGAGGACCTGCCGGACGCCCCCGACCTGACCAACGCTGAACGTGTATCTGAGGTCGTCGGAACCCGCGACTATCCGAGTATCACCCGGCGCCGCATCGCCTCGCCCGGCGTCGCCCTCGTCGGGGACGCCGCCATGGTGCTCGACCCGCTCTGGGGCGCTGGGTGCGGCTGGGCGCTGCAGACCGCGGAGTGGTTGAGCGACGCCGTCGCGACACCACTCGCAACCGGCAGCGACCGGCAGATAGACCTGGCGGCGCGTCGCTATCAGCGTCGTCACCGGGTGCGACTGTGGCCGCACCAGTACTTCGCGATCGATTTCAGCCAGCACCCTCGATTCAATCCAATGCAGCGACTGCTGTTCGCCGGTGCAGCCCGGGACCCGTGGGTGGCGGACCGGTTCTACGCGTATGGGACCCGCAACCGGTCGCCCCTCGTCATGTTCTCCCCCCGGATGCTGGCCCGCGCGGCCCGTGCCAGGCGGGTGGGCGGGATGAAGACCCTCATCGCGACTCAGCGCTGACCTCGCGACCGACGCGAATACGATGGCCGGGTGGCTCGCCGACGGCCACACCGGCATCAGGTCGAGCGTGGCAAGAAGGCCTGACCTGTTGCGTGGGATCATGTACCCATGACTCCCGGCGCACACTCACGCTACGACGCAGTCATTCTCGCCGGCGGATCCGCCACCAGGATGGGTGGCGTCGACAAGCCGGCGATCGTCATCGCCGGACGTTCCATGCTGTCCGCCGCCCTCGACGCTGTCGCCGGGGCCGAGCGGGTGGTCGTCGTCGGACCGCACCGAGCCGACCTCGCCGACTCGATCAGACAGACCCAGGAATCACCCGTCGGCGGCGGCCCGGTCCTCGCAATGAACGCGGGACTACGCGAATTGGAGGGCGGCACAGCACATGTCGTGGTGCTCGCCGCCGACCTACCGTTCCTCGCTGCCGCCTCGATCGAGAGCCTCGTCGATGCCCTCGACCGCGAACCTGACGCGACTGCGGCCTTTGCGCTCGACGAATCCGGCCGCGTGCAGTTCCTGCTCGGCGTGTGGCGCCGGAGCGCGCTGTCCGCTCGACTCGACAAACTCGGTCGCGCCGATCTGGCCAACAGGCCGATGAAGACGGTGATCCCGGCCGGATACGTCACCGTCCCCATGACCGGGATCTCCGACTGCGACACCGAGGCGGACGTCGCCGCCGCCCGCACCCGCAGCATCTCCCCCGCCGTTGACCTCGACGAGGCCAGGCGGGTCGTCCGCGACGCCGTCGAGATGCTGCCCACCCGCTCGGCGGCCCCAGCGGACGCCCTCGGCGGGGTGCTGGCGAAGCCGATGCTCGCAGCCGACGCGCTGCCCCGGCTCGACGTCTCTGCGATGGACGGCTACGCCGTATCCGGCGACGGCCCTTGGCAACTCGATCAGGCGATCCGTTACGCCGGCTCCGAGGAGGAGGTCGAACTCGAGCCAGGGCACGCGGTGCGGATCGCCACCGGAGCCCACGTGCCGTCCGGTGCCACCGCGGTGGTGCGCGACGAACACATCGAACTCGCGGACGCCACCCTGAGCAGGCGACCGGGAGCGCCCGTCCGCGACGACACCCGCAGGCGGGGCGAGGACTGGCATCCGGGAGCACCGCTCGCCGAGACGGGCGTACTGGTCACCGCGGCCGTCGCGTCGGTGGCGCTCAGCGGCGAGGTCCCCGAACTGCTGGTCCGCGGGCCGGTGACGGCCCACGTCGTGGTGACCGGCGACGAGATCCGCCGTGACGGCCCGCTGCGCGCCGGGCAGACCCGCGACAGCCTGGGGCCACTGATGCCGCATTTCCTGTCCTGGTGTGGGATCCGCACGGCCGCGGAATCGCACCTGCGCGACACCGCGGGAGGGTTCGACGAGCTACTTGCGCCACCCCGCCCCGTCGCACCCGCCGCGGACCCCGACCTGATCGTCATCGTCGGCGCCACCGGCGGCGGGGCCGCGGACCACCTGCGGCTGGCTCTCGCCCGCAGCGGCGCCCACGTCGTGGTGGGACGGGTGCGATGCCGGCCGGGCGGATCCCAGGTCGTCGCGGTGCTGCCCGACGGCCGCGTTGTGCTCGGACTGCCAGGCAACCCCTACGCCGCGGTCGCCACGCTGCTCATGACGGCGCCGACCGTTGTCTCCGCACTGACCGGCGCGCCCGCCCCGACACCCACATATGCGCCGATCGAGAACGCAGCGGAGCTCGCGGCAGACGTCCCCCGGGTCGTCACCGCCACCCGGAGCTCCGACGGTCGTTGGCACGCCGCCGCGCCCGCCGGGACGGCGCACCTCGCCGCGCTGATCGGGGCTCACGCCCTCGCGATCATCGAACCGGCAACGCCTGACGGAGGCTCGGCGGAACTGCTGCCCCTGCCCTTGTCCCTGCCGCATTGACCGAAGCGATCCTCGCGCAACCGGCCCGGTAGCGATCGGCGAGCAGCTGAACCAGCGCCGGGTGCACGCCGAGCGGCTCGGCAACGCCGTCCGCCCCGGCCTCGGCCAGTCTCCGATGGAACAGGCCGTGCGCCAACAGGTACGAGGCGACGAACACCCGGCGGTGGCCCGCCGATCGGAGCCCGTCCACCACCTCGGGCACCCGCGGCTCCGCCGTGGCGACGTAGCCGATGTGCACCCGGTCGGACACCAGCCCCGCCAGCATCGCGGCGGCGCGGCGCACGTCGGCAAGGGCACGGGGGTCCGAGGAGCCGGCAGCCGCCAGCACCACAGCGTCGCCCGGCCGCCAGCCGGCCTCGCGCAGCCGCTCGAAGAGCACCTTGGCCAACACCGGGTCCGGTCCGAGCGCCCTGGTGACCGTCACGTCGGGATGGCCTGAATCGGCGACCTCGCGCGGGACGTCGGTGTGCACGTGGTATCCCGAGGCCAGGAACGCAGGCACCACGACCGCGGGCGCGCCGAGGTCGCGGAGCACCTCCGCGGGCGAGGGTCCGAGCACGTCCACGAAGGCGACACGGGTCGTGCCCACCTCGTCCGCAACCGCATCGGCCAGCGCGGCGACCATGTCGACGCCGCGCGGACTGCGGGTGCCGTGTGCGACGAGCACCAGCGCGGGCCTGCTCACGAGCCGTCCCCGCAGTCGGCGGGGTCGAGGGCCAGGCGGTACCCGCGCTTGACCACGGTCTGCACGATCTTCGGGGAACCGAGGCAGGTCCGCAGCCGCGCGATCGCGGTCTCGACGGCGTGGGTGTCCTCGCCGCCACCGGGCAGCACGGAGAGCAGTTCCTCCCGCGAGACCACCCGACCGGGTCGGTGCGCCAGCGTTCGCATCAAAGCCATTGCGGCAGGAGCCAGTTGGCGAACCTCGCCGTCCACGACGACGCATCCGCCGCGCACGCTCACGTCATGCCCGGCGGCACGAAGCTTCATCGCCCGGCGCGGCAACTCCTCGGCGATGTGCCGGGCGAGGGACCCGAGCCGAGCCCTGCCCGGCATGGTGCTCGGGACCCCGAGCGCCTCGAGCGGCGCCGCGGTCACCGGGCCGACACACACCGCGAGCACCCGGGTGCGCAGCGAGTGCAGCAACGGGTCGATGAGGCCGATCTCCTTGGCGCGGATCAGCATCGACGCCACCGCGGGCGCACTGGTGAAGCTCAGTGCGTCCAATCCCCCACTGACGGTCAGCTCGATGAGCCGGTCCATCGCGGTCGAATCGTCGGGCTGCGTCCACCGGTACACCGGCACCGGCACGACCTCGGCTCCGGCCACCCGGAGCACCTCGCAGAAGTCCGGCAGCGGCTCCCATTCGGTGGTGGCGCCGTGCAACTGCACCGCGATCCGCTTGCCCTCCACGCCCTCGGCGAGCAGGTGATCGATCACCTCGGCGGAGGACTCGGAGACCGGCGACCACTCCTCACGCAGATCGGCGGCGCGGATGGCTCCCTTCGCCTTGGGACCGCGGGCGAGCAGCCGCGCCGTCCCGAGCGCGCCGGCCAGCTGTTCGGCGAGGCCCCACCCGTCGGCGGCCTCCATCCAGCCGCGGAACCCGATTCCTGTGGTCGCGACCGCGATCTCCGGCGGATGGTCGATCAGTTCCCTGGTCACCCGTTCCAGCTCGGCATCGTCGACGAGCGGGATGATCCGGATCGCTGCCGCGTGCACGATGGTGGCACCGCGACGGGTCAGCAGAGTGGTGAACTCCTCCGACCGCCTGGCCGCGGTGACCCCCACCGTGAAGCCGGCCAGCGGCTCACCGGTCTGCGGCGCCGCCCTGCCCTCGCTCACGCGCTGTCCACCTGGAGGCCAGAGGTGCTGTGGACCTGGACCATGCCCGCCCAGACCCGCACGTCGTAGACCGGTAGCCGGACGGACTCGTCGTCGAGGCAGCGCCCGTCGACAAGCGAGAACACCTGCTTGAGCAGAGGCGACACCACAATGGGCTCGCCTGCCCTGTCCCCGACCAGGCCGCGCGACATCACAGCCGCGCGCCCGAACGGATCAATGTTTCCCACGGCGTAGAGCGAGCCGTCCTCCAAGAGGAAGAGCGCCACCTGCTCATTGCCCCGCAGGAGCACGGCAACGCCCAGTCCAGGAATCAGATGGCTGAGCGGGCAGGCCGAGGTCCATTCGAGTCGTCCGTTGTTGACGCTCTCACGTCCGGGTCCGGTCACGTTGTGCGCCTTCGTGTCGATAACGGTCATCATCGTGGTCCTCCTGTAATGCAGGCTTACTTTCTACTTTTCCGGTGTTTCCTCGGCGTTAAGCCTCGATTCCCACGCGGTAAGCAGAAGCCGATCGGCCTCGATCTGCTACTGCGAGGTCGTCGTGGGCATCGGCGGCATGCCCATCAGGACCGGGATCTTGCGATCACCGGACTCGTCGAACGCCACGGTCGGGTCGGCCTCCTCCGGCGCGTTGACGAAGGACACGAAGCGCGAGAGCTTCTCCGGGTCGTCGAGCACACCGGCCCATTCGTCCTGGTAGCCGTCCACGTGCTTGGCCATGGCCGCTTCGAGCTCCGCGGCGATACCGAGGGAGTCCTCGCAGATCACGGCCTTGAGGTGATCGAGGCCGCCCTCCATCCCCTCCACCCACGGTGCGGTGCGCTGCAGCCGGTCGGCGGTACGCACGTAGAACATCAGGTACCGGTCGATGTAGCTGATCAGCGTCTCGTCGTCGAGCCCGCCCGCAAGCAGCTGCGCGTGCTTGGGCGACTGCCCGCCGTTGCCGCCGACGTAGAGGTTCCAACCGTTCTCGGTGGCGATGACGCCGACGTCCTTGCCCCGCGCCTCCGCGCACTCACGCGCGCAACCGGAGACACCGAACTTGATCTTGTGCGGCGAACGCAAGCCGCGGTAACGGTTTTCGAGTCCCACGGCCATCCCCACCGAGTCCTGGACCCCATATCGGCACCAGGTGGATCCGACGCAGCTCTTCACCGTGCGCAGCGACTTGCCGTACGCCTGACCGGACTCCATGCCCGCATCGACCAGTCGCTTCCAGATCGCGGGCAGCTGCTCGACGCGGGCGCCGAACAGGTCGATGCGCTGGCCACCGGTGACCTTGGTGTACAGGCCGAAATCCCGTGCCACCTCGCCGATCACGATCAGCTGCTCGGGGGTGCACTCGCCGCCGGGCATCCGCGGCACCACCGAGTAGGTGCCGTTCTTCTGGATGTTGGCCAGGAAGTGGTCGTTGGTGTCCTGCAGCGAGGCCTGGTTCCGGTGCAGGATGTGATCCGAATCGGTCGAGGCCAGGATCGAGGCCACCACCGGCTTGCAGATGTCACATCCGGTTCCCGTGCCGAACTTGGCGATCAGCGCGGAGAACGTGCGGGTGCCGGTCGCCATGACGATCTCGAACAGCTCCGCCCGCGACTGCTCGAAGTGCTCACACAGCGCCTTCGACATCACCACGCCGGACGAGGCCAGCAGCTGCTTGATCGTGGGAAGGCAGCCGCCGCAGGTGGTTCCCGCGTTGGTGCAGCTCTTCACGGACGCGATGTCGCAGGCACCGTCGGCGATCGCGCCGCAGATGTCGCCCTTGGTCACGCCGTTGCAGGAGCAGACCTCGGCGTCGTCGGGCAGGGAGCCGGCTCCGGGCTTCTCCCCCGCGGGCGAGATCAGCGACGCCGGGTCACCCGGCAGCTCGCGACCAACCAGGGGTCGAAGCGAGGCGTACGCCGACGCGTCGCCGACCAGGATCCCGCCGAGCAGGATCTTGGCGTCGTCGGACACCACGAGCTTGGCGTAGGTGCCCTTGGCCGCGTCGCTGAGGACCACCTCGAGGGCTCCAGGCGTCTGCGCGTGCGCATCGCCGAAACTGGCGACGTCCACGCCCATCAGCTTGAGCTTGGTGGACAGGTCCGCGCCGGGGAACTCGGCCTGACCGCCGAGCAGGCGGTCGGCCACGATCTCGGCGGTGGTGTAACCGGGGGCCACCAGGCCGTAGGCGACACCGTCGACCGCGGCACACTCGCCGACGGCGTAGATGGCCTCGTCCGAGGTCCGGCAGCCGATATCGGTGAGGATTCCGCCGCGCGGGCCGACGTCGAGTCCGGCGTCACGCGCCAGCTGATCCTGCGGACGGATGCCCGCCGAGAACACGAGCAGCGCGGCCTCGATGACCGAACCGTCGGACAGTTCGACCGTCACGCCGTCGGGGCCCTCGGTGATGGCGGCGGTGCCGACGCCCGCGTGCACGGTCACGCCGAGATCGGTGACCAGCCGCGCCAGCAGCGCGCCGCCGCCCTCGTCCACCTGCAGCGGCATCAGCCGCGGCGCGAACTCCACCACGTGCGGGGTCATGCCCATGAGCCTGAGCGCGTTGGCCGCTTCCAGGCCGAGCAGGCCGCCGCCGACGACGACGCCCACCGCCCCCGGTCCCGCCTTGTCCGCGGTGGCGCGGATGCCGTCGAGGTCATCGAGGGTGCGGTAGACGAAGCACTCGTCGCGGTCGTGGCCGGGGATCGGCGGCACGAACGGGTACGAACCGGTGGCCATGACGAGGGCGTCGTAGCCGAGGGTCTCGCCGGAGCCGGTCGTCACGGTGCGCGCGGCGCGGTCGATCGTGACAGCTCGCTCACCGGTCCGCAGGTCGACCAACGAGTCGCCGACGTAGTCGTTGCCCGCGAGTGCGAGTTCCTTTGCATCCCAGGACCCGACGTACGACGACAGGCCGACCCGGTCATACGCGGGCAGCGCCTCCTCGCACAGGACGGTGACCCGCCACTGGGCATCCTCGTCCCGCGCACGCAGCGCCTCGACGAATCGATGGCCGACCATTCCGTGCCCGATCACCACTACCGACTTGTTGTTCATGCTGCGCCCTCTTCTTCGATCGATGGTGTTTCGTGTACTGGTTGGTCTATTGGTTCCGGATCCGAGTTGCGTAGCCATTCGCAGATGCCCTGCACAACGGAGCTGCACCCGCCGCAGCCGGTGGTCGCCCGTGTCTCGGTCGCCAGGGCGGCCACGGTGCGTGAGCCCGTCTTCCAGGCCTTGGTCAACTGCGATTTGGTCACCGAGTTACAGCGGCAGACGACCGCCGACCCGGGCATGGTGGCCGGGCTCGCGACCTCGACGCCCGCTCCCGACCCCCGGCCGATCAGGAGCGACATCCGGTCCACCGGCACGGGAAGCTGCGCGTCGAACAGCTGCGTCAGGGTGCCCACCACGTCGGGGTTCCCCAGCAACACCGCGCCGACCACCCGGTCCTCGCGCACCACGACCTTCGCGTAACGCCCTCGGGTCGGGTCGGCCAGAGTCAGCACTTCGCTGTGGCTGCAATGCATCTCGGCGCTGATGTCGCCCATCGACGCGAGGTCGATGTCGTGCGCCTTGAGCCGGGTCACGTTCGCGGTCCCGTGGTAGGTGGCGAACCGGTTCTCTCCTGCGAGCCGCTCGGCCACCACCGCGGCCTGCTCCCATCCGGGCTGGACCAGTCCGTACACCTCGCCGCGGTGCTGCGCGCACTCCCCGATCGCGGAGACCCGCGGGGCGCTGGTGCGCAGCAGGTCGTCGACGACGATGGCCTGCTCGATCGCGATGCCAGCCGACTCGGCGAGCGTCACCTCCGGCCGGATGCCTGCGGACAGCACCAGCAGGTCGGCGGGCAACTCGGTGCCGTCGTCGAGCGTGACGGTCCGGTTCGCGGCGTCGCGCGCGACGGCCCTGCGTCCGAGCACCATCCGCATACCGAGCTCGGTGAGCACCCGGGTCAGTACCGCACCGCCTGCGGGGTCCAGCTGGCGCTCCATCGGAAAGTCCTTGGGGTGCACCACGGTGACGTCCATGCCGCGCATCAGCAGCCCGCGGGCCGCCTCGAGTCCGAGCAGACCGCCGCCGAGCACAACGGCGCTCGAACCGCCGGTGGCCGCGGCGATGATCTGGTCGCAGTCCCCGATCGTGCGGAAGGCGGCGACGCCATCGACGAGCGCGCCATCAGCGTCCACGGCGCCCTCGATCGGCGGGATGAACGACCGGCTACCGGTCGCCAGCACGAGCTCGTCGTAGCCGATCTCGCCGCCGTCGTCGCACCGCACGGTCCGCGCGGCCGTGTCGATCGACGTCACCTGCACGCCCGACCGGACATCGACGCCCTGGCGCTCCCACCAGCCGTCCGGCTTGAGCCGGGTGTCGCGGCCGGTGATGCTGCCCGCCAGCACGTTCGAGAGCAGGATGCGATTGTAGGCGGGGTGCGACTCGGCACCGATCACCACGACATCGAGCCGCTCGCCCTCGGGATCGCGCCGCCGCAACTCCTCCGCCAGTCGTGAGCCGGCCATGCCGTTGCCCACCACCACGATTCGGGTCCTACTCATGCCACCGCCTCCAGTTTGACTGCACACACCTTGAACTCCGGCATCCGACTGGTCGGGTCGAGCGCCGGGTTGGTCAACAGGTTCGCCCGGCCTGCGCCGGCGAAGTGGAACGGCAGGAACACGGTGTCGAGCCGCATGCTGTCGTCGCAACGCACAGTCGCCTCGGTCCGCCCGCGCCTGCTCACCACGGCGGCAAGGCCACCCTCGACCAGGCCCATCCGGCGCGCGGTGTCGGGATGCACCTGGACGAACATCTCGCCCGCGGCGCGGACCAGTTCGTCGATCCGGCGGGTCTGCGCACCGGACTGGTAGTGCGCCAGGACGCGTCCAGTGGTCGCCACCAACGGGTACTCGGAGTCCATTACCTCGGCCGGACCGCGGTGCTCAACGGGGACGAAGTTCGCGCGGCCGCTCGGGGTCTCGAAGCGGTCCAAGAACAGCCGCGGCGTACCGGGATGATCGGCCCCGCCCTTGACCTTCGGACACGGCCAGTGCAGCGCTTCGCCTGCGTCCAGCCGGGCGTAGCTGATCCCCGAGTAGTCGGCGACCCCGCCCGCGGAGGCCAGCCGCAGCTCCTCGAACACCGTCTCGGGGTCGGTGCCGAACCGACCCGCGGGCTGGCCGAGTCGACGCGCGAGTTCGGCGAGCACCTCGAGCTCGGAGCGCGGGCCGTCGGGGGCGGTCACAGCCACCTTGCGACGCAGCACCCGGCCCTCGAGGCTGGTCATCGTGCCCTCCTCCTCGGCCCACTGCAGGACCGGCAGCACGACGTCTGCCATGGCCGCGGTCTCCGAGAGCAGGAAGTCGTTGACCACCAACAAGTCCAGCGCGGCCAGCCGGTCCACCACATGGCCGGCGCGCGGCGCGGACACCGCGAGGTTCGCCCCGTGCACCATCAGCGCGCTCGGTCCACCGGGCGTGCCGATCGACTCGAGCAGCTCGTAGGCACTCTTTCCCGGACCAGGCAGCTCGGCGGGATCGATACCCCACACCTGCGCGACGTGGACCCGGGCCGCGGGATCGGTGATCTTGCGATAGCCGGGCAGCTGGTCGGCCTTCTGCCCGTGCTCGCGACCGCCCTGCCCGTTGCCCTGACCGGTGATCGCGCCGTAGCCGCTGCCGCGGCGGCCGGGCAGCCCGAGGGCCAGGGCCAGGTTGATCACGGCCGAGACGGTGTCGGTCCCGGTGGCGTGCTGCTCCGCCCCACGGGCCGTCAGGATGTAGGCGCCCGCGTCGGACTGCTGTGCGCGCCACAGGATCTCCACCGTGCGGCGCAGCGCGCTCACCGGCACCCCGGTGACCCTCTCGGTGCGCTCGGGCCACCACTGGGCTGCGGCCAGCCAGGCGTCGTCGAATCCCTCGGTGCGCGAGCCGATGTAATTGTGGTCGATGCGGCCGTCGAGCACGGCCAGGTGCAGCAGGCCCAGGGCCAGCGGCAGGTCGGTTCCTGGGCTCAGCTGCAGGTGCACCCCACCGCCCGCGAGGGCGCGTTCCACGGTGGCGGTGCGGCGAGGATCGGCGACGATGAGTCCGCCCGCGTCGGCCGCGGTGGCGAGGTGGCCGACGAACGGCGGCATCGTCTCGGCGACGTTGCCGCCCAGGATCAGGATCGCCCGCGCCGCACCGAGATCGGCCACCGGGAAGGGCAGCCCGCGGTCGAGTCCGAAGGCCTTGCCGCCGGCCGCCGCAGCCGAGGACATGCAGAACCGGCCGTTGTAGTCGATGTTCGAGGTGCGCAGCGCCACCCGGGCGAACTTGCCCAGTTGGTAGGCCTTCTCGTTGGTGAGCCCGCCGCCGCCGAAGATCGCGACGGCGTCGCGCCCGCCCTTTGCCTGCGCCGCTGCGAAGCCGTCCGCGACGAGGTCGAGCGCCGTGTCCCAGCTCGCGGGGCGCAGTTCCCCGTCCCGGCGCACCAGTGGCGCGGTGAGCCGGTTCGGGTTCCGCAGCAGTTCCGCACTGGTCCAGCCCTTTTGGCACAGCCCGCCCCGGTTGGTGGGGAAGCTCCGACCCGTGACCGTCGCGGTCAGGGCCTGATCCGTTGCCGAGGAGTCACGCGAGATGTTCATCGCGCAACCGAGTCCGCAGTACGGGCAGTGGGTGGGGGTGGAAACCAGGGACGGAACTGCGATGGTCATACCAGCACCGACTCCTCGGTCTCGGTGACGTCCCTGGCCGCCGGACGGCGCAGGAACACCACGTAGGTGACGACGATGCAGGCCAGGTAGAACCCGAAGAAGACCCAGAACGCCATGGTCGCCGACTTGGCCGGGCCCAGGTAGGAGGCCCGGAGCACCAGGTTGATGCCCACGCCGCCGAGCCCGCCGATGGCGCCTGCAAAGCCGATCAGTGCACCCGACATGTTGCGCGACCAGCTGGCCTTCTCTTCCACGCTGAGGTGATCGAGTCCCTGAGCCTTGGCCTCGAAGATGGAGGGGATGATCTTGTACACCGAGCCGTTACCCAGCCCGGACAACACGAACAGCGCGATGAAGCCCAAGACCAGGATGGTCAGCGTGGCGGAGCTCGCCGGACCCGCAGCCTGGTCGTCGAGGGTGCTCGCGCCGACCACGACGGCCGAGGCCAGTGCCATCGCCGCGAACGTGTAGACGGTGATCTTGCCGCCGCCGACGCGGTCGGCCAGCTTTCCGCCGAGCGGGCGGGCGATCGAGCCGAGCAGCGGTCCGATGAACGCGATCTGCGCGGTGTGCAGCGCCGCCTCGGCTGGGGTGTCGCCGCCCGCGATGAAGTTGATCTGCATGACCTGACCGAACGCGAAGCTGTAGCCGATGAACGAGCCGAAGGTGCCGATGTACAGGAAGGCGATCACCCACGAGTCGCGGTACTTGAGCGCCCTGCCCATGGCCTTCAGATCGGCCTTCTGGTTGCCCAGGTTGTCCATGAACAGTGCGGCCCCGACTGCGGCCACACCACAGAACACCAGGTAGAAGGCGCAGACGATCCAGGCCTCTGTGTTGCCGACCGTCGCGATGACGAGCAGGCCGATGAGCTGGATGACCGGCACGCCGATGTTGCCGCCGCCTGCGTTGAGGCCGAGGGCCCAGCCCTTGAGGCGCTGGGGGTAGAAGGCGTTGATGTTGGTCATCGAGGACGCGAAGTTTCCGCCACCGACACCGCCGAGCGCGGCCACCAGCAGGAAGGTCGTGTAGGACGCCCCCGGGTTCAGCATCAGCACCAGTGTCAGCACCAGAGGGATGAACAGGACCAGCGCGCTGAACACCGTCCAGTTCCGCCCGCCGAACCGCGCGGTGGCGACGGTGTACGGAATGCGCAGGACCGCGCCGACAAGGGTCGGGACGGCCACGAGGAAGAATTTGCCCGCCGCGTCGATGCCGTAGACCTCGGTCGGCATGAACAGGACCATCACAGACCAGATGGACCACACGGAGAATCCGACATGCTCGGCGATGACCGACCACACAAGGTTGCGCTTGGCGATGTCCTTGCCGCCGGCCTCCCAGGCCTCGACATCCTCGGCATCCCATTCTGCGATGTAGTGCTTGCGCGCTGCTGTCGCGACTTCGTCCGAACGTGCGGTCACCGGGCCTCCTCTATGCGTGGGAGACCCAAAGGTACGAGGCGGATGTTGCCGAGGTGATGCCGGTAATGACTCCAGAATGAACATGCGCTCACGAGCGTGTTACCCGAACAGTGAGGATGTTTCCGCAGGTAAACGGGGTGTTACAGCCTGTGATGAGCGGTCACATCGGGGTCAAGAAGTGACGGCGGTCACTGCCAGCTGTCCTCGAGGAACCTCGGTTTGCAGGCTGCGTAACCCGCCACCAGGATGACCCCGACCGCCACCAGGAGCATCGCGAACGGCCAGGCCCAGCCGCCTGTCACATCGTGCAGGACGCCGAACAGCAGCGGGCCGAGGCAGGCCACCGCATACCCGAGCCCCTGGGTGAAGCCGGACAGCGCGGCCGAGCCCGCGGCGGTGCGGGTGCGCAGGTTGATCAGCGTCAGCGACATCGGGAAGGTGCTCGGCCCGAGGCCGACCAGCAGGATCCACAGCACCGGGGCCGCCATGGGCGCGAACAGCAGCCCGGCGAATCCGGCCAGGTAGAACGCCGCGCAGGCCACCACGACGGGATACGGGTTGGCGATCCGCGCACACAGTGTGGGCGCCCCGATCGCGGCGAGGAAGCCGACCGCGGCGAACAGCGCGACCATGGTGCCGCCGAAAGCCGCGCTTGCGCCTGCCTCGGTCAGGATCTTCGGCACCCAGGTGAACATCGAGTAGGTGATCAACGAGGTCATGCCGAACATCCCGGCCATCCCCCAGGCCACCGGAGAACGCCAGGCCCGACCGCGCTCACCCTGCTCGGCCAGGGGTTCGGCGGAGGTGTCGAGACGGTCTCGGCCGCGTCTGCTGATCACGATCCCGATCCACGGCAGCGCCGCTGCGACGGCAGGCAACGCCCACAGGCCGAGCGAGACCCGCCACCCGTAGGCGTCCGCGAGCGGCACCGCGACGAGCGCCGGAAGGACGGTGCCGACCTGCACACAGGTGATGTAGATCGTGCTCATCATCGCGACGCGGTCCGAGAAATAGCGCTTCACCAGCGGCGGGATCACCACGTTGCCGATGCCCATGCCGCCGAGTGCGAGCGCCGACAGTGCCAGCAGGGTCGCGGTGTCGGACACCATCGAGCGGGTCGCGATCCCGACGCCCGTCATCAGCATCGCGGCCAACGCGACCCGTTCCAGTCCGAAAGAGAGGGCCAATCGCGGCGTGAGCAGCCCGAAGATCGCGAACATCGCGGTGGGCAGCATCCCGAAGACCCCGACAATCGTGGATCCGAACCCGACATCCCCGCTGATCTCGTCGAGCAGCGGGGTCAGCGAGGTGACGGCGGTGCGAAGCGTCAGCGCGGAGAGCACGATCGCGACGAGCACCATCAGTCGACCGGCCACGAGTGCGCGCCGGTCGATCGTGTGGGGATGCCGCTCGGTCGATGTGATCGCAAAATCATAGGATGACTGGATGATCCGATGCAACTGGGTATGATGCGCACGTGCAACCCGTACGACGGACAAGCCTCATCGCGCAGGTCACCGACCAGCTGCGTGAGGAGATCGTGGCCGGCCGCTGGCCGACCGGCTCGAGAATTCCGACCGAGCCCGAACTCGCCGAGCTGACCGGCACCGGACGCAACACCGTCCGAGAAGCCGTCCAGGCCCTGGTGCACGCGGGCATGCTCGAACGACGTCAGGGCTCGGGCACCTACGTGATCGCGACCAGCGACCTCGGCGGCACCCTTGGCAAGTACTTCGCGGCCGCGCACGAGCGGGACATCCTCGAGCTACGTCAGGCCCTCGACGTCACCGCGGCCGCGCTCGCGGCGCGGCGCCGCGAGGACACCGACATCGCACAGCTGCGGGACCTGCTCGACACCAGGAACCTGTTGTGGTCTCCCGCCGATGGCGCCGCCGACACGTCCGCGGCGGTCGCGGCCGACCTGGCCCTGCACCGTGCGATCGTCGCGGCGAGCCACAACGACGTGTACCTCGAGTTCTACGACTCGCTCCTGCCCGCCATCGAGCAGACCATCCTGCGCCACCCGGTCGCCGCCGAGAACTCCTACGAACCCGAGCACGACGAACTCGTGCAGGCGGTTATCGACGGAGACAGCGAACGGGCCGCGACCGCGGCGCGCCGGTTCCTGACCGAGCTCCTCACCCAGCGCACCTGACCCGCGCCGACGCCCTCTAGATGTACCCGGCCAGGACGTTGGTAGCAGGCGTGTCGGCTTGATGTGAAGAGAACCTCCGGGTGGGGTGTGGCTTGTCTAAGGCCCACATCC
>NZ_JBHZBV010000017.1:0-75677 GCF_042754885.1 Rhodococcus sp. NPDC059179 | reverse complement strand
CCCGACACACGAGCCGAAACAACTTCCGATTACGCGCCAATCCCACCGGCCGACCCCCTCATGATCAGTTGTTGCTCTGACCATATGAATCTGCGCGAGTGCGGGCGCGGGTAAGTGCCCGCTCGGCGATGGGGCACTGGCACCACCGCCCGGGAACGCAGAAGGCCGCGCAGTCCTTGCGGACTGCGCGGCCTCGGCTTCTGCGCTGACTACCGGCTGGTGCTGGTGAACGGCAGCAGGGCCATCTCGCGGGCGTTCTTCACCGCGACGGCCACCTGACGCTGCTGCTGCGGGGTCAGGCCGGTGACGCGACGGCTGCGGATCTTGCCGCGGTCGGAGATGAACGTGCGGAGCAGGTTCACGTCCTTGTAGTCGACGTGCGTGATCTTCGCCGCGAAGAGCGGGTTCTTCTTGGGCTTGCGGCCCGCGTCGGCGCCGCGCGGCTTCTTGGACGGGGCTCTCTTGACTGCCATTGCTTCCCTTACGGCTCGAATTACCAGCTGGACTTGCGGACGCCTGGCAGTTCCCCACGATGGGCCATCTCGCGAACGCGCACGCGGGACAAGCCGAATTTCCGTAGGTGACCTCGCGGACGTCCGTCCGCAGCGTCACGATTTCGCAATCGTACCGGACTGGCGTCGCGCGGCAGACGCTGCAGGGCGGCTCGGGCGGCCGTGCGCTCCTCGTCGCTGCTCGACGGGTGCTGATCCGACACTGTCCGAATGTCACATTGGTTCACTCAGCACGAATCGATGTGACATTGGGGAGGTCGGGGCAGCGCGTCTGCGGACCGGGGTGCGGACCGCCCGTGGCACCCTGGACCGGTGCTGCTCAAGGTGCTGGAGTTGATCGGCGTCGTGGCGTTCGCCGCCTCCGGCGCCCTCGTCGGCGTCAGCAAGCGCCTCGACATCTTCGGGGTGTGTCTGCTCGGGGTGTTCACCGCGATCGGCGGTGGTGTCATCCGGGACGTGCTCCTCGGCATCCATCCGCCGACCGCGCTGAACACCTGGCCGATGTTCACCACCGCGCTGCTGACCTCGTTGGTGGTCTTCTTCCTGCACCCGACGGTCTCCAAGCTGCGCCGCGAGATCCTGGTGCTCGACGCGGTCGGCATGGGTCTGTTCGCGAGCAGCGGCGCGGTCATCGCGTTCGCGGCAGGCGCAAGCAATCAGGCCGCCTGCCTGATCGGTGCGACCACAGCGATCGGCGGCGGCGTCCTGCGCGACATGCTCGTCAACGAGATGCCGCTGCTGCTGCACCGCGACCTGTACGCGGTGCCCGCGCTGGTCGGTTCGACGGTGACGGTGGCGTTCCTGGAGTTCGGGCTCACTCCGGACGTCGGGCTGGTGGTGGGCACCGTCTCCGCCTCGACGATCCGGCTGCTCGCCCTGTGGCGGCACTGGAACCTGCCGGGCCCCCGGATCTCGGAGGGCTGAGATCACGAAATGACCGCCCCCGCCCGGACCCCTCTCAGCGAGATCTCAGTTCGTGGGTTCAAACTGTGACCATGCGCATTCTGGTGGTCGACGACGACCGTGCCGTGCGGGAATCCCTCCGCCGCTCCCTCACCTTCAACAGCTACACCGTCGACCTCGCCGTCGACGGTGTGGATGCGCTCGAGAAGGTCGCGGCGTCGCGGCCCGACGCACTGGTCCTGGACGTGATGATGCCCCGGCTGGACGGACTCGAGGTGTGCCGTCGTCTGCGCAGCACCGGGGACGACCTGCCGATCCTCGTGCTGACCGCGCGGGATTCGGTGTCGGAGCGGGTGGCAGGCCTCGACGCCGGAGCCGACGACTACCTGCCCAAGCCGTTCGCGCTCGAGGAGTTGCTCGCCCGGCTGCGTGCGCTGCTGCGTCGCGCCACCCCCGGCGTGGGCGACGAGTCGGAGGCGCTGGCGTTCGAGGATCTCACTCTCGACCCGGTCACCCGCGAGGTCACCAGGGCAGGCCGTTCGATCAGCCTGACACGCACGGAGTTCTCGCTGCTCGAAATGCTGATGGCCAATCCGCGCCGGGTGCTCACCCGCAGCCGCATCCTTGAGGAGGTGTGGGGCTATGACTTCCCGACCTCGGGCAACGCGCTCGAGGTGTACGTGGGCTACCTCCGGCGAAAGACCGAGGCGGAGGGGGAATCTCGCCTGATTCACACCGTTCGCGGTGTCGGCTACGTGCTCCGGGAGACGCCCCCGTGATGGTTGCCCCCTTCGGCAGGAACGGCGCCGCGACGAACGCAGGCGGCGCCAACGGCGAGCCGACGCCGATGCCCGAGATGCGGCCACCGATGCCGTTGACCCGGTCGGTGTCATTGCGCTGGCGGGTCACCCTGCTCGCGGCATCGGTGGTGGCCATCGCGGTGGCGGTGATGGCCGTTGCCGCGTACGCGGTGGTCTCACGCGCGCTCTACGCCGACGTCGACTCGCAGCTGCGTACCCGCTCGGCCACCCTGATCGACAACAACCTCGACGCGATGGACTTCCGGTACATCTCGCTGGCCACCTTCTACTCCAACGACATCAGTGTCGCGCTGATCTTCCCGGATCTGAACGTGTACATGCCGCCCGGATCGAACGCGCCGATCGGTGACGCCGAGATGTCCGTGGCCAGGGGTGAACACGACTCCGCCCTGCGCACGGTCGACGGTCAGCGGGTGCTGACCCAGAAGACGAATCTCGGCAGCACGCTTGTGATCGCGCAACGCCTGGCCGCGACGGGGGCGGTGCTCGACCGGCTCGCCTGGGTGCTCTTCATCGTCGGCGGTTGCGGCGTCGGATTCGCCACCCTCGCCGGAATGGCTGTGGGACGCACCGGGTTACGCCCGATCGCTCGGCTCACCGCGGCCGCGGAGCGGGTGGCACGCACCGACGACCTCACCCCGATCCCGGTCACCGGCAACGACGAGTTGGCCCGGCTGACCGTGTCGTTCAACACGATGCTGCGGGCGCTCGCCGAGTCGAGGGACCGACAGAGTCGGCTGGTCGCCGACGCGGGCCACGAACTGCGCACCCCGCTGACCTCGCTCCGCACCAACATGGAGCTGCTGATCGCCTCGGGACGACCTGGGGCGCCGCACATTCCGGACGAGGACATGGCCGAACTGCGCGCCGACGTCATCGCGCAGATCGAAGAGCTCTCCACCCTGGTCGGCGACCTCGTCGATCTCGCCCGCGAGGATGCGCCCGAGACGGTGCACGAGCGGATCGACCTCAGCGACACCGTGGAACGCTCGCTCGAGCGGGTCCGTCGGCGGCGCAACGAGGTGGACTTCGAGGCCCAGACGACCCCGTGGTTCGTCTACGGCGACGGCGCGGGACTCGCGCGGGCGGTGCTGAACGTGCTCGACAACGCGGCCAAGTGGAGCCCGCCCGGCCAGGCGGTCCGGGTCCGGATGCAGCAGCTCGATCGCGGCCACCTCGCGTTGACCGTCGCCGACGCGGGCCCGGGCATCCCGGAGGAGGACCGGCAGCTGGTGTTCGAGCGGTTCCACCGGTCGACCGCGGCCCGATCGATGCCCGGATCCGGGCTTGGTCTGGCGATCGTCCGGCAGGTCGTGGTCAAACACGGCGGAACGGTCGAGGCGGGTCGGTCCGAGCGCGGCGGCGCGCTCATCACGATCGTGCTGCCGGGCGAGGCCGAATTCGTGCCGGGGGACCAGGCGAACGGCAGGATCTCGGCAAACTGACAGCCTGATCTCAGGACCCTCTCAGACCGCTCGTGCACAGTCGTGAGCAACGAGATAGAACGCAGTGCGCTCAGGTGCGCACAGGGGAGAAACGGATACCAGCCAGCGATGACCGACGACCGCCAGCCGAATCACACGCCGCCCACCAACGAGCAGGCCCAGCCGCAGCCCATCCATCAGTCGACCGCGCCGACCGTCGGAATGCCGCAGGCGGGCTACGAGCCGCCGTCCGCCGACGCGACGGCGGCGTACCCGCAGTACCAGCAGTCGTACCAGCAGCAGGGATACCAGCAGGCCCCGTACGGTGCGTACCGGCCGACCGAGCAGTACCCGACCGCGGCAGGTGCCGCCCCGACCATGGACGCGGCCACGACCGGCGCCGTCGCCAAGCCCAAGTCCTCGCGCGCCGCCATCGCCGCGGGGGCGATCGCCCTGGCCCTGGTCAGCGGCGGCATCGGCGGGATCGCAGGCGCCTGGGCCTCGGGCGACGGCGGCGGCCCGGTGACGAACTCGCTGAACGCCCCGAAGGCAAGCGCCAAGCAGGCCGCGAACGCGCCCGCGGGGTCAGTACAGGCAGTGGCCCAGAAGGTGCTCCCCAGCGTGGTGCAGATCCAGGTCGCGGGCAACCGGGCCGAGGGCGAGGGCTCCGGCGTCATCCTGTCCTCGGACGGGCTGATCCTGACCAACAACCACGTCGCGGCGGGTGCGGGCCCGGACGGCAAGATCATGGTCGCGTTCTCCGACGGGTCCACCGCCGCCGCCAAGCTGGTCGGCACCGATCCGATGTCGGATCTCGCGGTGATCAAGGTCGAGGGCAAGACCGACCTGACCCCCATCGAGCTGGGCAGCTCGGCCGATCTCCAGGTCGGCGAGGGCGTCGTGGCGATCGGGTCGCCGCTGGGGCTGGCGGGCACCGTCACCAGTGGCATCATCTCGTCCCTGAACCGCCCGGTGTCCACCAGCGGGGAGGCGGCCAACCAGAGCACGGTCATCGATGCCATCCAGACGGACGCCGCGATCAACCCCGGCAACTCCGGCGGCGCGCTGGTCGACATGGAGGGCAGGCTGATCGGCATCAACACGGCGATCGCCACCCTCGGCGGCGCCCAGGCGGGCGGCCAGCAGGGCGGCTCGATCGGCCTCGGATTCGCGATCCCCGTCGACCAGGCCCGCCGCATCGCCGACGAGCTGAGCAAGACCGGCAAGGCCTCGCAGGCGATCATCGGCGTCACGGTGGCCTCCAACGACGATTCGCACGGGGCAGGCGTCAAGGACGTCTCGCCGGGTGGCCCCGCCGAACAGGCCGGGATCCCCGGGGGCGTGGTGATCACCCGCGTCGACGATCGGGTCATCGACAGCGGTGACGCACTGATCGCGGCGATCCGTTCCCACGCGCCGGGGGACAAGGTGGAGATCACCTACACAGACGCGAAGGGTCTGGGCGGCAAGACCGTCGAGGTCACCCTCGGCACTGCCCCGACGCAGGGCGGACGCTGATGTACCCGGCGAACGGCCGCGCGCAGCAGCGCGGCCGTTCGTCCGCCGCGATCCGTCGGATTCACGGGCGGTCGGGACCGACCCCGGAGCTGGGCACTACCGTAGGAGTCATGGACATCGAAGCCACACTTGCCGGCCGGGCCCTCGTCGTGATCGTCGACGACCGCGCCGCCCACGGTGCAGAGGTCGACGCGATCGGACCGCTGGTCACGGAGTTGCTCGGGGAGGCCGGTTTCTTCGTCGACGCGACCGTTGCGGTGTCCGCGGACGAGGTCGAGATCCGCAACGCGCTCAACACCGCGGTGATCGGTGGTGTGGACCTGGTCATCTCCGTCGGTGGAACCGGGGTCTCGCCCCGCGACGTCACCCCGGACGCCACCGCCGCGGTGCTCGACCGGGAGATCCCGGGGATCAGCGAGGCGCTGCGCTCGTCGGGACTGGCCGCCGGTGCGCTCGACGCCGGGCTCTCCCGGGGGCTGGTCGGGGTGTCCGGCAGTACCCTGGTGGTGAACCTGGCATCGTCCCGAGCGGCAATCCGCGACGGGATGGCCACGCTCACCCCGCTCGCCGGTCACGTGATCGGGGAGCTCTCCGGGATAGAGGACTAGTCATCACCGACCGCGCCGAGAACACCCCCAGCCGGGACCCGATCGATCGGGCCCGGCTGGCGCGCATTTTCGGCGATGTACTGCCCGAGACCACCAGGGACGAGCGTTCCGACGGTTCGGCCGACGAGGCCTCATCGGGCGACGACTGGCTGCGGCGACAGGTTCCCCCGCACCACGGCTGACCCGGCAGACGATTGCCGACGGCAAATCGGACGTGCCGCGACATTGACGGTAATGAAACGCCGGGTGAACACTGCCCCCTCGGAATTGCCGGTCCGCCAGGTACGTGCCCGAAATGGAATTCGAAACGCATCGTTGACAAAGTGATGCGCCTCACTCATCTTTCCGCTACTTCATACGTTGCCATGCTGGTCAGGCGTGGTTAATCTCCTCGGCGAGTCAGTACAGGAACGGGGTCGGCGGACCGAAGAAATGCGTGTGCGCCGGGACCTATTCCCCCGAATTCGGGGGAAATATCTCCGGTGAATCTCAGCCCGCATTGATCACCTCGAGTTCACCTCGCGGCCACCATTGTTGGTAATACTTCGCCGGGCCGTATGGACCACTCATCAGCCTCGGCGGTCGAGGCCTGAGAAGTATCAGAACCTTATGAGGGGAACGAATGAGCGAGAACCGCAAGTCCGGTCTGCGCCGTGGCGCCAGTGTTGTGGGCGTCGGTGCCGTTGCTGCGGTGGCGATCGGCCTGATGTCGTCCGGTGCGGCTCATGCCGACACCTTCGTGCCGCTGCCCGACGGGCAGAAGGCCGGACCGGGGGCGGTCGTCTCCCGCACCGGTGAGAGCGCCCTGATCTCGCCGTCGCTGTCCGCCAACGGCGCCGGACGCGTGGCGTGGGTCTCGGGCACCGTCACCGCGGACGTCAAGGGCATCACCAAGGAAGGCGAGGCGGGGCCGTACAACGGCGCCACCAACGACCGGGGCACCAACAACTCCTCCACCCACGGTGTCTCGAGGATCAGCACCGGCTACATCGTCGGCTGCCAGGTCGACATCACCGGTCTCGGCGGCTCCATCGGCGGAGGCATCAGCCTCGAGGGCCCGTCGGTGTCGGGTTCGCTGACCGTGCCGATCTCGGCCGGTCAGGTCAAGTTCGTGAACGTCGCGGGCAAGGACATGAAGAAGAACGGCAAGTACTCCGTGCAGTACCAGGACACCCAGCTGGAGATCCAGAACTGCGGCGGCTACGCCCAGGCCCGCTCCTACACGGTGGTCGAGATCGTCGGCGACAACTACTCCAAGACCACCCTGTACGGCCAGCCGTTCAGCATCGGCTGACGCGCGGCTGCGCCGCCCGTGCGCGAATTTCACCCCAGCTGGGGTGCAAATCGCGCACAGTCCACACCTTGAACTTGAAACCTGAACCCTCAGAGGGGAATTCATGAACGCCAGTAAGACCGGCCTGCGCCGCGGGCTGCAGATCGCCAGCGTCGGTGCCACCGCCGCCATCGCCATCGGCTTCTTCTCCGCAGGTGCGGCGAGTGCCGACACCTTCGTCCCGCTGCCCGACGGCTCGATCACCGAGACCCTCGTCGATGGCACTGTCGTCACCGTCAGCATGACCGGCGAGTCCGCGAACATCTCCGGCTCGATGGGCTCGACGCCGCTGCACCGCAACGTCTGGGTCTCCGGCTCGGCGAAGGTCGTGCTCTCCGGAGCCAACGCCGACGGCGCCAAGATCGAGCCCGGCTACGTGGTGGCCTGCCAGCTCACCCTCGGCGGCAAGGCCGGCGGTGGCGCCGGCCTGAAGGCCGATTTGGCGAAGGAAACGGTCAAGCCGTCCGCCGAGACCACGGGCAGTGTGACCATCGGCCCGGGTCAGGCGAAGAACGTCAAGATCCTCGACCTCGAGAAGGCCGACGACTTCGGCGGTGAGTCGCACTCGGGCGCCAACAGCTTCAAGGGCAAGAGCGGCAGCGTCACCTGGGCCGACTCGACCATCGGCGTCGAGGGCTGCGCCGGGTACGCGCAGGCTCGCTCCTACGTGAAGGTCACCGCCAACACCAAGAACGTCAGCAGCACCATCACCCTGTGGGGACAGCCGTTCAGTCTCGGCTGATCAAGCAGCGCTGATCACCCGCCTGAATCACGAAACGGCCAAGGCCCAATCACGGGCGGGTCGAGGACCAATCACAACTGTGTGATCGACCGGCACAAGCCGGGGACGAAACGGACATTTCCGACGTCCCCGGCTTTTTGCTGTTATCTGGGTCACCCGCACAGTTAATGATGTGTAAAAGTGAGGTTTCCGATCTATTCGCAGGCTGTTTAACCCTTTAGCTTTGCGGGGCAACCGTGCTCACCGCCTCCTCTGGCGAGGGGTGAGCGCAAGAACCTGTGAGGGGATTCAATGAGCGAGATCCGTAAGCGTGGCGCACACCGCACCCGCGCCATCAGCATGAGCGCCGGTGTCGGTGCTGCCGTGGTGGCGTTCGGCCTGATGTCCACCGGCGCGGCGCATGCCGACACCTTTGTGCCGCTGCCGGATGGCCAGAAGGCCGGTCCGGGTGCGGTCGTCGGGCGTACCGGCGAGAGCGTCCTGATCTCGCCGTCGCTGGCCGCCAACGGCGCGGGCCGCGTCGCGTGGGTCTCGGGAACCGTCACCGCGGACGTCACCGGCGTCTCGGGCGAGGGCGAGGCGGGCCCCTGGAACGGCGCCACCAACGGCAAGGGCACCAACAACTCCTCCACGCACGGCGTCTCCCGGATCAGCACCGGCTACATCGTCGGCTGCCAGGTCGACATCACCGGCCTCGGTGGCTCCATCGGCGGCGGCATCAGCCTGGACGGTCCGTCGATGTCGGGTTCGCTGACCGTCCCGCTCGCGGCGGGTCAGGTCAAGTTCGTGAACGTCGCGGGCAAGGACATCAAGAAGAACGGTAAGTACGCCGTGCAGTACCAGGACACCCAGATCGAGATCCAGAACTGCGGCGGCTACGCCCAGGCCCGCGCCTACACTGTGGTCGAGATCGTCGGCAACGACTACTCCAAGACCACCCTGTACGGCCAGCCGTTCAGCATCGGCTAGCGAGGCGGCTGCGCCGCCCGTGCGCGCGTGTCACCCCGACTGGGTACAAATCGCGCACAGTCCACACCTTGAACTTGAAACCTGAACCCTCAAAGGGGAATTCATGAACGTCTCCACCACCGGCCTGCGTCGCGGCCTCAAGATCGCGAGCGCCGGCAGCGCCGCCGCCATCGCCCTCGGCTTTTTCTCCGCCGGTGCGGCGCACGCCGACACCTTCGTTCCGCTGCCCGGCGGCACCATCTCCAAGACCCTCGCCGACGGCACCGTCGTCACCGTCACCATGACCGGCGAGTCTGCGAACATCTCCGGCTCGATGGGCTCGACTCCGCTGCACCGCAACGTGTGGGTCTCCGGCTCGGCCAAGGTCCAGATCGCCGGCGGCTCCGGCGCCGAGGGCGGCGACATCGAGCCCGGCTACGTCGTGGCCTGCCAGCTCACCCTCGGCGGCGAGGCCGGCGCAAACACCGGACTCGAAGCGGACATGGTGGAAGGGACGATGACACCGTCCGCCGGGACCACGGGCGCTGTCTCCATCGGACCCGGCGAGGCCGCGAGCTTCACGGTCCTCGACCTCGAGTCCGCCGACGACTTCGGCGGCGAGTCGCACTCGGGCGAGCACTCCTTCGAGGGCGCCTCTGGCAGCGTCACCTGGGCCGACTCCACCATGAGCGTCGAAGGCTGCGCCGGCTACGCCCAGGCCCGCTCCTACGTCAACGTCACCGTCGACACCGAGAACGTCAAGGGCACCGTCACCCTGTGGGGCAAGCCCTTCAGCATCGGCTGACCAGCAGTTCGGCTGAGTTGAAATACTCTGGGCCCGTATCGAATTCGGTACGGGCCCGGAGTGCTTTCGAGCACCGGCGCGTCAGCTCCGGTGTCGCGCGGTGTCGCTGCCCAGCAGGTCGCGGATCTCGGTGAGCAACTCGATGTCCGTGGCCTCCTTCTCCTCCTGGTTCATGTACCGCTCCTTGGCGTGGTTGTAGGGCACGATCAGGATGAAGTACACGACCGCCGCGATGATGATGAAGTTGATCCCCGCGGTGATCACGGCGCCGATGTTCACGAACGTCTCGGGACTGTCGGTGATCTGGAAACCGAAGCCCATCTCATTGGAACCGCCGAGCGCGGCGATCAGGGGTTCCACGATGTTGCCGGTGAATGCGGTGACGATCGCGGTGAAGGCCACACCGATGATCACCGCCACGGCGAGGTCGAGCACGTTTCCCTTGAGTAGGAAGTCCTTGAAGCCCTTCAGCATGAGTTGGGTCTCCGTTCCGTCGGCCAGCGATGCTCTCGGATAGGAAAAGGCTAGGGACCGCGTGGGCGATGGCGCAACCGGGAACGGGTCCTGAGGTCAGTGGAAGGTGACCGTGAGCGCGGTCGACAGCGAGGCCGCCGCGACCGTTGTCGCCTGGTCGGAGGGCAACGCGAGCATCACCACGCGCTCCCGCGCGCCGTGCCCGGAGTCGTTGGGGGATACCAGGATCACCGTGGCGGCGGAGGCGAGCACCCTGGCAGCCGGCGCCGGTCCATCGGTGTCGGCGTCGACGGTCAACACGTCCACCCGATCGCCCTCACGTAACAGGTCGGTCACTTCGGGGTCGGCCAGACGGATCGGGACGACTCTGGCGTCGGAGGAGTTGGTGGCTGCATTCGCCAGACGTGGTCCGAGCATCCGGACATCGGTCAGGGTCTCACCGGCCCTGGCGGGCCCGGTCAGGGTGTGGCCGACCGCGTCGTCGAGGGTGCGGAGGGCGCCCACGGGCACCGTCGCGGCGACCAGTTCGACGAGTCGCACGTCGTCGGCGCCCAGGATCAGACCCGGCGTCAGGTCGTGTGCGGCAGCCACGACGGCGACCCGGTCGTCCGCCGGGTCGCCGCGCAACAGCAGGACGACGGCGGTCAGCGCCAGCGCGGCGGCGAGCACCCGGCGCACGGCCGTGACGCGGGCAGGCCCGGGTCTGGTCAGCCTCGAGAGTCGATCGGCCCAGGTCGGATCGAGACGCTCGGCGCGACTGCTGCCGGGGCGGGGTGCGCGGTCCATGCGACCACGCTAGGGGCGCAGCCGACGGCCATCACCGCCGCGGAGGCGTCCCTGTGGATGAATCCGGCGGCTGTGGAGAACGTGGGACTAGCTGGCAGCGGAGGTCGCACCGGCGCTCGCGGTGGACGCCGACGCGCTCGTCGATGCGCTGCTCGTGGGGGCCGAGGCCGAGGAATCGGACTTGGCGGGCTCGCTGGCCGTGCCGCCGCTGCCCCGGCTGTCGGTGCGGTAGAAGCCGCTGCCCTTGAAGACGATGCCCACGGAGTTGAACAGCTTGCGCAGCTTGCCGGAGCACTCGGAGCACACGGTCAGGGTGTCGTCGGTGAAGGACTGCACGATGTCGAACCGGTTGCTGCATTCGGTGCAGGCATACGAGTAGGTGGGCACTGAAGGATCCTCCGCACGGGGTACTCAGGCCTGGGTGGTGATACGGCAGGCGTTAGCACTTTACAGTCAGGAGTGCCAACGCCGGTAATCAGCTTCCTATTCCCAGCGCGCGGAGCCCGCCGACCGGGGTGAGCACCCAGCCGACCCGGACGTCGTGAGACTCGTCGGGCAGCTCGGCGACCACCTCGTCGTCGCGAACCACCGCGATCAGGCGGGCGGTCGGATCGGCCAGGCCGAGGGTGCGGTCGTAGAACCCCGCGCCCCGGCCGAGCCGGACGCCCCGATCGTCGACCGCGAGCGCCGGGATCAGGATCGCCGCGGCCTCCGAGATGACGGACGGTTGTAGGTGCGGCTGACCGGGTTCGCGCAGGCCGAAGGGGGCGCCGACCAGCGCGTCGGTGCCCTGATACTCGGCCCAGTGCAGCGGGCCGGGGTCCCTGGCGACGGGCAGCAGGATCCGTGCGACCCGGGGCACGAGCGCGTCGAGGAGCGCCGTCGATCCCGGCTCGGTGCCGACCGGGACGAACGCGCACACGGTGGCCGACGGCCCGAGTTCGCCGCCGAGATCCGACGCAGCCGCGGCGAGGGCGCGATCCTCGGCAGCCCTGGTCTCGGGGTCGCGTGATCGCCGTCCGGCGAGCACCTTGGCCCGCCACTGCGCCTTCGTCGCCGCGTTCGTCATCGTTGCCACCCTGTTCCCCTGGTCCGCGGCCTCATGGTCCTAACCCTAGAATCCGGAGCGCACGGACGAGATGGATAGGGTGTGTTGCATGACAGAGGCCGGCACCAACAAGAACAGGCACTTCCGCACAGCGGTTGTGCCCGCAGCAGGCCTGGGCACCAGGTTCCTGCCCGCGACCAAGACGGTGCCGAAGGAACTGCTGCCGGTGGTGGACACCCCTGGCATCGAGCTCGTCGCCGGTGAGGCCGCCGATTCCGGCGCCACCCGGCTGGTGATCATCACCTCGGAGGGCAAAGACGGCGTCGTCGCCCATTTCGTCGAGGACCTGGTTCTCGAGAGCAAGCTCGAGGCCAGCGGCAAGTCGCACCTGCTCGAGAAGGTCCGGAAGGCGCAGGGCCTGCTCGAGGTGGAGTCGGTCATCCAGGACGAGCCGCTGGGCCTGGGCCACGCCGTCGGCTGCGTCGAATGCGTGCTCGACGACGACGAGGAGGCGATCGCGGTGCTGCTGCCCGACGACCTCGTCATGCCCCGCGGGGTGCTCGAGACGATGTCCCGGGTCCGGGAGAAGCGCGGCGGCAGCGTGCTGTGCGCCATCGACGTGCCCAAGGATCAGGTCAGCGCCTACGGCGTCTTCGAGGTCGAGGAGGTGCCGGACGCGACGAATCCGGACGTCCTGCGGGTCACCGGGATGGTCGAGAAGCCGAAGCCGGAGGACGCGCCGTCCACCTTCGCGGCCGCGGGCCGGTACCTGTTGGACCGGGCGATCTTCGACGCGCTGCGCCGGATCACCCCGGGCCAGGGCGGCGAGCTGCAGCTGACCGACGCGATCGCGCTGCTGATCTCCGAGGGGCACCCGGTTCACGTGGTGGTGCACCGCGGGTCGAGACACGACCTCGGAAATCCCGGAGGCTACCTGCGGGCTGCGGTTGACTTTGCCCTGGACAGTGAAGAATACGGTCCTTCCCTGCGCGACTGGCTCACTCAGAGACTGCAGCAGACGGGACCTTAGTGGGGTCGGGAGGCGGCGACTACATGCGCTCGGTTGAGGAGCAGCAGACGAGGGTGACGGCCGCCGCGGTCGCGCCCCGGCCGGTCCGGGTGGCGATCTCGGAGGCTCAGGGTCTGCTGTGCGCCGAAGAGGTGGTCACCGAGCGCCCGCTGCCAGGGTTCGATCAGGCCGCGATCGACGGCTACGCCGTGCGCAGTGTCGATGTCGCGGGCGCGGGCGGGGACAACCGGGGCGACGGCGGTGAGCCGGTCGAGGTGACGCTGCCCGTGGTCGGCGAGGTCGTCGCCGGTTCGCGCCAACCGATCCGGCTGCAACCGCGGCAGGCCGTGCGGGTGGACACCGGCGCACCGCTGCCGACCCTCGCCGACGCGGTGCTGCCGCTCGATCGCACCGATGGCGGCCTGAACCGGGTGAAGGTGCTCCGCCCGGTGCGATCCGGCGATTACGTCCGGCGCATCGGCGACGACGTGCAGCCCGGCGACGTCGCGGTGCGGGCGGGCACCATCATCGGCGCGGCCCAGGTCGGCCTGCTCGCGGCGGTGGGACGCGACAAGGTGCTGGTGCATCCGCGCCCGCGGCTGTCGGTCATCTCGGTCGGCGGCGAGCTGGTGGACGTCGACCGCACCCCCGGGCCCGGGCAGGTCTACGACGTGAACTCGTACGCGCTGGCCGCGGCCGCGCGCGACGCGGGCGCCGACGTGAACCGGGTCGGCATCGCGGGCACCGACCCGCGTCGGCTGCGCGAGGTGGTCGAGGGTCAGCTGATCCGCTCGGAGATCGTGATCATCGCGGGGGCGGTCGGGGGCGGGGCCTCCGACCAGGTCCGGGAGGCGCTGCGTGATCTCGGCGACCTCGAGGTGGAGCGGGTGGCCATGCACCCCGGGTCGGTGCAGGGCTTCGGCCAGCTCGGCCGCGACGAGGTGCCGACCTTCCTGTTGCCGTCGAACCCGGTCAGCGCGCTGGTCGTGTTCGAGGTGATGGTCCGGCCGCTGATCCGGATCGCGTTGGGCCGCAGGCAGCCGATGCGCCGGGTGGTGACCGCCCGCACGGTGGCACCGATCACCTCGATCGAGAACCGCAAGGGATTCCTGCGCGGGCAGCTGATGCGCGACGAGTCGACGGGGGAGTACCTGGTGCAGGCGCTCGGCGGCGCGCCCGGCTCCTCCTCGCACCTGCTGGCGACGCTCGCCGAGGCGAACTGCCTCGTCCTGGTCGATCCGGAGGTCACGGAGGTCCGGACCGGCGACGAGGTCGACGTGGCCTTCCTCGCGCAGCGAGGCTGAGTGTTGGGAACGCCGCTGCGCAAGTACTCGATGCATCCCGGTTGGCCGGCGCATCTCGGGCCGCTCACCGTGGGTGCCGGGCGGGTGACGCTGCGCCCGATCCGGTTGCGCGACGCCGCCTCTTGGAGCCGGATCCGGATCCGCGACCAGGCGCATCTCGAACCGTGGGAGCCGACCGGCGAGGGGCCGTGGGACGGCCGCCATCACATTGGGAACTGGCCCGGGCTGTGCGGCTCGCTGCGCTCCGAGGCGCGCAAGGGCCGGATGGTGCCGCTGGTCATCGAGCTCGACGGAAAATTCTGTGGGCAGTTGACGATCGGAAACGTCGTGCGTGGGGCGCTGCGATCCGCATGGATCGGCTACTGGGTGACCAGGGAGGTGGGCGGCCAGGGGGTGGCCACCGCCGCGGTGGCACTCGGGCTCGATCACAGCTTCGGCGCGCTGGGGCTGCACCGGGTGGAGGCAACCGTGCGCCCGGAGAACCTGGCGAGCCAGGCGGTGCTCCGCAACGTCGGGTTCCGCGAGGAGGGACTGCTGCGGCGGTACCTGGACGTGGACGGGGCGTGGCGCGATCACCTGCTGGTCGCGATGACGCTCGAAGAGGTCGAGGGCACCGTGAGCGACCGGTTGGTCCGGGCGGGCAAGGCAGCGTGGGGATGACGCGCGGACCCGGTCGACTCCTATCTGGCGGGTAGTGCAAAACACCAACGGGTCGAGTGACTATTGTGACTGTTGGGAAAGTTGAGTCGGCGCGTCTGCGGGGAACTGCGCGCCGTGGCAATTAGCCTGAGTGGGCTGATTGAGTCAAATGTGCTGGTAGACGACTGGGAGGGAGGTCGCCGGTATGCCGAACTCGATCCTGTGGATCGCATTGGTCGGGATGTGGCTCTTCGTGCTGCTGCCCATGCAGGCGAAACGTCGCCCTCGGATCCGTCAGACCACCGATGCAGCGCTGGCGACCCGTGTGCTCGACCGCGACCACCTCGCGCGTCAGCAGCACCGCGGTCCAGCCTCAGGACACCGCAGCGACCCGAACTGGCGCCGCGAAGACACTCGCCCCAGGTATGCGGAGGACCGCATGGACACCCACGTAGAAGTCGACGAGATCGACGACGAGCGGGCCGCGGCTCGTGAGTACGTCCCGCAGCGCCGCGGGCGCGGCGGGTTCGACCCAGAGGCCGACGCCATCGCGCGGGCCGCGCGGTACGGCTTCCGTCAGCGCGCCGTCCTCGGCCTGCTCCTGCTGTCGATCATGTCGGCGGCACTCGCGGTCATCATCTCGCCGATGCTGTGGTGGGTCGCTGCTGCGGCCGTTGCAGGCCTCGGCGGCTACCTGGCCTACATGCGCAGGCAGGTCCAGTTCGAGCAGGAGATCCGTCGGCGCCGGATGGCGCGGCTCGGCCGCTCGCGGCTCGGGGTGGAGTCCCGCGAGGACGACGAGCTTCGGCTGATCCCGGCCCGCCTGCGCCGCCCGGGCGCGGTGGTGCTCGAGGTGGACGACGAAGACCCGGTGTTCGAGCACCTCGATCACTACGACATCGGGTTCGGGGAGGAAGCGGCGCCCGAGGAGATGCGCCGGGTCGTCGGTCAGTAGCTTGACCGGCACGGCCGAGGGTGCCGGCCCCGAGCGGATCGTGTTGCTCCGGCACGGCGAGTCCGAGGCGAACATCGATCCCGGGATCTACGAGCGGGTGCCCGACTATCGGATCCCGTTGACCGCGCGCGGTGTCGAGCAGTCCAGGGTCGCGGGGGAGCGGCTCCGCGAGCAGTTCGACGGCCAGAAGGTCTGCGTGTACGTCTCGCCGTACCTGCGGGCCTACCAGACCCTCGAGGCGCTCGGCATCGACGACCTGATCGAGCGCCGGATCGAGGAACCCCGTCTGCGCGAACAGGACTGGGCGAACTACCAGGACCCGGACGAGATCTCCCGGCAGACCGGGCTGCGCAACACCTACGGTCACTTCTTCTACCGGTTCAACGAGGGTGAGTCGGGTGCGGATGTCTTCGATCGGGTGAGCACCTTCATGGAGACGCTGTACCGGCACCGTGCCAAGCCCGGGTTCCCGCCGAACACTCTCGTCGTTACGCACGGGCTGACCATGCGGCTGTTTTGCATGCGCTGGTTCCACTGGTCGGTCGAGTACTTCGAGTCGCTGAACAACCCGGGCAACGCCGAGACCAGGACCCTGGTGCGACAGGCCGACGGCCGGTTCGCGCTGGCCCAGCCCTTCGACCAGTGGCGCGCGGTCCCGCAGGGGCAGACGATCCTGGACTCCACACGGGGCGGTGTCGACCTCTCCGGCTGAGGGTCCGCCCCGCGGTCGGAAACCGTGCCGGTGCCAGGCGAATCCCGTCCGGACCTGCCAATTTTTTCTGTGGCGGGCCGGGCTGCTACAGTTGCCGAGCGTTCCTTCGGGGGCGTGGTTCGGGGCTGTGGCGCAGTTGGTAGCGCGCTTCGTTCGCATCGAAGAGGTCAGGGGTTCGATTCCCCTCAGCTCCACCAGTCGAAAGGCGCTTCTCCTCCGGGAGGAGCGCCTTTTGCGTTGTCCGGCGCACCACGGGTGTACGGCAGGTCACACGGCGGCGGCACGCGCATCCTGTTGGTGGGCATGCTGGGCATTGCGGCTGTGCTGGTGGGAGATTGGGCGTGGCTTGGTGGTCATGGGCCGGCGGGCGTTGCCGCGATCGGGTCACGTGATCGTCGTCGTCCATCTGCCCCGCTGATCGGCTCGGCGAGGCACTGTCAGACGACTGTCCATGTCATTCACAAAAGAGACATTGGACACATTGCGAATGTGATCTACTTCATGTCGCCTCAGCGGCCCGGGACGTCATCGCGGTGCGACGGAGGGGTGCTGGTCAATACAAATATCTGGACGGCAGGGACGGTTCTCGATGTCCTCGGTCGGCCATGTGGAGGGAAGTGTATGTCTGACAAGAGCATTCGTCGCGTGGTCGGTGGGGCTGGCGTGCTGGCCTTGTCGGCCGGGTTCGCGGCCACGGTCGGTGCGGGCGTCGCGGGGGCTGCGCCTGCGAGCGTGACGTGGGACGACGGCAACGAGCGGATCACCCGCACGATCAGTGACGTGAACCCTGCGGAGGGCGACGTCATCACCTCGACCACCAAGTTCGATCGCACCGGTGGTGTCGTGGAGTACATCCAGCAGGTCAAGGACGTACACCCGACCTGCCTGACCTTCGTCGAGGGCTCGGCGAAGGTCGACGGGTCGCCCAGGGGCCTGGACAGCCAGGGGCCGGAGTTCGCGAAGGTCGCCGGCAGCTGGGCGCTCTACCCTCACATCGAGCCGAACGTGCGTACCTTCGAGTTCTCGTACAAGGTCGGGGCGGACTGCGCCCGCGGTGTGCCGCTGGCCACGACGACGCACTACAACGGCACGCTCGGTGAGGGCGTCTACCAGGACAAGGGCCCTGCGGTCACGGTCCGGATCAACACCTCCACCACGGCTCTGGCCACGCCGTCCGACGTGCAGGTCGGGCAGTCCGTACCGCTGAAGGCGACCGTGACCGGTGGCGCAGAGGGCAACAATGTCGAGTTCTACGACGGGGCAGTGAAGATCGGCGATGCCGCGCTGAACGGGGCCGGTGAGGCGACCTTCAACTGGACGCCCACCACGCGCGGCGCGCACGGCCTGTCCGCCAAGTTCCTGGCCACCCCTCGGGCCGAGGGCTCGCAGTCGCCTGTGCAGACCGTGCAGGTCTCGCAGGCCGATGCCGTGTCCTCGACAGTGCTCGCCCCGGTCTCGGGCGCGGAGGTCGGTCGGTCCACGGTGCTGAAGGCGACCGTGTCGCCCGCGGGCGCAGGTGGCACCGTCGCGTTCAAGGACGGCGCGGCGACGCTGGCCGACGTGCCGGTCGACGCCAACGGCGTGGCCACCTACACGTGGGTGCCGTCGACCGCGGGTAGTCGCACGATCGCCGCGACGTTCTCCGGGCGCTCCGGCGTCACGGGGTCGACGACCACCGCGACGGTGACCGTGGCGGAGGCCCCGGTGGGCAACACCAACTCGACCACCGTGCTCACGCTGGGCGGCGCTCCCAAGGTCGGTGTGGCGCAGACGGTCTCGGCCCAGGTGACTCCCGGCAACGCGGGCGGCACGGTCACCTTCAAGGATGGTGACATCGTGATCGGCACCTCCCCGGTGAACGAGAGCGGTCAGGCCAGCCTCACGTGGACGCCCGCGAACGAAGGCCAGCGCGTCATCACTGCCGAGTACTCCGGTGCGGGCACCGTGAACGCGTCCGCCGACCAGGAATCCGTGGTCGTGGCGCCGGGCGGCGGCGTTGGCACCCCCGGTGGCGCCGGCAGCCTCGGATCGATCTTCGGATCCTGATCTGGATCCGCCGGAGCGTAGCCGGCGGAGCGACCCGAATACGCAGATGTGGCCCCTGACGATCACCGTCAGGGGCCACACCCGTGTGGCGGGCCTGTCAGCCTGGGTAGAGCGCCTCGATCTCGCGAGCGTATTTCGTGTCGATGGGCCGCCGCCGCAGCTTCATCGTCGGGGTGAACTCGTCACCGCCCGGCTCCCAGATCGCCGACAACAGGGTGAACCTCTTGACCTGTTCGACGCGGGATAGCTTCTCGTTGGCCGCCTCGACGGCGCGGTCGATCTCCGCCCGCACCAAGGGGTTCGACGCCAGGTCGCCGGGCGAGCCGTTGTGGATGCCGTTGCGGGTGGCGAACGCGGCCGCGGCGTCGGGGTCCAACGTCAGCAGGGCGACGACGTAGGGGCGGTCGTTGCCGATCACCACCGCGCCGCCGATCAGCGCACTGGCCGCGCGGATGGTGCCCTCGATGTTCGACGGCGACATGTTCTTACCGCCGGCGTTGATGATCAGTTCCTTCTTCCGGTCCACGATCCGGACGTAGCCGTCGTCGTCGATGGTCGCGATGTCGCCGGTATGCAGCCAGCCGTCGTCGTCGATGGCCTCCGCGGTCTTTTCTGGGGCTCCCCGATAGCCCTTCATCACCATTGGACCGGAGACCAGCAGTTCGCCGTCTTCCGAAAGCTTGAGCTTCGCGCCCTTGACCGCCTGGCCGACGGTGCCGATCCGGATGGCTCCGGGCCGGTTCACCGTGACTCCGCCGGTGGTCTCCGACAAGCCCCACGCTTCGACGCACGGGATGCCAAGCCCGAGCACGAATTCCAGCACGTCCGGCGACAGCGCTGCGGCCGCCGATATCGCGATCCGTACCCGATCCAGCCCGAGCTTCTTGCGGACGGCCCCGAGCACCAATCGGTCGGCGAGGGCGTGCTGGATGGTCAGGGTCCGCGGCACCGGAGCCCGATCGGACTCCAGCCGGGCCTTACGGCGGCCGAGTCCGACGGCCCACGCTGCCATCTGCCGTTTCGCCGCGCTGGGTTCGTCGGCCAGCGCCTGCTCGATCGCCGCCTTGACCTTGTACCAGACCTGCGGGACCGCGAGTAGCACCGTGGGCCGAGCGTCCGGCAGCGCCGTGATCGCCTGCTTCGCATCCGCGAGGGTGGTGAGCTGGAGGCCGCAGTTGAGACTGCCGTAGTGAAAGAGTCGGTTCGCGATGTGCGCGTCGGGCAGGTAGGAGACGTGCCGGTCATCCGAGCCCCAGTCCTCGATAGCCCTGATCGCGTCGTACTCGGCGAGGATGTTCGCGTGGGTGATCTCCACCCCCTTCGGCGGCCCCGTCGTGCCGGAGGTGTAGATGAGGGTGAGCAGGTCGCCGGGTTCGACGGCCCGCCAGGACGCCTCGAAGTCGAAGTCCGGGTGGCCGTTCGCCTCGAGGTCTTGCAGGCTCATGGTGTCCACGGGAGTGCCGTCGATGCAGACCACGTGCTCGACGGCGGTGCCGGCGCGGGCCCTCTCGATCACCGGCAGGAACTGCTCCTCGCAGATCATGACCTTGTTTCCTGCATTGGTCAGCACGTAGTTCAACTGCTCGGCAGCGAGGCTGTTGTAGACCGAGAACGGGGTCGCCCCGGCGTGCAGGGCACCGGTGTCGACCAGGTGGAACTCGGGCCGGTTGGTCAGCATGATGCCGACGGTGTCGCCGCGCCCGACCCCGAGCTTTGCCAGTCCTGCGGCGATCCTGCGGACCCGTTCGGCGTAGAGGCGCCAGGTGATCACGACGCCGTCGCCGGGAGTCCGGAGCGCGACGGAATCCGGGTAGCGCGCGGCTGTCGACTGGAAGGCCTCGCACAGTGTCTGCGGTGGCGTGTTCATCGTGCTCCTCCTTGAGATTGTTCTCGCACTTCTCAGGCCCGGTACATCCGACGAAACAGCTTGATCGCCCGGTCGGTGTAGGGCGGGTAGGCAGGCCTGGTCCGGCCAGGGGCGAAGGTCACGCGCAGCGCCGCGACGACGTCGGGGATGGCGGTGTCCGAATGCGTGGTGTCGGCAGCGGTCGTGGGTGCGACGGGCGCGGGTGGGTCAGTTGTCCCGATACGTGTCATTGGCTGCCTGCACGAGCCGTCGTGCGGTTCGTGCGCGCGCGTCTTCGCGACCGTCCTCGCGACCGTTCGACCGGGGCGCGAGGCCCCCGAATGCATGTGATCAACATTGGTCGCGCTCGGCGTGGCAGTCAAGGCCCGGGTCGCCGCGGTGTGCCGGATTCGTTACTGGCCCCGGGCCGCCGGGCCGGGCACACTTGGTGACATGGATCACAGGATGACCGACAACGAATTGCGCAAGGCGATCGGGACGTTGCGGGATCGAGCGGACGAGGCTCGCCGCCACGGGGATCCGGAGGGTGCGGACGCGATCGAGAAGACGATCCGGGACTACCAGGACGAGATGTCGACCAGGCTGTGACGCCTGTGACGGATGAGACGCGTCGGCATCAGTCGGCGTGAAGCGCTCAGGCCGGGTGTCCGGTCGCGCTGGGCGACGCCGTTAGCCCGCGGTTCGCGGTGAGCTGCACAACCGTCCAATTTCTTCTGCGAAAACCACGTCGGGCGCGGGGGTCGCGTGGTCTACTTCTGCTCGATTCTGTGCACGCCGACGGCTCCGTAGCGGGTGGTTCGGATTCCGTGACGACACACCAGGGCACCCCAACATGTGTGGGCGCCCTCATCTTTGGGAGGAAATGCATGTCGGGGAGGACTGTGCGTCGCACCATCGCGATGACGGGTGCGTTTGCCGTCACCGCGGGGTTCGCGGTGACGATGGGAGCGGGTGCCGCGGGCGCCGCGCCAGGAACGATCACATGGGCGGACGGGGGTAAGAACTTCACCCGCACGATCAGCAATGTCGCCCCGCTCGAGGGCGAGGTGGTCACGGTGTCGACGACAATCGCCGGGACGGACACGGTCACATTCTTCGAGGACCACCGCAACACCTGCCTCACCTATAAGAAGGACTCGGCGAAGGTTGCCGGCCTTCCCGTGCCCCTGGCGAGCAACGGGGCGGGCCTGCTCCGGGTCTCGGGCAGCTGGGACGCGTCCACCTCGCCGACCTTCGAGTTCCAGTACGTGATCGGGGCCAACTGTGCCCGTGAGGTGGCGCTGAACACCGGTCTCAAGTACGGCGCCGCGGCATCCTCGGGTGAGAACCTCACCCTTGGGCCGGCGTACGTGGTGGCCAAGAACGTCAGCACCACGGTGCTCGAGCCGGTCGGCCCGCTCAAGGCGGGCACTGAGTCGACGCTGACCGCGAAGACGCTCGGCGGCCGCGCGGGCGACCTGGTGAAGTTCTTCTCGGGTACGAACGAGATCGGTACGGCGGCACTGGATGACGCCGGCGCCGCGGCGTTCAAGTGGAAGCCGGCCGCCAACCAGGCCGGTCCGCACGACCTGACCGCGAAGTTCCTGGCGACGCCGTTCGCGACCGAGTCGGTCTCGGCGGTGCAGTCGGTGACCGTTGATCCGGGCGACCAGACGACCCAGACGACGCTGATCATGCCCAGCAGTTCCCCGATCAACGTAGACGTGATCATCGAGGCGCAGGTCTCGCCCTTCCCGGGCGCAGGCACGGTGACGTTCAAGAACGGACTGACCGAGCTGGGGACCTCCCCGGTCGGCGCCGACGGCAAGGCCAGCGTGACGCAGAACTTCGCGGTGGCAGGCAACAAGACGATCACCGCGGTCTTCTCCGGCGCACCCGGCTTCGCCGGCTCCACCGCGACGGCGCAGACCCTCAACATCACGGATCCGGGCGCGGCGGATGTCGCGACCACGATCACCCTGAATGTGCCTGCGGTCGCGCAGAAGGGCGTCTACGTCTTCCTGCGGGCAAACATCGCGCCGCGGGCGACCGGCGGTACGGTCCAGTTCTTCAGCGGACCCGAGCCGCTCGGCAACCCGGCCCCCGTGAAGGATGGAAACGGCACGCAGAGCTACCTCTTCACCACGAGCGGTCTGCGCGACGTCCGCGCGGTGTACTCAGGTGCGCCGGGCTTCCTCCCCTCCGAGGCGTCCACGACGATCACCATCCAGGATGAGCCGGTGCCCGGCCCCGGTGGCGGCAGTTCCATGCCGACGTTCGGTTCCTGAGAACTGATCGATCCAGATAGCTGATCCACCCATGGCGCCCCGTCCCGGACTTCACCGGGGCGGGGCGCCGCATTTGGATAGACTCCGCGTGATCGACAGGGACGACGGTTAGGGGAGGACATCGTGAGGGACCTGCGGGGTAAGAAGTGCCTGATCACCGGCGCGGGCAGCGGGATTGGGCGGGCGACTGCCCTTGCCTCCGCGGCGGAGGGCGCGGAGCTGTTCCTCACCGACATCAACGAGGTCGGTCTGGCGGAGACCGTCGCGATGATTGCAGGCACGGGCGTTGTGGTGACTGCAGCGACGGCGCTGGACGTGTCTGACTACGACGCCGTCACCGCGTGGGCGACGGAGGTCCACGGCGCGCACGGCAGCATGGACGTGGTGATGAACGTCGCGGGCATCTCCGCCTGGGGCACCGTCGAAAACCTCGAACACCGGCACTGGAAGTCGATGGTCGACGTCAACCTCATGGGGCCGATCCACATCATCGAGAACTTCGTGCCGCCGATGGTGCGCGCGGGTCGAGGCGGGCACCTGGTCAACGTCTCCTCCGCGGCTGGCCTGCTCGCGTTGCCCTGGCACGCCGCATACAGCGCCAGCAAGTTCGGCCTCCGGGGCGTCTCCGAGGTCCTGCGCTTCGACCTGAAGCGGCACGGCATCGGCGTCAGCCTCGTCGTTCCGGGCGGGGTGAAGACCCCGCTGGTCGGAACCGTGCAGATCGCCGGGGTGGACCGCGACGATCCGCGGGTGCGAAAGCTGGTGCACCGCTTCGAGAAACGTGCGGTCTCGCCGGAAAAGGTCGCGGATTGCATCGTCCGCGGCATCAAGAAGAACCGCTACCTGGTCTACACCTCCAACGACATCCGGTTCGGCTACTGGTGGGCGCGAAAGTTCGCGCCGCCGTACGAGTTCGTGATGCAGAAGGCCAACGACCAGTTCAGCAAGTTCCTGCCGCCCGTCTGAATCCCGGGTGCAGCGCCTTCTCGGGTCTGGGGATTCTGCCCCAAGTGCATGAACAGACCGTGATCATCAATCCCCCTGCGTGTAGTCCGCGTCGCTGGCATGGTCTTGGGATGGGTGCGCTGGTGTGCCAGGCGACTGGCGTCAGCTCCCCTCCTGCCAAGACAGTCGAGTCTCCGATGAACAGGGGTTCAAATGACGTCGTCGATGAAAGCTTCTTCACGGATCGGTCGTGGCTGGGCGCGACAGTGCGGTGCGGTGGTGCTCGGTGTCGGGGTGGTCGCGGCCGGATCGATGGCGGTGGCCCCGGTCGCCGCGGCGGACATCGTCATCGGCACATGCACAATCGTTGACAATCCCACCCCGGCCACCCATACGGTTTGCCCCAATGCGGACCTGTCCGGCCAGGACCTGTCGGGATTGGATCTGTCCTACGCCGAGTTGGCAGGCGCGAGCTTCGTCGCGTCGAGCCTGAACTCCGCGAACCTGACCGACGCGGACCTCACCGGTGCCCTGATCGGCATCGACGTGGGGACCACCGACCTGGACAACGCGGACGTCACCGATGCGATCTTCACCAACACGGCAGTGAGCCCCGGCAACCAGAACGTCGCGGCCGACCCGGGCGGGACCGCGACGGTCACCTGGAACGACCCCACCCAGGACCACGGTTGGGGCCTCACCCTAGGGCCGTGCGCCCCCGCGTCGGGCAGCGTGTTCTCGGTCGGAACGACGCCGGTCACCTGCGGCGTCAGTTCTGGCGCCGGCGGTCCGGGAACCCTCACCTTCGACGTCGCGGTGGATCCGTTCGGTGACGCCCCCACCATCTCGGGCACTCCGCCGGCGGGCACCGTCGGCGCCGCGTACAACTTCGCATTCACCGTCGCAGGCACCCCGGTCCCGACGGTGACCACGACGGACCCGCTGCCTGCCGGGCTCACCCTGTCCGCTGCCGGCGTGTTGGCGGGGACGCCCACCGCGGAGGGGTCGTTCCCGATCGCAATCACCGCGAGCAACGGCGTGGTTCCGGATGCCACCACCAACGTGACCATCGAGATCTCACCCGCTTCGAGCGGGTCGCTTGAAGGCCTGTTCGGAAGTTAGCGGCTGTTCGCCAAGTGAAGCGAAGCGCCCCACACTCACCATGGGTGTGGGGTGCTCGTCGTTTCGGGGGCTCACTCGTGTGACTACGCCGGCACACCCGCCCTCGTCAGGACCCCGCTGTGCATCTCGTAGACGTCGTCGACGAGATCGAGTTGTCCGAGGTCGTGGGTGACCATGACGATCGCCACGTCGCGTTCGCGGCTGAGAGTGGCCAGCAGACCGACGATCTCGCGGCTGCGGTCCTCGTCCAGCGCCGAGGTCGGCTCGTCCACCAGCAGCACCGACGGATCGTTCATCAGGCTCCGCGCGATCGCGACCCGCTGCCGCTGACCGCCGGAGAGCTGGTGCGGTCGCCGGTCGAGTTGCTTCTCGAGTCCCAACGAGGACAGCAGGTCCCGGGCCCGCGCGCGCTGGCCGCGGACGCTGCCGCCGCCCAGGTGGGTGATCATCAAGAGTTGCTCGGTGGCGGTCAGCGAGGCCAGCAGGTTGGACTGCTGGAACACGAAGCCGAGCTGTTCGCGGCGCATGGTGGTGCGCGCCGCCCGGTCCAGGCCGGTGACGTCGGTGCCGTCGATGGTGACGGTGCCCGAATCGGGCGTGATCAGCAGACCGGCGACGGCGAGCAGGCTGGACTTGCCGGACCCGGACGGCCCGGTGATCGCGACCAGCTCGCTGCGGTCGACGGCGAAGTTCACCTCGTCGAGGGCGCGCAGCCGGGCGTCGCCGTCGGGGTAGGTCAGGACGGTGTCGGTCAGGGTGATGCTCATGTGGTTCTCCTGTGTTCGGGTCGACGGCAGTCGGGGTTCAGCGCGCGGCACCGAGCGCGGTCAGCGGGTCCACCTTCACGATGCGGGCCAGCGCGGCGGTGGCGCCGAGCATGCCCAGCACGACCAGCGCGAAGAACGGGACCAGGGTGCCGGTCACCGTGAGGGTGAACGGGACCGCGTTCGCGGCCACCGCACCGAGCCCGACCGCGGCGAGGGTGCCGAGGCCCGCACCGAGGGTGAGGACGATCAGGCCCTGGCCGAGCGCGTCGCCGAGCAGGTACCGGGTGGAGGCGCCGACGGCCTTGAGGACGGCGAGGTCCTGGCCCCGCTGAATGGTCCAGATCGTGAAGAAGGCGCCGACGACGAGCGCGCTCACGATCAGCAGCATGACCTGCATCAGCAGCAGTGAGCTGTGCTCGGAGGTGTATGCGCCGATGGCGTTGATCGCGCCCTTCTCGTCGGTGATGGCGGTGCCGGTGACGGATTCGGCGGCGGACGCGTCGAAGTCGCCGGAGGTGCGCAGCGCGATCACCGTGCCCTCGCTGCCGCCCGCGGTCGGCAGCAGGTGCCAGTCGGCGAGGTCGAGCCACACCACCGACTGGTGGCTGTAGTACGAATCGTCGACGAGCGCGCTGATCGTCAGCGGTCGTCCGGAGAGGTCGACGGTGTCACCGACGGCCCACCCGTTGTCGTCCGCGAGCGTGCGGTCGACCGCGATCTCGCCCGCGCGCAGCGGGGTGGGCGCGGCGAACGAGTCGCCGGCCACGCCGAAGCCGCTGGCACTGACGTCGCGGCCGCCGACGGTGACCCGCACCGGCGCGATGCCGAGGACCGAGGCCGCATCCACGCCCGGGGTCGACGCGAGCTGGGCCCGCTGGGCGTCGGTGACCTGCGAGTCGGTGAACGCGACCTTCTGGCCCTCGGCGGGTGCGCCGAACGCGAACCGGTCCGCGCCCACGTTCTGGATCGCCGCGATCGACTGGTTCCCGAGCCCGGCGGTGAGCCCGGAGAGCATCACCACCATCAGCGAGATGAGGAACAGGACGGTGCTCATGAGAGCGAAGCGGCCCTTGGCGAATCGGAGGTCACGGATACTGAGGAACATGGCTTCCAGCCTGGCGAAGTGCGCCGGTCCTTGCATCGCGCAACGGATGGGTGCCCGGATCAATCGAAAGTGGGAGATCCGCGATCGCGGCCGGTCAGGGCCCCGAGGTGGTGTTAGCGTGGATGAAATGCTGTTGCCGGAGTACCGCCATGACCGTGGCCCGACGCCGGTTCTGCGCATCATGCAGTTCGGCGCGCACGGGCTGTTCGTCGTCCTTCTCGCGGTCGGGGTCGCCCGGGCCGCCGTCGATGAGCCGCATCCGCTGCCCGCCTTGGTGCTCGCCGCGGCGGTGTTGGCGTGGTACCTGCTCGGGGTGTGGTTCGCCCGTCAAGCCGCTGACGCAGCAGGCGATCGCGACTGGTACGGACCGCTGTGGCTGGGGATCCTGGTGCTCGGATGGCTCGGCCTGACGGCGCTCGGCTCCGGGTTCGTGTGGGTGGCGTTTCCGCTGTTCTTCCTGTGCTTCCACCTGCTCTCGACCAGGGTCGCGCTCGCCGCGACGGTCGTCATCACCGCGGTCGCCGTCGCGGCCTCGCTGTGGCACGGCAGCACCAACACCGTCGCGTCGTTCCTCGGTCCGATCTTCGGTGCCACCGCAGCGGCGGGGATGGCGGTGATCTACCAGCAGTTGCTGCGCGACACCCAGCAGCGTCAGCGTCTGTTGGACGAGCTGACCCGGTCGCACGACGAATTGCTCAGCGCCCAAGACGAACTGGCGGCGCTGCAGCGCGAGGCGGGCGCCGTCGCCGAGCGTGCGCGGCTGGCCCGCGACATCCACGACACCCTCGCGCAGGGCTTCTCGTCCATCGTGCTGTTGGCGCGGGCGGGTCAGCGCGGCGACGACCAGCAGGCGATCCTTGCGCAGATCGCGGAGACCGCCCAGGACAACCTCGGCGAGGCGCGCCGGGTGGTCGGGGCGCTGACGCCGTCTGCGCTCGAGGAAGCCTCGCTGGAGTCGGCGCTTGGCCGTCAGCTGGCGCAGTTGCAGCAGCACACCGGGATCGTCGGCGTGCTGCGCGTCGATGGGGATCCGGCGCCGCTGCCGATGGACTTCGACGTGGCGCTGCTGCGGGTCGCGCAGAGCGCGCTGGCGAACGTCCGGCTGCACTCGCGGGCAGCGCAGGTGCGGGTGACTCTGAGCTACGACCAGGACGAGGTGCGCCTCGATGTCGTGGACGACGGGGTCGGCTTCGATCCGGGCTCGGTCACCGACCCGGCCTCGTTCGGGCTGCGGTCGATGCGCGACCGGCTCCGCACCCTGGGTGGTTCGTTGGTGGTCGAATCGACGCCGGGCGACGGAACCGCGCTCGCGGCAACGCTTCCCGTCGTCGGGGGTCCGGCATGACCGAATCGGAGTTGCGCCTGTTGCTGGTTGACGATCACCCGGTGGTCCGGGCGGGACTGCGCGCCCTGTTGTCCTCGCACGAGGGCCTGGACGTGGTGGCGGAGGCGTCGTCGGGTGAGCAGGCCCTGGAGTTGGTGGAGAGTGAACGGCCGGACGTTGTGCTGATGGACCTGCGTCTCGGTGCGGGCATGGACGGCGCGCAGTCCACCGCCGCGATCATGGCGCGACCGGACCCGCCGCGGGTGGTGGTGCTGACCACCTACGACACCGACGCCGACATCCTGCGCGCGGTCGAGGCGGGCGCGGCCGGGTACCTGCTCAAGGACAGCGATCCGCAGGTGCTGCTGGACGCGGTGTGGGCAGCATCCAGGGGCGAGACCGTGCTCAATCCGGATGTGGCGCAACGGCTGTACCGCCGGATCCGCGAGCCGCGGGTGGACCTGAGCGCCCGCGAGACCGAGATCGTCGGGCTGGTCGCGGACGGGTTGTCGAACCGGGCGATCGCCAAGCAGTTGTTCGTCACCGAGGCGACCGTGAAGTCGCATCTGGTCCATGTGTTCTCGAAGCTCGGCGTGGACAGCAGGACGGCCGCGGTGGCGGCGGCGCGGGAGCGCGGCCTGGTGCGCTGAGACCTGGTGCGCTGCGACCTGGGGTCGTTCGTTCAGTGGCGCAGGCGAACGTCGAGCACCCGGGCCCCAGGCCCGGCGGTGGCGAGGCGGTCGTGCGGGTTCGCCAGCGCGCAACTGCTCATCGACAGGCATCCGCAGCCGATGCAGCCGGTGAGGTTGTCGCGGAGCCGGGTGAGCTGCTCGATGCGCTGGTCGAGGTCGGCGTGCCAGCTCGTCGAGAGTCGTTCCCAGTCGGCCCGGGTCGGGGTCCGGCCCTCGGGCAGGGTGTCGAGCGCCTCGCGGATCTCCGCGAGCGGGATGCCGACCTGCTGGGAGATCCGGATGAAGGCCACCCGGCGCAGCGTGTCCCGCGCGTAGCGACGCTGGTTCCCGCTGGTTCGGCGGCTCTCGATCAGCCCCTCACGCTCGTAGAAGTGCAACGCGGACACGGCAACCCCGCTTCGCTCGGACAGTTGCCCTGGCGTGAGTTCCTTGGCCTTCCAGTCCGGCATCTCCATCGGCGTCTCCCGTCGTAGACCTCGACCATAGTTGAGGAATGGCCGTCCGCGGCGTAGCCCTCGCGGGGCGGCCGTACGCGCATTACCGTCTAGCCATGGAGCGCAGCGCCGTGGAGGGTTCGTCCGTGCTGGGGGCCGACTCCGAGGTGGGCACCCTGCGTGCCGTGCTGTTGCACCGCCCCGGCGACGAGCTCAAGCGGCTGACCCCGCGCAACAACGACCAACTGCTCTTCGACGGATTGCCGTGGGTGGACCGCGCGCAGGAGGAGCACGACGCCTTCGCCGCGTTGCTTCGTTCGCGAGGGGTGGAGGTGCTGCTGCTGTCCGAGGTGCTCACCGAGGCGTTGACGGTCAGCGGCGCCGCCCGCATGCAGGGTATTTCGGCGGCCGTCGACCCCCGCAGGCTCGGGCACCCGCTCGCGCAGGAGCTCGCCGCGTATCTGCGGAGCGTCCCGCCGGCGGCGCTGGCCACCATCCTGACCGCGGGCCTGACCTTCGACGAGCTGCCGCTCGGCCCCGGCGGCGCGTCGCTGGTGCGTCGGATGCACCACGGCGGCGACTTCGTGATCGAGCCGCTACCGAACCTGCTGTTCACCAGGGACTCGTCGTTCTGGATCGGGGACCGGGTCGCGATCACCTCGCTGGCCCTGCCTGCCCGGGTCCGCGAGGCCTCGCTGACCGACCTGATCTACGCGCATCACCCCCGCTTTCTCGGGGTGCGCCGGGCCTACGAGTCGCACACGGCACCGGTCGAGGGTGGCGACGTGCTGCTGCTCGCTCCGGGGGTGGTGGCCGTCGGGGTGGGGGAGCGCACCACCCCCGCCGGGGCGGAGGCGTTGGCGCGCAGCGTCTTCGAGGATGATCTGGCGCACGCGGTGTTGGTGGTCCCGATCGCCCAGTCCCGGGCGTCGATGCATCTGGACACGGTGTGCACGATGGTCGACGTGGATGCGGTGGTGATGTACCCCGCGATACAGGACAGCCTGTCCGCGTTCACCATTCGCCGCGAGGACAACGGGGTCAGCATCCGCGGCGCGGAGCCGTTCCTGAAGGCGGCCGCCGACGCGATGGGGATCGGCAAGCTCCGGGTGATCGACACCGGACTCGACCACGTCACCGCCGAGCGCGAGCAGTGGGATGACGGGAACAACACCCTCGCCCTGGAGCCCGGAGTGGTGGTCGCCTACGAACGGAACGTCGAGACGAACTCCCGGCTGGAGGCGTCGGGCATCGAGGTGCTGCGCATCTCAGGGTCCGAGCTCGGCTCCGGGCGGGGCGGCCCGCGCTGCATGTCCTGCCCGGTCTCGCGGGACCCGCTGTGAGCAGCTGCGCTGCCCGTGCGCGGTTGACGGGTCTACGGACCCGTCAACCGCGCACGGGCGCCGAAGGCGCCTACAGGATCTCGCGCACCGATTCCGCAGGTCGGGCCAGCACGGTGCCCTTGGCGGTCACCACGATCGGCCGCTCGATCAGGATGGGGTTCTCCACCATGGCCTCGAGCAGTTCGTCCTCGCTCGCCTCGGCCAGGCCGAGCTCCTTGTAGCGGGCTTCCTTCTTGCGGATCGCCTCGCTCGGCTTGAGACCCGCGTCGTCGAGCAGCTTGCGCAGTCCGTCCCGCGACGGAGGCGTCTCGAGGTACTTGACGATGGTCGGCTCGATGCCGGCCTCCTCGATCAGCTTGAGGACGGTGCGCGAGGTGCTGCAGCGCTGGTTGTGGTAGATCGTCGCGTCGGCCATGAGAGCCATTGTCCCGGACCCGCGCTTCCCGTGGACCGGCGCATTCGGGTTCGGCCGCGGCGACGCTCAGGCGGGCCGATGTCGCATTCGCCGGCGCGCCCTCTGGTCGGTGCGCTTGTATGTGGCATGGACATGCAGACGATCTCCGACCGCATCGAGATAGCGGACCTGTTCACCCGCTACGCACACGCGGTGGACACCAAGGACTGGGCGCTCTACCGCACCGTGTTCACCCCCGATGCGCACATCGACTATTCCACCGCGGGCGGTCCGTGCGGCGACGTGGAGTTCGTCGTCTCTCAGCTGGCGACGATGCTCGACCTGTTCGCGCAGACACAGCATTTCGTCTCGAACATCGACGTGGATCTCGACGGCGACCTGGCCCGGGTCCGGGCGATGTTCTTCAACCCGATGATCGTCAAGAAGGACAGGCAGTTCTTCTGCGGCGGCTGGTACAACCACGAGCTCGTCCGCACGCCCGAGGGCTGGCGCAGCCGCAGCCTGGTCGAGGAGTCGTCCTGGTTCGACGGTGTGGCGGAGGCGTTCGCCGAGTGACCACGACGTCGCGGGGTTAGCCTTTTTCATGCGCATCGACATCGACCCGCATTCGGCCACCGCGCCGTATGAGCAGCTGCGGCTGCAGATCCTCGACCGAGTGCGGCGCGGCGAGCTGATCGCGGGCACCAAGCTGCCGACGGTGCGGGCCCTCGCCGCGGAACTGGGGCTGGCGGCGAACACCGTCGCCCGCGCGTACCGGGAACTCGAGCAGCTCGGGGCGATCGAGACGCGGGGCAGGCTGGGGTCTTTCGTGGCCTCGATCGGCGACGCGTCGCTCGCCGCAGCGCAGCGCGCCGCCACCGATTACGTCGCGACGGTCCGCGGGCTCGGGCTCGGCGACGAGACCGCCGAGCGGTTGTTCAAAGCCGCGCTGCGCGGGGCCTGATCGGATCACCCCCAGCCGGCGAACCGTCCGATGGCGACGATCCCGGCGAGAACGGCAAGGGTGATGTTGACGGGCAGCATGGTGGCCGCCTCGCCACGTCGGACGTGGACCACCATTGCGCCGAGTTGCACGAGGACCAGGCCCACCGCGGCCCATGGGGTCAGTGCCTCCGCGATGCCCGTTGCCTGCGGCAGGATCAGGCCCGCCGCACCCAGCACCTCGGCTGTCCCGATGGCCTTGACCGCGCCGGGGGAGAAGTCCTTCGCCCAGCCGAGGTTCTTGTTGGCGGTGATCTTCTCGTACGGCATGACCAGTTTGAAAAGGCCCGCGGCGAGGTACACCGCCGCCAGCACGCCCGCGATGATCCACAGCGTCACGTTCATGATGCCTCCTGCAGGGTCGAGGTCTTCTCCCTCGATCCTGCTACAAGGCAGATGGGCCGCATAGAGGCCGCGCTGATGGTTGACGCTTCAACTACGGTGTGCCACAGTTGGAGGTGTTCCCGTCCGTCGCGCCGCATCGAAAAGGACACCATCATGAAATCCGCTGCATTCCGTGACCTCGCCATCCTGATCGCCCGAATCGGCATCGGCGTCATCTTCGTCGCCCACGGCTGGCAGAAGTTCTTCACCAACGGCATCGACAAGACGCAGGTCGCGTTCGACGGCATGGGTGCGCCCCTGCCGGAGATCTCCGCGATCGTCGCCGCGGTCGTCGAGCTGGTGGGCGGGTTCGCACTCATCGCGGGGATCGCCACGCCGATCGCCGGGATCCTGCTGTTCCTCGACATGGTCGGGGCGTTCGCCATCGTGCACTGGGACAAGGGCATCTTCGTCGGCGAAGGCGGCTACGAGCTGGTGGTCGCGCTCGGGGTCGGCTCGCTGTTGCTCGCCGCGACCGGCGCCGGACGGCTCAGCGTCGACGGGATCCTCCGCGGCAGATCGTCGGCAACCTCGGCCGCGTAGCGGGACTGAGCTGCTCGGATAGGTCGGCCTTCGACGCCTGTCGCGCTTGCTTTTGCCGGAGTGGGCAAGCAACGTAGGAGCACATGGCGTCGAATTCCGATCTACCCGAGCAGGATTCCGACCGCACCGACGAGGAGATCATCGGTCGCGTCCTGACGCGCACGACCGGCGTCCGGACCGACTATGTCGTGTTCGGCGTCACGGCCGTGATCGTCGCCGCGATCCTGCTCTGGGGCCTGATCGGCGCGGACAGCCTCGACTCCGTCACCGGGTCCGTGCTGGACTGGCTGGTGACCAACATGGGGTGGCTCTTCATCCTCGCCGCCACCGGATTCGTGTTGTTCTCGGTGTGGCTGGCGCTGAGCAAGTACGGCCGGATCCCGCTCGGGAAGGACGGCGAGAAGCCCGAGTTCAACACCGTCAGCTGGATCGCCATGATGTTCAGCGCGGGAATGGGCATCGGGCTCATGTACTTCGGCGTCGCCGAGCCACTTGCGCACTTCGTGACCCCGCCGCCGGGAACCGACGGCGGCGTCGGGACCGCGCTGGCGACCACCATGTTCCACTGGAGCCTGCATCCCTGGTCCACCTACGCGGTGGTGGGGTTGGCCCTCGCCTACGGCACCTACCGCCGCGGCCGCAAACAGCTCTTCAGCTCGGCGTTCGTCGCGCTGCTCGGCCGCCGCGCGGAGGGCCCGATCGGCAAGGTCATCGACATCCTGGCCATCTTCGCGACCATGTTCGGCACCGCAGCCTCGCTCGGGTTGGGCGCCTTGCAGATCGGCTCGGGCTTCGAGGTCGCCGGCTGGATGGAGGAGGCGGGCACCCTGCTGCTGGTCTCGATCGTCGCGGTGCTGACGCTGGTGTTCGTCGCGTCGGCGGTCTCGGGGGTGGCCAAGGGAATTCAGTGGCTCTCGAACATCAACATGGTGTTGGCGCTGTTGCTCGCGGTGTTCGTGTTCGTGCTCGGGCCGACGGTGCTGATCCTCAACCTGATTCCGACCACCCTCGGCGCGTACGCCGCCGAGATCGCGGAGATGTCCGCTCGCACAGCGGCATCGAGCAACCCGGACACCGCCGAGTGGCTGTCCTCGTGGACCATCTTCTACTGGGCCTGGTGGATCTCGTGGACCCCCTTCGTCGGAATGTTCCTGGCCCGCATCAGTCGTGGCCGCACGATCCGGGAGTTCGTGATCGGCGTGATCCTGGTCCCGAGTGTGGTCAGCCTGGTCTGGTTCTCGGTGTTCGGCGGCGCCGCCATCGGCGAGCAGCGCAGCGGCATCGACCTCGCGGGGCGCGGCAGTTCCGAATCCCAGCTCTTCGGGATGCTGGACAACCTGCCGCTGGCGGGCATTTCGACGGTCCTGGTGATGCTCCTGGTCTCGATTTTCTTCGTTTCCGGCGCCGACGCGGCGTCGATGGTGATGGGATCGCTCTCGCAGCGCGGCACCCTCGATCCCAGCCGGTGGGTGGTGGTCTTCTGGGGCCTGGCCACCGGCGGGGCCGCGGCCCTGCTGCTGTGGACCGGCGGCGAGGATGCTTTGCACGGACTGCAGACGATGACCATCATCGCCGCGGCGCCGTTCGTCGTGGTGATGATCGGGCTGTGCGTGTCCCTCTATCGAGACCTGTGCCACGATCCGATGATTTTGGAGGCCAAGGGGGCTCGGCGGCGACGGCCGCGTCAGCGCAGGAGCAGGGCGGGCGCCGACGCGTGACGGTCGGTCAGCGCCAGCTCGGCAGCCACAGCTGCTGTTGCCAGGCCTCCGGTGTGATCGGGAGCGCGGTGAGGATCGGCCAGAGCCAGACGAAGTTCGCGATCACCAGGCCGACGTAGAGGCAGACCGCGAGCAGGCCGGTGCCACGGCGTTCCGCCGACGACCGGGCACGTCCGATGATCTCGCCGAGCGCAAGGGCCAGTCCCATGACGAGGAAGGGCGCAAGCGCGACGGCGTAGAAGAAGTACATCTGCCGGTCCATGGTGACGAACCACGGCAGCAGCCCGGCGCCGTAGCCGGTGAGCACGGCCGCGTACCGCCAGTCCTTGGAGACCAGGGTGCGCCACAGTGCCCAGGCGAGCATCGGCAGCGCCAGCCACCACATCGCAGGCGTGCCGATCAACATGACCGCCTTGACGCAGCTCGATGCGCCGCATCCGGAGATCTGGTCGCCGTCGGCGAAGTAGTACAGCATCGGCCGCAGCCCCATCGGCCACGACCACGGCTTCGACTCCCACGGGTGCTGATTTCCCGCGGAATTGGTCAGCCCCGAATGGAATTCGAGCACGTTGCCGCTGTAGTACCAGAGCGAGCGCAGCGCGTCCGGAACGAACGCGAACTGCCCGCCGACGCCGACCTTGGTGCCCACCGCGTTCCGGTCGACGCCGGTCTCCGAGGCGAACCACGACCAGTAGCTCGCCAGGTACACCAGCACAGGAACGAGCACAAGGGCGTAGAGCGCGGGCCCCACATCCCGCAGCCCTGCGCCGACCCACGGCCGGCGGACCCCGTGGGCGCGCCGGGCAGCGACGTCGAACGCGACGCTCATGAGGCCGAAGAAGACGATGAAGTACACACCGGACCACTTTGTGCCGCACGCCAACCCGAGCAACACTCCCGCACCGAATCGCCACCAGCGGACACCGAGGCGCGGCCCGTAGGGGCTGTCGTGGATCCGGCCCTCGGCCCACACCAGGGCCATCCGCCCGCGCACCTCGTCGCGGTCCACCACGAGGCAGCCGAACGCCGCGACCACGAACACGGCCATGAAGATGTCCAGCATCCCGATCCGCGAGGACACGAAGGTGACGCCGTCGGCGATGAGCAGCAGCCCGGCGATCGCACCGACCAGGGTGGAGCGGGCCATCCGGCGCACGATCCGCACCACCAGCAGCACCAGGATGGTGCCCGCGACCGCGGACGCGAACCGCCAGCCCCAGCCGTTGTACCCGAAGATCGCCTCGCCGACGGCGATCAGCTGCTTGCCGATCGGCGGGTGCACCACCAGTCCGTAGCCGGGGTTGTCCTCGAGCCCACCGCCGGTGAGCACCTGCCAGCCCTGCGGCGCGTAGTGCTTCTCGTCGAACACCGGGGTACCCGCGTCGGTGGGATAGCCGAGCATGGCGAAGCGGGTGATCGCCGCCAGGGTGGTGAGGAAGATGGTGACGGCCCAGCCGCGCATCCGGTCGGTCGGGCCGAGGTCCCGGGCTGGCGCGGTCGGCGCCGGGCTGACGATTCGGGTGTCGACTGCGGGCGTCGCGCGCTCGTCGGTCAACTGGGTCACGTGCTCGATCGTAGGCTGTGGGACATGAACGGTCGTCTTGTCCTTGCCGCGACACCGATGGGTGAGGTCCGTGACGCCTCCGAACGCCTGAAGGATGCGCTCGCCACCGCGGACGTCGTCGCGGCGGAGGACACCCGCCGCACCAAGCATCTGGCCGCCGCGCTCGGGGTGGTGATCACCGGAAAGGTGGTCAGCTTCTACGACCAGGTGGAGACCGCCCGGCTGCCTGCGCTGGTCGCTGACGTCTCCGACGGCAAGACCGTGCTGCTGGTCACCGACGCGGGGATGCCGTCGGTGAGCGACCCCGGCTACCGGCTGGTGGCCGCGTGCGTCGAGAAGGATCTGCCGGTGACCTGTCTGCCGGGTCCGTCGGCCGTGACGACCGCGCTGGCGCTGTCGGGCCTGCCCGTCGAGCGCTTCTGCTTCGACGGGTTCCCGCCGCGAAAGCAGGGGCAACGCCGAACCTGGCTGGAGTCGCTGCGCACCGAGCAGCGGGCGTGTGTGTTCTTCGAGGCGCCGCACAGGCTGGCCGCCTGCCTCGCGGACGCGGTGGAGGTGCTCGGCGGTGACCGCCGCGCGGCGGTGTGTCGGGAGCTGACCAAGACCTACGAAGAGGTGCGTCGCGGCACCCTCGCCGAGCTGGCGCAGTGGGCGATCGAGGGCGCGCGCGGGGAGATCACCGTCGTGCTGGAGGCGGCGCGGCTCGTCGCGGCGGAGCCGGAGGATCTGGTGGGCGAGGTGGAGCGCCTCGTCGAGGGCGGGGCGCGGCTCAAGGACGCGTGCGCGATGGTTGCGACCGCCGGGGTGTCCAAGCGTGAGGTCTACGAGGCGGTGCTGGCGGCGCGTCAGGACTGAGCGGTCCGGCGCGGGACGGCACGCTGCGCGTGCGGGTGCCGGACCGTCACATCGGCGGTGCGGCCATCAGCATGATGAGGCCGACCGCGGAGGCGAGGACGAGTGCGGCGGCGAGGGTCGGCGGCACCGTGGATGCGATCTTGGCGGCGATTCTGCTCATGGTCACTCCGTCGTGTGTTGTCGCGGCCCGTGGGCCTCGTGCGCACCGGCGGGAACAACCCCCCCACGAGATCACAGTTCCCGCCGGTGCGACGCGGTGATGCAGGGCCCCCCGTGCGTCACCGACAACTCTGCCCACAGATTGGGACCCGCCCAAACCTCCGTCCCCGCTATCCGGGTATCGTCCCAGTTCGCGGTGGGTGAGGAACTTTTCCGCAGCGGATTTTTCACGGTGGGAACTAGGGTGATCGACATGTCTGGCGACGATTCGGCCGACCTGCAGGCGCGGAGCCAGCGGAGCGACACGGACGAACAGGCGCGGCTCCACTTCGCCGACCAGTTGCGCCTGCTGTTCGCGACCGCAGGCGGTCCCGCGCTGAAGAAGGTCGTCTCCGAGGCGTCGGCGGTCGGGCGGACCATCGGTGCGGACCGGCAGATCTCGGTGCAGCGGCTGAGCGACTGGCGGTCGGGCAAACGGGTCCCCGCGACGTTCGATTCGGTCCGCCCGGTCCTCGTGGTCCTCATCCGCGCGGCCCAGGCGCTGCACGGCACCCAGCCGCCCGTCACCGGGCTGTACTCGATGAAGCAGTGGCTCGCGTGGTGGTCGAGCGCCCGCGACACGAGTGCCGGTGGTCGTGGCGAGGCGGCCGCCCAGGTGACGGCGGCGCCCGTGACCGGAGTTCGCCCCTACCGGGGGCTCGAGCCGTATCGGGCCGAGGACGCGCGGCTGTTCTTCGGCCGGGGTGCCAGCCTGCCCGGGCTGGTCGACGCGGTCATAGCCGCACAGGGGCAGGGGCTGGTGATCGTGACCGGCGCCTCCGGTGTCGGAAAGTCGTCCCTGGTGCAGGCCGGTCTGGTAGCGGAGCTGGCGGGCGTCGGACCGGACGGCGGAGGCTCCGACGGCCAGGCGGTCGTGGTCACCCCGGGACCGAGTCCGCTGCAGGCGATGGGTGAGGCGCTTCCGGAGTTGCGCGAGGCGATCGAGGATCCCCGGCCGGAGACCGTGCGATCCGCGGTCCGCGCGGCCGCCGCGCGGCTGGAGTCGAACCCACTGCTGATCGTCGTCGACCAGATCGAGGAGCTGTTCACCCAGTGCGATGATTCCGACGAGCGGGACCGCTTCCTCACACTTCTCGATCTCGCGGCGACGACGGTCGGCGCCGAGGAGACGCCCGACGCTGCCCCCGTCGTCGTTGCGACGATGCGCTCCGACTTCTACGAGCAGGCGCTCTCCCAGCCGGTGCTTGCCCGCGCGCTCGAACGACACAGCAAGGTCCTCGCGCCGCTGACGCGCGAGGACATGGTGGAGGTGATCACGCAGCCGGCCCGGATGATCGGCCTCAAACTCGAGGCCGGGCTGGTCGACCTCATCCTGCACGATCTCGGGGTGCTCACCTCGGACGAGGGCAGCGGAACGGTCCTGCCGCTGCTGTCGCATCTCCTCGACACGATGTGGGAGCGCAGGCGCGGCGGAGTGCTCACCGTGGCGAGCTACCGGGCCACCGGGGGCGTGCGAGGGTCCGTCGCTGCGACCGCCGAGCGCACCTGGGCCGCGCTGGACGAGCGGGGCAAGGTGTTGGCCCGGGCGATGCTGGTGCATCTGGTGTACGTCACGGACACGGGCACCGACGTCAAGATCCGGCGGACGCTACCGCAGTTGCTGGCGTTCGCGGGCGAGGACACCGTGACCGGCAGGCAGGTGGTGGACCAGTTCATCGCGGCCCGAGTCCTGGTCGCAGACACCGAGAGCGTCGAGTTGATCCACGACGCGGTGATCGACGCGTGGCCGCGCCTGAAGCAGTGGATCCAGGAGGACCGCTCTTACACCGCATTGCGTCAGCAGATCGAGGCGGACGCCGCGAACTGGGAGCAGGCGGACCGCAACCACAGCCTGCTCTATCAACGTGGCCGGCTCGACATGGTCGCGGAGCACGACGCCTCGAGGATCGCCGTGGAGGGGCTCGGTGCCACCAAGGTGGCCGCGCCCCTGACCTCGACGGCTTCGGAGTTCCTGGCGACGTCGACCGGGTACGTGCGCCGGGACACCTGGATTCGGCGCGCCGTGATGGCGGCCCTTGTGGTGTCGACCGTGATCGCATTGGTCGCGGTGTCGATGGCGTGGACGGCGAAGCAGCGTGCCGAATCGGATCGTTCCGCCGCCCAGTTCCGCCAGTTGGTCGCGCTGACCGACTCGCTGCGTGACTCCGATCCGACGACCTCCGCACGACTGGCGATCGAGGCGTGGCAGATGAAGCCGGGCAACGACGCCGCGTACTCGCGGCTGATCGCGACCGAATCGACCCCGGTCGGGCGGGTCCTGAGCGGACATCAGGGTCCGGTCTACGGCGTCGCGGTCTCCCGCGACGGCTCGACGATCGCCTCGGCAAGCGACGACCGTACCGTCCGATTGTGGGACCTCACCGATCGCACCGACCCGCGCCCGATCGGGAGCCCGCTCGGCGGGGCCGAGAAGTACATGGCGTCGGTCTCCTTCAGCCCGGACGGCAAGATGCTGGCCGCGGGAAGCGGCGACGGCCTCGTGTTCATCTGGGACGTCACCGACCGGGCCGCGCCGCGGCCGCTGCTCGACGGGGCCCGGGTGGGGTCTAGGGCGGTCCACAACATCCGGTTCAGCCCGGACGGTCGGATCCTGGCCGTCCCGACCGACGACGGCACCGTGACGATGTTCGACACCTCGGATCCGTTCTCCGGGCGCTTCGGGTCGACGGTGCTGCCCGCGCATCAGGGCGCGGTCCGGACCGTGTCGTTTCGCGGGGACTCGGCGGTGCTGGCGACCGCGAGCGACGACCGCAGCGTCCGGCTGTGGGACATCGCGAACCCGGCCGCGCCGGTCCCGCTGCCGTCGGTGCTGACCGGATTCGGCGACGTGGTGCATTCGGTGTCGTTCGCGCCCGACGGGCGGACCCTCGCTGCCAGCAGCGACGACGGGATCCTCCGGGTGTTCGACACCACCGACGTGCGGGCGGTCGGTGAGATCGGGGCCCCGATCCAGGCCCACACCGGCGGCGTGTGGACCATCGCTTTCGCGTCCGACGGCGCGACGCTGGCGAGCGCGTCGTGGGACGGCACCGTGAAGAGGTGGTCGCTCGACCCGGCCTCGCGGATGCTGCGCGAGCTGAGTCCGGCGCTGACCGGCAACGGCGGCGGCGTGCCCGCGCTCGCCCTCGCGCCGGACGGCGGCACGATCGTCACCGGCGGACAGGACTCCACGGTCCGGGTGTGGTCCCTGCCTGCGACGGCCGTCCACGTCTCGGCGTCGGCGCTCACCCAGCCCGCGACGAGCCGGGACGGATCACTGGTGGCGACCGGTGGATACGACTCGGTGATCCGACTGTGGCGGGCCGGGGTGGATCGACGGTTGTCCCTGGCGAGCGCGCTCGCCCTGCCGCGCCCCCTTGGCGGTGCGCACGTGGTGGCGCTGGCGCCGGACGGCGCCGCGATGGCGACCGCACCCACCTCCGGCGGCCAGGTGCAGCTTTGGGATGTGCGCGACCCGCAGCACCCGCGTGCGCTCGGCGGACCGATCCTGACGCAGACGAGGTTCACCTGGGAGCTGGCCTTCAGTCCGGACGGGTCCACCCTGGCCATCGGTGCGGACGACGTCAGCGTCCGGCTGTGGAACCTGGCCGATCCGGAGCGGCCGGTGCCGTGGGGTGAGCCGCTGGGTGGTCCGACCAATCTCGTTCGCACCGCCGCCTTCAGCCCGGACGGGCGCAATCTGGTCGCCGCCGACGCGGACGGCGGGATATACGCCTGGGACGTGCGGGACGCGGCGAATCCCCGAGCGATCCCGGTTCCGGCCAGCGGTCAGGACGGGATCAACATGGTCTCCTTCAGTCCGGACGGGACGATGCTGGCGACCGGCGGCGACGACCAATCGATCGTGTTGTGGGACCGGGCGGGCGACGGAGCGCTTGCCATGAGGGGTTCGCCGCTGCGCGGACACACCGGCACCATCTACTCGGTGTCGTTCGACCCGGACGGCAGGCACGTGATCAGCGGCAGCGACGACGGCACGGTGCGGCTGTGGGACGTCTCCGACGGCGAGTCGATGCGCAACGTCGGCGGACCGATCACCACCTCCGGCACGGGGCGCTGGCAGGTGTCCTTCCTGCCTGGCACCCACGCCGCCATCTCCGGAGACGGGGAGGGCGTGCTGCGGATCTGGGAATTCGACGCCACCTCGATCATCCGTCGAATCTGCTCGTCGACGGCGGCCCTGTCGGCGGAGCGTGCGGCGGACTTCGAGCTGTCCGGCTCCGGCGAGCAGGCGTGCGCGCAGGCGTGAGAGCTAGCCGAGCGCCATGATGCTCGACGCCTTGTCCAGGCACTCCTGCCATTCGGCGTCCGGGTCGGAGTCGATGGTGATGCCGCCGCCGACGCCGAGCACCGCGGCCCCGTTCGGGTCGAACTCGACGGTGCGGATCGCCACGTTCAGTTCGGTGCCCGCGACCGGTGACGCGAATCCGACAGCGCCGCAGTACACCCCGCGATGATCCGGCTCCCACTGTGAGAGGAGCTGGCGGGCGCGGTGTTTCGGGCATCCGGTGACCGACGCGGGCGGGAACGTCGCATCCAGCAGGGCGGCGGTGGAGGTGCCGGGTGCGGCGGTCGCGGCGACCGTGGAGACCAGGTGCCAGACCCCCGGCGCGGGATAGACGCCGAGCAGATCGGTGACCGTGACCGATCCGGGGACCGCGACCCGGCCGAGGTCGTTGCGCACCAGGTCGACGATCATCACGTTCTCCGCGACATCCTTGACCGAGGCGCGCAGGCGGTCCGGATCGTCGGCGATGGGCAGCGTGCCCTTGATCGGGCTCGAGCGGAGCAGGTCGCCGTGGCGCGAGAGGAACAGTTCGGGCGACAGCGACGCCACCGCGCCCCACGCGCCCTGCACGAAGGCGGCTCGGGCGGGCCGGGTGGCGGCCACGGCGTCGGCGAAGAAGTGCAACGGTTCTCCCTGTGCCCGGCCACGGAACTGGGTGCACACGCAGGCCTGGTACACCTCGCCCTGCCGGATAGCCTCGAGGCACTGCTGCACGCCGCGGCGGTGGGCGTCGCGGTCGGGGGCGGTCCACTCGATCCGCCACGGCAGCGCGGGTGCGTCGGGCGCGGTCACCGCGGCCGACCACGCCGCGGGGCAGGGGTCGTCGGTCAGGCTCTCGTACCACCAGCAGCCGTCGGGGTCCTGCCGCAGCACCGAGTCCGTCCAGCCGCCCGCCGCGGCGGGGAGCGCGGAGCTCGCCCCGCTGGTCGGGGTGTCGGGATAGGCGAGGTAGCCGATCCAGCCGCCGCCGATCATCGGCCCGCCCACCGTCGCGGTGATGGTGCCGTTCGTTCGGTCTGACAGGTCGAAGGTGCCCTCCACCCCGACCGGGGCGGTGTGCACGCTCGGGGCCAGCACGGCCCGGGAGCCGAACCAGTCGCCGATCAGCGCCGCAGGCGCGGGCGTGCCGCGGTCGTCGGCGAGGCGCGCGAGCGCTCGCACCACGTCTGCCGGGTCGCCGCCGTCACCAATCCGCTCGATCCGCACCCGACAAGCCTGACACGGCGTCGCCCGCACGCCCGAATCGCGCGGTCAGGGGCGCGCTAAACGCGTGGTCTGCCGTTCGGCCGTTACGGCTGCGGCCGCACGCAGGGCACTGTTGATCGCGATCTCCCCCCGCATCCCGGGCGCGGCGACCATGTCGCCGACGAGATACACGCCCGAGCCTCGATCGATGGCGGGCCGGTCGCGCCAGGTCTGACCGGGCATGTCGATGGCGCCGGTCCTGCCCTTCGCGGTTGCGGTCCGCTGCCAGGTGGCCCGGTCGCGCCAGTCGGGAACCGTCAGATCGGCGAAGCGGAACAGGCGGGCGCGTGCCTTGCCGATCGATTCGCCTGCGCGCACCGGCATGTCGATCTGGAACAGGGACTCGCCCCGCGGTGCGACCGAGCGGTCCTGCATCGAGTAGCACTCGTGGAATCCGCCCTCGTCGAGGTCGGCGACGGTGAACAGGTCGCGCCGTCCCTCGCGGACGGCGAGGTCGAGCATCACGCAGTGGCCGCTGTGCCAGTGCAGCGACGAGTCGCCGAGGAGGGTTCGGGCGGAGGCCAGTTCGGTGGCGATGATCGTCGGCGCGCTGGGGATCGTGTCGACGCGGGAGCCCAGTTCGATCCGGACCCCGAGGTTGCGGGCGTGGTCGGCCATACGGCCCGTGACCGTTTGCCAGCCGCCGACCACCCAGCGCACGCCCGGGATTCTCGGTCCGTAGATCCGTTGAAACAGATTCCACACGAACGCCGCCGAGAGCCTTCCGGTATCCGCTTCGTAGGTCACGACTCCGACGGAGTTCGCCATCGCCGTCGCGGCCTGGTGGCCGAAACGCTGTGTGGCCCAGGAATGGAAGTCCGTGTCGACTGGGGCGGAGATCCACGGCATGAGCTGGGCCTGCAGCATTCCCGTGGGCGGCTTCCGGCGAAACCGGTCGCCCGACCGGAAGCCGAGCAGTCCGAGGCTCCGCAGCGGCGGCAGGCACAGGTCGTCGACGAATCCGCGCCGCTTGAGCCACGTCCAGTGCGGGCCGTCCGCGTAGAACACGTGCGCGCCGTCGTGGGCGACGTACGGGCCGGCCGTCGCGCGGGCCCGGCCGCCGAGCGTCGCGTGCGCCTCGTGCAGGGTGACCCGGGCGCCCGCCTCGGCGCACGCGATCGCGGCCGTGAGCCCGGCCAGTCCGCCGCCGATCACCGACACCGATTCCGATTCAGTCATGACAGCGACGCTAGGGACCAGCTGCCGATTACTCCAATGCATTGTTCGGGTCGTTTTGATGTGTTTAGTGTATGGACGTGACGCTCACCCAGCTGGCCTGCTTCCTCGCCGTCGCGCGCACCGGACATTTCACCAAGGCGGCCCGCGAGGTTCACCTGGCGCAACCCTCACTGAGCAGACAGATCCTGGCGCTGGAGAAAAGCCTGGGCGCCAGCCTGTTTCACCGCGCCAGGGGAAACATCGCACTGACCGCTGCGGGGGAGGCGCTGCTGCCGCTGGCGACCAGGATGCTCGCGGACGAGGAGCTCGCGCACCGGGAGGTCGCCGAGCTGACGGGGTTGCGGCGCGGCCGGGTTCGCCTCGGCGCGCCGCCGAGCCTGTGCGTCAGCCTCGTCGCGGACCTCCTCGAGCGCTATCTGGCTGCGTACCCGGGAATCGCGTTGAACCTGAACGAAAGCGGGTCGCGCGCGCTCGTCGATGCGCTGACCGGCGGACTGGTCGACATCGCGTTGATCGTCTCGAACGAGGACCGCGGCGAGGCCGCCCTCGACGTCACGCCGCTGCTGCGGGAGGACCTCGTCGTGGTGTCCTCGGCCGCCGCGGCTCCGCTCACCCGACGCCGGGCGCTGACCCTCGACGAACTCGCGCGCCAACCCCTCGTGATGTTTCACCGTGGATACGACCTGCGCGCGGCAACCGACGCTGCGTTTCGGCAGGCCGCGTTGTCGCCGCGGGTTGCGGTGGAGGGCGCGGAGATGGACGGGGTGCTGCGGTTTGTCGAGCGCGGTCTCGGTGTCGCTGTGGTGCCCTCGCTGGTCGCGGCCCATCGGCCAGGACTGCGCAGGGTGCGGTTGACGGCGCCAGAGCTCAGCCGCACCATCTCCCTGGCGCGCCGGGCCGACACGGCGCCGACGCGCGCCGCGCGCGCGATGCAGGACATGCTGATGGTGGTCGTCGACGAGATGGCCGCGGGCGCGCACGGGCTCACGCGTTTGTGACGGCTTCACCCCGCGATCGCCTGCCCGCCAGCCGATAGCGTCGCGGCATCGGCCGCCGTCCGTCCCGCCAGCACGCCCTGCGGATCGACCGCGGAGTGCCCCCAGGTCTTCTTCGTGGGGCCGAACAGTCGGTCGACTTCGGCCTGCACTGCCGCCGCGCGCCCCGCGAGGATGGGGAGCAGATCGCCGAACTGGACGTCGGAGTCGACCACCGCTCGAGCGGTCGCGGCCTTGCCTGCCTCGGTCAGTCGCTGGCCGATCCGGATGGCGAAGCCGAACAGGAATGCCTTGCGGAACGACGCGGTTCGCGAACCGTCCTCGCCTGCCTTGTGCATCGCCCGGGTGGCCTGGATGAGCAGCGAGGTGAACAGCATCTCGACCTGCTCGAGATCGACGGGTGAGCCGACCATCGTGGCGGTCGCCATTCTCGAGTTGTACAGGGTCTGAACCTGATTGGCGTTTCCGATCGAGGTCAGCAGCAGCGCCTTTTGTTTGACATAGGGGTTGTCGAGGTGGACTCGCCTGCTGTGCACGGTGACCCCGAAACCGGGCGCACGCGCCTCGAGCAGTGCGGAGCTGATCGCGTATCGAGTCATCAACTCCTGGGCTTTGGCGGTGAGGGTCTCGGCCTCCTCGGTGAACTCCGTGCTCTCGGCCTTCGCCAGCAGTCCGCGAATCTTGTTCAGCACCTTCGGATCGGCCTGCCGCGGCGGTTGCGTCGTCGATTCGCTGCGCTGCCCCGGCCAGGCCGACGGTGGCGGGCACAGCGCGGTCCAGTGGCCAAGGTGCTGCCACAGGAACCCGAGCGACCGGGCGTGTGCCTGATCGATCGGCGCGTTCCGGTCCGTCCCCGGGTGCGCGTCCGCGATTGTTCGCAGTTGATCGAGCCATTGCTGGGGCGCGCGTGACCATGCGCGGCTTCGTTGCGACTCCTGCAGGATCAGCGCCGCCGCGCTGCCGGCCAGTGCGGCATCGAGTGCGCGTTGGGTGACGTGGATGACGTCCGCGGGCTGCCAGCCGCGCTCGTACGCCTGGGTGAGCGCGTCGAGCGGCGTCATGGATCGAATATCTGTTCGATTATTTCCCATGGCGACAGTGTGCACTGGGGGTCCGACAAATGCCTTCGCCGCACGTCGGGGGATGGGAGCCCTACTTGCGCCGGATGGCGCGCTCGCCGGGGGTGAGCGAGGCGTTGTCCGCCGCGGCCTGGCCGGCATGCCAGCCCCTGGCGTCCACGGACCGGGCCTTGGCTTTCCTAGTGCCAGGGAACAGTCGGGTGAACTCGGCGTCGACCGCCGCGGATGTCGTGGCCAGCACCGGCAGCAGATCGCTCAACGGGATGGATTCGTCCTCGGCCGCCGCCTCGGTAGCCCTGGCGTCGGCATCGTGCAATCGCTGCCCGATCCGGCTGGCGAACCCGGCCAGGAAGGCTTTGCGGAAACCGGTGGTGCGCGAACCACTCCGGCCCACCGCGGCGGCCGACTGCAGCGAACGGGCCGACTGGACGAGCAGCGAGGTGAACAGCAGGTCGACCTGGGCAAGATCGATCGGGGTGCCGACCGCGGTGGCGATGGCGAGGTCGCTGAACAAGACGGTGCGGACCCGATTCGCATCACCGATCGCGGTCAGCAGATGCACCTTTTCTTTCAGGTACGGATTCTCGAGATGAAAGCGGCGGCTGTGCACCACGGTCCCGCCAGCGTGGGTACGCGAATGCGGCAGGGCGGCGGTGATCGCGTAACGCGTCATCAGTTCCTGCGCCTTCGCAGTGAAGGCCTCCGCCTCCTCGGTGAACTCGGTGCGCTCTGCCTTGGCGAGCAGTCCCCGAATTCTGCCCAGTACCTTGGGATCCGCGGTGGCCGCGGGTTCCGCGGCGGTGGCCATCGGCTCCCCGTGATCGTCCGGCCGCTGCGCTGATGGGGCCGCGCCTGCGGTGGGCCACTGCGATGATGGGGCCACGCCTGCGGCGGGCCACTGCGACGGCGGCGGCACGAGAATCATCCAGTCCGGCAGCCGGTTCCATTCCGCGGCCAGCTCGGCCAGCTGGTAGCCCACGAAGCCCGACCGGCCGGCGGTGAGGGCGCCTGCGAGGTGCCCGCCGCTCGGATCGGTGACAGGTAGCCGGTCCGCGAGCCGGGCCTGCTCCGGGTACTGCTCGGCGACGGCGTGCAGCTGATCGGACCACTCCGTCGGTGCCCGCTGTGCCGCGCCGGTCTGGCGCGCCTCGAACAGCAGGACGGCCGCGGCCAGCGTCGGCGGGGACTCGCCGTCGCGGCGAGTCAGGTGTAGCAGGTCCGCCGGTTGCCAACCGCGCTCATACGCGCCCGCGATCGACGCGAGGAGCGCCCTGGCCTCGGCCGACGGCCGGTCGTCGGCGGACCCGCCTTCGTCGGTCAAGTCAGGCGGTTTCGGGTTCCACGTACCGGGGGAAGACCGGCGACGGCGCTGGCAGCGGGCAGCCCGCCACGATCCGCGCGGTCAGGCTCGCGAAGTCACGGGCGTCCTGATCCTGCCCGAGCAGGTCCAGGATCTTCGCCGCGGAGTCCGGCATCACCGGCTGCACCAGGATTCCGACGATGCGCACCACCTCGAGGGTGACGTAGAGAACCGTCGCCATCCGGGCCGGGTCCGTCTTGCGGAGCACCCACGGCTCCTGCTGCGAGAAGTAGCGGTTGGTGTCGCCGAGCACATGCCAGATCGCCTCGAGCGCCTGGTGAAGCGCCTGCTTGTCGAAGTCGGCGCGCACCGTCTCGAGCAGCGCGTCGGCCTTGGCCAGCAGCGCGCGGTCGTCGTCGGTGAGCTCGCCGGGGGTCGGAACCTGGGCGTCGCAGTTCTTCGCGACCATCGTCAGCGAACGCTGTGCGAGGTTGCCCAGTTCGTTTGCCAGGTCGGCGTTCATCCGGGTGACGATGGATTCGTGGCTGTAATTGCCGTCCTGGCCGTAGGAGATCTCCCGCAGCAGGAAGAAGCGCAGCGCGTCGAGGCCGTACTGCTCGACCATCTCGAGCGGGTCGACGACGTTGCCGACCGACTTCGACATCTTCTCGCCCTTGTTGTACAGGAACCCGTGCACGAAGACGCGCTTCGGCAGCTCCAGGCCCGCGGACATCAGGAACGCAGGCCAGTACACCGTGTGGAAGCGGGTGATGTCCTTGCCGATGATGTGCAGATTTGCAGGCCAGAACTTGCTGAAGGCCTCGCCGTCGGTGTCCGGGTAGCCGGCGCCGGTGAGGTAGTTCGCGAGGGCGTCGACCCACACGTACATGACGTGTTCGGGGTGACCCGGCACCGGGACGCCCCAGTCGAAGGTGGTGCGCGAGATGGACAGGTCCTTGAGGCCGCCCTTGACGAAGCTGACGATCTCGTTGCGCCGGGTGTCGGGCGCGATGAACTCGGGGTGCGACTCGTAGAGCGCGAGGAGCTTGTCCTGGTAGTTGGAGAGCCGGAAGAAGTAGGTGGACTCCTCGGTCCACACCACCGGAGTCCCGGTCAGCAGCGAGATGCGCGAGCCGTCCTCGAGCAACTCGGTCTCGGCCTCGGTGTGGTACGCCTCGTCGCGCACCGAATACCAGCCCGCGTAGGTGTCGAGGTAGATGTCGCCTGCCTCGGCCATCCGCTCCCAGAGCACCTTGCAGGCGGTCTCGTGGTCCTCGTCGGTGGTCCGGATGAACCGGTCGTAGGAGACGTTCAGCACCTTGTCCAGTGCCTGGAACTCGTCGGAGTTCCTGGCAGCGAGCTCGCGGACGGGGATGCCCTCCTTGGCCGCGGTCTGCTGCATCTTCAGCCCGTGCTCGTCCGTGCCGGTCATGAAGAACACGTCCAAGCCGTCGAGACGCTTGAAGCGCGCGAGGGCGTCCGAGGAGATGTACTCGTACGCGTGGCCGACGTGCGGGACGCCGTTCGGGTACGCGATCGCCGTGGTCATGTAGAACGGGGGACGGGAAGCTGCAGTCATGGTGCGCCTACTCTATCTGCGCGGATTCGCGAGGTGCAGGTCGGTGGGCGAGCCGTCAGGGATTCGGGCGGTCGGGAACTGTGATGGTCCCGTAGTCCAGCCCACCGTGGCTGTAGGTGGGGATCACGGGCCACTGCCGCTTCCAATCCGCGCATTCTGAGGACGGGATGACCTGCAGCCAGCGCGGATCCCTCCGGGCAGGCGAGGCCATGGTCTTCTCCTTGACCATCGAGTCGTACTGGTCGAGGGAATCCTCGAGAGTGTTCCCGTTGAGGACCACCTCGCGCCCGTAGAACTGGGCCTGCTGCTTCACCCCGGGGATCTTGGACAGCTCCGGCTGCCAGCTGTCCGGTGCCATCCCGTTCTCCGACGACACCCACACGCCGTCGGGCGTGTTCACGCACAGCGAGTGGTTGCCGTCGGTGTGCCCCGGCGTCCACAGCAGGCTGACTCCGACGCCGAGCTCGACGTCGCCCTCGAACACCTCGAGACGTTCGGCTGGCACGCCCGCCATGCCGTTCTCGACGTACCACGCCCACTGCATGGGGTGCATCGACTCGAAGGTGCCGAGCTCCTTGCGGTGCACGAGGAGCTTGGCGTTCGGGAACAGCGGCTTGCGCGGCTCGGACTCGCCCTCGATCGGGGTGTCGCTTCCCATGATCATCCGGACGTCCTGCACGTGCAGGTGGTCGAAGCTGATGTAGTCGACGTCCTCGTTACGCAGCCCGAGGCGGGGAAGGATGGACTCCGGGTCGTTGTAGTACTTCACGAAGATGCTCTCCGCGTGCAGCTTCTGCGAGAACTTCTGAAGCTTGTTGTAGAACGGCGCCTCGGCGGAGCCCGCGGCGACGGTCGGCTCCCAGACCAGGGTCTTGAGTTTGCCGTCGAAGCCGTCGAACTGGATGACGAACATCCGGTTGATGATCGAGATCATCGGGTTGGCGTTGATGGAGTATCCCTGGAAGGCGAACCGGGCCGGGTAGGGCGCGGCGGCGATGTCGAAGCTCTTGATCGCCCTGATCTGGCCCTGCTGGAGGAAGCGCTCGCGGTACTTCTTCGCGCCTTCCCGGACGGCGTCGAGTCGGTCGCCGCGCGGCCACACGTCGTGGACGCCGGAGAACTCGGGGATGGTCCGGGGGGCGGTCGTCGATGCCGGTGTCGTCGTCACGGGGTTTCTCCAGTGTTGTCGTCGGATACCGCGCGGGATTCGTAGCCGGCGCGAACGGATCGGTTGGCGGAGGTGATCTGGTTGGGAACCATCTTGCGGTGCAGGAAGTCCCGGATCGGCTGCGGAAACACGTTGACCCAGCGCTCCAGCGGACCGATGAAGCCGGGGACCGGGACCTCGAACTTCGGGCGTTCGATGACGGCGACCACCGCCTTGGCCACGTCGGCCGGGGTGAGGAGCGCGGCGGCCCCGTGCGCGGTGCCCACCGCCAGTTCGGTGTCGACGACCCCCGGCATGACGACGGAGAGCTCGATACCGCTGCGGTAGAGCTCCGCCCGCACGGCCTCGAGGTAGCCGAACACGCCGTGCTTGGTGGCCGCGTAGGTCGCCTCGCCCGCGGGGGAGAGCTTCGACGCGGCGGACGCGATGGTGACGATGTGGCCGCGGCCGCGGTCACGCATCGCGGGCGCCGCGAGCTTCACCCCGCGGATGACGCCGTGCAGGTTGATGTCTAGTTGGCGGCGGGTCGCGGCCTCGGGTTCTTCCTCGAATCCGCCGACCCACATCACGCCTGCATTGTTTACGAGCACGTCCAGGGGGCCCCAGTGCTCCTTGACCGCCTCTAGGAACTTGGTGAACGAGCCGGTGTCGGTGACATCGAGGTCGAGGCCGAGCGCGTTGTCGCCGAGTTCCTTCGCGGTCGCGCGCGCGCCGACACCGTCGACGTCCCCGATCGCGACTCTCGCGCCGGCGACGGTCAGCTGACGGGCGATCTCCCTGCCGATTCCCTGGGCGCCGCCGGTCACCGCGACGACGCGGCCTGCCATTGCGTTGGGCTTCATGGGCATCCTCCGGACTTGATATGACACGTTGGCATGTCAGATATGAGTAACCTTCTCACATCGGAATGCGGGAAGCTAGGGGCATGACTCGTGTTCAGCCGGCCGCAGGACGGCGATACGCCGGACTCGACGCCGGGCAGCGGGCGGCGGCCCGGCGGGCCGCGATCCTGGCCGCGGCGCTGGAACTGTTCGGTACCAATGGGTATGCGGCGACCTCGGTGAAGCAGATCTGCGGTGCCGCCGACCTCACCGAGCGGTACTTCTACGAGTCGTTCACCGATCGGCACGCCTCCCTCAAAGAGGTCTACGTCGACATCATCGACGAGGTCCGGCGGGCGACCCTGGCGGCGTTGGGTGAGCTCGATCTGCCCACCGAGGAACTGGCCGCCCGCGGTCTCTCCGCCTTCGTCACGACGCTCACCGATGACCCTCGGCGGGCTCAGATCGTCCTGATCGAGGTCGTCGGCGTATCGCCCGAACTGGAGAAGTGCAGGCACGACGTCCTGCGCGAGTTCGCCGATCTGATCGGCACTGTGTGGTTTGCGGAGGTCCGCGCGGGTGTGCCCCGAGACTTCGTGCGGCTGACGGCGATCGCGCTGGTGGGCGCTGTGAATCATCTGCTCGTCGATTGGTTGCTCGGCGGGCGGGAGCAGGATCCGGGCGACCTCGTCGCGGTGTGCGTCGCGTTGTTCGTCGCGAGCATAGGAACGCTGACGTCGAATTGACATGCCCTCTTGTCTGATGGGCCTCAGGCGTGAGACGTTGTGGGCGTGACAGACACAGTTGCCCCGCACCAGATCACGCCCTCGCGGGCCAGCCGGGTGGTTGCCGCGATCATGCTCCGGACAGTACGGGCGGGTGGGTCCATCCTCCCGGCGACCAGGGCGGGGGCGAGGGCCGGCCGGGTCGGGATGCAGTTCCTGCGCGTGTGCATGCCGTCCTGGGGCGTGGTGCACCACAAGGTCAGCGGCCGCGTCGACGGGGCCCGGGTCGTCGGGGAATGGGTCAACGCGATACCGGCGCCCGGCACCCCTGTCGTGTACTACCTGCACGGAAGCGCGTACTTCTCGTGTTCGCCCGGCACCCACCGCGGGCTGGTGTCCCGGGTCGGCGCGGCCTGCGACCGTCCCGTGTTCGCCCTCCGATACCGGCTCGCCCCCGAGCATCCGTTCCCGGCCGCGCACGACGACGCCGTCAACGGGTACCGCTGGCTGCTGGCACAGGGGTTCCGCCCGCAGGACATCGTGCTGGCAGGGGACTCCGCGGGCGGGCACCTCGCGCTGGGGCTGGTCGGGGAGCTCAGTCGCCGGGGCTTCCCGATGCCGGCCTCGATGGTGCTGTTCTCGCCGATAGTCGACCCGACGATCGCGTTGGCGGCCACCCGCGAGCCGCAGCTCAAGGACCCCTACACCTCGGCGGCCACCGCTCGGCGGCTGATCGGGATGTACATCGCCGATGCCGACCCGGCCGACCCGCGACTGGACGTGATCCAGGGCGTCGGATCGGAGCTGCCGCCCATGCTGATCCAGACCGGCGGCCTCGAGATCCTGGCCGCCGACGCCGAGCGTTTCGCGGCGGCTCAGCGCGCCGCGGGTGGCAGGTGCGAGCTGCAGATCTGGCAGGGTCAGGTGCACGTGTTCCAGGGCGGGTACCGCGCCGTCCCGGAAGCCGTGGCGGCGCTGCGACACGTGCGCGACTTCGTGGTCGCGATGGACGCGGAACAGGCCTGAGCGCGGCGCCGTGCTCGGCGGTGGTGCCCCGCGCTGTGCGCCGCGCATCGTCGCCGTCGACAATGTCCGCATGAGCAAAGACCGCCCGGCCCCGGACCTGCCAGAGCCGCTCGCGCCGCTGATCGACTCGCACACCCACCTCGACGCCTGTGGAGCCACCGACGCGGCGTCGGTGGCCGCAATCGTGGATCGCGCCGAGCAGGTCGGCGTCGGTCGCGTCGTCACCGTCGCCGACGATCTCGCCGCAGCGCGGTTCGCCGTGGACGCCGCGAACTGGGACCCGCGGGTGTATGCGGCGACCGCCATCCACCCGACCAGGGCCAACGTGCTCGACGATACGACCAAGGCCGAGATCGAAAGGCTCGCAAGCGATCCGCGGACCGTCGCGGTGGGGGAGACCGGCCTCGACTATTACTGGCCCGGCAAGCTCGAGGGCTGCGCCACCGTCGAGGAGCAGGTCGAGGGGTTCCGCTGGCACATCGACCTGGCCAAGCGGCTGCGCAAGCCGCTGATGATCCACAACCGGGAGGCCGATCACGACCTGCTGGCCGTGCTGATCGACGAGGGTGCGCCTGCGACTGTCATCTTCCACTGCTTCTCGTCCGACGCGAACATGGCGCTGGCCTGTGTGGAGGCGGGCTACGTGCTGAGCTTCTCCGGGACGGTCAGCTTCCGCAACGCCCGCGAACTGCACGAGGCGGCGAAGCTGGTGCCCGACGACCAGCTCATCGTCGAGACCGACGCGCCGTATCTCACCCCGCACCCGTTCCGCGGCGCACCGAACGAGCCGTACTGCCTGCCGTACACGGTGCGGTCGCTGGCGCAGACCCGCGGCCAGGACCCGTTCGAGCTGGCCGAGGCGTCGACCGCGACCGCCCGACGGGTCTACCGCATCTGACGCCGAGCGTGCACCTACCGTCGTATCGGTCGAGTGGCACGGACGGTTTGTGCACGCTCGGCGAGGGGCGAGCGCCTGGCCTACAGCACCTTTTTGAGGAAGTCCTGGGTGCGCGGGTGCTGCGGATTCCCGAACAGTTCCGCGGGGGTGCCCTCCTCGACGATGAATCCGTCGGCCATGAAGATCACCCGGTCGGACACCTCGCGGGCGAAGCCCATCTCGTGGGTCACCACGACCATCGTCATGCCCTGGTCCGCGAGGTCGCGCAGCACCTGCAGCACCTCGCCGACCATCTCCGGGTCGAGCGCGCTGGTGGCCTCGTCGAACAGCATGATGTCCGGGTTCATGGCCAACGCGCGCGCGATCGCGACGCGCTGCTTCTGCCCGCCCGACAGGCTGGCGGGCTTGGCGTTCGCCTTCTCCCCGAGACCCACCTGCTCGAGTAGCTTCAGGGCGGTCGCCTTGGCCTCGTCCTTGGTTGCGCGCTTCGTCTGCACCGGCGCCAGCATCACGTTCTCCAGCGCGGTCATGTGCGGGAAGAGGTTGAAGTGCTGGAACACCATGCCGATGTGCTGGCGGACCTTGTCGATGTCGACCTTCTTGTCGGTCAGGTCGAAGCCGTCGACGATCACGGTGCCGCCGGTGATGTCCTCGAGCTTGTTCAGGCAGCGCAGGAAGGTGCTCTTGCCGGACCCGGACGGCCCGATCACGCAGACCACCTCGCCGTTCGCGATGTCCACGTCGAGGCCCTTGAGCACCTCGTTGTCGCCGAACGCCTTCTTGAGGCCGGTGACCCGGATCTTGGCGGCTGGGGCCGCGACTGGCGACTCGGTCATGCGTTGATCCTCTTTTCGAGTCGGTTGGAGAGCTTGGTCAGCGCCATGATGATGACGAAGTAGAAGAGGCCGACGATCAGCCACATGTTGAAGGACTCGAAGTTCCTCGCGATGATGATCTTGCCGGTCTGGGTGAGCTCGGCGATACCGATCACGGACAGGATCGAGGTGTCCTTGAGCGTGATGACCGCCTGGTTGACGAACGACGGCATCATCGTGCGCACCGCCTGCGGCAGCACAACCTTGCGCATCGACGCCATGTAGTTCATGCCGAGGCTGCGCGACGCCTCCATCTGGCCCTTGTCGACGGACTGGATGCCGCCGCGGATGATCTCGGTGATGTAAGCGCCGGCATTCAGGCTCAGGGTGATGATGCCCGCCGTCATCGCGGGCATCTGGAAGCCGAGCGCGGCCGGGATGCCGAAGTAGATGAAGAAGGCCTGCACCAGCAGTGGGGTGCCGCGGAAGACGTCGACGTAGGTCACGCCGATCGCGCGCAGGATCTTGCTGCTCGACACCCGGAGGAACCCGAAGACCAGGCCGAGCACCAGCGCGATCGCCAGCGAGACCACGGTGAGCACGAGGGTCAGCCACAGGCCCTTGAGCAGCTGCGGGTAGGTGTCCTTGAGCAGCGAGAAGAAGTTGTTGCCGCCCTGGGCCTGTTGCGCGCCCTCGCCGAGATAGGTGTCGAGGATCTTGTCGTACTGTCCGCTGGCCCGCAGGTTCGCGAGACCGGCGTTGAACTTCTCGATCAGCTCCGCATTCTGGCCCTTGGAGACCGCGAACCCGTACGAGTTGCCTGCCTCCTTCTCTCCTACCGCCTTGAGACCGTTGCCCTGCGCGATGCCGTACAGCAGCACCGGGTAGTCGTCGAAGACCGCGACCGAGTTCCCGGTCTTGACGTCGTCGTACATGCTGGCCGAATCGTCGAAGGTGACGGTGGTGAAGCCGTACCTGTCCTTGATGGAGTCGGCGAACATCGCGCCCTCGGTGCCGGTCTTGATCGCGACCCGCTTGCCCCTGAGGTCCTCGTAGGACTCGATGTCGTCGTTGGACTTCGCCACCGCCATCTGGACGCCGGAATCGAAGTACGGCTCGGAGAAGTCGAAGACCAGCTTGCGCTCGTCGGTGATCGACATGCCCGCGATGACGCCGTCGACCTGACGCGACTGCAGCGCCTGGACGGCGGCGTTGAAGCCGAGCGGCTTGACCTGGTAGCGGAAGCCCTGGTCCTCCGAGATGGCCTTGAGCAGGTCCATGTCGATACCGACGAAGTCGCCTTGCTCGTTCTGGAACTCGAACGGGGCGAAGGTCACATCGGTCGCGATGACGTAGGTCTTGTCGGGGTCGGATTGTGCGGTGGCGGTTCCGGGTCCGAAGACGAGGGCGAGCAGGGCGAGGATGCCGAACACGACGGGTAGTCGGTCGAGCCTTCGGCGCGATTGTGTACGCATCCGTGAAAGCTTTCCCGGTCACGATTCCAGGAGCAACTAAGGCGCGCGGTTGCCGTTCTGAGACATGCATATCTGCAGGTCATAGACTTCTGGTTGCCAGACGACCACCTCCTCGTTACCGTAATGTGATCGAATCGCATCGGGAGTACCCCCGATGACCGCCAGCCCCCAGGACTTCTCGTGTCACCTATTGCTCGGATCAACAACGCCAACTCCCCGCTTCTGCGCGTGGTCGTCGGAGCACTGCTCCTCACGCTGATCGCGGGTGGACTGCTCGCGGTGTTCCGCCACAAGACGGTCACCCTGGACGTGGACGGCGAGACCATCGCGCTGAGCACGATGAGCACCGAGGTGGTCGACGTCCTCGCCGACGCCGGTTACTCGGTCGGCGACAAGGACATGGTGGCCCCCGCGGGCGACTCCGCCGTCGCCGACGGGTCGACGGTCGTGCTGCGCCGCGCCCGCGAGCTCGCGCTCACCGTCGACGGCGAGCCGCGCACCATCTGGACCACCGCGCTCACCGTGGACGAGGCGCTGCAGCAGCAGCGCCTGGCCGGCGACGTGCACGTCTCCGCTTCCCGGTCGCAGCGCCTCCCGCTCGACGGCGCCGCCCTCGACGTGGTGAGCCCCAAGCTGGTCAGCCTGATCGACGGCGCCTCCGCTCCGGCCGAGCTCCGCCTGGCCGCACCGACCGTGGGCGAGCTGCTGGCGGCCAAGGGTGTCCCGCTCGAGCAGGCGGACACCGTTGTGCCCGCGGCCGACACCACGCTCGCCGAAGGCATGCAGATCGCGGTCACCCGCACGCGTACCGAGAACGCGACCGAGACGCTGCCGCTCGCGCCGCCGGAGCAGCGCATCGAGGACCCGACGATGAACATGAGCCGGACCGTCGTGGAGAACCCGGGCGCACCCGGCGTGCACGACGTGACGTTCTCGATCACCAGGGTCAACGGCGCCGAGACCGGTCGCCAGCAGCTGGATGCGGTGGTCACCACGCCGGCTCAGCCGAAGGTGGTCCGGGTCGGTGCCAAGCCCGGCACCGAGGTGCCGCCGGTGAGCAACGGCGCCACCTGGGACGCGCTCGCACAGTGCGAGGCGACCGGTAACTGGGCGATCAACACCGGTAACGGCTTCTACGGCGGCGTGCAGTTCGACCAGAACACCTGGGAGCGGCAGGGCGGCCTGAAGTACGCCCCGCGCGCTGACCTGGCCACCCGCGAGGAGCAGATCGCCATCGCGACCAGGACCCAGGAGACCCAGGGCTGGGGAGCGTGGCCGGCCTGCACGTCCCGCCTCGGCATGCGCTGAGTGTCGGATTTCGCGGCAGCTCGGCAGAGGCGATAGGTTCACCTGGTGACAAACCCCGAGGTGAACCCGCTGTGACCAGCCCCGAGGGGAACCCCGCCGATGGGAACCCGCGAGGCCAGGCCGCGTTGCTCGGCCCCGTCGAGGTGCGCGCGCTGGCCGCCGAGCTGGGCGTGCGGCCCACCAAGACACTCGGCCAGAACTTCGTGCACGACGCAAACACGGTGCGGCGCATCGTGACCACGGCCGGTGTCGGCCGCGACGATGTCGTGCTCGAGGTCGGCCCCGGACTTGGCTCGTTGACCCTGGCGCTGATGGACGTGGTCGACTCGGTGATCGCGGTGGAGATCGACCCGGTGCTTGCCACTCGGCTCCCGACGACGGCGGCCGATCGGGCTCCGGAACTTGCGGACCGGCTCACCGTGGTTGGCGCGGACGCCATGAAGGTGATGCCCACCGACCTGCCCGCCGCGCCGACCGCGCTGGTGGCGAACCTGCCCTACAACGTCGCGGTGCCGGTTCTGCTGCACCTGTTCTCCGAGTTCCCCAGCCTGCGCACCGCCCTGGTGATGGTGCAGGCGGAGGTCGCGGACCGGCTGGCCGCGCTGCCGGGCAGCAAGATCTATGGCGTGCCGAGCGTCAAGGCCCGCTTCTTCGGGGACGTGCGCCGCGCCGGAGCCGTCGGCCGTCAGGTGTTCTGGCCGGTGCCGAAGGTGGAATCCGGGCTGGTTCGGGTGGACCGCTACGCCGAGCCGCCGTGGCCGATCGACGAGGAGCACCGGAAGCGGGTGTGGGCCGTCGTGAACGCGGCATTTGCGCAGCGCCGCAAGACGCTTCGGGCCGCGCTCGCGACCTGGGCCGGTTCTCCCGCGGAGGCCGAGCGCCGGCTGGTCGCGGCGCGGATCGAGCCGTCCGCCCGCGGCGAGGTGCTGGACGCGGCCGCGTTTGTGCGATTGGCGAACGTTCAGTAGGTCCCGCGATCCCTTTGTGTTGAACGAATCGTCCATTGTGGCAGGGATATTCGAAAAGGATTCCGGGTCGATGCTGTGGCGGTAGGCTGCCGCGCAGCGCCGGTCAGCGCCACCGACGGGTGCGTGAGGAGCATCGTCGGGTACCACTGTCGAAGGGGTTTCTTCATGTCCGGATTCTCGGGACGGATTGTCGCATCTGCAGTTGTCGCAACAGCCTTGCTGATCGGTGGACTTGCCGCAGGTGCAGGCTCGGCTGCGTCCGCTCCCAGCCTGCTGCAGGGGTCCGGGGAAGCGGCCGGGTCCTCTGATGGCGAAGGATCCGCGGGAACGATCACACTGCCCGGTGACGGCCTCTCGTTCCTCCAGCCTGCGATCACGGCGATCTACTGCACCGCAGGCCCCCTTCTCGGGTGGTACTGCCGCCAGCCGACGCCTGGGCCTCCTGGTGGTATTGGCTAGACGGGCCTTCGTGGCGGGCCGTCCGGGAACTCCCGGAAGCCCGCCGTGTATGACCACCAGCCCAGCACAGCAACCGTATTCGGATGTCTGTGCGACCTGACGTGGCGAGCTGCCTACCGGAACCGCCGCAGCCGCAGGCTGTTGCTCACCACGAAGACGCTGGAGAACGCCATCGCGGCGCCGGCGAGCATCGGGTTGAGCAGGCCTGCCGCGGCCAGCGGGATGGCCGCCGCGTTGTAGGCGAACGCCCAGAACAGGTTGCCCCGGATGGTCCCGAGTGTCTTGCGGGACAACCGGATCGCGTCGGCTGCCGAGCGAAGGTCGCCGCGGACCAGGGTGATGTCGCTGGCCTCGATCGCCGCGTCGGTACCGGTTCCCATCGCCAGCCCCAGGTCCGCCTGAGCCAGTGCGGCGGCGTCGTTCACGCCGTCGCCGACCATCGCGACCACCTTCCCGCGGGACTGCAGCTCCTTGACCGCGTCGACCTTGTCCGCGGACTTCGTTCGATTGGCGAACGTCGAGTAGAGCCACCGATTCGTTGCGTTAAACGAATCATCAAGTGCGGCAACAATGTACGGATTCCCACACCGGGCTTGACCGTCGTCGGTACGGTGGCGCGAAGCGTGCTCAGGTCGGGCGGATTCAAGCCCTGCCGAGCGCGACAAAATCTCGCAACCGACTGAATGGAGTTCGTACATGCCCAGTCTCACGATGCGTCGTCTCTCGGCCACTGTCGTTGCGTCGGCCGTGCTGGCCGGTGGCCTCGCCGCCGGGTCTGGTGCTGCGTCCGCGGCGCCCGCCGGATCACTTCGGCCGGTCGCATCTGTCGCGGCTGCTTCCACCGGATCCCTGGATGGCGTGGAGAACCTTCCCCTCTTCGACAGCAAATACGGGGTGCTCGGCGCTCCGCTCGTCCTGCTCTCCTATGTAGGCGGAAGTTATGAGCAGTGCAACTTCGCCCCCTACGGTTGCATGATCGGATAGGGGATCCGTCGCGGCCCGGTGTGACCGGCTGCGCCCGTGAGTCCTTCTGGTGTGCAGCGACGCCAGAAGGACTCACGGGCGGCGCAGCCGTCTACCGGAACCGACGCAGACGCAGGCTGTTGCTCACCACGAAGACGCTCGAGAACGCCATCGCCGCCCCGGCAAGCATCGGGTTGAGCAGGCCGGCCGCGGCCAGCGGGATCGCCGCCGCGTTGTAGGCGAACGCCCAGAACAGGTTGCCCCTGATGGTCCCGAGTGTCTTGCGGGACAACCGGATCGCGTCGGCGGCCGAGCGCAGGTCGCCGCGGACCAGGGTGATGTCGCTGGCCTCGATCGCCGCGTCGGTGCCGGTGCCCATCGCCAGTCCCAGGTCCGCCTGAGCCAGTGCGGCGGCGTCGTTCACGCCGTCGCCGACCATCGCGACCACCTTTCCGCGTGACTGCAGCGCCTTGACGGCCTCGACCTTGTCAGCCGGCATGACCTCCGCCAGCACCGTGTCGATGCCGACCTGGTCGGCCACGGTCCTGGCGGCGGCCGCGTTGTCGCCGGTCAGCAGCACCGGCTCGAGGCCGAGCCGCTTGAACTGCGCGATGGCCTCGGCGCTGGTGTCCTTCACCGCGTCGGCGACCACCAGGACGGCCCGCGCCGCACCATCCCAGCCGACCGCGATCGCGGTCTTGCCCGCGTTCTCGGCAGCCGACTTCGCCTCGCTCAACTCCAGCGGCAGGTGCAGCGACCAGTCCTCGAGCAGGGAGGTTCGGCCGGCGACCACCGCGTGCCCGTCGACGATGCCCTGGACCCCGCGGCCCTCGATGTTCTCGAAGCCCTCCACGAACGGCAGCGGGCCGGTCGTGTCGGCCGCGGCGGCGCTCGCGATCGCCTTGGCGATGGGGTGCTCGGAGGCGTGCTCCAGCGCACCGGCCAGGCGCAGCGCCTCGGCCCGGTCGGTCCCGTCGACCACGATCACGTCCTGCAGCGTCATCTTGCCGGTGGTGACGGTGCCGGTCTTGTCCAGCACGATGGTGTCCACCTTGCGGGTGGACTCGAGCACCTCGGGTCCCTTGATCAGGATGCCCATCTGGGCGCCGCGCCCGGTGCCGACGAGCAGGGCCGTCGGGGTGGCGAGGCCGAGTGCGCAGGGGCAGGCGATGATGAGCACCGCGACCGCGGCCGTGAACGCGACAGACAGCGGGCTGCCGGTTCCGATCCAGTAGCCCAGTGCGGCAACGGCAATCGCGATGGCGATGGGCACGAACACCCCGGCGATGGTGTCGGCGAGGCGCTGCACCTGCGCCTTGCCGTTCTGCGCGTCCTCGACAAGCGCCGCCATCTGGGACAGCTGGGTGTCGGCGCCAATCCTGGTGGCCCGGACGACGAGACGGCCGCCGGCGTTGACGGTCGCACCGACGACGCCGTCGCCCTCGGCCACCTCGATCGGGATGGATTCGCCGGTCAGCATGGACATGTCGACCGCGGACCGGCCCTCGACGACGAGCCCGTCGGTCGCGATCTTCTCGCCGGGCCGAACCACGAACAGGTCGCTCACCACGAGTGCTGTTGCGGGGATGCGGGTCTCGGCGCCGTCGCGCAGCACCGAGACCTCCTTGGCTCCGAGCTCGAACAGTGCCCGCATGGCCGCCCCTGCCCGACGCTTGGAACGCTGCTCGAAGTAGCGGCCGGCCAGCACGAAGGTGATGACGCCCGCAGCGACCTCGAGGTAGATGTTGGCTGCCCCGTCGGTACGCCCGATGGTGAACGAGAACGGGTGCGTCATCCCGGGTTCGCCTGCGGTGCCGAAGAACAGCGCGTACAGCGACCAGAGGAAGGCGGAGCCGGTGCCGATGGTGATCAGCGTGTCCATCGTGGCGGCGCCGTGCTTGAGGTTGGCCCAGGTGGCCTTGTGGAACGGCAGCCCGGCCCACACGATGACCGGCGCGGCAAGCGTGAGTGAGAGCCACTGCCAGTTGGTGAACTGCAGCGCCGGGATCATCGCCATGGCGATGACGGGGATCGACAGGATCGCCGAGACGATCAGCCGGGTGCGCAGGGCGGCGAGTGCCAGGGACTGCTCGTCTTCGGGCTCGGTGTCGGTACCGGTGTCGCGGTCGGTCGAGGGCGGCTGGGGAACGGTGGCCGAGTACCCCGCCTTCTCGACCTCGGCGACGAGGTCGGCCGAGGTGACCGCGGGGTCGAAGACGACCTTGGCCTTCTCGGTGGCGTAATTGACGGTGGCGGTCACGCCCTCCATCTTGTTGAGCCGCTTCTCGATTCTGGCCGCGCAGGAGGCGCAGGTCATCCCGCCGATGGCGAGCTCGATGCTTGCGGTGCCCGTGGTCTCGGGGGTGAGGTACTCGGTGGTCATCTCAGTGGCCTTCGTGGGTGGAGACCGTGAATTCCGCTGTGCGGACCACGTTCTCGTGCTGGAAGTCGAGGAACAGGCGGTAGCTGCCGTCGGTGGGCGCCTGTGCGTGGAACGTGACGTCGGGTCCCGGCGCGGTCACGCCGTCGCCCGGCTCGCCCTGCGGGTGCACGTGCAGGTAGGCGAGGTCGCCGGTGCGCAACGCGACCAGGTGCCCGAAGGCGCCGAGGTACGGCTGCAGGTCGGTGACCGGCTTGCCGTCGCGGGCCACGGTCAGTGTCAGCTCTCCGCCGGCCGTGCTGAGGTCGCCTGCGAGGGTGACCCGGTAGCCGTCCACCTCGGCGACCCGCGTCTCTCGGGGGAGGGGAGCCGGGGCGAAGTCGCCCGCGACCTCGACGTTACGGCCGAGCGTCAGCTGCGGACCCCCGGCCGGCTGGAAGTCGGCGAACACGCGGTACGTGCCGCCGCGCGCCCAGTTCCAGTCGATGGACCAGGTGCCGTCCGCAGCCAGGGCCGGGTGGACGTGGCGGAACTCGCTGGTGTCGCTGCGGACCACGATCAGGTGCAGCTGCTTCTCGTGCAGCTCGTCGTACTCGGTGACCGCCGTGCCGGACGGGCCGACGATCCGAAAGCTCAGCGCACCGGGACGGTCGGCCTCGGCGGGCGCGGTGACCTCCGACAGGGTGTAGCCCTGCTCAGAGACCTGAAGGCCCGCGGGGGCGGTGGCGGTGCCGGCCTCAGCGTGTCCGCCGTGGGTGGTGGTGTCGTGGGTGTTCGACATGTCGATCGGGCTTCCTGTTGCGGCGCCCAGCCCGAGGGCCGCCGCGAAGATCACGGCGAGCCCTCCGGCGTAGGCGGCGAGTTTGATCGGGGTGTTCATGGCCGTCCCTATGCGGGAGTGGCCGAGTAGCCGGCCTCGTCGACGGCGCCGAGCACGGCCGATTCGTCGAGCGGGGAGGCGCTGGTGATGGTGAGCCTGCCGGTGGGGACGTCGACGGCGACGTCGGTGACACCGCCGAGCTTGCCGACCTCCGCGCGGACCGAGCCCGCGCAGTGGCCGCAGGTCATACCGGTGACGGTGTAGTTCGCGATGGTCATGTCGGTCTCCCTCTGTCGTTCCCATACCGCTGGGGGGTAGGGGCTTACGAGCAATGAACATACCCATGGGGGGTACTGAGTGCAACCCCTGAAATGATCTTGCCAAGCTATACCCCCGTAGGGTACAAATCCCTTCGCGGTGATCGCGCCGCGACAGGTGCTTCGAACATCAGGAGGAGTGATCGAGATGAATCGGATCCAAGAACCCACATCGACGCGAAAATGGTTGGCGCTCGGACTGATTGCGCTCGCCCAGTTCATGGTCATCATGGACACCTCGATCATCGGGGTGGCGTTGCCCGAGATGCGCGCAGACCTCGGCTTCACTCAGGAGAACCTGACCTGGGTCTTCAATGCCTACGTGGTGGTCTTCGGCGGGCTGCTGCTACTCGGCGGGAGGCTGTCGGACCTGTATGGCGCCCGACGGATGTTCAGTCTCGGCTGGCTGATCCTGCTGGCCGGATCAGCGGCGGCAGGCCTGGCGGCCAACGTGCCGACCGAGCTCGTCGGCCGGGCGGTGCAGGGCGTCGGGGCCGCGCTGATCGCGCCCGCCGCGCTCACCCTGCTGATGATGCTGTTCGGGTCGACTCCGAGGGAGCTGACCAGGGCGCTGGCCGTGTATGGCGCCGCGGCGCCCGCAGGAGGAACAGCTGGCGTGTTCCTGGGCGGACTGCTCACCGAGTACGCCTCGTGGCCGTGGGTGTTCTTCGTCAACATCCCGATCGCGGTGATCGCGCTCGTCGCGGCGCCCGCGCTGCTGCCCGGTGGCCGGGGCGCCGCGACGGGCGGGGTCGACCTGCTGGGCGCGCTCGCCGCCACGCTCGGCATCGGGGCGGCGGTCTTCGGCATCGTCCGCGCGCCGGAGGTGGGCTGGGCCGCGGCTCAGACCTGGGGTGTTCTCGTCCTGTCCGCGTTGCTCCTGATCGCATTCCTCGTGATCCAGGCGCGCCGCAGCGAACCGTTGGTGCGGCTCGCGATCTTCCGGACCCCCAACCTCGGTGCTGCCAACCTCGCGCAGTTCCTGCTCGGGGCCGCGTGGATCCCGATGTGGTTCTTCCTGAATCTCTATCTGCAGCAGGTGCTCGGCTATTCGGCCTTCCCCAGTGGCGCCGCCCTCATTCCGATGACCGCGCTGATCATGATCGGCATGATCGTGCTCGCTCCGCGGCTGATCGCGAGATTCGGGCCGAAGTCGATGGTGGTGTCGGGTCTGGTCCTGCTGTCGGCCGGGCTGGGCTGGCTGTCCCTGGTCCGCCCGGACGGCAACTTCTGGGTGGACGTGCTGCCCGCGTCGCTGGTCTCGGCGCTCGGCATGGCGCTGGCCTTCATCCCGTCGCTGGGCACCGCGATCTCCAGCGCGCGACCGGAGGAGGGTGGACTGGCGTCGGGCATCGTCAACACCAGCTACCAGCTGGGATCGGCGCTCGGCCTGGCGGCGGCGACCGCCGTTGCGGCGGCAGCGGGGGCGGGCGAGCTGGGGGATCTGGGCGCGCTGACGGATGGGTTCTCCGCGGCCTTCGTGGTCGCCGCCGTGATCGCCCTGGCTGGGGCCGCGCTGGCGGCGTTCACGCTGCGCGCCCCGAGGGTGCAGGTACCCGAGACCGAGTCGGTGACGGTCCGATGATCCGGCCGAAGGTGACCGGGGCGTTGGATGATCCGGCGGTCAGGGCCGTGCTGCGCTGCGCGGCGGGGTGTCTGCTGGCGGCGGTGAGGGTTCGGCTGGGTCCGCGCTCCGGCGGTGGCGCTCACTGAGCGTCGCGGCGATCGGGTGGCCGCTGATGCTCCTGCCTGGACGGGAGTCCGCGCGGGAGCGTCAGCGGCCGCCGGCCCCGATGGCCGAGGGTGGAAGGCGCTATCGGAGTCCAGGGGCTACCGCGGAGGTCCAATGCGGATCGCGACCGAGGAGGGCGGCCAGCCGGTCGAGGGCCGGGGCGTCCGGGTCGAGGGTCCGGATCGGGGCGAACAGCGCGCCCGGTCCGCGCATCGCGGGTGAGTCGGGGTATCGGCCGGCGAACCTCAGCGCGGTGGCCACCTGACGTTCCGTGGGGCGGTAGTCGCTGCCGGTCGCCCGACTCAGGTCCCAGCCGTGCGTGAGGACGTCGACGAAATGGACGCCGATGGCGACCGAGCCGGGGACCGTCCCGGCGCTCGGGACCGCGACGCTCCGGTCGAGGACCGCGTCGTCGGCCAGGGTGACGGCGAGTTCGCGTGCGGCCGTGCCGAAGTCGGCGATGGGATCCGGTGTGGGCGGGGCGTCGCCGGTCAGTGCCGCGCGGCTGCCGTCGGCGGTGCCGGACAGGTGGGAGTCCATCCCTCGGGCGTTGGCTGTCAGGTGGCAGATCACCGCCCGAACGTCCCACTCGTCGCAGGGTGTCGGGAGATCGAGTTGTTGTTCGCTCAGGCCGCTGATGATGTCGCCCGTCAGGGCGAGTGCTTCCAGATAGTGCTCGCGCAGATCCATGAACCCTCCTCAATATGTACGAACGGTCGTGCTTTTATTTGACCATTCGATGGGCGGGTGGATCAAGAGGGGTCTGAATACGGCAGACCATCCGTCGTCCGACGCGTGTTCAGCTCCGGCGGTAGCGCTCGCTGAGCATCGCGTGGTGCTCGGCCCGCCGCAGGCATTCCTCGCGGAGCTCGGGAGGGCTGAGCACCGTGAAGTCGACGCCGAACGCGGTGAGCCATCCCGCGATGCCGGCGGCCGAGTCGCCGCGCAACTCCACCGCGCACCGGCCGGCATCGACCGATTCGAGTGCGCCGCCCCAGGAGTCGTCGACCATCGGGGCGACCTGCTCGATCGGGGCGTCCAGCAGTACCCGTGCCGTGACCTGGCTGAAGGCGCGGCCGATACCCCGGGAGACGAACGCGGCGGCGTCGCCCGTCGGGAGCTCGCGCGGCGAAAACCTCGGCCCGGTCGGGGTTTTCGGCGACATCCGGTCCACCCGGAACGATCGCCAGTCCTCGCGCATCAGGTCCCATGCGACCAGGTACCAGCGCGCGCCGGCCCGGACCAGACGGTGGGGCTCGACCTCGCGCCTGGTCTCGGTGCCGTCGCGGGTTCGGTAGTCGAAGCGCAGCCGCTCGTGGGTGTGGCAGAGCGTGGCGATCGCCGAGAGGACCTTCGCGTCGACCGCGGACGGCGGCGGTCCCTGCGGCACCACGTCTATCCGCAGCGCGTCGAGGCGGTGTCGCAGGCGCGAGGGCATCACCTGCCGCAGCTTGGTCAGCGCACGCAGCGACGAGTCGCCGAGACCCTCCACCGATCCGGTCGCGCCGGACTGCAGCCCGAACGCGACGGCCAGCGCCTCATCGTCGTCGAGCAGCAGCGGCGGCATCTCCGCGCCGGCGCCGAGCTGATAGCCGCCGCCGACGCCGACGCTCGCATTGACGGGGTAGCCCAGGTCGCGCAGCTTGTCCACGTCGCGGCGCACCGTCCGCGGTGTCACCGCCAGCCGATCCGCCAGGTCCGCGCCGGACCATTCCCGCCGCATCTGCAGCAGCGACAGCAGCCGGAGCAGTCTCGCCGAGGTTTCGCGCATGCCAACACCCTGCCAGCCAATGCGGACAGTTGTGGTCCTCATTGGCCGGGGAGTCGACGGACATCCGCGACGAGGGGGAGGTTCTCGTTCCACATGCCGAGTGAGTTCCCGACAACCTCCCCCTCGCTCGCGTGGATCAGCCCCCGGCGACCTTGCGCACGTGGGTGTTGGTCGGCCCGAGGGCGATTCCGTCCTTGTTCAGCAAGAGCAGGGTGGGTGCCGGTTCGCCGGTGGTCTTGTCGATCAGCCTCGAGTGTCGCTCGCCCTCGCCGAAGGCATGGCGTTCGCCCCATTGGCGCAGGCTCACGATGACCGTGAAGAGGTCTCGGCCACTGTCGGTGAGCTCGTACTCGTGCCGGGTTCCCTGCGCGTTGGGTCGCTGGACCAGAACGCCGTGCTCGACGAGATTTCGGAGTCGATCCGCCAGGATGTTCTTGGCAATGCCCAGGTTTCGCTGGAACTCGCTGAATCGGCTGGCGCCGTCGAAGGAATCGCGCACGATCAGCAGCGACCAGCGATCCCCGAGGAGATCGGCCGTCCTTGCGACCGGGCAGTGCGGGTCGGTCCAGTCCTCGCGCTCGAGCATCGAGAAGCCCCTTCGGTTGCGTATTGAAACCATTATGCCCTAGCGTTAGATTTGGTTTTGATTTGCAACCAAAAGGGGTGGGTGTGACGAGGCAGCTTCGAGCGCTATTGGCGGTGCTGTGCGCGGTGTCGGTGGCGAACATCTACTACGCGCAGCCGCTGCTCGAACGGATCGGCTCGGACCTGGCAATGCCGACCGCGCGCCTCGGTCTGATCGTCACGGTCGCACAGGTCGGCTACCTGGTCGGGTTGATCGTGCTGGTGCCGCTCGGCGACGCGGTCGACCGCAGGCGCTTGATCGCCGCGGGCATCGCCGCCGCGAGTGCGGGAACGTTGCTCGTCGCGTTCTCGGCGACCAGTGCGCAGCTGTTCATCGGTGTGGCGGTGGCGGGGATGTTCTCGGTCGTGGTGCAGGTCGTGGTGGCGTATGCGGCGGCGGTCAGCGCTCCGGCCGAGCGGGGCCGAAATCTGGGGGTGATCACCGGCGGTGTGGTGGTCGGCATCATCGCGGCCCGATCCGTGTCCGGACTGGTCGCCGACGTCGCCGGGTGGCGCGCCGTCTACGCCTGCTCGGCAATCCTGTCGCTGCTGCTCGCCTGCGCGGCGATGGTGATGTTGCCGCAGGAACATGGGGCCCGCCCACCCGCGCCCTACCTGCGTGCGGTCGCCGCGGTCGTGACGCTGACCACCACCAGCCGGGTGTTCCGGACCAAGGCGCTGATCGCGCTGTTCCTCTTCGCCTCGTTCGGGGTCCTCTGGAGCGCCATGGCGCTCCCATTGGGTGCGGCACCTTGGCACCTGTCGCCCACCCAGATAGGGCTTTTCGGGATTGCCGGCCTGGCCGGTGCGCTCGGCGCCGCTCGCGCCGGGACCTGGGCCGACCGCGGCCGCGGCGAACGCGTCACCGTGGTCGCGCTCGTCCTGCTGCTGCTCTCCTGGGTGCCCATCGCCCAGACGGCGTACTCGCTGATCGCGCTGGTGATCGGGGTGGTCGTGCTGGACTTCGCGGTCCAGGCCGTACACGTGAGCAATCAGAACCGGATCGTCGCCGACGACCCGGAGGCCAGCAGCCGGATCATCGGCAGCTACATGGCCTTCTACTCGGTCGGCAGCGGCGTCGGCGCGATCACCGCGACGTCCGTGTACGGGGCAGTGGGATGGCGAGCGGTGAGTCTCCTCGGTGCCGCGTATGCCGCCGCGGCCCTGGGCGTTTGGGCACTGGATCGATCGATTCTCGGCCGGGCCGAGCGGTCCGTCACCGACTCACCCCGGGAACGCCGAACGGCGCCATCGGAGTCACTCCGATGGCGCCGTTCGTAGCGGAACCCGTTACCCCGCGAGGGAGCTCAGCGTCCTGGCGATGCCTCGCTCGACCGCCGCCGCGATGTACGGGCGCAGCTCGGCGGCGGGCACGATCGCGTCCACCGAACCGACCTCACGGGCCCGCTCGATGTTGTGGATCGCCTCGAACTCGGCCGCCACCTCGCCGAGCTTGGCCGAACGGACCGCGGCCCGCTCGGCGCCGAGCTCGACCCGCAGGCGGGTGCGCTCGGCGTTGTCCTCCGTCTCGGCCAGGCGCGCCTCGAGGTCCCGGACCGCGGGATCCGCGGCGGTGCGGGTGTTCACGTCGCGGGTGAAGACCACGGCCGCGGCGGGCGCGCCGCCGAGCACGGAGGCGAACGAGCCCTCGACCGCGAGCACCTCCATGTTCTCGTTCAGCGCGCCGGAGAACACCACGAACGCGCCGCCGTGGTAGCGCGAGACCACCACGAACACGATCGGTCCGTCGAAGTTCACGATGGCACGGCCGATCTCGGCGCCGTACTCGAGCTGCAGGTTCCGCAGCGACTCCGGGGAGCCGTCGAAGCCGGACAGGTTCGCCAGCACCACGACCGGGCGGTTGCCGCTGGCCGCATTGATCGCGCGGGCCGTCTTCTTCGACGAGCGCGGGAACAGCGTGCCGGACGTCCACTGGTCGGGTCCGTCGGTCGGGAACCAGCCCTTGCGGGCGATGGCGCGCGACTCGATGCCGATCACGGTCACCGCGTTGCCGCCGAGGTGCGCGTCGAACACCACGGAGGTGTCGGCATCGGCCATGTCGGCCCACCGCTCGAGCACCGCGTGGTCCTGGTCGACCACCGAGCGCATCACGGTCCGGATGTCGAAGGGCTTCTTGCGGTCCGGGTTGGTCTCCGCGGAGAAGATCTCGCCGACCGTGGTGAACTCGCTCGACGGGTGCACGTGCGGGAAGGTGCGGACGTCGCGGTCGATCGGGTCCGTGGACTCGGCCTTGCGCGGGAAGCGTTCGCCCGCAGCGAGATACGCGTGCTCGTAGTGGGAGAACAGGACGCCGATGGCGGCCGTCAGGTTCGGCGCCCAGTACTGCGCCTGGCCGTTCGGGCCCATCACCCGGTCGTAGCCGCCGATGCCGAAGTTGTCCTCCGCGGACACGCCGCCGGAGTAGTCGAGCGACTGCTTGCCGGTCAGCACCATCGCGCTGTCCGGGGTCATCACCAGGATGCCCTTGGTGTGCATCAACATCGTCGCCTCGGCGTTCCAGTACGGCTGGGCGCCGACGTTGATGCCCGCGACGATCACGTTGATCTCGCCGCCGTTCTGGGTGAACGTGATGATCCGGCGCAGCCCGCGCGAGACCCAGTCCATGTTCTCGGTGCCGGATTCCATCGAGATGGTGGCGCCGGAGGACAGGGCGAACCACTCGACGGGCGCGCCGAGCTGCTCCGCCATGTCGATCGCGGCGACCACCCGGGAGCACTCGGCCTCGGCCACGGTGCCCAGCGCCTTGGTCGGATCGCCGAACAGTGCGACGCGGGTCATGCCCTCGGGGTGACGCGCGGTTGGCGTGGTCACCAGGCCGACGATGATGCCCGCGGAGTTGCGTCCGTGCGGGCGGTCGACGGGGACCAGCACGCCGGACTCGTCGAGGTCGTACTCGACGAACGTGCCGCCCGCGGACAGCGCGGGGATCAGCTCGTACGGGTACACGGTGCCGCGGGCCTTGGACCGCTGCACCTTCTGGGTGTACTCGTCGAGCGGCTTGAGCGGCGCGGTCGGCGGCTCGGTGACCGCGACCTCCAGGCCCGCGCCCGAACGGTAGGAGAAGCGCACCGCCACCTGGCGCGGCGCCTCGGCGGGGTTCTCCTGCAGGCGGCCGATGATGGTGAGCTGCTCGAGTCCGGCGCCGACGGTCAGCGGCGCGACGTGCCGGGCGATCCTGGCGATCCGGTCGGCCGACACCTCGAACTTCGGCCACACGTAGAGCACGACGCGATTGTTCTCGATGCGCTTGCTGCCGCGGTCGGCCTGGACCCGGCGGATGCCGTCGAGGCAGGCCACGACGGCCCGCTCGATGGCGGGTGCGGCGTCGATCTCGCCGTCCGCGTCGAACTGCAGCGTCAGGTCCCGCACCTGCGCCATCGCGATCAGTCGCTCGTCGGTCGGGTTCTCCTTGGCGACAAGGTGATACAGGTAGGTGTCGGCCGGGGCGGGCAGGCGGGTGCCGTCGAAGTTCTTGAGCCGCCACATGTTGAGGCGCTGGGCGGTGAGCGGGTGCATGTCGCGGATGATCTTGTCCTCGACCAGCCCCGAATCCGCCTCCGCCGCAGGGCGGAACGTCGCGACGCGCTGCACCGTGATGTCACCAGGGGTCGCGACCGTGACGGTGACACGACGCCAGGACGAGGACCCGGCGTGGTCCCGCAGCACCGCGTGCAGCGACTCGGCGAGGGTGTCGCCGTCCGCCGGGGCGTCCGGCCAGGCGAGGTAGAGGTCGACGACCTGGTTGACCGGGGCCGGTCCGACCGCGGCGTCGACGACGGCCAGTGCCTCGTCGAGGCGGGCCCGGTCGGCGGCCACCGAGACCAGGTTCAGCTGCTCGCCCGACAGCTCGAAACGGCCGGTGACGCACGGCAGGCCGTGGCCGTCGAGGGCCTTCACGTCTTGCAGGCCGCGAATCTTGTAGTACTGCCGGGTGACGACCTCGAGCAGGTCGCCGGGCAGCGACAGCGGGTCGGCGAGGAGACCGACCAGCGGCTCCGGGGTGTCCACCAGCGCGTCGATCCGCTCCGCGCGGTCGACCGCCCCTGGGCGCTCCGCAAGGTACTGGAGGCTGCCGCGCACGCCGTCGTAGACCTGCTCGCGCGCCTTCCGGATCGCGGGCTCGTCGAAGATCCGGAACTGCAGGTTGCGGGCGACGTCGCCGACCACCGGGTAGCGCAGCTGGGTGGCGAGGACGAGGCGGTCGAGCACCTCCGCAAGGGCGGGGCAGTTGTCCGTGCAGACCCGGCCGTCGTGCAGCCACTGTGCGAGCAGGCCCGCGACGATCGGAACCTGGGCCTCCATCCGCTGCTGCGCGACGAAGATCCGGTAGACCGCACCCTCCAGGTCCTCGGTGCGCTCGAGGTCGTTGACGTCGTAGTGACGAAGCGATCGGGAGAGCTTGGCGCGGAACGAGTCCGGCAGTCCGTGCACGTCCACGTCGAGCGACTGCAGGAACGAGTGGAAATGCTCACGCGGGCTGTGCACGCGTTCGACGGTGTCCTCTTCGTCCGCCGTCGGCCGGTTGCGTGAGAGCTCGCAGAGGTCCGCGAACGTGGTCAGCAGGCTCAGCTCGGCGTCGACGAGGGTGTTGTCGGACTCGGGCAGCGCCCCGCGCAGGGTGAGGTACTCGGCCAGCAGCGCGCGAGAGCGAGCGGCGTCGACATCGAAGCCGGCGATCATCGCGCTCAGCGCGTCGAGCCGGGCCAGCGCCTCGGTCAGGTCGTCGCGGTCGCGGGACTCGGGGGCGACGAACTCGACCCGCGGGGCCTGCGTGGTGACGGTCTCCTCGGCGACCTGGTCGACCCGCAACAGCGGAGCGCCTGCGTCGACCTGGGCATTGACGATGGCCAGCACCTCGCGGACGGTGCCGGCGTACGGCGCCCGGATCGCGGTCTCCATCTTCATCGCCTCGAGCACCACCAGGGTGTCGCCTGCCTCGACCTCATCGCCGACGGCGACGGGGAGGGCGACCACCACGGCGGGGGAGGGGGCGCGCACGACACCTGCCTCGTCCTGGCTGATCTGGTGACTGATGCCGTCGACCTCGACCAGGTGGTGGGCGGGACCGGTGACGGAGACGATGTGGAACCGGCGGCCGCCGACCACGATCCGGCTCTCGAACTCGCCGAGCCGGTCCACGTCGACCTCGATCTCGCCGCTGTCGCCGTCGATCCGGTAGCGGTGCGGTCCGATCTGACCGACCACCAGCTGGTAGGCCTGGCCCTGGTAGCTGAGCTCGACGGGACGCCCGATGCCGTGCTTGGCGCGCGGCCTGCCGCCTCGGGCGGCGGCCAGGAAGGCGCTGCGCTCGAGGGCCTCCTCCGCGTCATAGACGCCGACCGCGGTGGCCAGAAGCGCGACGGCGGCGGCGGGCGTCGGACCGGTGGCCGTGCCAGCGCCCGTGCGGTCCAGCCAGCCGGTGTCGGCCGACGCGGTGATCACCTCCTCGCGGTCCAGCAGGTTCAGTAGGAACGACTTGGTGGTGGTGCCGCCGTCCAGGACGACGGTGGTCTCGCGCAGCGCGGTGCGCAGCCGGGCGAGGGCCTCGGAGCGGTCCCGGCCCCACGCGATGACCTTGGCGACCATGGAGTCGTAGTCGGGCGGGATGACGTCGCCCTGGGCGATGCCGGTGTCCACCCGCAGGCCGGATCCGAGCGGGAACTTGAGCAGCGCAACGGAGCCGGGGGCAGGGGCGAACCCGTTGTCGGCGTCCTCGGCGTTGAGCCGGGCCTCGACGGCGTGGCCGAACTCGGTCGGGCAGTCGCCGACCAGCGGGTCGCCGCCCGCCACATGGATCTGCAGCTTGACCAGGTCGATGCCGGTGGTGGCCTCGGTGATCGGGTGCTCGACCTGCAGGCGGGTGTTGACCTCGAGGAAGGTGAAGACCTGCTGCGAGGGCTGGTACAGGTACTCGACGGTGGCGGCACCGCAGTAGCCGGCGGCGCGGACCAGGTCGGCGGAGACGCCGCGCAGGTGGTCGGCCTGTTCCTTGCTGAGCAGCGGGGAGGCGGACTCCTCGATGACCTTCTGGTTCTTGCGCTGGATGGAGCAGTCCCGCACGCCGGGGGCCCAGACGTTGCCGTGGGCGTCGGCGATGACCTGTACCTCGACGTGCCGGGCCTCGGTGACCAGGCGCTCGATGAAGACGACGGGGTCGCCGAACGAGCGTTCGGCCTCGCCCTGGGTGCGCTCGAGGGCGAGTTCGAGCTCGTCCTCGGCGAAGACCTTGCGGATGCCCCGGCCGCCGCCGCCGGATCGGGCCTTGATGATCAGCGGGTAGCCGATGGCCTGCGCGTGCCTGCGGGCGTCGGCGCGGGTCTCGACGGGACCGCCGGACCACGGCGCGACCGGGACGCCCACCTTCTCCGCGAGCAGCTTGGCCTCGACCTTGTCGCCGAGCAGGCGCATGGCGTCGCCGGAGGGGCCGATGAAGGTGATGTTCAGCCGGGCGCAGAGGTCGGCGAACGCGGGGTCCTCCGCGACGAAGCCCCAGCCGACCCAGACGGCGTCGGCCCGTGCCTCGATCAGGGCGCGCTCGAGCTCGGCGTGATCGAGGTAGGGGGTGGCCGCCGTGGTGGACGGTCGCAGGGTGACGCCCTCGTCGGCCTGGCGGACGAACATCGCCCGCCGCTCGGCCTCCGTGTGCAGCGCGATCGTGGTGATGCCGTATGGGTGCTCGGCATTGAGCTCGCGCACTGCCCGGATCAGGCGTACCGCCGCCTCACCCCGATTGACCACTGCTACACGTTTGAACATCCTCGCCCACCGTTCTCGAAATATGTGTGTCGACTGCGCCGCGCGCCTGCGCGACCGTCCGCCGTCCCCCGAACCCTGTCGAGGGTGCCGAAGCCGGTGGGCAGTCCGGACCGGTTGGCCTGGGACATGCCCGACCGAGTGCGGTTGGGACCCGAAACCTCGTCTGGAAAACGAAGTCGAGGCGCGAGCGAATTTCGATCCGGTCACGCGTAATCCTCGCCCGGCCTGGCGTCCCAAGTCGACCCTGCCGGTACGCAAGCATGCAGTATTTCTGCGACATTGTCATGTTGCGTCCGTCGGTGCGCGCAGATCGCTCAATGTCGTTGCAGGCCAGTATGATTCGGCCATGACTCGACCGCGCTGAAGCGCGCCTCGGGTGCTACCAACCGGTAATAAGATTCATACTGGCGAGTAGCAATAACTCGTACTCGTGAGTAGCAATTCTCTTTACCGGCAAGTAGGGTTACTTGCGATCGAACTTATCGCGAACAGAAAAGATTCTGTTACGGCGAGTATCGCCCCCCGGGTCGGGAGCCTTCTGATCTTGATATCCGCAGGTGAATGAATTGTGTCCTTGCGTGCCAAATCGAGCTGATTCCGTCGGGGATCCGCATGCCCCGCTACCTGGACGTTTGCTCAATTGGCTTCCGTTTTTCGAATGGTGTACAACAGGTCACAGGTGCTACTGGTTCGTGATCTTTCTCACAGGATATCTGTGAGAATGCGTCACACCTGAAAGCGCGAATGACAGGTCCCCGGGGGACCGGAACCGCCGACGGTTCCGGCGCGGGATTACAGGGAAAGGCGCGTCAATGCTGTTGCCGATGTCACCGGCCGACTCGATGTTCCTGCTGGGCGAGTCGCGTGAGCACCCGATGCACGTCGGAGGTCTTGCGCTGTTCGCCCCGCCGGAGGGCGCCGGGGCGCGGGACGTGCGGGCGATGCTCGATGCGGCGCTTACGCGGGCCGACGTGGCGCCGCTGCTGCGCAAGCGCGCCCGGCGATCGTTGGCCTCGCTCGGTCAGTGGGGTTGGGAGACCGACAAGGACATCGACCTCGGCCATCACGTCCGGCACGACGCGCTGCCTGCGCCCGGTGGACTCGCGGAGTTGCTCGAACTCGTGTCCCGCCTGCACGCGGGGCTGCTCGACCGCGGCCGGCCGCTCTGGGAGATGCACCTGATCGAGGGTCTCGCGGACGGTCGGTTCGCCGTGTACATGAAGATCCACCATGCTCTGGTGGACGGCGTGTCCGCGATGAAATTGCTGCGCAGCGCGCTCAGCGAGGATTCGGACCTCCGGGAGATGCCTGCGCCGTGGGAGCCCCTCGTGCGGGAACGTCCTTCGCTCACCCTGGTCACGGATGCGCCTGACGACGGCACGGTCGAGGGCTCCCGCGGCGGCCCCCTCGACCTGCCAGGCGCGGCCGTGCGCGCAGTCCGTGGCGCCGTCGGCCTGCTGCCGGCGCTTGCCACCACCGTCGACCGCGCCTGGCACGAACGCGGCGGCTCGCTGTCGCTCGCAGCTCCGAAGAGCATCCTGAATGTGCAGATCGGCGGGGCCAGGCGGTTCGCGGCGAGGTCCTGGCCGATCGAACGGCTGCGTCTGGTCGCGAAGGCAGATGACGCCACCATCAACGACGTAGTGCTCGCGATGTGCTCCGGCGCGCTGCGCAACTACATGGACGACCTCGACGCGCTGCCCGTCGACCCGCTCATCGCGATGGTGCCGGTCTCACTGCGGCGAGCGGTGGAGGAGGGCCAGGAGGGCAAGGCCGGCAACGACTTCGGCGTACTCTCGTGCAACCTCGCCACCCACCTCGACGATCCCGCAC
>NZ_JBHZBV010000016.1:0-84594 GCF_042754885.1 Rhodococcus sp. NPDC059179 | reverse complement strand
AACACTGAGGAGCGTCGACGCCTCCTTCGCCATTTAAGGTTTTCACAGTTGTAACTGTTGGAAGTTAGAAGGCTGAAACCCGCAGGCTTCCTGGCATAGGGGTGTGCCGGCGGCGGCCTCATTCAGTCCAGCCGGAACAGTGAGCGGCGTCACCGCCGACACCTATAACCGCGCGATTACACTAAATCCGCCCCCAAGGGGTGGGGGTGAATACAGTGGGGCCGGGTCGGGGGGAAATAGCGGTGGGGGAATCAGCGCTGTCGGCTGTCGCCGACAGGGCCTTAAGGCGACGTGTGCGGGGGTCTCGTCCGCGTCCGCTCGTACGCGTCGGTGACGTCCTGGACGCTTGTGTCGAGCGCCTTGGCGAGTCTCGTGGCGACGGTTTCCTTCAGTCGAGACTGCCCCCGTTCGAGGGTGGCGAGCGAAGTCGTGGAAATTCCGATGCTTGCTGCGAGCTGCGGCTGGGTGAGGCCCGCGACCACTCGGAGGTCTCCGAGGTAGCGCTCATTCGGCTCGATGTTGACGACCTGCTCCACTGGGATCTCCAGTACGCGCACAACTCGTGTGAGTGTGTCGACCTGCGGCACGGATCGTCCTGTCTCCCAGTACAGCACCGCGGTAGTGCTCACCTCGGCCAGTCGGCCAAGCTCCGCCCGCGACAGGCGCCGCTCTTTGCGGGCCTGCTCGAGCGCTGCAGGGTTGAACCCTCGCAGGATTCGGCGGCTCACTCGCGACTTCCGTACATGTGCGTGGACTTTGCCTGACTCCATACTGTTCCGTCCCGGTTCTATGCGATAGAGTGCCGCATGTAAAGTTACGTTTTAAAGTTATAGGGAAGAGGCATCGGATGACGAGGCACCAGGGTCTGCGCGGGCGCGTTCTACGGCCCGTTGCTCTCACGATCGCTGCGACCACAACGATGTTCGTCGGCGTCGGTGTGGGCACGGTGCCCGCTCAGGCGCAGTCGAGCTGGCTGGACCAGCTGGTGGCGGGTGAGTGCCCGGATCTGTATGCCCTTGGCGTGCAGGGGACGGGTGAGTCTTCCGACGATGCCCCGGTCAAGGCCGATACCGGGATGCTCGGCAACGTGATGGCCCCGATGCTCAAGGAAGTTCAGGAGCTCGGCGCGTCGGCTGATCGCGCATACGTGCCGTACCCCAGCGGTTTTGGTGGTGCCGTCCAGGGCGGTAAGGCTTCGTACACAGACTCCGTCGCCGGCGCTCTCGCGAACCTGGAGGATGCCGCGAAGACAATCGTGCAGGCGTGCCCGAAGGTCAAGCTCGCGGTAGTCGGGTACAGCCAGGGCGCGCACGCCGTGTCGATGTTCCTGCAGAAGGCAGGGGAGGGGAAGGGCGCCGTCCCGGCAACCGCGATCGCCGCGGGCGCTGAGTTCGGTTCACCCACCCGCGCCGAGGGCTCCGGTCCCTTCCCCGGCACCAAGCAGAAGGCGCCCTCGCCAGTGCCCGGCACCTCCGGTGAAGCGGTAAAGGCGCTGCCGCCGGTCTCGCTCGCAACACCGACAGGCGCCGGGATCGGTCCGACCGCGGACCTCGCCAGCACCTACGGCAAGCTCAACGGCCGCGTGCTGTCCGCCTGCGCGGCGGGCGACCTCGCGTGCGACGCGCCGCCGAACGCGCCCATCGCTCGCGCGGTGGTCAACGTCGCCGGTCAGTCCGAGGTTGGCGGTGACCCGTTCGTCGCCATGAGCACGATCGGTCACGCGCTGGGTCAGACCGCGTTCAACTTCGCAGTCGACTTCGTCAACGAGGACGTGCAGGTTCCGAAAAACTCGATCGAGAACCTCTCGATCAAGCCGAAAAAGACCATCTCGCAGCGACTTGCCGAGGCGTCCGACCCGCGCGCCACCCCGCCCACCGGGCAGGAAGCGCTCTCGGCGCTGATGAAGGTCGGGCTCACCGGGCTCAACGCGGCAGTGTCCGTGGTGAAGAAGGTCGCCACCCCGGAGACGATCGCTCAGGTCGCTGCCGTCGGATTGTCCAACCCGGCCGCCGCTTTCGCGGTGATCGCAGCCAAGACCGTCAATGCGGTAGTGAAACTGGTCCCCCCGACCACCTCACAGCGCCTGGTGAAGAACACGTTCTCCATCGTGCAGAACGAGGTGAAGGCGAACAAGGATCTGTTCGACCTGACGGCGCTCTCGAAGTACCGAGATATTGCGAAAGAGCACGGTTCCTACGGCTCGACGCCCGCAACGTCGACCGGCAAGGCGTCGACGGATTTCGTTGCGTCCTGGATCGCTGCGGCCGCTGCGGATCTCGCGGGAGATTCGGACGGGACCAGCGCATCGACGAGCACCAAGACGACCTCGACCACGCCGAAGTCGACCACGACCACCGCGGTCACGACGTCGGAGTCATCGATCTCCGAGACCCCCACGACGACCACGGCCCCGACCACGACGGTTGCCACTACTACGCCCGGGCAAAAGCTCTCCCAAGACGGCGTCTGATCTCACGCCGACGAATTCGCAACACAGCATCTGACTTCTGATCTACCGAAAGGGAACCAACCAATGGGTAAGCACGTAAAGGCCAAGCCGAAGGTGGTGCGGGCGGCGGTGAGCACGACCGCGGCCGCCATGGCGATCGCGGTCGTGGGGGCTGGCGTCGCCAACGCGGATCCTGCCGATCTGCCCTCGCAGGGTGGCGTCACTTCGCCGTCTGAGGGCACGCAGGGCGGCGTGACGTCGCCGAGTGACGCGGGCACGCAGGGAGCCGTGACGTCGATTCCGACCCCAGAACCGGTCTACTGGGGTCCCGCGCCGGCCGAGTACGTCAACCCGGAATACCGCGCCCTGCCAGGCTACGACTACGGCACTGGCGAGTACACCGCGCCGCAGGAGTACGTCGCACCGGTCACGATCGAGCAGCTCCACCTGCCGACCCCGACCGCCCCGGTCGCGCTGATCGTGGCTCCGCGCAACACGGTTCGCTTCGGCGAGTACCACTTCAAGCAGCCGAACTGGTTCTCCGACGAAGACACTGATCGGACCAACAACACGAGTGCCCTCATCGAGGCCGAGGTCTCCCGCGGATGGCGTTCGGTCGGTATCGAGACCGACCGAGCCGACCGCCTCGCTGCGGCGCAGGTCGGCGCCGGTGCCACCGGAGCTATCGCGGGTGCGGCTGCCGCAGGTGTCCCGGCGGCCGTAGTTGGTGGCCTGATCGGCGGCACGATCGGCGGTATCCAGGGCGCCGCAGTCGGTGCGTTTATCCCGCTGCCGCCTCCGCTCCCGGAGGTCACCACGGGTGTGGCGGGTACCGCCGCGGGTGCTGCGATCGGTGCCGCGGTGGCTGGTGTCCCGGCCGCCGCTATCGGTGCCGTTGTTGGCGGAGCCTCAGCCGTCGCTGCAGTCACGCCGTTCGCCGCTGGCGACAAGGGTGAGCCGATCGAGGTCGAGGTCAACGATATCGACCAGCCCGCGATCACCGCCCAGACCGAGCAAGTCCTTGAGCAGTGGGAGAGCAATCCCGTTGGCGCTCAGGCCGTGCAGGGTGTCCGCGACGCGATCGAGCAGGCCCCGGCCGTGGATAAGCAGATTCGCGCGCAGGTTGCGGCTCAGCCGGGTCTCGGCCAGCAGGCCGTCGACTCGTTCGACCAGCTTGCGCAGAACATTGCGCGCAACACCGCGACGCTCGGGCTGCCCATCGGCCTGACGTCCGATGCAGTTCAGGCCGGTATTCAGGCGTCGTGAGACGTGGGTGGGGGCAGGTGAGCAACCTGCCCCCACCGACCAACCTCGGAGGAAAAATGGCGACGGATAATCGGTCGGACTCCTTGTTCCCGGACGTGACGGAGCAATACGGGTCAGGACGACCCGACCAGGACAGCAGCGGTGATCTCACGCCGCTCCACGACGGAATCCCCAGCGGGTCACCGGAGACACCGAGCAGCCCGATCGAGCACGTGATTCCAGTCGTGCAGGCCGAGGCTCCCGCGGACCCGGCCGACGCCGACGACGCTCCGACCGATTCCTTCGCGCCCGTGGACTTGTCGGCCCCGAGCGTCGAGTCTGAGTACATCTTCGACCCGGAACCCATCGGTGTCTCGGACCCTGCCCCTGAGGCTCCCGCTGCGGAGCCCGGCGAGGACGACCCCTACATCGACGCACCCGAATGGGTACGGGTCCACATTCCCCGCCACCCGATTGAGATGCCCGAGCAGAAGCGCACCCTCGGTGGTGCGCTTGCCCGCAGGCCGCGCCGCGCCGCCAGGCCTGCGGCTGCGGAGCTCGGCGAGGCGGCGGTGGGTGCTCCGGAGCCGCTGCCGACCGCCCCGGTCGAGCCTGCCGAGCCTGCCCCGACCAAGACCAAGAGCGCCGGGACGCAGCTGTTCAAGCAGCCGTGGGTGATTGGCGGCGGCGCGGCCGCGGGCCTCGCCCTGGTCGCTGCCGTCGTTGTGACCGCGTTCAGCGGTTCCAGTGTCGAGACACCCATTCCTCCGCTGCCCTCGTCCACCTCCACCACGGACACACCGATCACACAGTCCGAAGCATCCGCGGCTGAGGCGCCGGCGTGGTGTGTGGAGTCGTCCGAGCCTGGCCGAGTCATCGGTCGTGGACCCGGCGACCCAACGAACCCGGTCGGGGCGATCCTGGCATTCGACCACGCCTATTACGCTGCTCGCGACGCCGGCCGCGTTGCGTCGCTGATGGTGGTCGCGAACCCGGCTCCGGCAATTCAGGGAAAGATCGACGAGTGGTTCTCCACCCACCCCGGCACCGAGCACTGCCTGACGATCGGTTCCACGCCTGACCCCAACGTCTTCAATGTCGACCTGCTGCTGCGCTGGCCTCCCGGTAAGGAAGGCGTGATCCGGCAGCGAGTGACCGTCGCCCCGATCGATGGCGGATTCAAGATCGCGAAGGTGGAGGACCTGTGATGAGCAATGTCGTCTCGTTCCGTCGAACCCCGAAGGTGCCTGAGCCCGAGAAGGTCTCCGCGATGGTCGTCGCCGGGTCCGGGGGCGCCGCGAGCACCACGACCGCATACGGGCTCGCGACCGCCCTGCGCCTGGGCACCGGACAGGACGTGTCCGCCGTCGACGCAACCACCGACGGCGGGAACCTGCTCGCCCGCACCGGCGTGACGGGCATCGACCCCGCCCGATCCATCCGGCAACTCGAGAACCGGATGGCGGTCACCTCCTCCGGCGTCGTGGTGGTCGGCGGCAACGGCGGCCACAGCAACGACCCAGCGATCGTCGACGAGCTCCTCGCAGCGCGTCACAGTGCCCGCGTCCACGACGTCGGCCAGTCGGTACGCTCGCCGCGCCTGGCCGGACTTATCCGCTCGGGAGCCGCGCTGGTGGTCGTTGCGCCCGCACGATCGGAGCCGCTAAGCCGGATGCGCGACACGCTGACCTGGCTCATGTCCAACTACGGCGCGGACACCTTGAACGAGACGATCGTCGTTGTCTCGCACCAGATGCCCGAGTCGCCGGCCGATCTTGCACCGATCCGCGACGCTCTCGCGCCGCGCATCGCCGGGTTCGTCGAGGTCCCGTTCGACCCCGCCCTCGCGCAGCCCGGAGTGATCGACCATCGCCGCCTCGCACCCGCGACTCTCGACGCGTGGACCGACGCTCTCGACGTTCTCGGCAACCTCATGGCCAAGCCGGACAACCAGATCAGCGACGCAGGGGAGCTGGCATGAAGGACAAACGACCGGACCCGTTGGAAGCCCGTACCCACCCGCTCACCTCTGACCGGCCTGGGCCGGCGGTGTGGCTCGTCGGCGCGCACGGCGGCGCCGGTGTGTCCACCCTCGCCCACTTCCTCGCGTTCACCGGCGACAGCAGGCGCCAATGGCCCTGCGGCACTGACCGAGAGGCCGAATCGCCCTACGTGGTTATCGTTGCCCGCGAGACGATCAGCGGGCTCGCCGAAGCACATGGTCGGATCCTCGAACTCAACGACCGCCCGGAACTCGGCATCGAACTGCTGGGCCTGGTCACCGTCGCCGACTCGCAGAAGCTCACCAAGGCCGTGCGCCAGTATCGCGAGGTCGTCGCCGCATCGGTACCCGAGCACTGGTCGATCGGCTGGCACAGCTTCCTGCCATCGGCGGAACTCCGCGCCTTACCCAGCTGGCACCCACTCGAAGGCGTGCCCACCCAGACGAAGGGCGCCGCGGTGCCCTCGGATGTGATCGAGGCCGGAATCGGCATCGTCACCGCAGTACAGCGCGCACTTCCTGGCCTCCGCGCCGCGCGCTGATCGACCACGAAACACACAGAACCGGAGGACACCTATGTTCCACACCGTCACCTCGACCGCCTTGCTGGCCATCGAATTCGATATCAACGCTGAGGTTCCGCCCGGCGCCAACGGCCTTCTCAAGCTCCTGAACTGGCTCCTGTGGGCCGTCATGCTCGCCTGCGTCGCCGCAATCGTGTTCTCCGGCGGCAAGTTCGCCTGGGAGAAGTGGCAGCACGGCTCGTCGGAAGCTCCGAAGATGCTCGTCGGTGCCCTCGTCGGCGCCATCGTGGCCGGTTCGGCAAGCGCGATCCTCAACGCGGTCGCCAGCTGATGAACGACGTGCCGCCGTCGATCAGCGGGAGGGTCCGATGACGACGATGCTGCTGGCCGCTCAGGACTTGCCTGAGACGGTTGCAGACGACTTGAAGAAGATCCTCGGCTACGCGGCCGGGGTCATCGGCCTCATCTGCCTGGGTCGGTTGATCTTCGTCGGGGCACGAATGGCGTGGGATCACAAGCACGGCGCCGGACTTGAGTCACCGGTCGGAGCCGAAGCCATCGCTGCGATCGTCGGCTGGATTCTGGCGTCGGGCGCGTGTGTCGGTATCGCTACCGCGTTGATCAACGAAGGCCAGGCGCCGCAGTCCGACACTCAGACAACCGGTAGTTGCGAGGAGCGAGCGGCCGCCGGACAGATCCGCATGGGGGAGATGGACTGCCTGGAATACCAGATCAGGAAAGAGGAAAAGATCTATCCCTCCGGCGAGCAGACAGAGGAAAAGGAAGAGGACAACTGATGCGCCGAACTCGACTCACGCTCGTCGCCGCGGCGGCGGTCGCCTCAGTGGTGCTGGTGGGCTGCGGGGGATCGGAGGGTTCCCCCGACGCCCAGACCGCGAGCACCACGACTCCGCCGAAGATCGGGAGTTGGACCGACGTGAACGGAATCCACGTTCCCCTCGGCTCGACCGACGGTCCCACCGACAGGTACACCGGCTTCTCACGGACCCCGCAAGGTGCGGCGCTGGCGGCGATCAACCAGTCCGTACAGCTCTCAACGGCAACCGACAAGCAGTGGGACGAGGTGTTGCCGGCGGTGTCTGCGCCCGGCCCCGGCCGCGACATGTATGCCGCGAACCGGGCACTGCTCTCCATTACCGAGCCGGTCGACAAGACCGTCGCGCCGGAGATCCTCGGCTACACCATCACGGAGTACAGCGACGACCAGGCGAAGGTCGATGTGGTTCAGCGGTTCCCCGACGATTCTCTCGCGGCCGCTCACACCACGGTCGTGTGGGTCGGTGAGGACTGGAAGCTCGACCTTCCCACCGCGGAAGACGGTGCGGGCGCTACTGAGCTCACCGAGAAGCCAGCAGACCTGGTCGACCTGGAAGGAACCCGAAAGTGACTGAGCAGCAGGACAAGACCGAGCCAACTCCAGCTCCTAGCCGCGAGCCCGCAGACGATTCCGGGAAGCGGACGCAGTTCCTCATCGGAACCTCGATCCTGGGCGTAATCGTCGTCGTGGGGCTCGCCATCAGCGCCGTGATCGCCTTCCGTGGCGTCGACGAACCACTCGTGCCGGCTTCCCCTGATGCCCTGTCGAGCACTGTCGATGCTCCTTCCGACGAGTTCGAGCAGGATCCGTACCTCGACGAACTCGGGCGCGTGGTCTACGTCCCGCTCGAGGAGAACGGGGTGATGCTCGATCAGACCTCCACGCCGTCCGGTCGGGCAGACACCGTCGCACCGTCGGGGGTCATGCTCCAGCGCATCCACGGGAACATGATCGTTCCGTTCTCTGAGTCTGACGGGCCGTCGACCTTCACCGGCGCCGGCGTTGCCACGGGTTTCGCACGCACTGCTCAGGGCGCCGGTCTTGCCGCGGCGCATTACTACGGGTATCTGGCGGGCGGCAACGACCGGATCAAGATGCTCCAGGACGGCGGCCTGGTCGAGGACGTGAACGGGCTCCTTGCTGAGCAGAAGAAGTACAACCTGACGGGCAAACCGTCGAGTGTGAAGGACGGATCTCCCTCCTACGCCCTCCCATACGTCAAGGTTGACTACAACTCCGATCTCTCTCGGGTCCATCTCGGGATCACCCGGAACATGGCGGACGGGTCGACCCAGAATCTTGAAATCTGGACGGATCTCGTGTGGCGCGACGGAACCGGTTGGGTCGTCAAGATCCGCGACGCGGCGACGATGGGCGCAAAGAAGGTTTCGGAGTTCGGCACCGGGTGGTCGAAATGGTGGTGACCAGACCTCGCCTCTGGATTCGGCTTGTGCTGGCGGCGGCTGTTGCGGTCTGTGCTGTACTCGGCACCGCCACACCGGCATTCGCCCAGGCCGACGACGAACCCGGCTTAGTTGAGAACACCATCGGCGCCGTGACCTGTGCGATCCCGTTGCCGGGGCTCGGCACTGCCGGTGACCTCTTCGGAGCTGACATTCCTGGCTGTGTTGAGGGCGCTGGAGGCGTAGCGAAGGCGGGCCTCGACAAGCTCGGTGACGGGGTGAAGAAGGTCGCCTCGAACGCGTACGAGACGATGGGCGAGGACTGGGCGAATGCTGGAGTCGAGGTCCTCAAATTCTCGCTCGGCTGGTGGGTCGCAGTCCCCGGCCTCGACGCCGATGTGTTCCAAGATCTCTCATCGGAAATCTCCGAGTGGACCTACACAATCCAGGTTGCGTTCCTGATCCTGTCGATCATGATGCTGGGCGCGCGATTGGCGTTGGCCCGATCCGGAGCAATCCGCGACACGTCAGAAGAGGGGTTCAAGCAGCTCGCACGAGCGACCGTGATCGCGGGTGCGCTCTCCGGTCTGGTGGTCCTGGGGACGCGACTGTCCGACGGGATCGCGGAATGGTTCCTCAACGGCACAGTCGGATCGGATCCGGAGGCATTGGCCGAGGCGATGGTGCAGGTCGCCCTGGTCGCCGGCCCCGGTGGCGTCGCGCTCCTGTTCGTGATCGGTGTAATCGGCATCCTCGGCGGCCTTTTCATGGCGTTCCTGCTCCTGATGCGGCAAGGTCTGCTGGTGCTCGCGGTCGCGGCGCTGCCGATCGCGGCGACCGCTGGCGGCACGAAGATCGGTTCGACGGCCTACGAGAAGATGCTCGCTTGGGTGCTCGCGCTGCTGCTGTTCAAGCCGGTCGGAGCGTTCGTCATTGGCATCTCGGCGATGCTGTTCATGAAGTCCGCGCCGGAAAATGAGGACGGCAACCTCATGACCGCGTTGGTCGGTGTCATGCTGCTGTGCTCCGCGGCTCTCGTCCTGCCCGCGTTGATGCGCTTGATCGTGCCGAACGTGGGCGCGCTCGGCGGCGGCGGCAGCGGGGTGGCAGCCGCGGCAGCGGTGGGCGCCGTGGCGGCCAAGGGAGCGGCCATGTTCGCGACCGGCGGAGGCTCCGAGGCTGCCGGTATGGGAATGGGGATGGGCGGCGGCAATCCGGCTGGTGACTCCGGTAGCGGCGCTGTTCCACCTTCTCCGGCACCGGCGGACTTCGGCCAAGGAACCATGCCGGGCGGCGGCAGTCCGCAGGGCGGAAGCGACCAGCAGCAAGGCGGCTCGGCCCCGGGAACGGGCGGCGGCAATCCGGCTGGTGGACAGGGCGGCAGCCCGGGCCGGGGTGAGGGCAAGAGCTCCACGTCTGGCGGTGCATCTGGTGCGTTGGTCGGGGCGGGACTGAACGGGGAGTTTGAGCTGTGAGCAGTAACGGATATCTGACTTACGGGGTGTGGAGAAAGCCCCGCGCGACCGGAATCGCAGGCGCCACGTTCGGCACAACGATGCTGGGCATCGGTGCGGTGGCGGTGTTGTTCTTCATGAGCCTGCTCATTGGGTTCGCTGCCGCGGTGGTTCTGGGTGTTGTTGGCGCAGTGCTGTTTGCGCCTCTTGTGATCGAGCGTGATGGGCGTAGTGGCTATGAAAGGGCACTTCTGATGTTCCAGTGGCGGCGTGCTGATAAGCGTGGCGAGCACCAGTACAGCTCGGGCACGTTCTCGCGGATCCCCGGAGGCCGGTATCGGCTGCCCGGTGTGTTGGCGGAGACGGAGCTCTACGAGGGATTGGACTCGCACAACCGGTCTTTCGGCATGATTCACATGCCGTCTCAGGACTGCTACACCGTTGTTCTCGAAGCTCGCCCGCAGGGCAACGAGAACTTCGACCAGGAGACGATCGACCAGGCGGTCGGCAACTTCGCTCAGCTGCTCACCGCGGCCGGTGAGACCTCCGATATCGCGGCGTTGGTGTCGGTGACCGAGACCGTGCCTGACACTGGCATCGAGCTGTACGAGACGGTGTCGCAGAACACCCGGACCGATGCGCCGACGCTCGCTCGGGAAGCGATGTACCAGTTGGCGACCGGGCTCACCCAGGGTGGAGTCCGGCTTGCCGCCCGGATCGCGATCACGTTCGTGGCCAAGACCCCGGAGCGGAAGAAGGACCCGTCGGAGCAGGCAGTTGAGATCGCCCGCCGGCTCCCCGGCTTCACCGCGGCCGCGGCGCGGGCCGGTATGCCGGCCACACCGATGGACGCCGAGGACGTCATGGCGTTCGTGCGCCGCTCGTACGATCCGGCGACGCAGCCGAACGTCGAGCGCGGACAGTTCTCCGGCGAGAGCACCGGGCTTGAGTGGGCCGACTGCGGTCCGCGCACGACCGACGAGAAGCCGGGCCAGTATTACCACGATGGCGCGGTCTCGGTGACGTGGGAGATGCGCGAGGCACCGAAGTCCGCTGTGACCGAGCGTGTTCTGCTGAGGCTGCTCGAACCCAACTCTGAACTGCCGATCAAGCGTGTGGCCGTGATGTACAGGCCGCACAGCGCCGCCGACGGCGCTGACCTCGTCGACCAGGACTTCCGCGACGCCACGTCCGCACTGCACTCCGGTACTGGCATCGCATCCGCGAAGGCCCGGATCGAGGTTCAGACGACGGCGCAGGCCCGCGACGAGCAGGCCCGCGGTCACGGACTCGTGAGGTTCGGAATCCTGATCACGGTCACCGAACCCGCGGGCAAGTCGAACGTGCCTCGCATCGACGCGCTGGTCCGCGACTTGGCGACGCAGGCGCGGCTGTCTATCCGCCGATCGCACTGCTGGCAGGCGGGCGCGTTCGCGACCTCTCTGGGCGTGGGTGTGATTCCTCCGGATCACACGACCATTCCGACGTTCCTGAGTAGCTAGGAGACCGCTGTGGCGAAGCATAAGAACGCAGCTGCTGTCGATCCGGCGGCGCGGATCAAGGTCCTCACGGACGAGGAATTGGCTGCCCTTGAACACCAAGCGGCGTCGGCCAGTGGCTTCAAGAAGGCGTGGCTGACGAAATCGGTCGAGCGGCAGTACAACCGCCGGGCGACCATCGAGCGCCTGCAGCGCGCTCGTCGCGACGGGTTCGACCGGGAGGTCGCTCGCCTGGACTCGCGAGGCTTTATGGGCGCCGGTGGCGGCCGCATGTCCACGATCATGCCGCCGGTCGAGTACCGCGGCACCGCAATCCATGTGGCGGGCCTGTACCCGGGCATCGTGGGCGCAAACGCACCGATCCTCGGGACACCGCTCGGACAGCACCTCAAGACCGGTGCCCCGGTCTGCTTCGACCCCCTGGCCGCGTGGAAGGCCAAGGCCATCACGGCGCCCTCGTGCTTCATCTGCGCCCTCAACGGCTTCGGTAAGAGCACCCTGCTGCGGCGAATCGCCCTCGGTGATATCGCTGCCGGAACGCGGGTGATCTGGCCTGGGGACGTCAAGCCCGACGGCCGCGAGCTCACCGAGGCCGTGGGCGGCCAGGTCCTCGAGGCCGGCTACGGCGGAATCGGGGTGATGAACCCGCTCGATCCGGGTCCGATCGGTGACGCCATTGCCACAATCAACGACGCCGACGCGACCGCCCCGCTCGAATTTGCGCTGTTCGCACGACAATTGAACCTGGTGTCCGCGCTCGCGGAGATCGTTCGCCGAAGCCCCCTCAAGGACTTCGAGGAAACCCTGCTGTCATCCGCTATCCGGCTGCTCTACGCGCCGACAGCCGACGGCGGGATGGGTTTCGACCGCCACCGCCCTGCCATCCTCGACGATCTCATCGCGGTGATCGAGGGCAGCCACCCCGAGCTGATGGGCGACGCCGTCGCAGACACAGTGGAGGAGTACCGCGACCAGATCAAGCCGCTACTACGGTCGCTCCGCGCCCTGGTCAAGGGCCGGTTCGGTGAGGTCTTCAACGGCCAGTCCTCGGTCCGATTCAACGTCAACGCCCCGTCGATCTGCCTGGACGTCTCCAGCGTCCCTGACGGTGACACGCTGATGCGTGGCGCGGTGCTGCTGGCCGGATGGTCGGAGGCGTTCGCCACGATCGAAGCGGCACACGCATTGGCCGACGCCGATCTCGGTCCGAACTTGGCGTTCCACGTGCTGATGGACGAGTTCTGGCAGGTGCTCCAGTGCGGGCCGATGATGGTTGCCCGGATCGACGCCGTGCAGCGGCTCCAGCGTGTGCTCGGTGTCGCGATCACCGCTGTCACACACTCGATTGCGGAGATGGAGTCGGCGGGAGCCCTTGGCTTCGTCGAGCGCTCCCGTGCCCGCATCATCGGCCCGGTCACGCAGAAGGAACTCGAGCGGCTCTCCACGGTGATCCAGTTCTCCGAGACCGAGAAGTCGATGATCGTCGGATGGTCGGACACAGCGTCCTCGACTCAGCCGATCGAGCAGCGCAAGCGGGCCCGTCGCCTGATTGCCGCCACCAAGGCTCGGCTCGTGGGCGCAAGGGCCGTAGACGATGACGGCGAGCAGGCGAAGCCGAAGAAGGTCGTGGCCGCCGGTACCGGCATGTTCGTCCTCAAGCTGGGCGAAGCCCGGCGCCCGGGCATTCCGTTCAAGGTGTGGGTGCCGCCGATCGAGGAAGCCTCCGGCATCCACGACACGGACAAGCGACTCAACGCGGCCAACAAGGAGCGGGAGAAGGATGAGGTCGCGGCATGACGACCACCAGGCGCCGCTACCGGATTGTCTCCGACGAGGCAAAGACGGCCGCCGTGGACACGGTCATCGACCGGATCTCGAACGGCGATTCCTTCACGTCGGCCTGCCGGGCGGTCGGCACGCAGCTCGAGGTGTCACAGACCGCGGTGCGCTCCTGGGTCAACGACAGCGGCCGGAGACCCGAACCGTCGTGGGACCGCGTCCGCAGCCTCGAAGCGCAGTTGGCCGCCGCCACAGACCTGAACCGGCGCCTCGCGGCGCGACTGGGGGCCGCTGAATCGTGAACGGGGGCAAGGGGGGAGCGGTGATCGCACTGGCGGTCGCCCTGTGCGTCGGTATGCCGCTGCTGCTCGTCATTACGCTGACGGTGCTGTTTCAGGACGAGGAAGATCGAGCGACGTCGACGAGCTGCGTCGGACCGGGCGGCGGCACGGCTGCGACGGGCGGCGACCTGCTTGCCGACCCCGGATCGTTCATCAAGCCGGTGGACCCGACGAAGGTCACCTTCACCTCAGGTTTCGGTGAACGATGGGGCGACCAGCACCAGGGCATCGACCTCGCCGGTGAGATCGGAACTCCCCTCTATGCCGCTGCCGACGGCACGGTCCAGGCGGCGGGCGAGGCAGACGGGTTCGGCCTGTGGGTCGTGCTCGATCACTCGATCGGCGGCAAGCTCGTCTCGACCGTCTACGGCCACATCGACACGTACTCGGTCAGCGTCGGCCAGCAGGTCCGTGCCGGTCAGCAGATCGCCACGCTCGGCAACCGCGGCGGCTCCACAGGGCCGCACCTGCACTGGGAAATCTGGGAAGGCGGCCGCACAGGCGGAACCGCGGTCGACCCACTGGGACAGTACGAGTCGGCGCCTGCACCGGGCGAGAAGGCCGGAGCCCAGTCGCCGGCCGCACCGTCCGCGCCCACCTCGCCGCCCTCCGGTGGGGGAGGGGATCTTGCGCAGCCGCTCCCCGTCTCCGCGGGTTCCGAGACGAACATGCAGGTCAACACAAAACGGCTGATCCGCGCGATGCACCTGAAATTCGGTGACAGGCTCGCAACTCTCGGAGGCTGGCGCGCCGACGGCGGCGGGTTCGCCGATCATCCGAGCGGGCAGGCCGTGGACGTGATGATCCCGGACTACAACTCCGGTACCGGCGTCACCACCGGCGACGAGGTCCTCGACTACGTCATGGCGAACGCGGAGTTCTTCCACGTCGACTACGCGATTTGGCGACAGACGTATTACCCGGTCGGCGGCACGCCCAGCCAGATGGACGAGCGCGGGGGAGACACCGCGAACCACTTCGACCACGTGCACATCACCGTCGCCGGTGGCGGATTCAACGAGGGCGACGCGGACTGGGGATCGCTGCCTGGTGGCAGCGGCAACGCCTCGAAGGCTGCCGCGGACTGCGGCATTACCGGGGAGGGCCTCGGTGACACGCTCGCCGCCGGATCCGTCCCTGCGGAGTTCGCTCAGTGGATCGAGCAGGCCGGAAACATCTGCCCGCAGATCAAGCCTTCCCTCCTCGCGGCGCAACTCTCCCAGGAGAACGGCTTCTCCTACGGCGCCAACGCTCCGGTGTCGGAGACCGGTGCCAGTGGACCGGCACAGTTCATGCCGGGAACGTGGGCCACCTACGGCAAGGACTACGACAAGAACGGCGTCGTGGACGTCAACTCGATCGGGGACGCGGTGACCGCACAAGGCCACTACATGTGCGCGATCGCGAAGTCCATTGACGGGTGGATCGCGGAGGGCAAGGTCAAGGCACCCAATGGTCCGACCGAGCTCTACCTCGCCGGATACAACGCAGGTGAGGGCGCGGTCCTCGAGTCGGGTGGATTCCCGACAGGGCACTCGGACTACGTGGTTCAGACCCGCCCGTACGCGGACAAGATCATCGCCAACGAGGCGCAGTACCGAGCGATCAACCGATGAGAAGAGGGACAGAGATGCGGATTTCGCGGACAGTCGCCGCGGTGGGGGCCCTCGCCGCCGTGGCAGCGGTGCTGGCCGGATGCGGCTCGGGCGGCGGGGGAGGGGACGTCCACGAGGGGACGGACGCTCACGAGAGCATCAACCCGCTCGACCCCGACACCCTCGACGCGGACGAGACCGCCACCACGGCGATGCAGGCGATCTTGTCGTGGCAGCCCGCGATCGATGCCAGCAAGAGCGACGCACTGCGCCGTGCTCGGCCGTGGCTCGGCGGCGAGTTGCTCGCCACCGTTCAGAACGACGGTGCCGCACCGGGGGTGCGGCCGGACCGCGAGTGGACCGCGTGGAAGAACTCAGGCGATGCCCTGTCCGCGCTGTGCGTCCGCGACGACAGCACCCCGGCGGCCCCGAAAGGGATGCGGACGCTCGTGATCGACGTGACCTGTACACAGACCGCGCTGCACGCGGCCGGGTCGAGCACCCGCCTCTCGCCAGAAACCTGGCGCACCACCGTCACTCGCACCGATGACGGATGGCGAATGACCGACTACCGCTACCACCAGCAGTGAAAGGGGAGTGACCGACCATGGCTCAAATGCGACGAGACCGTCCCGGCGCCAGCTCGGACAAGGACATGATGGCCCTGGCCTGGATCGCGGTCCTCATCCCGGTGTCGTTCCTGCCGGTCATCGCCTATTACTACGGTGGCGGCGAGGATGCCGGATGGAACCCGATCGGCCTCATGCTCTCCGTCGGGATGGGCAAGCACGCCTGGCCGGGCGCTGCGACCGCAGTTCTGGTCCTGGAGCTCCTGGTTATCGCGGCGGTGGCCGGTGGGGGCTGGTGGGCACTGCGCAAGACCGGCGTGATCGACAAGCGTGACGAGAAGAAGGCCGAGCGGCGCCTCGACAAGCTCGCCTCCACGATGGCCGATCCGCGCGAGGTCGAGGAGACGAACCCTCGCGAGCAGGTGGCGACGACCGAGCGCATCGCCCCGGCGATCAGCCAGTCTCACCCTGGCCACCGCGGAATTCTGATGGGCCGCACAGTGAACGGCAACCGCGAGCTGCGGATGCCGTGGGAATGGGTCTGCGTGGCCATCGCCGGCGCCCGAATGGGTAAGTCGCAGGCCCTCGCCATTCCCGCGATCGGGTACGCACCGGGCGCCCTCATCGCAACGTCGAACAAAAAGGACATCTACACCCACACCCTGTACCTGCGGAAGCAGATGGGCCGGGTGTGGCTGTTCGACCTGCAGGGGGTCACCACCGGTAACCCGCGCGAACGCGCGACGTTCTGGTTCAACCCGCTCCGCCAGGTCTTCGACCTCCCGTCCGCAAAGGTCGTCGGCGACTACTTCGTCTCCGCCGCCACGGACGACAATGCCAAGGTCGACGCCTACTTCGACGGCAACGCCCGCGACCTGTTCGGCTCCTACATCCTTGCCGCCGCGCTGGCCGGCGGCGACATGCGGCACGTGGTCGAGTGGCTCACCAACACCCAGTCCCAGATCCCGCCCGTGATCCTCGAGCAGTTCGGCTACCCGGACCTGGCGAACACGATGCGCGGCAAGCAGCAGATCAACGCCAAGCAGCGTGACGGCTTCTACGACATGGCCCGACGGTTCCTGGCACCGCTCGACGAGCCTCGCTATGCCGACGCCGTGCTGCCGAACACTCGACTGAGGATCGGTCTCGACACCGAGGGCCAGGTCGTCTCCAGCCTGGGCCGCGAGACCCACGACCTGCCCGAGTTCGACGCCACCGAGTTCGTTCGCACCACCGACACGGTCTACGCGATGAGCAAGGAAGGTCCCGGCTCGGCATCGGCCCTGACGATGGCCTTGATCGGCTCGATCCTCGATGCGGCTCAGGACTTCGGTGCCAGCCAGCCCAGCGGCCGGATGCCGATCCCGCTGGTGGCGGTGCTCGACGAGGCGGCGAATATCTGCCGCCTCCAGCAGCTCCCCGACTGGTACTCCCACTTCGGTAGCCGCGGCATCATCCCGATCACCATCCTCCAGTCCCCGTCGCAGGGGAAAGCCGTCTGGGGCGAGACGAAGTTCGGCGCCATGCTCGACGCCTGCAACCTGATTTGGTACGGCGGCAATGTCTCTGACGAGGGCTTCATTAGCTCGCTGTCGAACGCCATCGGAGATCACCACGTGAAGGCCGAGTCACGCAGCCATGGCGCCGGCCTCCTCGGCGGGGGCGGGCAGGCATCACTGCAGCAGTCCTGGCAGAAGGAGAAGATCCTCGAGCCCAGCGACCTCAAGGCGCTACCCAAGACCCGCGCGATCGTGTCGGTCGCGGGAAGCAAGCCGCTGCTGGTCCGCAAGACGTACTGGAGCGATGCGCCGTTCGCCGATGACATTCGACGCTCTCTCGCCGAGTGCGAGCAGGACACGACGCGGGCCGAGCAGAAGGCGCTGCCGGTCGGGCTGTCCGACCGCGAGCCTGCCGCGGTGGATGAGGTGACCGGTCCGATCCCGCGGGTAGTGCCTTTCCCGCCGGTCCCTGCGCCGGTCGTTGCCGGGCCGGCGCCGCGTGACGCGGTGGTGCCCCCTCGCCCGATCGCACCTGCGGCGACGGCCGCGGGAAGAGATGACGTGTTCGAGTCCGAGTTCTTCGTGGAAGGTGGCAACTGATGGTGAACTTGGCGGGCGCCGACGACTGGAGCGGCGAAGACGAAACCGGCTATCGCAACCCGGACCTCCACGATCCGGAGGACACCAGCGACTTCGCACCCGAGGAAGCAGACGCGGAAGCCGATCCTGAGGCCGCTGGCGTGGCGGACCCGGACGACGCCGGGACAGAGGAAATTGAGCCCGCCTTCGCTGACGTGATCGGCTGGGTCGAGGGGTTCTTCCTCCCGGTCATTCGCCGCCAGATCACCGCGCAGGCTGGCTCGGGTCTGTCGTGGGACGAACGGTGGTGGCTCTACCCGGAGGTCGTAGCCCGGCTCACCGCGCTCCACTACGCGTGGGAGGAAGCACGTGCCTCCGACAAGCCGTCTGCCATGTCCTCGTGGTGGATTCACCATCTCGAGCCGCATCTGCGGGTGATCTTCGATTCCGAGAGTGGCCCCATGGCGAATGCCGACGCGGATGGCACGTTCTCCGGTTGGCCGGCGCTGCCCGGCCAACCGGTTCCGTCGGAGCTCTACGCCGTGATCGCGCCGTCCGAGGACTGACCGGCTGGTCGACGCGACGTGGCCCCGATGGCGAAATGTCATCGGGGCCACGTCATGTCAGGGTGCCTTGAGCCACTACCGTTCGGCGGTCTGCTCAACGCCACGTTCGAGCTCGGGTTCGGGCGCGAACGCGAGCTCGTTGTCTTCGTTGGGCGCTCGCTCGACGTTGAGGATCTCCTTGATGGACCGGGGGTGCCCGGAGGTCGCGGCGTGAAGGGCGCCGAGCAGCTCTTGTGTCAGTTTGGTGAGGTCGACGGGCGAGAGGTTGGGCGCGACTTCGTCGTCGCCGGCGACCGGGCCGAGTGCCTGCGCGATGCCGCGGCCCGATGTTTCGAGTAGGTCTTGTGTCCTCTGCGCGGTCGAGGGTCCGGCAGGGCGTGACGTCTGCGCGGTCGGTGACTCGGCGCTCTCCGGCCCGGGTAGGGCGCCGAGCTGGTTCTCGGACAGGTCTGCGAGTTGGTCGTACGGCGGCAATCCCTTTGACGCGACGTAGCCCATCGCCACGGCTGCCGCCGCGTCGAACATGCGCTTGTCCTGCTGCGCATCCGTCGCTGCCCTGGCCGCACCTCGCTGCGCTGCCTCGTCGGGGGTGAGTCCCTCGGATTGGTCGAGGAACTGATAGTGCCGCTGGCTGTGGTTGCGCAGGGCCTCATGGCGGGCGGCGTTGTCCTGGGCGAGACGTTCCCACCGTTGTGCGTTCGGTGACTGCTCGCCTTCGAGGTGCCGCGAGGTGGCGGCGGCCGCCAACACCTGGATCCTTGTCTGGTCGGCGGGGGAGCCCTTGAACGCGTCGAGCACTTCCCGTAGCGGCTTCGGCTGCCGCATGGGCTCGCCACTTCGCTGGCGATCGGCCACCCGGGCGAGAAACGCGGAGGTGTCGTGGACGTCCTGGCGGGCCTGGGCGCGGGCCGGTCGCGAGGGCTGTGGCCGCGGGGGCACGCCTGCAGCCCCGGGTTCGGACGGCTGCGCGTTCTGGTGGGCCAGACGGGGTTCGACGCGGGTCGTGAACCCGTCTTCGCTGGCCCAGTCCGGGAAGTCGATTGGATCCTGCGGCGTGACATTCAGGTCGGTGAAGCCCTGATCTGTGTCGGCGTCGGCTCCCCGCGTCATGTCGCGGAATCGGCGCCGCGGCGCGTTGCTCTCGGCCATGATGGTTCTCCTCGCTTCCCCCCTCGCGTGATTGCGAGGACCTGTCGGTGATCTCAGATCAGAGCTCTGGTCCGCGATCCTGGTCTCTGTTGTTCTCGTGCATCGGAACCTCGGGTGCACCCTCGTTCCGTCGGGTCCTGGGTGCGGACGGGCCTGCGCCGCGCCGGTTCTCGAGTTCGGTGTCGATCAGTGTCAGCCTCCGATCGTCCACCTTCGCGGCCCTTTCCAGGCGGGTGATGCGGTCGTTCAGTTGACCGATGGTCCGGTCGTCGGCGGTCTGCGCCCGCTTGCGCCGCGCCTGAGTCGCCCGGTTGGTCGCAGTCGATTGCTCGATGGCCGGCCAGCGGCGCACCGGCGGCGCGGCAGATTCCGCTGCCGTCAGTGCGGCACGCGCACTCTCGCGGTGTTCCGGTGTTGCCGCCGGGTCCGCGTACACGCTCTTGTACGTTGCTCGTGCCTGCCGGAGCGCGGTGATCGCCGCGGCGTCCTTCTCGACGGCGGCGACTCTGGCGTCGACTTCGGCGACGTCCGATTCACCGCGGGCCCGGTCGAGCTCGGTACGTGCCACGCCGAGCTGCTGGCGTGTATCGGTCGCCCGGCGGCGCGCGGCGAGCCGTGCGGCCTGCAGGTCACCGATGCTGTAACCGCTGTAGACGGTTACAGCGGCTGGCGCGTTCGCGGAGAGTGCCCCGAGTCGCTGCTCGTTGACCGCACGACGGTCCTCGGTTAAGTACTCCAGGGGGTTCTTCTCCGTTGCGGGTGCGTTGACGCGGATTCGTGAGAACGCGACCTCGCGGACAGTGTCCTCGAACAGTGCTCGTTTGCGGGGATCGTTTCCCGGGTCGCCCAGGCTCTTCACCCACCCGGCGTCGGTCTCGATAGCGCGGGTCGCGTAAGAGTCGACGTAGGCGTGCATCTGCTGCACGGACTGCGCCGCGTAACGCGCCAGGATCGGATCGGTCTCGGCGGCCTCGCGGGAGACGACGGGCACGGAGTATTGCGCAACGTCGTCGTTCCGCGTTCGGGGGAGCACGCCCGAGCGGGTGGCCTGGTCGAGAGCATCGGCCATCGCCTTGCCGGGGGTCTTGCGCTCGGAATCGAGCTCCCCGGCCATCCCTTGCGCCCGCATCTCGTCGGCAGCCGAGGTGAGCAGCTTGCGGGTGTCCCACCCGTACGTCTCCGACTGGGCCACGAACATGACAATCCGGTCCCAACCGCCGAACTGGTGCACCCACGAGAACGGCTTGTCCGGCAGGATCTCTCCGAGCATCTTCGCCGTCAGCTCGTCATAAAGGGCGCTCGCCGCGGCGAAGTAGGAATCCTTCAACGTGTCGAAGGACCGCGCCTTCGCGGCCTCGTCCTCGAGCATCTGGTGCACGGTGCGTTGGGAACCGTCGCGGGCGAGGATTCCCTCGAGGAGTCCGCGGGCGCCGGGGTGCGCGTCCGGGAGGTGCTCGAAGTCCCAGTCGGGAAGCTCGTCGCTCGCGGCGTAGACGATGTTCGTGTTCTTGCCTCGGGTCATCGCCACGTAGAGACTCTGCCGGTCCATGCCGGAGTCGGCGAGGACGTGGCAGGTGCCGACCGTCATGCCCTGAGACCGGTGCACAGTAGTCGCGTAGCCGAGCTGGACGTTCGCGGAGATGTAGTCGGCAGCGACCACGACGCGGCCTCCGCTGGTGCGGTTCTCGAGCCGCATCGACCCGTCGGGACCGATCTCTGTGACGGTCCACAGGTCGCCGTTCTTGACCCGGCCGGTGCGCTTGCCGCGCTTGTCCTTGGCGACGTACTTGCTGTTGTTCTTGCGGGTCACCACGACGTCGCCCACGGCCGCCACGAGGCCATCGGCGACGAGCACACCTTCGCCGGTGACGGTGCCGTTGGCGCGGTAGTAGGCCGATGCCTTGGTGTTGAGTTCGCGCACCAGGTCGTTGGTGGGCGCGACCATGAGAGTGACTTTCTCGGCTTCGACGTCGGCGACATAGGCGTCGAACACAACGTCGGGGAGGTCATGCTTCATGGCCTCACGGATGCGCTCGTTGTGGTCGTACCAGTCGAGCACGTTTGAATCACCGGAGCGGAGCTTGAGGCTCGCCGGGGCTTCACCGGGTGTCTTGAACCGGTGCACCTCTCGAAGGAAGGGCGCGAGGGTTCGTTCGGCCAGGTCCCGCAGAATACCGCCGGATTCGACGGACGCGAGCTGCTGATGGTCTCCGAGCAATCGGACGACGGCGCCGGAATCATGCGCGATGCGGGTCAGGTCGGCGAGGTCACGGGCTGACGCCATGCCTGCCTCGTCGACGAGGAGAAGATCGCCTTTTTCGATGCCGGTCGGGATCCCGACTCGAACACGCGTGAGGACGTCCGCGATGGTGCGGCCCTCGACCTCGATCTCGGCGCCGAGCACTTCGGCGGCGCGGGCGGATGGTCCGAGCGCGATGACCTTTCCGTTGGTCTGCTCCCAGGCGCGGGCGATAACCGTTGCGGCGGTGGTCTTGCCAGCACCGGCGGCGCCGACAGCGACGGCGACATGCCGTTGCGCGGTGAGGAAGTGCTCGATCATGGCGACCTGATCGGCGCCCAGTTGGTGCTTCGCCTTCTTCTCTGCCTTGGCGATCTGGCGCCGGATGACGCGCTCACTGACCGTGAGATCGTTCGTGGCGTCGGCGCGATCTCGCATGTAGGACTCAGCCGCGAGCACCTTCTCGGAGGTGTACCTCATCGTCGTGCGGTCGACGGTGTGCAGCCGCAGCAGGCCGCCCTCGATCGTCTCGGACAGCTTCTCCGGAGCTCGATAGACCTCGGTGAACACGGGGATGCAGTGGTTGCTCAGCAGCGCCTCGACCGCCGCATCCACGTGTTCGGGCACGTCGTCGTCTCCCGGGAAGCTGAACGCTCGGAGCTGGCGCTGCACCTCAGCCGTGAGGCTGTAGATCGTCCACGATCCGAACTTTCGTGAGAGATCGTCCTCGACCTGGGCGATGAGAGCAGGCATCGCCGCCGGATCGAAAGGGGGCCGATTATCGCGGCCAGTCGCCGCCTCGTCGATCACCGATCGCGGCGTTGTCTGGGGGACAAGGGCGGTCGCTCTCTCGTCCCATTCCGCTCGGAGCTCCGCCATCGTTCTCGGTGGGTTCTTCGCATTCCTGGTGTCGAGAGTCGCCTGCTGCGCTTGCGCGTACTGGATCGTCTTGGGCGGATTCTTACCGAATCGCGAGCGGTACTCTCGCGCCAGTTCCGCCTGCCGGTCCTCGATCGCCCGGCGGCGGGAGAACTCCTCGATGAGGGAAAGCGGGATCCCCTCAACCTCGTAGACAGGCTGCTTCCCGGCGGGGGTGTCTGGCCGGGGAGCGAAGGTGACTCCGAGCTTGCGGGCCACCAGGTCCGCGACGCGGGTGTTGTACCGCTCGGACGCTGCGACCGCGGCGCGGTAGAACATGCGTCCGTCGATCGTGGTCCATCGGCCCTCGGCCTTGACCCGGTTGAACACGGCGCTGTGGGTGTGAAGGTTCGGGTCGCCGGCCCGGTTGTCCCAGTGGTCGAACCGGGCAATCAGGAGACCGTCCGCCTTCACCATCCGGTGCCCACCGGCGCCCCGGCGCGTGTAGGCAACCTCGTCCTCGATCCACCTCAGTGCCTCGTCGACGGCCTGGCGGTGAGCCTCCTCGACTGCCTGCTTCGCGGCCTGGTCACCGAGACCCCACATCAGCGAGATCGACTTGGCGGGTGTGAACACCAGGTCGTACCCGGCGACCGGTTGCCGCATCTTGCGGTAGCTGTCGGAGATGAACTCTGTCACCTCGGCCTCAGTCATCAGCTCGGCCTTGTCGCCGCGCTGGCGCCGCAGATGCCGCATGGCCGTGGCCTGCTTGATCTCGTCCTTCGCTGCGGGGGAGGGGTATTCGCCGTGCTGCGCCTTGTAGGCGGTGCACCGCTCCTCGACGTCGTGGACGTACTCCTGGGAGTTGGTGAACCAGGTGAATGCGCGACCGAGCGCGGTCTGAGCCGACCACTGCATCTGCTCCGCAGTCGGTGCCAACTGGTCCGGCTTCGTGCTGAACGCAGCGGGTGTCCGTGCAGCGCCGAACACCGCACGCATCGCTTCCTCGGTGACTTCGGTCCCGACCTCGACGCCGACCTGCTCGGCCATCCGACCGTGCCAACGACCGGGAGGGGTGCCCTTCGTTGTGTAGTAGTCGACCGCGTCGGACTTCTTCGACTCAGTGGCGTCGCCGTTGGCGGTGTGCTTCGTGAGATAGACGTATCCGTCCCCAGCGGAGATCTTGTGGACGGTCATCACCCGGAACATTGTGCCAGGTAGCACCTTTAGTGCAAGAGGTGTGTGTAATTTGTTCTCTGGCCGCAGGTCAGAGAACGTTCTGTCACGTCTTCGACGGGGGTGACAGAACCGAGATGCTCGAGGGTGTTAGGTATTTGGGTGGCTGAACGTCACGAAGGTGGCCAAAGCGGTGACATGCCAAGGTGACGGCGCACCCAAGTGCGGAACCTCCCGCGAGCGCAGCGAGCCGATAGACTGCGGCCCATGTCCACCTCATCCGCCGCGGCGGCGCGTCGCTCACTCCGACTGAATCCGACGAACGTCAAGGACAACCTCAAGAAGGAGCGCGAGCGCTTCCTTGCACGGCAACGCCGCCTGGAGTCCCTCGCCGAGCCGCTGAACGAGGTCACGGCGAAGCTCGAGAAGCTCGACCATGCGCTCGCTGCTCGATCGGTGGCGGCTGAGCGCAAGGTCGAGTCCTTGGAGTCGGCCCGCGACAAGCGGATCGAGAAGATCCGAGCTGAGTACGCGGCAAAGATCGAAGCGGCCAAGGTCGATGCGCAGCAGGCGGTGGAGGATCTCCGCACCCAGCAGAGCGTTGATGAGTCGGCGCTCCTGCTCGACTACGCGAAGGCGATCGTCGAATTCACACACGAGGGATCCGCTGCCGACCTCGGCGCGGTGCTCGGTGTGTCGGCCCGCGAAGCGAAGAAGATCATCGAGCAGTCGCAGACCGACCTGGCCGCCGCCGGGATCGTGGTTCTCCCGGCGGCCGCTCCGTCGGTGGAAGATTCGGCGCCCGGCAGTGATCCGGAGACGGTAGGGGAGTCGACTGACGACGGTGCCGCGGCCGCGATCGCGTCGTGATCGTGCGGACAGGTGAGCGGTGATCGAGGAATCACCGCCAAGCCTGTTCTCCCTGGCGCCCGCTCCCGAGTCGGCTGAGGACCCGGAGGCTGTCGGGTCTCGTCGAGGCCGTCGGGTCGTGGACCCGACACTCGAACCGACTCGGGAGACCATCGCACTGTTCTGGTCGAAGGTCGTTCGTTCGCCGGCGGCGTGCTGGTACTGGGTCGGCGCGATCTCAGCGCCGGACGGATATGGCAGGTTCAACTATCAGCGCGGGAATCGTCAGCGCACAGTTCTCGCACACCGATTCTCGGTGGAACTCGTGGACGGTCTTCTCGACGAAGGTGTGGTGTGCGAGCACAAGTGCAATGAGCCGCTCTGCGTGAGAACCGGTCCGGGGCATCTTGTGCAGTCGACGTACTCCGAGAATGTGCGGTACGCGATCGCACTCGGTCGGCTCGCTGGCCGCAGCTTGCTCGATGGGCAAGGTCGGTCGCGGTATCAACGCTCTCTCGATATTCGCGAGGCGCTCAAGAACGGGTACGACGAGAACGCCCTGTTCCGAGCTAAGACTGACCCCGGCCCGGATCAAGGGATCCTGTTCTGACGGCTTAGGTCTCGTAGCCGCTGTCGCGGTCGTAGGTAACGCCGGCGGCCGTCGTCTCGACCCGTCCGTGGTCAGAGTCGCTACCGCGACCGAGGAGACTACCAACCGATCGCGGATGGCCGGGCGTGGCCGCGCTCAGTCCCTCACGGACGACACCGAACTCGACGATGGGACCAACGTCGAAGCCATCGTTCTCACGCGCACCCGGGGCCACCGTGATCGCCCGATCGAGGACGTCGCGAAGCAGAGTGGTCTCCTCGGTTTGCATGAACTCAAACCGACCCCACACGAACTGCTCCCGGAGGTCACCGACCAGCGGGGTCGCGCGCAGTCGCTCCGCTGCGACCCCCTTGAACCGCTCGGTGTCGAACTGATAGCCGGCCTCCAAGCTGAGCTGGCGGAAGAACGCGAACTGAGTTCGGGTGTTTCCCTCGCGGAACGGATGGACGTGATTGATCTGTCCGAGCGCCGTCGCGAGCTCGTCGACGAAGCGGTCGCGGCCGAGCCCACGCAGGTTGTTCTTCTCGCCGATTCGATTCAGCACCTTGGTGCCGACTCGCTCGACGTCCTTGGCCGCGAAGTAGCTGTGCGGAATTTCCGGTGGGTTCTTCGCGCCCGCCAGGTGAGCGCGGACGTTGGGTCCCATCTTGGACATGGGCCATTCCCGGGGTGCGGTCCTGATCTTGCCGGCGAACGGGTAAATGTCCTGAAAGATGTGCTCATGAAATCGGCACAGGTGCTCGAGGTCGAAGTTGCCGGGGATCGGCGTGTGGATCAGTTCCTGCATCCGCTGGTACGTCAGGATGCCCTCGACGCCCTTGAGTAACTCTTCATTGTGGGTGCCGTTTGGGAACTCTGGTGTGGTGATCTGGTTCCGTAGGACCGCGGTGCTGAGGTCGGGCATCTCGCTTCCACGCCACTGAATCGTCTCTGGGATGAAGTAGTCCACCCACTCCTGCGAGTAGTAGGGGTTCGACGTCATCGTTCGGTGCGGGATGCGACGTCACGGGCGACCGCGTCAATTACCTGTTCCCGCGTGATCTTGCCCTGCATCAGTTCGAGCAGCAGCTTCTTGTCGTGCTCGCTCATGGTGCGGTCCTCGATCTCCATGATCGGTTCCAGCTGCGCGAGATCCGCGCGGGCCTGCTCCTCGGTGATCGGGTGCGTCATTGCGTTCTCCCCCTGCGTTGTTCGGCATCGGTGGTGGGCGACGCTGCTCTCCGCCCACCACCACCAGTTCAATCTTATGGTTCTCGACTGCGGCCGCCCGCTACATCGCGCGGTCGGCTTCCTCGCCGGGCTCGAGATTGGATCCGGCCCCGAGCTGATCAGCTGTTGCTGCCTCGGTGTCGTCACCGGCTCCGAGAACGTGGGGCAGCGGGCGCACGCGTCCGGTGCCCGCGGCGGTGACGGCATCGAGCACCGACTGCTTCACCGAGTTGTCGCCGTCAGGTTCGGCGGGTGCGCTGCCGATCGGTTCGGTCGGCTCCACGATCACGCTCAGCTCGGTTCCTGTGCCGGTGGCCGCGAGCGCTTCGGCGCGCTTCATGCTGGCGGCATAGATCGCCTCGTGGCTGACGCCGTGTTCCTTGGCCATCGCTTCGAGGGTTCGGTCGACGATCCCGCGGGCGCTGCGCCGCTTGTCCTCGGCGCCGGTCTCGAATCCACCTTGCCCGTCCCACGCTTCCCACTGCCATTGGCGGCCGTGCCAGAACATGCGGCCGCCGGGCATCCCTGCGTTCGCGTCGAATCCGTAGCGCCATTCGTGCTCGGTGGCGTCGAGTGGCTTCCACGGGTTCTTGCGTTCGTTCTCGGCGCGCGGCTCGGCACCCTCGGCCCATTCTCGCCGGGCCTCGGCCATGAGATGCGGCACCTCGGCTCGCAGGGCTTCACGGGTCATGCCCTTCGACTCCGCCCATCCCTCAGTGGGGTTGAGGTCGAGCGTCCAGCCCTGGTATTGGCCTGCCGCCCTGCGACGTTCGGTGTTCTCCCGTTCCTTCTTGAGCGCCTCGGGGGAGTTCTCCCGGGAGTTGACCTCCAGCCGAAGTTCTCCGGCGTCGAGCCGGGCCTGCTCGAGGTCGTGCGCTTGATCGAAGACGAGCTCGGGTTCTGCCTTCGCCTCCTCGAGCTTGATGCGGTCGGTCTCGAGTCGACGTTCGAGGGGCTCGACCCGGCGTGAGACACCGGCGGCCTCGTTGCGGATCGTCTGGATGAATCCGCGTGCCGCGCTTTCGGTGAGCATCGCGTCGGCGACCTTCACGCCGTCCACGTAGCGATCTTGGCCCCCGATGTTGAGGATGTACTGGTCAAACAGGTGGGTGTACTCCATCGTCACGGGGACACCTGCGAGCACGACCAGAGGGAGCGCGGCGCGTTCCCTCTTCGCCACCTCCGTCACGTCGAGCAACCGCTCGCGCATCGCGGCGACAAGGTCGCCTGACTGTCCGTCGGGCACCATCGCGCCGGGGAATCCCCACATTCGTTTGTCGCGGTCCTCGATCGCAGCCCATCCGTCGAGCTTCGCCCCGATCTCGCGGAGCTCGGGAAGCCGCGCGGTCGCGGCGTCGATGTTCTTCGACAACGCGCGGATCGTTGCTCGGCGGGCGGAGTTGAAGTTAGTGACCGAGGTGCGTTTCGCTTCGAGCGTGCCGACTCGCTGGTCGGCCTCGACCTGCTGGACGAACACCGGGTCACCGGTTGCGGCTGCCTTGGTCTGCGCCCATGACAGCGACATGTCGCCGCCGACGTCCTCCATCTTCTGGGGCACGTCCTCGCGGCGGAGCTGAGCGGTGAAGCCGGACTTGCGTGCGACGTACTGGTACATCATCGCGTCGTACGACCGGCGGGCGACGACGTTGACGACGTTGACCACCTTGTGGACGTTGCCCTGGCGGATGATTCGGCCGATGCGCTGTTCCATGTCTGCGGCAGTCCACGCCGGGTCGAGGTTGACGAGCTGCTTGAGTGCCCGCTGCGCGTTGAGCCCGGTTCCGCCCTTCTTGGTCGACGTCAGCAGCACTCGCACTCGTCCGTCTCGGCACGCCTCGATCAGTTTCGCTTTGGCCTTGGGGGAGTTGTGGTCGTGCATGAATGCGATCTCTTCGGGCTTCATGCCGCGCAGGACCAGGGCGTCGCGGAGCTCGGTGTAGACGTTGCTGGCGCGGGGGCCGTCTGCGATCTTCGGGGTGCCGCGGTCGCAGAACACGAGTTGGAATGCTCCGGTCATGTCCGGGCCGTGCTTGTCCGCCGGAATGGCGAGATCCGCGTTGTCGGCGTAGCACTGCCAGATCGCGTCCGCGGCGTGCTCGACTCGCGAGTGCTCCGGAGGCGGCGAAGGTAGCCCCGCGAGACGTGGATGCATCGTCACATTGCGGCCGTCGGTGGCGATCTTGAGCGAGTTGTCCAGGTGCATCGTGTTGCCGCTGAGGTTCGCGAGCCGCTCGTCCAGGTCCGCCATGAAGTCCAGGGTGTCCTGGCTCATGTCGAACTCCAGGGTCTGAGGTACGCCGCCGTCCATCTCGGGGAGGGTGACCGGGATCTGGTCTGCGGTCACGACGTCGCGGAACTGGTTGAGCATCGCCACGAGCTGCCGGACGTTGGCGTACTCGGCCATGCGGGTGACCATCCGCAGCTTGGTGCCGGTGATGTTCATTTCGGCCGCGGTGACCGGCTTGGCGAATGTGCCGGCCCAGTTGTCGATGCGACCGAGACCGGCCTTGGTGAGCAGGTCTGGGCGCAGGAACTTGGTCATGACCCAGATTTCCGACAGCGAGTTGCTGATCGGGGTGCCGGTCGCAAACGCCATCGCCTTGGCCGGTGCATAGGGCCGGCCCTCAGCGGTGTTGCGGTCCTGAGCATTCTTGCGCAGGTAGCGCGCCTTCATCTCCAAATCCGATGCGCGGGTAGAGCCGTCTGCGACAGCCAAGTCCGCGCTGTTCGACGGCCGTGTGAGGTTTTTGTAGTCGTGGGCCTCGTCGATGAAAAGGAAGTCGCACCCGGACTGTTCAAAGGACAGACCGGCGTCGCTGGATTTGCCGCCCACGATGCCCTCGATGCGGCTCTTCGCGGTTTTGAGCGCCCTCTCGATCTGCTTGACCGAGAACTCGGATCCGCTGTTGTTTGCTGCCTCGAGTGCTTGGTGTAGCTCGGAGATCTCGTTCTCGAGGTACTCGATCTGGGCCTCTCGCTTCATGCCGATCAGCCCGAACACGCTCTGGGGGACGATCACCATGTCCCAGTCACCGACGGCGGTCTGACCGATGAATCGCTGCCGGTCCTCGACGCCGTCGAGTTCGGACGCGACGAGGATCTTCGCGTTCGGGTATGCGTCCCGGGCCTCGATGGACCATTGGGAGAGCAGGTGGTTCGGTACCACCACCCAGGGTTGGCGGACCTGGCCGAGCCGCTTGGCCTCCATGCACGAGATCGTGATCGTGTAGGTCTTCCCAGATCCGACGACGTGGTCGAGCAGGATCGTCTCGTCGTGCAGGAACCGGTGAACGGCGCTGCCCTGGTAGCTGTATGGCGTGATCTTCGGGTTGAGTCCGGGGTACTGCTTGTGGCTGGCGTCGTGGCGCGGCTGCGCGTACGAGTTGTGCAGCTCGTTGTAGGTCTTTGCCAGCGTCAGGTACCGGTCCCCGTCGGACCACAGCCACTGCTCGAAACGCTCCTGCAGCTCGTCCGCCGCGGCCCGGGCCTGCTGGGAGAGCTTCGGATGGAACCGCGGCTTCGGTGCCGATAGCATCTCATCCTGCGTCTTGGGGACCTGGATGGCCTTGTTGTTGGCGACCAGGTTGAACATCTCCACACCGGAAAGCCGTCCGGTGCCGTACTTGTCGACGTAGCCGCGGGCCGGCGAGGCGTGCTGATTGTGCTGCTCGGTGGCGATGTTCCAGTTGCCGCTGACCTTGTCGAGTTCGACCGTGAGCCGGTCGGGGTTGAGCCCGAACTCCTCGATCAGGAACTGGCGGTAGGTCTCGACCGGGATCCATGTCGCACCGGGACGGACCCCGATCTCTGCGGGGTCGAGGTCCGGCGGGATGACCGCCTCGAGTGCCTCGACCACGGCCGAGTAGCGGGCCGGGTTGTCGGCGGCGACCATCCGCGCCCGGGCCAGCTTCTCGCGGGTGTGGCCGGCGAGGGCGACTTCGGCGATCTCCCATTCACTTTCGTGGTGGAGCGACGGGTAGATGCGACCCATCGCCTGCTCGATCGTCTCCTCGACGGAGCGGCCCAGGAGTTCGGCCATCCGCTCGGGTGAGACGTGCCCGAGCTCGTCGAAGCTGATCGCGATCGCCTCGTCGACGCTGTCGGCTCGCTCGGCGAGCACCTTCGCGGCGGTGGTGTCCTCGGTGAAGATCGGGGACTTCTTCGCCACGGCGTCGGTGCCGTCGAACCGGGACGAGAACTCTTCGATCCCCAGGACCATGCCCACTCGCGGGTCACGGGCGATCGCGCCGGTGAGGTGGGTCTGGTTCTTGCGCGGCTGGGGCTGCTCCGCAGCCTTCTCCTGCATCATCTCCAGCAGGTCCGGCGGGATGCTGCCCTGGTACGGGGTGGCATCTTCCGGGTCGAGACCCTCGTCGGCGGCCTCCTGCTGCCCAACCTTGATCCGCCACTTCTCGATTGCCTTGTCGAGACGTTCGGCGATCTGCTCGTCGGTGCGCGGCGCCGGATCGGAGAGCGTGAACCGGTTCAGCGGTCCCCAGCGCCGCAGGTAGTCGTCGTAGAGGCGGTTGAGGCGGCCGCGCAGTTCGTCGCGGTCAGCTCGGGTCGAGCGCGGGGAGCGACTGGCTTCGGTGAGATCCATCAGGGTCTCGCCGAGTGCGGTCATCGCCTTCCACTGCTCGATCTTGTCCTTGCCCCTGCAGGTGACCGTGGCCCAGCCTCGACCGATTCTGAACTGCTCGAATCCGCCGCTGACTTCGTTGAACCTCATGACGCCCGGCTCGACGTCGATGCGGTCGAGGGTCTCGCCGTTGTGCAGGCCGGCGACCGCGTACTCCGCGGCGACGGCCGGCGCCGGTGCCACGGCGACGAACGTCAGGCCGCGCTCGGTGGCCTGGTCGATGATCGGGTCGAGCTGCTCGCGTAGCTGGGCGGACAGGGGTGCGCCCTCGTGTGGCGAGACGATCAGGTTGGAGCCGCCGTTGGCTCCGTTGCCGACACTCAGTGCACCGAGCACGTTTTCGTGGCGGCGGTTGAAGTAGTCGTTGAGCCAGTACGACGTGGGCTGTCCGGTCTGGTGGTTCTTGACCGTGACCTCTTCGACGGGGCTGGCCCATTGGTCGGTCTCGGCGGTGGGCTTGTGGCCGTCGGGGCGCCGCCGGAACACGAGCACGTCGGTGACCACGTGCGTCTTGGCCTGCCGGTCGAATGCACCGGTGGGCAGGCGCACCGCGCCGACTAGGTCGCCAAGCTCTGCGATCGCCTTGCGGGCGTCGGCCCGCTTGGCGTCGGAGGTGTACGCGGAGGTCACCACCGCGACATAGCCGCCCGGCGCGGTCAGCGCGAGCGACTTGATGATGAAGTGGTTGTGCAGCGAATGCCCGCCGGCGTTGTGGATGGGGTCGTAGACGCCCTCCTTACCGAACGGGACATTGCCGATCGCACCGGTGAAGGTCTCGTCCGGGGCGAAGCTCCGCTCGAACCCGTGGTTACGGATGCTCGCCGACGGGTACAGGTGGTGGGCGATCTGGGCGCTGATCGGCTCGATCTCGACGCCGACCATCTTCACCGAGTCGGGGGCGGTGCCGACGAAGTGGCCTGAGCCGCAGCCCGGTTCGAGCATGAGTGCGCCGTCGGGCATTCCGGCCCGGCGCACGGCGCGCCATAGCTCGTGCACGATCGCCGGGTCGGTGTAGTGGGCGTTGAGGGTCGTCTCGCGGGCCTGCGCGTAGCCTCGCTCGCTGAGCAGTCCCCGCAGCTCGTCCTGCTCGGTGTGCCACACCTCGCGGAAGCGGGTGCGGGTGTCGAACACCTCCGGGACTGCGCCCCAGCCGGACCACTGCGCCAGGATCGCCTGCTCTGCCTCAGTCGCCGGCCGTTGCTGCCCGTCGAGGTCGAGGACCAGGCGGGCCGCGTCGATGTTGGCGCGGACCCTTGCCTTCGCCCCGGACGGCACCAGGACCTCGGTGCCGAGCTGGAAGTCGGTGCCGGGTACCGACGGCGCGGCCGCGAGCTGCGGCTCCGGCTCGTCCAGCTCAGGTTCGGCCGCGGCGGCCGGGAGGTCGAGGTCGGTCTCGACGGCCGGGGCCGTCGTTGGGGGTTCCGGTTGCGACGGGGACCACCCGGCGTAGCGGTCGGCGGTGGCGGGGGAGACCCACACCTCGCCGCCGCTCTCCTTGCGGGCCTTGACCAGGCCGCCGGTCCGCCACAGCGGACTGGTGATCGGTTCGCCGTGCTCGTGCTCCGGGACGTAGAGCACCGACTCCCGCACGGCGTCCGGTCGCGCTGACGGTTCGTGTGCCTCGGCCTCTGCGTCGGTGTCGTCCTGCTCGAGCAGTGCGGCGGGGACCGGCTCGTAGACGATTGCACCGGTCTCGGTGTAGGCCGGGCGGACCGGTGTTGCGGGGCCCGGCTTTTCGCCCTCCTCGTCGAGGCCAGCCGGTCCGTCGGCCTCGGGTCCTCCCTCGACGCCGGGTGTCTCGACCGGCGCCACGGCACTGTCCGAGGCGAGGTTGCGCACAGGCCAGTAGCCCGCGTCGGCCGCTCGCTTGCGGGGCAGGATCGTGCGGGCCTCGTCGATGGCTTGGCGCCAGGTGGTGATGCCTGCGTATGCCTGGCCGTCGAGGGTGATGGGCGCATCGTCGTTGAACGAGAACCGTCGAACGATCTCAATGTTGGTTCCGTCGTAGTCGCCGACGAACACATGCCCGTTGACGAAGATCGTGACGTCGTCGGTGTCGAACGTGGGCTGCCCCTTGCCGTGGCGCAGCTCGTTGAGGCTCTGGGGATCGGTCTCGAACTGCATCACCCAGTCCAGGTCGTAGCCCACCGATTCGAGCTGGGCGACATCGTCGGCCATCGTTCGACGCAGGTCGGCGACGATCGAGGCACGGGCCTCCCGAACGATCGCGGAACCTATCGCGTTGAAGTCGCTTCCACGCTCCCAGAGCGGGTCGCTGTGGGCGGCCAGGTGGTAGAGCTCGTGGCCTTTCGCGTAAAGGGCGGCGGTGGAGGTCACTCGCTCGTAGGCATCCGCTGCAGGGCGGTAGGTGCGTTCGATCCACTCGGGGACCGGGAGGCCGGCCCCGTCGAGGAGTTGTCCGAGTGCGATCCGGTGGTCTCGGCCGCAGGTGAGGCCCTTGCCTTCCCCACTGGTGTCGTAGTGCCAGCCGCGGGAGTTGTGGTTGATCCTGGTGTTCGGTCGAGTCTTGGTACTCAGACCGGATCGGAAGTCGTTGCGCCACTCGAAGACCTCATGCGCCCAGCTTTGCTGGCCGGCATGCATCTCGTCGGCCAGGCGCGGATAGATGGTGTGCCGGATCTCGGCCGCAAGACGTTCGTGAGGAATGTCCGAGGTGGCCTCGACCAGGTCGGGGCGCTCCGCGGCCATGACCTCGAACGCGGTCTGGATGCCCGTGTCGACCCACTCGGGCATGGCGATTCCGCCCGACCGATCGAGCCACACCGCGACCAGCGGCTCCCGGAGCAGATGCGCCGTCATCCACTGCCCCCAGTCGGCGGCCGTGGACTCGCTCCAGGTCAGATCGCTACGGTGTGCCTGCTCCCATGCCTGTGCGGCGGCCTCGCCAACGTGGTCGGGGAACCGTGACGAGTTGTGCTTCAGGATCAGCTGCGCTGCCGCCTGGCGGGTAGGTGATCCGGACTCGCCTAGCTCGGCGATCACCTCGCGGGTGACCTCAACGAATGGGAGGTGATACGTCAGGGTTTCGGCGTGGCGACCGCCGACGGCTTCGACCACCCTTGGGTCGACAGCGGCCGCCGCGTAGAGGTTGGCTCGATCCTCGGCTGTTGCCTCGGCCCGCGCAGCGCCAGCTCCGTCCCACCACTGCTGGTACAGCGCCTCGCGCGCCCTGACGCCCTTGACGCGGGCCAGCGCCGCCGCGAAGCCGGGGTCTGCGTCCGGGTCCGGCAGGTCGAGCGGGGTCGCCGGATCGAACAGGTCCCGTGCGCGTCGGGTCCAGTCGTCGACCTCGGGGATCATGCCCAGGTCGAGGGCTTCTTGCACTGCGTCGAGCTGCTCGGCACGTGCATCGACCTCGAGCAGTTCCGCATCCTCGAGGCTCAGCTCGTCGCCCCCGTCGACCTCGAGTTCGGGGGTGGCGCCGAGAAACTCGGCTGCGGCGTGCTGTGCGGTCTCGAGGTACGGCTCGCCGACTTCGCGTTCATCGGCGTCGCGGGCGGCGATCACCGTGTCGGTGATCGCGGTGGTGGTCGGGTTCTGCACCGGCTCGGTGCGGCGTGCTTCCCAGTACGCTTCGGCCCCACGTCGTCCCAGTTCGTGCCAGCGGCTCGGGTCGAGCAGGATCACCCGGCACGCCGTGAACATCTCGTCGGTGAGCGATTGGCGATCGGTCATCAGGTCGGCCAGTGCGACCTGTGCCTTGCTCTTGAAATGTCCTTCGGCCCAGGCGAGGAACTGGGTCGCGTTGTTGGCCTTGGATTGGGCGTGCTGGTCCGCGGCGGTGTCCGGCGCCGCGAGCGCCCGCATGATGCGGGCCTCGACCTCGGCGGCGGGATCTGCAACAGGCGTGGCCACGAGGTCGGCAGCGGGATGATCCGGGGCGAGCTGTGGTGCCTCAGCCTCGGCGGCTGGAGGTGCGTCCGGTGCGGCGGCCGCCGCGACCAACAGAGGGCCGCGTGGCCGGTCCCTGAACTGCACCTCTTTGAAGTTTCCAGCGAGGATGCTCGAAATCAGGTCGTGCGCTTCACCCTTGGTGATGGTGATGTCGACCGGGAACGGCTTCTCCACCTCGCGGGAGAGTTCTTCGAGCTTGCGGACCTGGGCGGGGCTGATCGGGTGGCTGCGCCATCCGGCTTCGGGGTGCCGGTCGGCGCCGGCCACCTGCTGAACGACCTCTCGCGGGATCGCGCGCGGGTCAATGCCGAGTGCCTGCACCTGGTTTCGCAGCTCGCCCTCGCGGGGCGCGGCGGTGCGCCACTCGTCGCGTACCCGGGCCAATGCTGCGGAGACGGTCGCGACGTTCTCGCGGTTCGCCTCAACACCGCCGGTCAGCCCGCGGGTCGCGGCTGTATCGAGGGCGCGCTGCGCCGCCTCCAGCTTCCTGGCGAGGTTCTTGCCGCGCCGCTCGACGTCGTCGAGCGCGGTGCGGGCGCGCGCCCACTGGTCCTGAGCGTCTAGAACGGCATGTTCGGGTCTGCTGGCGGGTTGGCCTGCATCTCGGCGGCGATCATCGCCTCCAGCTCGTCCGCGACCGGATCGAACGCGGTCATAGGCACCTGCTGGTTGTCCTCGATCCGCTGCGCCACCAGCGCCTGCGCCAGGCTCCGGAACCATCCGGGCTTCTCCAGCCACACCCGCTCGACGATCCGTGTCGCGACCGGCCGCGGCCGCACGTTCAGCGTCTTCCACCGGTCCGGGTCGTGCGCCTGACGGGCGGTCTCCCAGCTCTGTTCGATCTCGTTCTGCGCCCACTGATCGAATTCCGCTCGGCGTGCTGCGATCTCCGGGGTCACCTGCGTGTAGAGCTCCTCTGTCAGCACCATCTCCCGCGCCGCTCGCCACGCGGTCGCCTTCGCGACCATCGTCGAGTCGTAGTTCGGCCTCTCGCCCGGATTCCGCTGCTGCCACTCCTCGATCGCCTGCGTCTCGAACGCCGGGCTCGCGTCCTCGGTCAGCTGCTGAAGCCTCAGCGCCTCCCGGTCGATCAGCTGCTGCGCGTCCTCCACTGTCGCTTCCGCGCCCACCGCCAGCCACTCGGTCAGAATCCGACGCGTCTCGTCGGCGATCATCAGGTCGATCCCCTCGATCTGCTCCCCGTCCAGCGGATCCATTGCTGCCTCCCTCGTTGAAATCGAACGCGCCCTGATCGACGTTCTCGCCTGCCACACGACCTCCCTCGACTGCGCCCGAATCGGGCGTAGTTCCCCCCAAGACGGGAACGTATTCCGAGGAACATCCTACTACAGGCAACCACAAAAACTATGCTTGACCTGCGATTATGCCATTTCTCACCATGCTCAGCGGTAGGTGTTCACCGGCCGCGGACGCGCCACCGCAACGCACAGCATCAGCAGCAGCGGAACGATGAAAAGGCCACCGAAACCGGCCACCACAGCCCTCCCGGCGCGGCGGTGGCGGCGATACGAGCGGCTCGCGCAGTAGTACGCACCGAACAGCGACAAGAGATTGAAGACCGCGAAAGCGACCAGCGCAAACATCTCGGCGGCCTCCTGTCAGGCGGGTGTTAGGGGTATCGGTTGGTGACTACGCGGCTCGAGGCCACGGCACGCCTTCATTCAGCACCCGGCAGATATGGTCGGGCAAGGCGCTGATGTTCGGTCAACTTGGCCACGCTGAACACCAGGTCCGGATGCTCGTCCGCCATTGTGAGGGCGGCCAGTGCGTATGGTCCGGGGGTCGATTCCAGGGCAGGCAATGCTTCGTCGAGCTGGATTTCCCACAGGTCCAACTTGGGCAGCATTGCGGTCGTGAGGCCGCGCCGCCGCATGATTTCACCTCTCAGCTGCTGCTTGTCGGCCTCATGCTCGGCGGCGCGGTCGCGGCCGACGATCTCGTCGAGGTCGTGCAATAGCGACAGCGCCACCCACGCCGCGAGGTGACTCTCGTACGGCGACAGGCGATCGACCGCGCCGGGCGCTGGCAGGCGTCGCGGCGGTACGTTGCCAGCCATGCGGTCCGCGTTCGAGAGTGCGGACTCGAACGGTTCCGCCGCATCATTGAGGGCCAGTTGCACGTCCGAAAGGGCGTCGATCACCTCGATTCGTGCTGCCCGGTCGGCTGCACTGAGTTGATCGTCAGGCAACTGGCCATACGCCTCGGCCAATGCCTGGAGGGTGCGCCCAAGCGCCTTCAAACGCTCGTTGGCCTCATGTACACCCTTGGCCAATGAGCCGGAGTCCTCACTCACGCCGTCCTCCTTGTCCCATCACGGTCTCCTTACTGGTCAGGCTAGGCAACGATCAGAGTGATCAATAGCCAGATTGTGCGGGCGGTTCCAGTGTGGTCACCCAAGTCGATCGGCCAAGTGGCGACCGTAGTCCAACGGTCTGACGTCTTCTCCATTGCGCGCACGAACACTCCAGCGGGCACGTGCACGACGGAGAACATCAGGTCGCAGCCACCGCCGTAGTGCCACACCAGGTCTCCGTCGTCGAGGGTGATGTTGCCCTCGATCCCGTCGACTTCGGCGTGCGGGTCGGTGCGGGCGCGGTAGTCGCGTGCGACCGCCGCCAGCGCCGCGCGGTGCCGCTCGCTCATCGGGCAATGCACCGCGACGGGCAGCGCCCGGGGGAGTGTCACGTCCTCGCGTTCGATTACCTGCTTGACCTGGATCATGTGAATCCCGCTCTCGGGAACTTCTCTGCTCACGCTCACACTTCGAAAAGGCTGTACTGCTCGCGGGCGGCGCGTTCGTCGGCGTCGCGGCGGTACTGGTCCGCCATCCTGCGGACCGTCGACTCGCTGCACCCGAGTTCGGCTGCAGCCTCCGCGATCGAGCCGCGGCGCTCGGCGGCGTCGAACGCCGCGCGGTGAAGTTCCTGGTCGGCCATGACCCTCCTGCAGAGTTTGAACGTTGAAACCGTGGAACAACTCCACGTCAGTCAGATTATATCTAGATACCTATCTATCTACAAGACCGAAAGTTCGAATCGGCCGGCGAATGGGAACCGGCGTGCGGTGCTCCTACAGTCGCGAGCAGGGAACAGAGCGTTGGGTGAGAATTGAGGGGAGCTGGGATGCCGGATACAACGCGCAAGGCGGTTCGACAGAAGCTCATCCAGACCGTCGTGCTGGAGAAGATCGAGCGCGAACACCTGTCGGTGGACACCGCCCAGGTGCGCAACTCGCTGCGGAAGATCCGCGGCCACGTCCAGGGAAAGACCATGTTGGACTGCGTCGCCCGGTGGGAGCAGCTGATCCAGAGCGATGACCTCGACCTCATTCGCAGCGTCGTTCTTGCGCCCGATGAGATCGGTGCGGAGATGAGGAACCTCTCGCCATTGACGTCGCTGCTGACGGAGCAGGAGCGACTGAGCGTCCTCGAGACGGTTCGCCAGCGGCGGCCCACTCTGGAGTAGTCGGGCGGGCCTAGCGCACCGGCCACCACCGCGTGGCGGCTCGCTAGGTGATGCGGGCCGTCCGGGTCGGCCGCTAGGGTGTTTCGCGGACGTCGGGGAGGCGTCTCGACATGATCGTCCAGGGGACGAGAAGTCAGGGGAGGGAAGAAGTCACATGGCACAGCCCATTAAGGCCACGGTCTCTGAGGATGCCCAGGAATCGAACTACGTCCGCCTCAGCGCCGCCGAGACTGACACTCAGCAGCCGTGGAAGTTCAACCTGATGGCTCCGCCGACTCAGTGGAACCTCGATACGGCCGACCAGGCACTCGTCAATCACGGCTACCGCCGCACGGACCAGTGGACTTACAGCACGGACGGTGACCGGTCCTGGTCGGCGACGGTAGAGAAGGTCGGCCAGCAAACGGTCAGCACGAGCGGCTGGGGCGCCCACACCAGCGCGTTGCAGGCGGCGACCGCTGGGCACGCGCGGCCGGTGGGTCGGATGCTTGGCAACTCCAGCGGGGCCGGCAGCGAGACGCCGGCTCATACGCAGCCCGCCCCGGCGATTACACACGACCGCGGCGCGGGCTACGAGATCTGATCCGCGGAGCCTTCCCTCGCGTACTCAACATGCCCTCGGGGGCGACTCTTTACCTTTCTTACCTGCGGGTATAAGCTTTCCTATATAGCAAGGGGGAGAAGATGACGACCATCATGGATATGGATCGCGATCAGCAGCAGCTCTACCGCGAGCTCGCGCGCGACAAGGCCCGCGAGAAGGTGGCGCGGATCAACTACCTGCGGCACCTGCGCCAGCTCTACGAGTCGGGACTGACCCAGGTCGCTCTTGCTGAGGTCGAGAACGTGAGCCAGCCGACGATCAGCGACCTCCTCAAGCGTGCGCGCTTTGAGGCCCCGGACGTTCGGCCCGGCACGCACGGTGGGACCGCGTACGAGATCGCCGCCCGATACGCGGCGGGGGAGATCGACAGCGCCACGGTCCGTCGCGAGCTGATCGAGTGGGCATACGAGAAGCCGGGCGCTCCCAACCCCTTCCCCTACGCCAATGACGTCCGGCCGATCAGGGAGGGCGGGTTCAATAACCAGGTTGGCCGCGCCCTCAGGGACGGGCTCCTCGCAGATGAGGACTACGACGCCGTGCTCAACGCTCTGGCCGACTGACCCGTGACTCCTGAGCAAATCGAGGCCCGCCGCGCCTGGCTCGCCTCGCTGTCGGAAGACGGCGGCCCACTGACGCCGAACGCACCCCACGCGACGATCAACGATCGCCGGTACTTCCAGAAGGTCGACGGAGAAGCGGTCCCGACGCCCACAAGGGTGCGGCTGCACGACGAGATTCTTCGGCGCTGGCTCAGGTCCCAGCCCGACGTGCAAGCCAATCGGTCGGCGATCCTAATGGCCGGCCCACCGGGCGCCGGCAAGTCCAGTGCGCACGAGAGCCTGTTCAGCGGCGGCGACCGAACCCACTGGCGCGAACTCGATTCCGACGTGTTCAAGGGGTATCTACTCGAGGCCGCCATCACCGATGGCTCGCTCCAAGAGATGCTGCCTGAGAACCTCCGAGTGTCGGACCAGCAGGGCTACTTCTACCCGAACGAGCTGTCCGCGCTCGTCCATCACGAATCGACCGAGCTGTTCGCGACCGCCGCGAGAGACGTGATCGGCCGCGGAGACAACCTGATCATCGACGGCACGATGGCCTGGAAGCCGTGGGCGCAGGAACTCGTCGACCGGCTGACGGCGGCTGGCTACAGCATTCAGATCGTGGACGTGGAAGCGCCGCAGGAAGTCGCGGCCGAGCGCATCGTCTCCCGATGGCGTCAAGGATTCCTGGCGGCCGCAGCCGACCCAGGCAACCCCGGTGCACAGATGGGAGGCCGCTGGATACCTCGCGCCGCCGTCGACGGTCTGTTCACCGACCTTCGGAACCATGACGGCAAGCCGCTGCACGGAAAGTCCGTCACCGAGGTCAACGCCCGCGAAGTCAGCGAGGAATCCCCCTCGGTCACCCGGTACGACCTGTATCGCACCAAGGCCGTCGACCGCGGCGCTGACCACATCGAACGCCACGAACGGACCGCTGGGAGCGACCTGCAGCTGACGTGGCAGGCACCGGACACCCTCGCCGCGGCCGGGGATGCGAGTGCACCTAGCGTCGATTCGGCAGTCCTCGGAGGTCTACGCGCGGCCGGCGCGGCGTTCCCCAAGCGGCTCGGCAAGGTCAGTCGCGCCAGCGAGTCCGTGGACGGACCGGAAACCTCAGGTCCTGAACTCGATCCGCCCGGCCGCGATGCGGGGCCCGAGCTGTAACTACCCACTCTGTACTGCGTGGCGCGGATCGGATCAGCACACCCTGCGGGCTATGTGGCTGACACTGTCGACCTCCCACCGTCGCCCGGTGTCGTCGGTATACCGAAGAACCACATGCTCTGCCTTCTGTTTACGCAGTTCGGGAGGACCGTGTGTGGCGCGGCCTTCCACAGTGGCGGCCTCGGGGAAAATGCTCAGGAGGTCTCCAGAGTCAATTACTTTGCGCGCCAGAGTCTCGACACCGAATTCGCCCCAGCTCGCCTCCTTAAGCGGAAATTTGAAGTAGCCAATTCCTGGCGCCAGAATTGTTTCACCCTGGACGACTATGCTTTCCAGGCGCAGATCGAACAACGGTGACCTTCTCCAGTTCCTCACGCTGATCCCTGGGGCCTCATCGGAAGGCTTCAGAGACCTTTCCGCTCGTGGGGGAAAGATCGCAACCCGCACGAGGCCAGCTTCCCTAGCGAGATCGCCATCCTGCGCATCTTGGTCTGCCTTTCGCTGGAGGTCGGTACGACGTCGGTCAGTCGTTGCGATCCACAACGCCGCACCGGCAGCGAGCAGGCTCCCCAGCGCACCCAACCATTGACCAAAGCCGGTGTACCAGTCCACGTCCTGGCCACTGGCTCTCGAAACTTGCGTCCCAGCCCACAACAACAACACTGCGACGAGCGTCCCCGCCGGGCCCCAGAACCAAACTCCGCGTGGGACCTTCACCGTTCTAGGAGTCCCTCCATCGCTGCTCATCTCGACAACACTATTGCCGGCTCTCGGGCAAGACGCCGAACAACGCTTACCTTCGGTCAGCGACTCGGTCGGACTGCGGCCGCGGGACACCACTGGTCGACCTCGAGGTAGCCGCGGTTGTTGCCCGTCGGTATCGCGAATCGAACCTTACATAGCCAGCTTCCACGGCTGGTCCTGGCCCAGCCGTGCACATGACCGAGCACCTCGACGTCAACGCTGAGCCCCTCAGCGCGAACGCGGAGAGGGAGGTTGTTCGCCGGCCGCCCACCGGACTGGCCGATCGCAAGTGAGACATTGACGATGACAGGCACCGGCGGATCTACGACGCGGTACGGCGCCGGAGCGAACGCTGCCCGCCAATGATCGAACATAGATTCGATTCTGCCATCAAAGCGTCAGGCGCCAGGCTGGCGATAGATACCCGTTTGCGCAATCCTGATAACCATTACCGATAACCCACCTTATGTCAGGTTATGCCTGACGCAAGGCCGGACCCTTATCTCCAGGCGCACTCGTCGGATGGTCAGGCGCTGGAGGCATAGGCCGCGCGTGCGGCCTCGATGATGACGCGGGCGGGCCCACTGGCGTGGGACACGTTGAGCGGCGGCGCCCATTGGCCGATCACGGCCGCCTCGACCGCGGCCGGTGTCGGGTGCAGGCACCACGACACCCACAGATTGGAGTGCATCCATGCCGTCAGGCGAATCTCGTCCTCATCGACGATCACGACGCGGTCGGTGCGTCGCGTCCGGTAGCCCTCGGTGTCGAGCAGCAGCCCGGCGAGGGTTCGCCGCAGGGTGGATGATCCACTGCGGCGCAGGTGGTTGCTGTTGATCCGCCTCCGTAGGTTCGTGGCGAGACCGACGTAGAGCAGCCGCACTTCGGCGCTGGTGGGGTGCGTGGGGCCAGGGAGCTGCGGGAACACCTCGGGATCTGCCCACCATACAGACCCGCCTCGGCTGGCAGCGTCGACAGGTCATCGAGCGTATGACTGGTGGCGCTGAGCGCGGCGATAGTGCCAGCCGGATCGAGCGGGGTCACGGGGGGCGGGGTCTGCATGCCGTCAGTGTGCCGTGACCTGCCGACACATGGCTGCCGGGACGTCCTCCTCTGAGGCTCAGACCTCGTATCCGCTTTCGCGGTTGCGCAGCGCCGCGGGGTTGTGTGTCTCCTCTGATTCCCTGGTGGGCGTGGCTTCGCCACGGCGCAGCGACCGGAGTCGGCGCGGGTGTCCGAATGTGGCTGCGCGCAGGGCATCGAGGTCATAGCCCGCGTTCGCGACGGTCGACCCCGGCCGGCCAATCTCGCTGATTGCCTTGTCCAGCACTGTGACCAGCCGATCTGTGCGGGTGGTGGCTTGGTTGTAGAACCTGGCGCCGACAAACTCCTGCCGCAACGGGGCCCCCTCGGCGAATTGCGCCGTGTCGAGCTTGTACCCGGCCTGTGCTGCCAGTTCAGAGAAGAACACAAACTGTGTCCGGGTGTTTCCCTCCCGGAAGCTGTGGATGGTGTTGATCTCGCCCCAGTGGTCGGCAAGCCTGGCGATAAACTCTTGGCGACCGTGACCGCGTAGAAGGTCCTCGGCCGCCAATCGTCGGAATTGGGCGTTCGCGGCCTCCGCGATGCCCTGTGCCGGGTAGTAGCCGTAGTTCACCATCGGCGCTCTCGGGTCGCCCGGTGCGAAGTTCACAACGTCGGGTCCGCTTTTCGTCATCTGGCGATCGGGGCCGGTGCGTTCCTGCCCAGCCCAGTCATATACGTCCTGGAACAGTGTCCGGTGAATGTCCTTCATATGGGCGTAGTCGAAAAGGCCGGGAAGCGGATCGCGGGCCAGCTCGGCCATGCGGATCAGGCTCGCGCGTTCCTCGGCTTTACGCAGCATGTCCGGGTCGGTGATTCCGTACGGCTGCGCCGCATTGACCAGTAGTTTGTTCTGCAGAACAGTCGTTCCTGGGATGTAGTAGTCATCCCAGGAACGAAACTTTGAAGTTCGTGATGGCACTCGGTTAGCCCCGCAGCTCCCGAAGGTAGTCGGCCAGCTCTTCCTGTGCGGTGCTGGTGCCGATCAGCACGCGCCGTGCGGCGGACTTGTCTGCCTCGGTGACGGTGCCGCCGGACAAGCGGACGCCTGCGGTCGCGAACTCGATCGCCTCTTCGACGGTGCGCCGCTCGCGTTCCTCTATGCCGGTCATCTGATCCCCAATCCGAGCTGCCACCCTCGTCCCCTCAGCAATGGCGATACGCCGAAGTGCGCGCCTTGTTCATCATACCGGATTTGGGAACAAAGATCCTGCTCAAGGGGCTTTTTCGACACAACTGAACCGGCGCCTCGTGACGCGGGGCGCCGACTAAGACCCAGCCTTGCAAATATATGGTCTCTAATACGACCATATATTTATGCGTGAGATGTCGGCGGTGGATGCGGCCACCGCGCTGGGGGTGAGCCAGCGGCAGGTCGAGCGGCTCGCGCAGGCCGGTGATGTCGTGGTGACTCGCCGGGTGGGTCGAGCGCTGCTGCTCGATGCGGCGTCGGTGCACCGGTGCGCGCAGATGAGCCGCCGTCGGGGCCGTCCCTGGAGTGAGCAGGCGGCGTGGGCAGCGTTGACGCTGCTGTCCGGCCTCTCGGTGGACTGGATCCCGGGAGCGCACCAGGCTCGGTTGATAGAGCGGTTGCATCGCTCGACCGCCGAGGAGGTCGCCTACCTCGCTCGTCGCCGCTCGACCCGCATCCTTCGGATGCGCGGGTGGGGCACCGAGATGGCCAGATCGTTGCTGGTCGCCGGTGGCGCCTCCGCGCTCGACACGGACCCGCAGATGGCGGCGAGGTTCGAGCTGACGACCGGCCACCACGGTGGTTTCGACGGCTACCTCCTCGACACGCACGTCGAGGCGGTCGTCGACGCCTTCGGCCTGGTCCCCGACCTGGGTGGTGACGTGACGCTGCGGGTGATCTCCGACCCGCATACCGCCCGCACCGGCGGCGCGGTGCCGATGGCCGTGGTGGCCGCCGACCTCATGGACTCGCTGAGCACCCGCGAGCACAATGCCGGCACCCGCGTGTTGCAGGACCTGCTCGATACGCTCGGGTGGGCGGCCACGGTGGCAGGTCCCGGCCCCACCCGGTGGGTGGGGGCCGCCGTGGCCGCAGGCCGCCGAAGTCGCCCAGGCGATTCCGTCGCAGCAGTGGAGTCTGGTCGGCGAGCTGATGGTCCAGGTCCACGTTCTTGACCCGAGGGCCGATGATGTGGCAGGCACGAACCGGTGTCGGTGAGGATGAAAACCCTCCACGATTGAGAGTCGTGCCTAATCCTTAGATCATGGACGGCCTGAGCATCGATGCGAGATTTGCGGCAGCGAGCACTGAGACCACTGCCCGGATGACGGCGAAGGTCGCAATAGTTGCTGGTTTCCTTACCCTTGACGGCGCACTTCTCGGCCTAGCAAGCGAACATGCTGACGTCACCTGGATAGTGTGGGCGATCCCTGCACTGTCACTCGCTACGGCATTATTGATCCTTGCGCAGGACCTCTACATCTTCGCGCTCGTCGAGTTCATGGCCAAGCTCGAGATCTACCTCCCGGATGACATTCCCTCGCTACCGGGATACAACAGGGACCGCGTGGGGAAAGACGCTGGCGCGCAGTGGAAGATCCAGTATTACGTACTCGGCGCGGTCATGTTAGCGTCCAATGTCGCTGCAATTCTGCTTTCGGCAGCCTCCTGCGCCGGCAACCTCGCCATCTTTACCCTAGGCATTATCAGCGCATCAATTCTACTAGCGAACATTTGTAATGGCAGTAGACGCGCAAAGAAACTATCGGAAGAAATCCAGCAACTACAGAACGGGATCGCTGACAACTGACGGGGAGGCCGGGTGCCGATAGCAGCTGATATGACATCTCCCCTGGTGGCAGACCGACCTCCCTGCCTACACCAGCCGGCACACCACCCCGGGATGATCGCTGAGCGTGAGGTCGGCGGAATGCCCTGGCCAGGTCCGCAATCCGGCGCATGTCAGGTCGGAGGCGACGTGGTCGATCAGCGGACCGTGCTCAACGTGGCCGGCCGTGTGGATCGTCCACCGGCCCATCACCTCGGCAAGCCGGTCGGCCACCCGCTCGGGTTGCCGGACCCGCGGGACACGCTGGTTGAAGTCCCCGGCGACCACCGTCGGGACCCCCTGGTCAAACCGTGCTCCTCGAGCTGGTCGAGACAGCCGAGGTGCTCGGACCACACCGTGGCGTCTCGCCGTCCGGTACTCACGTGCGCGCTGGTCCACGGAATGCAGACGGCCAGGATCCGGATCGGCCCGGCAGGTACGGCAGTCAGCGCAGTCACCACCCGCCCGGCTCCCCCACCGGTGGTGAACCGGTCGACATCGGTGAGCGGCCAGCTGGAGCGCAACAGCACCTTGCGGCGGTCCCGCGGCAGGCCGTAGCCCCAGTCGTCGCCGGCGTCGACGCCGTGCCCGCCGTCCGGCGGTCGGCGCCCAGGCGGTGTTCCAGGTCGCGACGGTGATCTCGGTGCTGTCCACGACCGGCACCCTACGGCCACCCTCCGACCGGCCGGTTTCACCGCCAACTGCAGGGACCACGGCGTCTCGCCTGGTCAGGTCCCGCGGTTTCGCTTCTGATCACTCCCGCCGGAGGCGAGCCGACCAGGAGGCACGTCGGAGGTCAGCGCTCGCTGACGGAGCGGGTCGAGAAGTATGCGGCAAGGGACTCACCCACGTTTTTTGCGTCGCGAGCCGTTTCCATGGAGGAGTCGGCCCACCAGAACAGTTGAACGTCCTGACACACGGCGGCGCCGGCGTGGATCTCCCGGATCGTGTCCGCGGCTCCGGTGTCATCGTCGAGTTCGTCAAGGCCGTGGCCGAATCGGATGTGCTCGCCATCCGGCAAGCCGAACTCGTCAGTGATCCACCGCTGGAACATGCAGACCGCTGTTCTCACCTGTTGCGAGGCGTAGTCGCCGTCGGATGCCTGGACTTCGCTGCACACTGCGTTCGTGAGGAATGCTCGCTCGCGAAGGTGGCGTAGCTGTCGATCTGCAGCGCTCTCCGTCTGCGAGATCGCGTTCGCTAGGGGCATGTGCACAACCTATCGGTGGTCGGGTCAGGAGGGACCCGTCCGGCTCGTTCGTGTCGACGGGTGTAGTCCCCCGGGGGTGGTGCGGGATTCGGGTGAGACGTCCCAGGTGACGGCCGATAGGAGCGACTATGACATCTCCCCAGGTCGGCGGCCTCCACCCGGGAGCATCCGGTAGCGGTGCTCCGCCGTTCAGGGGTCGAGCGCGGCCGTTGAGCTCGAGGTCGCCGCCGGCGCGGGTGACGTGGCAGTCAACTGTCGGATTCCGCTGGGCGGGGGAAGTTACGACACCGACCACGTAACACTTTGCCTGCGCGGCAGGATGTCCGAATCGATACCCACAACGCGTTCGTCAAGCACTCGGCCCGTCCAGTAGCCGGTGGGACGGTGCGACAGGACAGGAACTTGCATGGGATGTGAAGGCTGCGGCCGCGTCGTCAGCGTGATTGGTGGCTATTGCCGTGACTGTGCACGCAACGTACCGACCGCTGCAGCGGCATGGAGTGCGCGTGATCTACGCGAGGCAGAGCGGCGCAACCAGGCCAAAAAGGACGCGGAACCGCGGAAGCGTGCGGCGATGACCCCGGAAGAGCCTAAGCGCGAACGTGTCACGGCCGCACGCGTCACGGTGATTGGTGGTCTCGTCGCAGCCGCGATCGCGGTCGCAATCCTGCTCGGCTGGCCGGACACCCAGGACAAGCCCCCTGCTGCGACCGAAGGACAGAACGCAGCGATGCGAGAAGCCACCGGGTTCACCGAATCCGAGATCAGCACCCAGGCAGCCGAATCCGCGTACATGGTCGCCATCGACCGAGAAGGAATCCAGTACGGCTCGCGCGAAGGCGTCATCGAGTTGGGCAAGACCGCCTGTGAATCACTCACCATCGCTACGAACCAAGGACTCGACAAGCAGACGGCGAAACTCGGCCTCGCCGAGCAGTACGCAGACGCTGGAACCATTACCTACCGGCAAGCGCTCACCATCGTCTCGGCAGCAGCATCAACCTTCTGTCCCCAGCACAAGGGTGGGTACTGAACGATCATCCCGGCCGGTTGCCGATTCGCGCCCGCCCGCCACTCCCCCGAACATCGGCTCAACTCGTGCCGGCAGGCGCTACCGCCCCCGACTCGGCCCGCGCTGCACGCCAGACGGCGTGGTCGACCTCCCAGGGCGAGACCTGCCGACCCGTGGTTGCGCTCAGCTGTCGCGCGATATCCTCGAGCAGGGTGCGGGCCGTATCGGCGGTGACCGCCGCGCCGTGGCGGGCGAGCCAGCGCAGCACCATCCGGTCGGGTTTGACGGTCTGCTGGTCCCCGATCAGCATCCACAGGTAGCCGCGGCGGACACCGGAGCTGCCCTCGCCGGGCACCGCCCGCAGTGCTGTCTCGACCGCGTCGAGCCGCGGGAGGTCCGTCAGCACGGCGCGGGCGTCCTGAATCGTCTGGACACCGTAGTCGCGCAGGATCGCCGCGTACCGCAGGGTGGCGTCGGCCTTGCGGATCCCGCCGCGAGTTGAGGTGTTCTGCCGGTTCTTCGTCGTCGCCAGCAGCGCGTCGGTGCTGGGGTAGCGGTCGAGGAAGGCATCGAGCGGCATGGGGTCGTCGGACTCCGGGACCGACATCGGGACCGCCGGCGAGTCGATCCCGAAGTCTGCGGCGACCCGCTCGACGACCGGAACGACGTGATTGTCGTAGTGCGCACCGATGCTATGGACGGCATCGAGGACGCAGAAGGTCGCGCTCACCCACCGGCGTTCGCGTGGTTGCGGATCAAGGTCCCGGACCGCCGCCACCAGGGAATCGACGCTGTCGTTGTCGTGCATGCACCGGACCGTAGCCGCCCCGTCGGACAAGATCGGCGATTTCCGGGCACGACACCGGCCCACTCTACTGGGGCTACCCGAACCGGTCCGTCACGGTTTTGCCGCCGGTAACGGCTCTTATGTCAGGTGTTCACCTGGTCGAGGTCATCTCTCCCCCCTCCACGATGCCTATGCACTCCCGCGGATCCACGGCAGCGGCGTTGGTGTGGCCGGACTGTGGGGAGAAGGTGATGGTCGTGTTCCGGATCGTGGAGCCCTACGGCACCACGGCAGCCCATCCACACAGGCCACTCGATCTCATCCAGCCCGCTTGACGTGGGAATACCCGACCTAGCCGAAGCCCTGACGGACCCCGCGCCAACGTCACTGGCTAGCTTCTACCTTGCCTTCCTCCATGTAAGCCGCGGGGCAAGCCCGCGCGGCAGCCCTGGCGCCAGGCAGAATCACCTAACGGCGAGGCGGACCTACCTCCCGAACAGATTGAAGATGGGGAAATGATGGCAGTCGACTCGACGGTTCTTGCCGACCTAGTAGCCAAATTTGGTTCCGACACAAAGACAAAGTTGTCGGGACCAGGAGAAAGAGAAGCCCAGCTGTCAGGCCCTGTCGCACAGTTCATCACTGACTTCGGCAACGCAGCCGGAATGCGGATAACCACCCATGACGAGGTGTCTTTGGACGGGGTCGTCCGGCCGGACTTCGGGGTCATCGTTGACGGGGTACTGACCGGGTTCATCGAGTTGAAGGCCCCCGACGTATCCCTCGACCCGAGCACCTACGGCAAGAGCACTCACAACTACAGGCAGTGGCAGCGACTGAAGGAGCTTCCTAACCTGCTGCACACCAACGGTATCGAGTGGCGCTTGTGGCGATACGGTGAACTCGTCGACCAGCCGATCCGACTGCACACACCCTCGCTAGTGAACACGCGAGGCCGACTGACGGCGCCAGGCAGCCTGGAACTGATCCTTTCAGGCTTCCTGCGTTGGAAGCCAGTCCCCATCACCTCCGTCGCGAAGCTGGTCGACACCCTTGCACCGCTCGCACGAATGCTGCGCGAAGAGGTCAAGTTGGCGATGACCGCTGAGCGTCGAGCGGTCAAGGCCGGCGCCGACAAAGAAGTCCAGCCCTTCCTTGGATTGGCAAAAGACTGGCGCGCAATGCTTTTCCCCCATGCCAAGGACGAAGAGTTCGCCGACGGATTCGCGCAAACCGTGGTGTTCGCACTCATGCTGGCAGTCAGCGACGGCATCGATGTCGGCTCATCCACGCTGAACGAAGTGTCTAAAAAGCTCGAAAACCACCACACCCTCATGGGCATGGCGCTGAACCTGCTCACCGAACACATCAACAAGACACCCGCCGGCACCGCGATCGAGATGATCGCTCGAACTCTTTCTGCGGTCCAGTGGGACAAGGTCGCGGGCGGCAAAGAAGACGTCTACCTCCACCTGTACGAGCACTTCCTGAGCGTCTACGACCCTGAGAAGCGAAAGAAGACGGGCTCGTACTACACCCCGGTCGAGGTAGTAGATTTCATGACCCGCCTCACTGACGACGTACTCAAACAGCACTTCGGCAAGCGCGACGGATTCCGCAACCCACATGTCACTGTGGTTGACAGTTCGATGGGCACAGGCACCTACCCGCTGGGTGTCCTGAGACACGTCGGAGCCGCCGCCGAAGCTGAGTATGGGAAGGGCGCACGGCCGGAGGCAGTTTCCAACATGGCCTCACGCCTGTACGGCATCGAATTGCAGTCCGGACCGTTTTCAGTGGCGGAACTGCGCCTGAGCGAAGCGATGAAGACAGCCGGCGCCTCGCTGCCTGAAGGCGGCATGAACATGTACGTCGCCGACACCCTCGAGGACCCTGACAGCGGCAGCGATAGCCAACTCTCGTACACGATGAGGCTGATCGCCCAGCAACGCCTCAAGGCCAACAAGATGAAGCGTGAACTGAACGTTCAAGTCAGCATCGGCAACCCTCCCTATCTCCGAGATACCCCAGTTGAACTGGGCGGATGGATCGCCAATGGCATGGACGCGAACACCCACAAAACCCCGATCGACGCGTTTCGGCATCCAGGCAATGGGCTTCACGAGTGGCACCTGAACAACCTGTACGTCTGGTTCTGGCGATGGTCGACGTGGAAGGTGTTCGAATCCACCGACCGTCCCTCTGTTCGTGACGGCGGCAACGGCGTCGTCTGCTACATCACCGCGGCCGGATATCTCACCGGACCTGGGTTCAGGGGAATGCGCGACTACCTGCGGCGCAAGGCATCCCACGGGTGGATCATCAATGTATCCCCGGAAGGTAAGAGGCCCCCGGCCAAGAACACCATCTTCAATATCGAGACTCCCGTCGTGATCGCGTTGTTCGCGCGCACGGCAGGAACACTTGAAGACGTGCCTGCAGAGATCCGGTACATCAGCATTCACGGGACACGCGAAGAGAAGTACAAACAGCTCAACGAACTCGCGTTCACAGATGAACGGTGGCGTCTCGCGCGCACGGATTGGACCGCACCGTTCACACCTGCTGCGGCCGGCGTGTGGGACGAACATCCTGCCCTTAGCGATCTGATCCCGTGGGTGTCGCCGGGTGTGATGCCGAACCGAACCTGGGTCTACGGACCGAACCGAAGCATCATCGAAGAACGCCTCCGAGCCGTTGTCTACGAGGACGACGCTGAGAAGAAGTCAGCCCTGTTCAAAGAGAGTCGCGATGCGAATCTCGACAAGATCAAGAAGCCGTTGCCGGGCATGGACACTGAGTCCGAGACGCAGAACAAGTTCCGCGACGTCGTGATGATCCCTGATCCGAAGATCGTTCGGGTCGGATACAGATCGTTTGATCGTCAGTACTTGATCGCTGACAGTAGGTTGCTGCACCAGCAGTCAGTTAGCTTGTGGCACGGAAGAATTCGTGGTCAGGTGTACTGTTTCGAGCCGCACTCGATCCACCCGGGCAAAGGCCCCGGTGTCAGCTTTTCTGCGCTAGTGCCCGATATGAACTTCTTCAAGGGAAGCGAAGGCGGCCGAGTTCTGCCGATGCTTCACCCTGATGGCACCGCCAACCTCGCACCCGGGCTTCTCCACGAGCTTCGCGAGAAACTCGGCATCGATGTCAACGGGGAAGACGTCACTTACTACGTTGCCGGCGTGGTTTCCCACCCTGCCTACACGGAACAGTTCGACGACGAACTGAATACCCCGGGAATCCGGGTACCGATCACCATGGACCCCGAGCTGTGGGCCGAAGCCGTCGAACTTGGAAGGCAGGTGGTATGGCTACATACGTACGGCGCAGGCGGAGCGCACCCCGAGGGATGCAAGGACGTCCGTGAATCACTCGCGTCCAACATTCGCCCCAGCTATGACGAGTCTGTCGGCAAAGTCATGCCCGAAACGATCCGGTACGACGAGGATGCTCAGACCCTGCATATCGGCAAGGGACAGTGGGGAAACGTCTCACCGGCTGTACGCGGATACACCGTGGGTGGACGGAACGTGATCGACTCCTGGTTCGGGTACCGGCATGCCGCCAAGCCGGGGCATTCAGTCACAGGCGAGAAAGCACCGAGCAAGCGCAAGTCAGCTCTCGACGCGATCAACGTCACGATCTGGCCGAGTGAGTGGTCCAACGAGCTCAGCGAGCTTCTGAGCGTTCTAACCCAGCTCGTCGCACTGGAACCCTCTCAGCAAGACCTTCTCGACCGGATCCTCATGGAGGAGATGATCACGCGAGACCAGCTAGCCGATGCGGGCGTGGTGTGGCCGACGGCGAACAAGGACCGCAACCCACATTTGCCGCCGATGGGAGAGCGGGAAGCCCGAGCGTTCTTTGCCGATGTCAAGCATCCCGCCGCTGAACCGACCAAATACCGGGCCGACCCTAATTCGGACGGTTGGGTCATGACTGAGTTGGTGACTCATTCAAAGAAGCCGGCCCGTTGGATCGTGGACCACACGGGACGGATCGGACAGCTGACCGGAGATCAATCCCCGGATCCGAATTTCGAGGCTCTCTGAACATGACAAGAGCTGAAGCGACCGTTCTCGAGTTGTCACCGATAAGACGGTGCTGAGGGCAGCCCCCATCTCACGAGTCAACTGAGGTGGGGGCAATCCTTCCGTGATGAGGTGCTCGATCATCTGGGATATCTCTCACGGCCCAGCCCGGCACCCGCGATCGTCCCACAACCTTGGCTTTGGGACGGTGTTCATGCTCGATCTCGTGTGACGCTTGGAATTCCGCCCATGCTCCGGATCCGTCAAGGTGGCGTCATTGACCCGGGATGACAGGTGTCAAGAAGGGCTGAGGACTTCAACCTGACAGTCTTCGACGAGGTAGCTCGAATTGTGTTGCGGTCTACGCCACACTGCCCTCGCCGGATCGTGCACGGACAGCGGTCGGACAAAGGGCGCCAACCCCTGATGCGGACTTCGAGCACGTTCGACCTGGTTGCCGTACTAACATTCTGTATCGGGTGATGTTATGGCAAGTAGTGATGCCGAGTCTCATGGACCGCAGCCACCCGAGGCTGCTCAGCCGATGCGGCCGGAATCGTCGCGAACCGGCCGCGCAGTGCGTATTGTCGCCGGATTCTTTGAGTGGTCCGGCTGGCCGAAGGTCGGATCGATCGCCACTGCCATTGCCGCGGTTGCGGCCCTATGGTTCAGCGCTCAATCGCTTCGTTCGACCGAGAACCAGTACGGCCTATCCGAGCAAGGACAGATCACCGATCGGTTCAGTCGGTCGGTCGAAAGCCTGGGAAACGAAAGCATGTCGGTACGACTCGGCGGAATCTACGCCCTGGAACGGTTAGCTCGAGACTCGCCGCAGGATCAACCGACGATCATCGAAGTCTTGGGCGCGTATGTCCGAACCATGACACCGCCTGTGAACGCACCCGAGTGCGCGACACCGACAATCACCCCTACCGATAACCCCTGGCCGCACATCGCAGGCCCAATTCCACAGCCGATCGCGGAGGACGTTCAGGCAGCCGTAACCGTCATCGGACGACGAGACACGTCAAAGGACGGCCCGAATCCTCCGGATCTCAACAGGTCCTGCCTCAGCAATGTGCGCCTCCACGGTGCATTCGCGGGCGCCGATCTATCGGGATCCAAGCTGTTCTTCGCACAGCTCGACGGTGCCGACCTCTCCTGTGCATCAATGGGTGCGGCAGACCTGTCTTTCGCCAACTTCACCGGCGCGCATCTGAGATACGCGGACCTGATGCTTGCGAACCTACAGTGGGCGACCGTTCGGAATGTGGACATGAAAGGCGTCGTTCTGCTTGGCGCAACCCTAGAGAGCGCGAACCTAGGGGGCTCCGACCTAACGGGCGCAAACTTGGTCGAGGCCGACCTCACGAACACCCACCTTGAGGGCGGTACAACCCTCGGCGGGGAGGTTGACGCAGCGGCAGTCCTCCGAGATCTGAAATACACCGACGAAACCAAATGGCCTGTCGGATACGTGCCGCCGCCCAGCACCGGCTCTGAGAGTCCGGCGCTATCCACCGCCGACTGCTTGCGCACATTGAGCCGCTGAGTGGTGCCCGAGACGCCATTCATGTCCCAGTTGTTTGATTGTGAGACGGTCGCCCGCCGACGGGCAGCGGGGCTGCTTCGTCCCAGCTCACACCGTCTCATAAGTTGATCCCAAAATAGGTGGTCGAAATCCTACTACGGGAACAACTTTCGATGCACTCCCCGGTGTGGAGCTGGGATACGTCCTCAGCGACATGGGCGCATGAGAAAGCCCCTGCCTGTGCGTGAACACCAGCAGGGGCAGTGCCCAGAACTCTTACGAAGGTGAGACCCATACGAAAGGACTGAACGCTCACACCATACCTGGCGGCCTCTGGGCGACAGTAGGGGCACCTGAGACGCACGGAAGTTTGGCCTCTTCCTGGTTAAGGCGGTTTACCAGCGTAGTTGGGAGCTTGACACTCTAAGTGTCCAGAAGTTCGTATCATCACAACATGCCAACTGGACCAGCACACGATCGTATTGTTAATGAGGTCGTCAATGGACAAGTAGTCGCGCAGCAGGTGTTTCCGTGCCGGTGCATGGAGGGTGAGGACCACCTAGCCGACGGGTCGTCATGGGGGGACGAGGACGACTCCCACCCCGAGTCCAGCTTCGCTGGCGCTGAGGAAATTTGGCTTTCTAGCGGTATGGATGAGGATTATGACTTCCGATAAGGACCGCTAACCCGATTGTTGACCAGCCGAGGACATGGGCCGACATCGCAGCCCGCCGACCATCGGTCGTCGAAGTAGACCACCGGGCGACCGAACTGTTCGGGTGGTGAGGTTCCGCAACGGCTACGCCTACCGTCTCTACCAAATCGCGAGTTGTTGACTCGCCGGGCCTACGACAGAGCCGCCCCTGCGCGGACGAGGAACCTGTCGCGCGGGCGCAGTGTGGCAGAGGGCGAGGGCCGCGATCTCCGCTTTCACTCTCGCTCGCTGCTCGGCGGCAGCGCGGCCGGCGGCCGATTCGCGTGAGTCCCAGTCCTGCCGCCATTGCTGAGATCCCGCCCGAGGTGCCCCGAGCACGGCGTCGGTGGCGCGTTCGAGGAGCACGTCGAGCTTCTCCGCGATCATCTCCGCGGCGTCGACGATCGACTCCTGAGACACTCCCCTCTCGCCCATACGCGAAGTGTAGGGGCGGGCACCGACAACTAGGGGTCGCCGTAGTATCGGCGGAAAATGCAGCGTAAATGCTGGTCAGGGTAGATTTGTCGCTAGGTGATGTCAGCCTATGGTGCGCAGCGGTATTGACCACGGCCCACGGTTTCCGCCAGCAGGCTCGCGGCGAGCCTTCAAATCCGCCCAAAATTCGGCGATTACTACCGGGACCCTAGCCGTGCGCCAGCCATCTCAATCGGGCAACCCCCACCGCACACCCGCGCCGCGATCGGGCGACGGTAGGTTTCGGCAGCTAGCGCCTTACCTGCGGATTCCGGTAAGACCCGCCCGCAAAAGTGCCCGGCGAAGGGGCGTCATACGGACGCCGCGGGGTGTTCCACATCTTAGAACTGAGACGGATATGACCCACCGGGCCACCGGAGCCGATCACCACAGAGCCCGAATTTCTGTTGTCAAGGGAGAGAGGTTGTCATGCGGCTTCCTCCCTGGCTCGACGTAATGTCGCGTACATCGCGGACCGGGACAGGCCGCTGATCTCCATCAGCTGCGCCCCGCTGTAGTGGCCCGTCTCGTAGTCGGCCAGGAGCTTCTTGCGTTGCAGCGGAGTCAGTTTCGGCTGCTTCCCCTTGAGTCGTCCGGCCTTCTTCGCTTCGGCCATGCCCTCGCGAGTGCGGCTTCGGATCAAGTCGGACTCGAATTCGGCCATCAATGAGAGCAGTCCGAAGAATAGCTTGCCGGTCGGGTTCGTCGGGTCGTGGATCGAGCCGCCGATGTTCAGCAGCACTTCCTTCTTCTCGAGTTCGTCGGCGATGGCGCGGAGGTCCACCGCTGACCTTCCTAAGCGATCCAATTTTGTGACGGCCAGTTGGTCGCCAGCTCGGCACGCGGCCAACGCTTCCCGGAGTCCGGGCCGGTCCCGGTTGCGGCCGGTGTACCCCTTGTCGGTGTAGATCCGGTCCGGGTCGACGCCGAGACGTTTGAGCGCTGAGCGCTGCGCTCGCAGATCCTGCCCCGCTGTCGAGCATCTGGCATACCCCACCAAGATTCCGGTCACGAGGGAACCATAGTGCGGCATGGGCCGCCTATCCGGGATCGACATGCAGGACGGGTAAACAGAACACCGCCTGCCTGCCTCTCCCCTGCGTGAGTTCGAGTCCGGAACCGGTTTTGGGTGTGCTGGTTGAGGATCGTCATACAGGACACCCATGGGTTCCCGTAGCAAACGGCAAAGGAAGCTTGCGCGATTCTCCTGTCGCGGCGCACCGGCCCCATTCCGTCGACGGGATGGGGCCGCGCTCACGGGATGATCACGGGATGCACCGGGCCAATTTGCGTGCCACCCAACTCGAAGACGTTCTGGACCACGAAGTCGTTCCCGGGGCTGCCGGGGGCTGCGCCGACGCCCGGGTAGACCGTGATCACGCCCGGCACGTCGACCCCGCCGTTACCCCCGACGCCGACGACGCCGGGCGCGAGCTCGCCACCGTATCCTGCGACGCCTGCCTGAGAACCGCCGCCCGAGATGCCCCCGTCCACCACGACAGGAGCTGCGGCCGCCGTGCCTGCGCCCAGCGCGAGGGCGGAGCCGGCAGCGAGCGCGGCGATGGCGAAACGGATCGTGTTCTTCGACATGGGGATACCTCCGGAAGGATGCAGGATTGGGGGAGCAGTTCGTTGCTGCCACCAGTCTCCGGCATCGCGGCATCCCTGGTCATCACCCCTAGGAGGGATAATCGTCCCCCGGCGAGCGAGCTCAGCGCCCCCCCGTCGGGTGAGCTGGGGTACCGGTAGTAGTCGCCGAAGATGCAACGAGGTTGGCGGAGTCCAGCGGACTGTGACCCGTTGCGGATCAGACCAGCCACCGGCATCCCCAAACAGGACACGTCGGGCAGACTCACATCCTCGTATCCATGCGGCAGTCAGTTCCGGTTCAGCCCGTGCCGCCGCGTGTCTAGCGCAAACTTGAAATGGCTTTCCGCTTCGTCGATCTCCCGTGTTGGCGTCGCCGGGTCGAACACCCGCAGGAGCGAGAACCGGAAGCCGGCCGGGTCGATCCTTCGCAGCTCGACGTTGCCACCGTGGCCATTGGTCGCGTACGCGTTCCACCGCTGGCGGATACTCTCCGCCCCGTCGGCCTTGCCGACGTAGTGGCGACCGTCGCGGGTGTCGGTGATCAGATAGACACCCACCACCGACGACAGCGCGGTGCGCCACGATGCATAGCGGTGCTCGCGCATCACTGCTTGAAGCTGCACGTGGTCCAGCACAAGTCGGTCGAAGCCCGGGAATGGCACCGGCTGCGCGTCGGCGATTTCCTTCACCGGGTAACCGGCGGCCGTGGCGCCAGTCAGCCGCCAGGTACGCGGCGACCGCCAACCGATGACGAGCCGAGCCCGCAGATCCTCCAACTGATCCGTGACGACCAGGTCGAATGTGCGCCTCTGTCCATCGTTCTCGGTTTCGCCGCGGTTCTCCACCACCGACCAGAGGCGGGCCCGGTCGCCGCCCTCGCGGACGAAGACGATCCAGAACCGGGGCGGGACGGTGGGGAAGATCTGCGACTTGGCGGACTGCTGGCTCGTGTACCGCAAGATCTCATCGTCGGTGGAATCGGCGTGAATGCCGGACTGGCCGGTGTCCTCATGCTCACGTACGTAGGCGTGCCGGATCACCAGGGCTTCACCAGGGTCGATGCCGGCGCTGCGCAGGATCGGTTCAAGTGTCAGCGTCATCGGCGGCCCTTCACTGTCATCTACGGTGCATCACGTCGTCAGCACCATCTTCACAGGCTCGGTTCGGGCATCTCGCGGCCGCCGCTGACCCCACCGTCCCGGAGCAGAGCCAATTCCGCGTTAGTGCGATCTTGGACCGGCCAGAGTCGAACTCGATCACGTATGAATTCCCGGGATCAGGGTTGGGGCGGGAATTACTCATCCCAGCGATGTGCGCGGCGTTCGCCTCCGAGGAGAAGCAGGTCCGCAAGAAGAGGGAAGTCAATCTGGTTTGATTCGACCTCGCTCCCGCTCCGGAGATGGCTTTCATGGTCGGCCTGCCGTCCCCTGTCGCTCAGGTTCGAAATCCGGTCGCGTACGCGGCAACTGATTGGGTGCTACATGGGGACGCAACCTTAGAAGTCGGCGTCAATGCCACGAGGGCTGTCGTGGCTGGCTACGTGCTGGACGTTGACGAGAACGGCACGGCGTACGTCACGGCTCCTGAGGGCGGCCGCGTGGTAGTTGAGTGCCGTTGACTCATCCGTCAAGCAGGACACCAAGTTGGGCGCTTTCAAGCGCAATCCTCGGGGTGCCGCCCGCGTGGTGCTGCTGGACGTCTATTGCTGGCTGCTCTCGCGCTTCGGCCGGCGGATGGCGGCGGGCTTGGTCGGGAGGAGATCAGAGATAGCTAAGCGGAGGCCCTGCACGGTCTCTCGGAGGTTCTCCGAGGCGTTCGGTTCGATCTTCTTCCGCTTCCGTGGCCGCGGGCTTAATGCCGAGGTCATCACAGAAACCTGATCCATCGCGGCGTCCGCGGCATCGGCCTGCGCCTGCTCGACGGTCCCTGCGCTACCAACGGCGATCGACTGGTCGAGGTCCATCTTGGAGGTGATCGACCAGTTCCCGTCCTCGCTGACCCACAACCGTAGGTCCACTCCGCACACGTCCCGCTGGTACCCGCCAACCTCCAATGCGGTCCACTTCGCTGCGTCGGCGGCCCTCGCTTCGCGTTTTGCCTGCGCTTTCGCTGTCGCGTAGTGGTGTTTCATCTCCTCCGTCCACGACTGGTGACGCTTCCGGCGGGCCGCTTGTGCGGCGGGCATCTCCCCGACCGAGCGCGGATGGCCCGCGGCAACCGCTTCCTCCGCCTCAGGAGTCCGATCGTCGTCCGCGTTCTGTCTGGTCAACCCCGCCTCCATCTGCTTCTCCTTCGCGGTTGCGCTCGGCTCCACTCGGACCGGTCAACCGGCTGGCCATCGCCGCCGAGGAACAGGCCAGCGCCATGCCGTGCGTCGACTGTCCGCCTACAGGCCGGAGACCAACTGCTCGACCTTCTGCCCCTCTGCAGCCGAGAGCCCCTCATTGATCTGGACGAACACCAGGGCGTTCGATGATCCGTATCGGTGCGGGCCGGCGAGCGATGCAACCTCGTCGTACGCAGCGACGGTTTTGTCATAGATCTTGCTGTCCGAGAACACCAGAACTTGGCCGCTTTCGCCGGGCACCGACGGCAGCTCGAACTCGTACTTCTCATCGGCACCGATGCCGAGCCCCTCAGGCTCGGACTCTGTGCAATTCGCCCCGACACCCAGATCGACGATCATCTGGCACACCGCCGCCGCAGCGTCCAGTGAGGTCGGATCCGAGGTTGCTACAGCATCGAGCGAGGTCGGATCCGAGGTTGCCGCAGCGTCATCTGACGAGCATCCAGCGGCTCCGAACGCCGCGAGGGCCACGATGAGAGGGACCGCTCGCAATGCCTTGACCATGAGAATTCTCCTTGCAGTGTTTTAACGGTGGCTCTCGCGGTCTGCACCGCCGGGGAGGGTGGAGAACGGGGCGTGGCTACTTCGGGCGTACCTCGCACGCCTTGCCGTCGCTGTCCCCGTCGAGGGCATCGCGGTAGCCGGCGTCACCGCGGTAGAGCGGTGCTACACCGGAATCCCATGCGGCACGGCAGTTCTTGAAGTAGACGCCAGTGGGAGCCTGTGCGACCGGCGTCGGCGCAGGAGCCGGAGCGAGGGGAACGGAGTCGGTGGCACCGAAGCACGGTGCACCCCACAACCCAACACCCGCGGTGCGGGCCTGCCCCTCGGCAGCGGTGATCTCGCCGTACCGGGCGACAGGATGGTCGGCGAACACGTACGACTTCGCGGCGCCCGCACGCCCGGCTTCGACGCTGTAGTTGAACCCGTCCGGCCGCACCACGTACGCAAGAGTGCGGCCGTAATGGTCGACTACGTCCTGCGTCGGATCGCCGATGAGGTTCACGAACTGGCCCTGCAGCGAGGCACGCGCGAAGTTCGTCGCCTCCGGCCCCCAACATCCGACGGTGTGGCCGGGCTTCTTCGTCTCCGGAGTGTCGATACCGAGGACTCGGACGGTCACCTCGCCGCGGACCGCGTCGAGCACCCGGATCGTGTCGCCGTCGACGACCTCGGTGACGTACCCGGACGGGAGCGTCGGCGCAGGGTCGGCCGCCGCCACAGCAGGAACGACCAGGGTCACCAAGGGAGCGGCCACTACGGCCGCGATGCAGATCCTCTTCACACCGAGATGTCTAGCAGAAGACCCGGACACCGATCGGTACCGGTTGAACCACTGTCGGCTCACCGAATTACAGCGAAGGCGACCGGTCTGCGGCCGAACACCCGAATGCCCCTTCCGTGGCCGAGCGTTCAGAGGTCTGCCCGCTGATCGATCGCTGCCTCGTAGGGGTCACCGCATTATCGGCGGAAAAGTAGTCGATGGCGCGCGTCCTTCTAACCCTTCACTCGCTTCACAGGTGGATATGTATAGCACTCGATCCTGTGCTTCTTGGCCCAGTCCAGCGCCTTGGCTGAGTATCCCGACGCGGCGAAGAACAGGGCATTCTTGCCGGTGGACTGTGCGATCCCGTACAGGCGCTGCATCTCACCGAGTCCGACTGGCGAAGCGTGGTGCTTGACCTGGGCGATGGAGGTCATTGATTCGACGTCGATCCCGCCATCAGCGCCGGGGGGCGTCACCTTGGCGCCCCAGTGGCCGTTCTTTTTCATCCATTGGCAGGCCAGGAGTTCGGCTGCCTGCCATGTCATTCCGTGCAGCCCGTCTGTAACCGGTGTTTGGTAGAGAGCTGCAATGTCACGTGCTGCGTCCCACTCGACCTTATCGATCTCAGCCTTGAGTCGCCGAATCTCGCCCATATTCTTGCGGCGGACGCCACGCTCGGCCCCACTCTGAGTGAGGGTGGTCGTGCCGGCAATCGAGCGGAAGAACCCCGGCTGACGACGACACATGCGGCACTTGCCGCCGAGGGTCAGGTAAAGCGGGTTGCCGCAGTGCTTGCACTTCGTCATGCGCGGAGAGTAACTAAGCGAGCCGACAGGGGAAGTGGCCGACTTGAATGGTGCGGTCCTGACTCGCCCGAGAATCTCAGTGTCGGTGACGATCTCGTCTCGGATGAGAGCGGCACGAACTCAGGGTCCTTATCCCGGCCAGCCCCATTGTGACCAGCCTCCACTCCACCACGACGAGGGCGGCGGCGGGGCCGGGGCTTGGAACGACATGGAGGCTTCCCCTCAGACTGGCCGCACCTTCAATGTCCAGCGGGTGGCATGGCGTTGCGCACTCTGAATCGGAATCCGCGCATCTCTGCGATGTGTTACAGGTTCACCCACGCTGAGAACGGGAATGGTGTTCCTTGCGATGCGCGAGCGCTATCCTCCGTCCGAACCAGTCATCGGCGCCGAAACCTCTATCGGAGGGTTGTTCCATAGTCGTTCGAGCGATGAACGCGCACTGAAGAGCGCAGGATCGCGACGCATTTCATCTTCCGAAGCGATGACTGGATCATATTCACCGATCGCTACCTTGTAGGCAGCCTCTCCCGCCTTGATGCCGTCCATCTCGACACGGAATGCACAGTAAGGGCCCTGGTTCGGGTCGACATTGTCTGCCACCAGATTGCTCTTCCCGAGGATGGTTCCGTCTGCCCCGTACACGATCACGGGGTCCCCTACGGTCAGAGTGTGGTCAGCAAACTGGCATGCGGCGGTGCTAATGATCTCGTCCGAGTTGCCGTTGATGACGGCAGTCCACTGAAAACTCGAGTCGTCTGTAGATCCACTGGAGCAACCAGCGAGTGCTGACGCTGCCACCAACACGGAGAGGCTCCCGACCCACGAACCAGAACGCCGCATAATCGACCTTTCTCGCAGTAAATAGGTAGACGGTAATCGATGGTGAGTCGCCAGATCTGTGCGAACTCCCACTGCGGCCGCGCGTCTTGCTCGTTGGTGAGTCCAGTCCGTACGACGAGTACAGGTCGCTTGGTTGAGGATGGTACGCAACAGTCTGCGGCGATAGATCCGAAGGGCTCAGTGTTGACGGCTGGGCCAGGACCAGTCGCGGGGAACCGACTGTGCAAGGTTTGGTTCGCAATCGTCAATCAGGAGATGCCAGCTATCGGAAATCGGTCTCCTACAGTCGTCGCACACGTTCAAGGAGGTGCAGATATCCGTAGTGATTTCGGTGGTGCTCATCTCGACCATCCTGCTGGTGGTCGTCCCGATGGTGGCTGGCCTGACCGCGGTGGCCGCGCGTACACCGGAGCGCCGAGCTGGCGCCTTCCGCGTTTGGGAGTCGGCCGCGCGAGTGCTGGAAACGTTCTTCACGCCGTGGAGCCATCGCGGTCACGGCTCCCGCAGGTCGCGCCGCGCCGCCAGGGAAATGAGGCCGATGTTCCAGAGATCACCGTTTCCGGTCGACACGATCTCGATGCGATGCTTCGTGCGTGAGTGATCGACAAACACGTATGGGCCGAGTTCCCATCGGCCGGCCGATCCCAGTCAAGTTCACCGCGGAGTCTGCGCAGCAGCTCCGAGAGGTCGGGTCGTCGCTGGGCCAACGCCGGACGGGTGCGGTGGTGCGGGTTGCCATCCGCGCACTCTTGCGTGATCCCGGGATCGTGACTCCGGAGATGCTGTCCGAGAGGTCGGCACGGACGGCGCGCTTGATCGAGACCAGCTTGAACTTTCACATGGAAGACGAGCTCCGCGATTCGCTCGATCTCCTTGCCGTGCAGGTGGGAACCAGTCGAGCTGAGCTGGTGCGCATTGCCGTCGACCTGCTGCTTCTGCGGATCGCATCGGACCGGCTGCACGGGCGCCCGGCGATCGACGACGAGGTCACTGCCGAAATCTATCGAGGTGAAGCCAACCGAGATGTACTGATTGCCCGTCGAGCCCGGCAGCGCGGCCGATAGGCGTGAGCTTCGATGGCCGGACACTCCCCCACTTCCTCGACCACGGTTCTGTTGATCAACCAGCGCCAGCGAGATAGCCGGCACGCTTCATCCCTGGAGCCGTGGCCGTGGCCGTGGCCGTGAGACTTTTCAGGACCTGCGGCCACCACCGTGAGAGTCAGTCGGCCGCAGGAGCAGGCCGGGCCATCTGGGAACGTCATCGGTTGGTCCGGCCACCCGCTTTGGATACGAATGTGCCCCGGCATCCGGGGGGGATTGCCGGGGCACATGGAGCGTGCAGGCCTCCGTAGAGAGCATGCACGGGGCTGGTGTCCGGGGGAGGTCACCAGCGCGGTCAGTCTAACGGTCGGGCTGGCGACTCTTCGAATCCTGGTCGGCTTGTGCCCCTCTCGTGGGTCAGCCGAGGTCGAGGCTGCTGTCCTGGTGGTGGACCTCGGTGGTGTCGTAGCTTCCGTCCATGCTGTTGTCGCTGTATGCGTCGAGGCCGGACTCGGCGACGATCTCGAGTTCGGGGATCCCGCCGTAACCCGGGCTGAGGCTCACGCCGATCCCTCCGCCTGCCTCGATGCCGGCGTCTGCCGAGATGATGCCATCGACGGATTCCATTGACACGTCGGTCGTTCCGGTGTCGCTATTCGTGGCGATGTCGACGGAGTCATAGCTGCCGTATGCGTCGAACCCGCCGTCCGCGGCGATGCCGCCCTCGACCACAGCGCTGATGCCGCCGGTCGGGTCGAGGGAGATCTCGACTCCCGAGTTGGCCTGGATGCCGCCGTAAGTCGAGATTCCGGCGTCGAGCGATTGCGACGACACGGTCGTGGTGCCCGGCTGCTCGAGGAGGTCGCTCAGGTCGATGCCCAGCGGGTCGATCGGGGTGTTCATCGCGTGACGGTCCTTTCGTAGGGTGGCAAGTCGTTCTCGCCGGGTTACTGATAGTTGGATGCGGCAAGGCCTAGAAAAGGTTCCCGGCAATCTCGACTTCGTCTGACTCCGTGATGAACTGGCCGTGGGCCACACCCAGGGTCGCTGGTCGCGGCGCACCGTACCGATGCGCCGCGACACCCTGACCGCTCGACCGGCACGTAGCCGTCGACGACACCCGACAGTCCGGTCAGAGCTTCGCGAGATCGTCCCCGCGTGGGGCCGACCTGGAACCGGGCACCCGACACGCCGCTGGTCAATCATGCGATTCCGCTGATCAGCGGCGGTTAGCGTCGACACATGGGAGGCCTTCGAAGCGTCAGTTCGACGCGAGATTCTTGACGACGCTGTAACGTCCGTCGCTCAGCTTCTCGCACCTGTAGGTCCAGAACCCCGCGGTCATGGGAACGTCGTCAGGGTTCGCGTAGGTGGGTGTGACCGACGGCGGGTACTTGAAGCCCACCAGGACCGCTTCGCACGCAGCCTTGGACGCGGGGGGCGTCAGAAATACGGCGTTGGCGACCCCGGCGCCAACGAGGGCGATACCTGCGGCCGCAGTAGCGGTGATCGCGACCTGGAAGATGCGCTTGGTGTTCATGCTAGGTGTCCTTTCAGACGATCGGTGTTTGAGCCGGGTTCGGATCGAATCGACACCTCGCGGGGTTCCGCCTTGGGGCAGCTAAGCCCGACAGTTTGCGCTGCGTCCCCCGCGGAACAGACGGAAGAGAACTGTTCGTTGGTGTCATAGAGTTTGATTCACGCTGGGGCACAAAGGTTCCCGCATCGAGGGAGAAAGATTGAAACTGCTTCCCACGCAGGTGTAGGGCGATGTGGCTGGACGCGGCGTCGACGAGGCCGGAGAGATCAGCCAACGCCGACGCCGCGTTAGGACGAGTCCAGAGTTGTGCAGCGGTGCGCTCGCACGCACGACGGCGGCCACGGGAATACGTAGGCGAGACAGCGCTGCTCATGCCTATGGGAGCCAAGCACGGTGATGTTCGCGAAGGCGGCGCCGTCGCCGCCGTGATGACGGCCCTGCGACATCGCGGTAAATCTCGGTCGATCAGTCGTGTGCGAGAGGTGCGAGGGTGTGCGCGAGTTGTTTGCGGGCCCGGTGGATTCGGGTTTTCACGGTGGCGACGCTGACCTGCTGGTGTTCGGCGATGTCCGCGTACGGGAGATCGCCGAACTCGGAGAGGACGATCGCGACGCGGAAGTCTTCCGGGAGCTGGCTGAGCGCGTATTGGACGGCGTCGACGACGGCGAGGCGATCGTCGAAGGCGGCGGTGTCGTCGACGAGGTCGATTGTGTTGCCGTCCTCGTCTGGGTCGTCGAGGGTATCGGTTGGTTTGCGGCGGCGCACGAGTGTGAGGGCGGCGTTGGCTGCAATGCGGTGTAGCCAGGTGCTGAAGCGGGCGTCGCCGCGAAACTTCGGCAGGTTTTGCCAGGCCGCGGTCAGGGTGTCTTGGAGTGCGTCTTCGGCGTCGTGGGTGTTGCCGGTGATCTGCAGGCACACGTGCCATGCGTTGGTGCGGTAGCGGCCGACGAGTTCGGCGAAGGCGTGCTGGTCACCGTTACGGCAGGCCGCCACCAGTTCCACATCGTCCATCTACTTCCCCCCGGCATTTCTTGCGGATCCCCCTGTCCGCCGCGGGGAATGCTACCTGGCATCACTGCGGCATCCTTCAGTGACCATTCCGCCAAGTCGGTTTCTGCCCCGGTGGAATGGTCTGAGCGCCGGCCGGTTCAGTACAGGTCGCCGCCCAGGTCCAGCCCGCCGTCGCTGTCGAAGTCGCCGTCGTCGACGGTGGGCTCGAACGCGCCGGTCTCGAGGTCGTCGGCTCCGAGGTCGGGGGCCGCATCGCCAGCGCTGCCGACCGCGAAGTCGTCGTCGGTGTCGAGAGGGCCCGACAGGTCGTCCGGGCTGTCGAGGAGCACGTCGTCGGCATCGTCGTAGAGGATGATCTCGTCGTCCTCGGGAACGACCGGGTCATCGTCCATTTCTGGCACGAGATCGGGGTCGACTGCCGCGGTGGTCGGGTCGAGCGCGGTCGACAGGGCACGCTCCCACACGTCGTCAGGCAGTGCGGGCATCGTGCCCATCACCCCCAATTCCGCGAAGAGGGGCTCGTCGTGGTCCATCACGCACCTCGTTGTTTCTCGTGTGTCAGCCGCTGGAGTGCCATGGCGGCTGTAGTGACCATTTTGCCTGTTCTCGCCGCTGCGGCGATCACAGTTTGATGATGGCGGACCGATCGATCGGTGGCGCCGCGGCGGGCTTCTGCTCGTCGAGCAGTCCGTCGTCGGGGGCGTCGGTGACCAGCATCTGGTGGCCGGAGTCGGCCCACGCTTCCTCGAATTGGTCGATCGGGATTTCGAGTTGGTTGCCGGACGGTACGCCGGGGTCGGAAAGGATGACCACGCCCCGGGTGTCGTCGATCCCTGCGACGACGAGGACGTGATCGGGGGTGTTGTCCTCGCCGATCTCCTGGTCGGGGCGCCAAATTTCCCCTGCATCGACCATCGCAATGACCCCGTATCCGCCGTCGAGACGCCGGCGGAGGTCGTCGAGGGAACTCTCGGTCAGCGTGGCGGGGACACCCTGATCTTCGAGCAGGGCTTCGATGTTCGGCAGGGACATGCCCTCGGCGGGGTCGCCCATCAACCCGAGTTCGACGGCGCGGTCGACCAGTTGCTGCGGGTCGGTGATGGTCGCGCCCGTGTACTGGGCGACGACCTGGGCGACCGCGGACGGCCCGCAGTATCCGTCGATCTGCTGGTAGAACCAGTTGAGCGTCCATGCGACCGGGTTTCCGTGGATGCCGTCGTCATCCCCGAGTGCGGGATCCGCGGCCACCGGTTCGCCTGCGGTCTGGGGTTGCGGGTCGGGCTCGGTGAGGTCCGGGAGATCGTCGAGCACCGTGCCCGCCACTCCACCGTCGTCGGGGGTTGCCGGGTCGGGGTACTCGTCGCTCTCGGATACCAGGTCGGGTCCGGCCGCGATGGGCTCGTCGAGATCGGTAGGTTCGTCGATCACCGCGGTGGGCTCGCCGCCGGACCAGGCGGCGGAGGCCAGATCGTGCTCGAGGTCGTCCATCGTCGGATCCTCCCGGGAGTGTGGATGATTCGCTGACACGGGGTTTGGGTGGGTTAGACGATGTCGCTGGGGACCTCGGCGGCGGGCGGCTCGTAGCTGTCGGCGCCGGCCTGGGTGTGGTAGCTGTCGTCGGCGGGGATCAGCGACTCGTAGGTGCTGATGTCGCCGAGCGACCCGACCCCGTTTTCGTTCGAGGTCATGTACGACTCCTGGGTGCCGTCGTTGTCGTCGTCGGAGCTGACCAGGTCGAACGCGCCGTCGCCGTTGGTGTCGACGAGGGTGGCGTTGACGACGCCGTCGGCGTCGGTGTCGACGGCCACGGCGTCGAAGCGTCCGTTGCCGTCGCTGTCGACCAGGTGCACGTCCGGCTGGCCGTCGCCATCGGTGTCGAACTTGCTGTCGGTGATCCGGGCGCCGTCGACAACGTCCTGCCGGACCGGCGCACCGGTGGCCTGGTCGTGGTAGGTGGCCAGGTCGACGTCGCCGTCGTCGTCGGTGTCCTCGGCGGTCCGGAGGGTGCCGTCCGAGCGGGCGGCGGTGGCGCTCTCGTAGGTGCCGTTGAAGTCGGTGTCCTGCTCGACGAGGGTGATGGCGCCGTCCTCGTCGACGTGGGTGATGGTGTCGACGCCGTCGACGCGGGAGTGGATGACGTCGACGTTGCCGTCCCGGTCGACGTCGCGGGGCGAGTAGTAGTCGACGTTGCCGTTGACGCCGATCGTCGCGTTTACCTCGGGCGTGGGCTCAGTGGCCGGCGCCGGCTGGGCCGGCACGCCCTCGACCTCGGTGGTCTCGGAGGTCGTCGTGGTGGTGCTGTAGGACGCGGTCTCGGGGTCACCGACCACATCGGATCCTGCGGGAGCGGTGGTGTCTCCGCCGATGCTGCTGAGGTCGTCGAGGGTGGCGTCGATGTCGTCGAGCTTCTGGTTCAGGTCGGTCACGGTGGTCTCCTCGGGTGCGGTGGCGGTGGTGGATGTGGTGGTGGAGTTGACGATCTCGTTGATTTCCTCGGTGACGGCGTCGGAGAGCGCGTCCAGCCTCTCCTCGGCTGCCAAGGTGGGGTCGGCGACGATGTCGGTGAGCTCGGCCTCGTACTCGGCGAGATCAGCCTCGGTGTACTGGTCGTCCTTGCTCATCGTCTCGTCCTCCAGGTTTGTTGTCGGTGTCTGTTTCGCTTGTTGATAGTTGGATGCGGCGAGCAGCCGGAAAGGTTCCCACCGAGTTCCAAAAACTTTCCCGCGCAGGCCCACAACCGATGAAAGACCAGCTCACACGACATATGGGCGCCACCGGATATACCGCACGCGCCGGGAGTGAACCGAGAAAGAGAGGGACGGCCGAACCTGTGCAGGTTTGGCCGTCCCTCTCTCGGGCGGGCACTCGTGGACTGCTCAGCCCCCGAGTGCGACGGAGTCCGCTAGTTGATCAGGCCGGCCCGCGCCAGGAACGTCTTGGCGCCGTCGAGGCCTTGCAGAGTGGTCGCGGATGCCATCACGCCGGTGGAACCGTTGGCGTAGGTGAGGGAGTAGTTGTTCTCCGAGAACGGGCCGTCGATGTGGGCGGCGGCGGTGCGGGAGGTGTTCTCGACGAGCTCGTTGTCGGCGACGGCGGTGTTGTTCTGGAATCCCTGTCGGAGACCGATGACCGACTTCTTCGCCTCGCGGGTGTCGACCGAGACGATGACCGACGCGTAGTCGCCCGTGAAGGTGCCGGCAGCGAGCGTGCTGCCCTTCTTGATCGGGCACTGCAGTTTCATGCCACCGTTCTCGGTTTCCCCGACGCTCTTGCAGGTATCGAGTTCGCTGCGCAGCGCCGGTGGGAGCGCCGCGACCACGGCATCCTTCGTCGACGGCGGCGCACTCGCCCCGCTGCCACCCGACGAAGCCGCGGCGTCGGCTTCCTGCGCGGCGGCGGCATTTTGGGCGCCGCCCGCGGCGGTCGTCTCTGGTGGGGTGTCGCCGCCGCCCTTGAGCGCGAGGACACCGGCGGTGGCGGCGACGGCGAGAACGACGACGGACGCGGCCGCGATCAGCCCCCACTTCTTCTTGCTCCCTGCACTGCCGTCCGCAGCCGCCGCGGGCTGCCACCCGGCGTGCGCCAGGTCCGGCGCGCTGTGCTGCGGCGCCCACGGCTGCCCAGCGGGCCGCGACGGTGCGGCGGGGGGCGGCGACATCGGATACTGCGCAGCGGCAGGCGCCGGGGTGGGGGCGGCGCCCAGGCCGCGGACGATCGGTGCCGCGGCAGCAAGGGCGCCTTGGGCGACGACGGTCTTCGGGTCGTCGAGGGTGGCGATCGGGCCGAGTTCTTTGAGCCGCTCGTGCACTACCGGGATCCTGCTGCTGCCACCGGTCAGATACAGCGCCTCGAGTTGGCTGGGGTCGCTGACGTGGGCGTCGGTGAGCGTTGCCCGGGTCAGGTTGACCGCCTTGTCGAGTGCGGGGGCGATCAGTTCCTCGAACTCCTCGCGGGTGATCTGGAACTTCTCGGCCCGCCCGTTTGCGGCGACGGTGATCGTCGCCGACGGAGCCTCGGACAGCAGTTCCTTGGCGCGGCGGATCGAATCGTCGAGGGCGTAGCGGACATCCATCGGCGCCTGCGTCCGCAGGTAGTTGAGCAGGTCGGGGTCGCGGTCCTCGAGCTGCTGGTCGACCCATCGGCGGATGAACGCGTCGAAGTTCTTGCCGCCGAGGCCATTGTCGCCGCGCGCGGCGACAACGTCGAAGGTGCCGTGTTCGTTGGCCTCGAGGACGGCGATGTCGAGTGTGCCGCCACCGAAGTCGAACACCGCGATCCTCGTGCCGGGAGCGAGGGTCTTGACCCGCGAGTAGTAGTGCGCCGCGGCCCGCGGCTCGGAGACGGTCTTGATCTTCGAGGCATCGAGACCGAGTTTGGCGGCGGCGTCGAGCAGCACCTGGATTTCGCGTGGCGACCAGGCTTCCGGGTGGGTGAGCACCAGCTCCGACGGCGCCATCCCGCCGTGCGCGCTTGTGGCGCGGTCCATCACCGATTCGAGCACCGCCGCGACCGGGACCGACGCCGGGAGGTCGTAGCCGTTGACGTTGACGATGCCTTGGGCGACGACTCGCTTCGGGGACGGCATGAACGCGGCCGGGTTCGTTTCGGCCCGGTCGGTGGCCACGTCACCGACCTCGATCCGATCCGGTGACTCGACGAATACCGCCGACGACATCGTGGTCCGGTTGTGGCTGAGCTGCAGCGCCTCGACCGACCCGGACACCGGCCCGGTGTGCGCGGCCGCGGTGTTCGAGGTGCCGAAGTCGATGCCGAGCACCCACTCACGCGACGACATCAGCAGCCGCCCTTCACGTCACCCCGAGTTGAGGTCAGGGATGGGCACTGGCACACACGGCACAGGCGCATAGTTGATCGGTCCTTCCAAGTGACACAAAAACGGCGGGTCGAACAGTTAGATGCACGCCGACAGCAAAAGGTTCCCGGCTGCGCCGGGAGGATTTTCGGGGGGGCACTGGCGCGTCCGCGGTCGGCCGTTCTGACGACCTTGAGCGAACAGGACAACCTGCGCTCGACGGGACTGGGCGCACTGGAGGCCGTCAACAACGGTCTGCTGCCGGATCCGGATCCGATCGTTGATCGTCACCGCTACCTGTCGAGGCATGCGATCGCCGCCGCCTGGGTATCCTCGCGGCCTTTCCCAGCAGCTTTCGCGAAGTACTTCCGGGCGACGTCGTTGATCGTGTAGGCGTACCAGCTGTCTCCGTAGGTGGGGCTGGCGACTGCGAAGGTCGCCACCTGCATTGGAGGGTCTTCTGGGCCTTCCTCGTAAAAGCGAACGGCGGTCACATAGTCGGACCCCTTGGCGCCGTCGGGAAGCGGGCCTGGAGTCTTCACCGATGCAGCCGAGACAACCACCACACCGGTCAATAGTGGATTATCGTGATCTTCCCCGCTCAGAACGACCAGGGTCGTAACTGCCTGCAAGTCAGGGGCGTAGCACTCGAATCCGTTCACGACCCGTGAAACCCCCTCGGGTAGCGCGCTGCTCGGTGTCGTGTCCGACGAGCAGCCAGCAGTAAGCGTTGCTGCAGTAGCGAGCGCGACCAGCGCAACCACCTTCTTGGTCATCGACATCCCTTCATCTCTTTAGTCGAGGAAGAGCCTCGAGCGCAATCTGATCGACTCACGCATCGTCAGCGGGCGAGCAGGTTGTAGGTGCGGATGAGGACGACCAGTGCGGCGTCTTCGGCTGCGGTCATCGTCGAAAGCGCCTGCATGTGCGCCCAGGAGAGTTTCTGCTGTGCCTGGGCGCGGAGGGCGTCGACGGCGGCATCCGGTGGTAGGCCGAGTTTGCCGGCCGCGGCGGGGTGTTCGACCAGACGCCGCAGCTCGGCGGTGACCGGGGAGGCAGGGTCTGCGTCGAGCATCGCCTTGAGGTGCTCGAACAGGACCACGGTGTGCAGGGCGGGATCTGATCGCAGCTGGTCCGCGATCCCTCGGATCTGGTCGCGCGCGGGGTGGGTGTAGGCGAGCTGGTCGAGTTCGCCGATGATGCGGCTCGCGCGGTGAATCCCGGCGAAGGCGCCCAGGTGGTGTGCGAGGACACCACGTAACTGCGGCACACCGGAGTTCGCGACGAGCCACTCGTTCAGGGCGGCGGCGCCACGGGCGGCGATGGTGCGGCCGTGGATCATCCCGTACTCGCCGAGGAGATCGACGAGGCGACCACGGACTTGCGGCGGCACCGCGGCCGGGCCGTCGGAGTCGAGCAGGTCGATCAGATCGAACGCCTCGATCCCGTCCAATGCGGCCAGCGCGCGGGCATCGTTCTCGGTCAGCGCGCCGGTGTGGGAGGTTTCGGCGAGCAGACCGGCGATCGGCAGCACCGTCATCACGGTGCCACGCAACTGGGCAGCCAGGGTGGCCGCGTGCTCGGCGGCGTGCTCGAGCGGATTGCGCAACCCGAGGGCACCTTCACCGAATCCATCTGCCCGCGAGAGCACCCCGAGCGTGGTGAGCGGGGTGAACCCGAGCTGGGCCAAGAACGCCATCTCGTCGGCCCGCGGCGTCGAGTCGAAAAGAAACACAGCGGCGTCGGCGTCGACGGACGCAGTGCGGGTCTGAGCGAACCCGTCGATCAGCACTCGGCGGGTGCGGGCCTCGTTCTCCGCGGTCAGCGTCGCCAGTCCGGGGGTGTCGACGAGGGTGTAGTCGCGGATCGCGGCCGAGGGCAGCCACCGGTGCAGGTACCCGATCTCCTCGGGCGGGGTGCTCAGTGCGGTGATCTGTCCTCGGACGGTCTCGACCGGGCGCCGGGTGCCGTCGAGCAGGACGACCTCGGCCCGGGCCGGTGCCCCGTCTTGGTAGACGGCCACGACGTTGGTGGCCTCGAGCGCGGCGGTCTCTGCGACCGGCGCCCCGATCAGCGCGTTGACCAGTGTGGACTTGCCGGCCTTGAGGCGGCCGACGATCACGATCCGCGGCGGCGACCACAGGATCGCCCCGATGCGGTTGGCGTGCCCTGCCAGCTCGGGACCGAGCGCGGCGAGGGCGTGCAGGGCACGGTCGAGGGCTGCGCGGACCGGATCCGGTGGCGGCGTGAACGTGGTCACCGGGCGCCACCACCGGATGCGGCCGGCGTCGCGGTCAGTTCGGTGATCAGCTCTTCGGCGCGGGCGATGTTGCCGCTGACTACCTTCCGGTTGCCTTCGAGCCGCCCGAGCTTCTTCTCCCGGGTCGCCTTGTCGGTGCGGGCGATGTCCTCGGCGTCCTTGATCTGCTTCTGCAGGTGCTCGATCGAGGTCTTGAGGTGGTCGCGGTAGCGGATGACGATCTCCGGGCGGGCCAGCGCGAGAGTCGATTCGAGCATGCGCCCGGTGGTGGTCTTGGTGGTGGCGATGGTCTCGCGCTGCCAGGCAAGCAGGTTCGTCTTCCCCGCACGCATCGCCTTGAACCCCAAGTTGAATCCCACCCAGGCGACACCGACGACCGCGCCGACACCGATCACGGTGGTGACACCGATCAGGCCGCCGAGCATGGACGAGCCCATCACACCCATCGTCAGCATCGACGGGTCGAGCAGCCCTTGGCGTTTGCCGGCGACCTGGTGGGTTTCGAGTTTGCGGTTCGACAGGGTCGCGACGACCTGCTGGTAGATCTCGTCCCACACGACTTCGGAGTCGAAGCGGGGCTTGACGATCTGGGTGTAGAGCTGTTCGAGGAACACCGTCAGCGACCCTGCCATCGCGGCCTGGAATTCCTTTTCCATTTCCGCGGTGAAGTGCTGCGGATTCTTCCGCAGCACGGCCATCCCGTTCTTGTTGATTCGGGAGGTCCACGTTTCTCGGATCGCATCGAGGCGGCGGTCGAGCTCGTCGGTGGCGTTCTGCCGGATCAGCGTCAGATCCCGCGCCAGGTACTGCTCCCACTGCTGGGAGTGATCCTTGAGGTTCTGCAGTTCCTCGAGCTGCGCGGTCAGATCCGGGATGACCTGGGCGCTGTTGGTGATCGCGTCGATCTGCGTGGCCAGGTCCGCTTCGAGGGTCCGCAGTCCCTGGGCCGCGGTGCGCAACCCGTTCGCGGCCGGAAGGTCCTCGGCAACATCTAGTTTCGCGTGGATCATCGCCCGAAGCGCGGTGATCCCGGAGCGGTCCTCGGTGCGGTCACGTTCCGGGCCGGCGGGCATCTCGGCGGCGACGACCGCCCGCAGGCTCGAGACCCCGAGCACCGGCACCTCGCGGCCGAGGTGTGTGCGCAGCAGGGCCCGGTTCTCCTCGACGATCGGTTTCCAGCGGCGCACGTTCTTGTCGGTCTTGGTGACCACGACGATGAGCGCCTCCATGGCGGATCCGGTTTCGCGGATGAACGCCATCTCCGGGGCGGTGATCGGGGTGCTCGCGTCGCACACGATCACCAGCACGCACGCCTGCGAGGCGGACGCCGTCGCCAGCGCCGCGTAGGCGGGGTCGAGGCCGCCGACACCGGGGGTGTCGATCACCGCGACACCGCCGAGGCGGCTGCCGGCCACGGGGACGATCGCCCGGGTCGGCAGCTCCTCGATACGCGGGTCGATCACGTGAACGCCTTCGCAGGACACCCAGTCGGCGAGCTCGTCGTGGCGGATCTGTTCGGTGCGGTCCGGGAACAGCAGCTGCGCGGTGCCGCCGGGCGCCTCGTCCGTGGCCTCACCGAGCGCGATCGTTGTCGAGGTCGTCACGTCCACCCCGACCGGGGACGCGTCCCGCCACCCCACCAACGCGTTGACCAGTGAGCTCTTGCCGCGCTTGACCTCCCCGACGACCACGACCGACCGGGTCTGGTCGTCGGCGGAAGCCCGCTGCACGGCGAGATCGCTGAGCGCGTCATACCCGAACGGGCGCAGGATCTTCCCGGTGATCGAGGACAGAAGGACCTCGGCGCGTTGCCGTGGGCTCGAGTCGCCTGAGGCGTTGGCCTGCGGTGTTGCGTCGTCCACGATCCCCCTCCCCCGTAGCTCCGGACCTATCGCCGCTGCGGTCAGACCCTAACGCGGCCCCGCTGATGCCGTGTCGTGCAGGTCAACCACCCACCCGCCTCGATGTGAGGTGGAACACGTTTGCGTGGGCGGTGGGAACCTTCACCGGGTGTCGGCGCATCACACCATGTGACATCACCGCCGCAACCCGGGCATTGCCCGGCATGCGAGCGGGGGGAGACGACGAAAGGACCATGATGGTGCGAACGACGAAGTGGGTGCCGCGGGCCGCGGCCGTGCTGTGTGCGGGCGTGCTGCTCGCCGGATGCAGCAGCACCGGTGACGGTGAGCCGACAGCCAAGTCCGGTGGCGACGCCGCGCCGGCGGTCGACGCGGCCGCCCTCGACACCGGCAGCTATCCGACCAGCCCGGCCCCCGAATTCGAGCGGGCCACCAAGGACAACATCATCGAGGTCGAGGGCCAGCGCCTGGCGGAGTTCACCGTCGTCCCGTTTGAGATCGACCCGGAACTGACATCGACAAAGATGCCGACGATGGTGATGCGTAGCGGCAAGAACCTCGGCGTCGTTATCAGCGGCAACGCCGGCGATATCGCCCACAACAACCAGATGCTCTACGGCTACGTCACCACTGCCGCCACCAACACCCCCAACGTCACCGACGAATCCCGGTCCGTGGTCAACGCGGTGATGCGGTTCAACAACCCCGAGGCCGCCGCCAAGGCCGCCCGCGAGATACAGACCGAGCTCACCACCGTCGATGACGGCGCCGGGATCGCAACCGCGGAGACCATCGACGTGCTGCCCAACACCCTGGTCTCGACCCGAGGGAACAGCTTCAAGGCCGGACCGGAGGTGTCGGTCAACGCGCTCACCCCGCACGGCGACTACCTGCTCTACACCTGGGCGAAGGCCCCGGCCGACCAGAAGGACTGGACCGCCAAGGCCGTCGCGAAGGCGGTGGGCCTGCAGGGGGCGCTGATCGACAAGTTCCCCGCTCAGCCGACCAAGGAACAGAACGGCGGGAAGTCCGCTGAATTCCCGATGGTCGACCAGGACAAGGTCCTCATCTACGCGATCCCCGAGGAAGACGCCCAGACCCAGCTCGGCGACGACTTGGCCGCCTACGGCCCGCGCGGCATGTCGCACCGCTCGACAAACCCGCCGCTGACCTACAAGGTTCTGAGCGAGACCGGATCCGAGCACAACGCGGTCGCCAAGACGACCGTCTACCGCGCCAAGGACGACGCCGGCGCCCAGAAGATCGCCGAGGAGTTCACCAACGACCTCACCTCCCAGGGCTTCACCACCGCTCCCTCCCCGCAGGGCCTGTCTGACGCCACGTGCGTCACCAAGGACACCGTCCAGGGAACGGCGGACTACTGCATGGTCGTCAACGGCCGCTACGTCGGTGAGGCATCCGGGCTCGACAATAAGAAGGACGTCGACCAGCAGATTTCCGCGCAGTATCTGATCTTCGAGAAGGCCGACCAGGACGCCGCCTGACCCCAGGCACCGCGTTGTCGCCGACTGTGGCCCCCGCACCTGCGGGGGCCACAGTCGTTTCCGTCGCCGTGATCGCGAATTCTCGCCTGGGCGGGAACCTTTCACGACCCCGGGTGCATCCAACCTTTAAGACCGCGAAACCGCGGAATCGGCACCACCCCAAGGAGACTCGATGTACCCGAACCAGGCGACCACCTACTCCGCCACTGGCGTCACCGCCCCTGACTACGTCGCCACGCCGACGCTGCCCGCCACCAACGCGGGCTGGGCCGCGGCCGCCCTGATCTTCTTCTGGCCGCTGGCCTTCGCCGCGTTCAACCACTCTTCCCGCGTCTACCCGTTGTGGGCGTCTGGAGACTTCGCCGGTGCGAAGTACGCCTCCGACCGGGCCAAGTCGCTCGGCAAGATCTCCCTGCTCCTGTGGGTGGTGTTTTTCGTGCTGATCGTGGTGTTCTACGGCGTTGTCTTCGCGCTCGCATTCTCCATGCCGTCCACCCACTACTGACCAAGGTGTTTACTCTTCGCCGCGGGACACCCTGCCGTATCGGCGCAACTCGTCAGCGACGCGCTCTAACGCCTCGAGAACCTGAACCGCGTCGGGATCCGCATAGACGCGGGCCAGAAGGTCGGGATCATCCGGATACAGCCCGGCATGCAGGTCCGCCAGGAAATCCACCGGCCACGGCGGTCCGTCCGGCAGCTCAGCGGCCACGAAGTCGTCCGATTCAGATGTCACCTCACCATGATGACCGACCGATCTCATGTTGGGTCGGGTGTGACACCTGACTACTGGCTACCTCGACTCCGACCACCGGGCAGGCGACGGAAACATGGCGCCCGGTCACCCGATCCCAATAAGGATCAGGATCGCTTAGCAGTTCATGGCGGATGGAATCAGACCGCTTCGCTCGAGTTCAACTGAGGTTCCGTCGCGACGAGTGCGAGATGCCGGAGCCCTGTGCACGCTGCGGCGCCGTGATCTCGTTGTGGCCGTGGCTACTTCACGCGTCCGGGGAAATCTCGCCATTTGGCGGCCCGACGAGAGCTCTCTGTATGGTAGGTCGCTGAAACGTCCAGGGGGGACGTTCTCACAGGGGAGGAATCGGCCAATGCCATTCACCATGAACACCGCCCGCACGATCGGTACCGCGGCCGCAGCGGTCGGTATCGCGACTGGCCTTGCTGTGGGCGCGGCCCCGGCGGCATCGGCCGACGTGCCCTTGCAGTGGGTCAGCATGGGGCCGGATATCTGGACGTTCTCGAACAGCGGTGCGTGCTCGGGCACGATTCCCATGCACCTCGAGACCAGCCCGGCCCGGCCCGGGTTCCTCACGTTCCACTTCCTGCCGCAGGGCCAGCTCGCTAACCCGGGCTGCGTCACTTCGGTGGAGGTCGAGGCGCTGACCGGCCTGAATTCGCAGACTCGCTGGGTGCAGGTCGACGGCCGGCCGACCAGCATCGAACTGTTCACCGGATCCGGTGTCTCGCTGGTCAGCGCGAAGACCCCGAATCTCAACAAGGGCGTCAGTAGCTGGGTCATCGTCCGGTAAAAGGCGCGCCTCGCAGGGGCCGCCATCACCTCAGCCGAGGCGGTGGCGGCCCCCTTCTCGTCGAGCCGGACACCCTCCCTTCGAGTGTTGTATTTGAAAACCTGGCTATTTGGATATCCTGTAGGCATGTTCGCTGGATACGCGCGATGCGCCGCCGAGGGCGATGACGAACGCGAACAGCGTGCGGCACTCGTCGAGCTCGGGGTGCCGGCGGACCGGATCTTCGTCGATCACGGGTTGACCGGCACGGATCGTGAACGCGTGGGGTTGCCTGCCGCGCTCGCTGGGTTGTCGGCCGGCGACATCCTGGTCGTCACGAAGCTGGAGCGTCTCGCCTGGTCGGTGGCCGATCTGAGCCACACGGTCACCGAACTCGAGGACCGGGGCGTGCAGCTGTCGTTCGACGGACATACGTACGACATCGGGGACCCGGTCGGGCGGAAGGTGTTCGACATGCTCGGCAGAACGTTCGCCGAGTTCGATTCCGGGCTGATCCGCTTGCGGACCTCGGGCGGCGTCGCCAAGGCAAAGGCTGAGGGAAAGTACCGGGGTCGCGTGCTCAAACTCTCCCCCGAGAAGCAGAGCGAGCTGTTCGATCGGCACCAGTCTGGCAAGTACAAGATTGCCGAGCTGCAGAGCATGTACGACCTCAGCGTGAAGGGAATCTACAACTACGTGGACAGGGAAAAGGCCGCCCGCGTAGCGAAGTAGATGCGGCGGGCGGCCTCGGTCTGATGGATCATTGCTGCTCGTCCCGTCGGTGGTGGCGTCACTGAGGCCCCCCCATTTCCCGCGACTAATCCTCGCGGCGGTCCTTGGCCGGGCCGTTGCGGATGGTGTTGAGCCGGTGGAGTTCTTCGCGCTGCCGCGTTCCGTGCGCGACCAGGATCGGGAACAGCTCGCCCTCGGATGCCTCTTCGGCCGCGAGCTGCACGGCGGCCGCGAGGCGGAAGTAGCTGCGGCGGTAGCTGGCGGCTACGACGCTGGCCGCATAGTGCCCCACCGAGCCGGTCGAGCTCCCCAGCGTCAGGACAGTGCGCAGGGCATTGTGAACTGCGGAAGGGACCTTTTCCCGCCCCGCCTGGGTGAAGCTGGCCGCGACGATCGTGGGGTCGTGCGGCTGACCGGCTGTGAGTGCGTCGCCGATCACTGCGAAGATCGGCTTGTAGAAGGGGTTCTCGAAGTCGTCTTCCCGCATGTGTGTGAACAGGAATCGCAGAGTCTCCTCGTCGCGAGACCATAGGGCCGCGCACAGTAGATGCGCTTCCGGGTCCAAATCCATTTCGACATAGTCGATTTCCGGATCTGCTTCCGGCTCCTGTGCGTGATGGTCCGTCATATCAGTCCCTCCCCCTCGGTGCGGGCCAGGTGCTGCGCACCCGGGCCCTGGACGGTCGCTATCCGTTCGCGGTTAGGTCGTCCGATCCCTGCTCTGCGGAATCGTAGGAGTTCACTCGTTTCCCTCTCCCCCACCACCCCGGTAGATCTTCGCCTGGTCGCCAGGCCTCAGCCATTCCCGATTGTTCGTCGCCCCCGCCTCGGGTCACCCATCACATTCGGGGGCAAGGCGTCGCGCAGCGGCGGCGCGGCAGCACCTGTTCTTCACGACCAGCCCCTCGAGAGCGACCTCTGTCGAGCTCGTGACATGCGCCACTGAGCGCCCCGAGATAGATCAGAATTCAACTAGCGTGTTGGTTGCGCGGCGCGCCATCCCCCCTGTGTGCGCCGCTGCTGGGGGCACAGCCCTTGAAGCAGAACAGAACCCGGCGCGCCATCCCCCCTGTTGCGCCGGGTTCTGTTCGTTCCTGCTTGATCCCGCGGCGGGTGTTAGGCGCGGAGATGGTGGGGCTCGGGGATGAGGCTGTCGAGGTAGGCGACACGCACGTCGAACGCCGCGCGGACGTCCTCGACTTCAATGGGTTGGCGGTTGAGGTACTCGGATGCGTATTCCGCGCCGAGTGTTAGGCGTTCGAGGCGTTCGACGTCATGGCGATCTGCAGCCAACCGGGTGACGGTGTCGAGGTTGTCGAGGCTGGTCTCGACGTGGCCGAGTGCATCTTCGTAGGCGCGCAGTGCGGCCACCCGGTCGATGAGCGCGGCCTCGGCCTGCGCGAAGATGACCTGGCGGTGTTCCCACTCCGTGCGGGCGCGGGCCAGCGTGGGATCGCTGGCGACTGGCATGGCCGGGATCTGGTCTCGCAGGGTCATCAGTTCGTGGGCTCCTACGGCGAGGGCCTGGACCTCGATGTGAAGTCCGAGCACCGAGCGGTGGGTGTCGAGCATGGGGTGCCACCACGCGGGGTTCCGGGTGATTCGGGCTGCTGTGGCCTCAGCGATGGCGCTTAGGCGGGCCTCGGGTCCTTCCTCGTGTAGTGGCCAGTTCAAGGCTCTGCGGGCGCGTTGGATCTCGTCGCGCTGGGCGTGGGTCAATCCGTTGTGGTGGCCGGTGATTTTCTGCCACAGGGTTGGGTGCGCGGTCAGTGAGTCCGGGTCGATGGGTTGATCACTGCGGGAGAGGCCGGCTATCGCGGATTGGGTTGCGGTGGAGACTTCGGTCCAGTCGAGCACCGCGGTGGTCTGTGGTGCTCGTTGAGGGAACCGCAGTTGCTCGGTCACCCATGCTCGAGCGTTGTCAGCCAGATCAGACACGGGATACCTCCTATGCGCTGAGCAGGGATTTCGACAGCTCGTCCTCGATGATGCTGGAAATCTCGTTGACAGGCACTCCAGCGGTGAGCAGCTCCCCCGCTCGATCCCTAACACTTGCTCCGATTTCGACTCCCACGGAGCGAAGAACGCCGATGACGGTCCTAACCCGCGAATCCTCGCGCCGGTGCCGTGACGCGGCTGCTGGGGCGGGCTTGGGGAGCTGTGTGCGGGCCAGCTCGGCGGCGAGATACGTCTCGTACCCGCTCTTGAGCCAGAATCCGAATGCCTTGTCCCAGCCGTCGGGGCTGGTCCTGGTCTTACCGGAGTACTCGGCCGCAAACGAGACATGGGCGTCCTCGAGGTCGATGCCCTTGCTTGCGGCGGTGACGACGTGGGTGTGGTTCGGCTGCCAGTCCCGCGGCAGCGGGACGCGGGCAGTCGGACCTTCCCCCGTCGATGATTCAACGAGAGAGATATTTGAAGGAGAAGAGAAGCTTTTCTCGTGGTCCAAATTCTGCACCGGGCTGGGCGCAGAATCCGCGATCGACTGGCTGCTGACTGCCTTCTGTGCTGTCGGGGTCGGTGCAGATTCCAGACCGGGTGCGTCGTCGGCGGAGCCACTGGTCACGAAGTTATCCACAACCTGCGCGGGGACGGTGAGGACGTAGGAGTTGAGCTGCTCGTGGGCGCCGAACCGCTTGATCCAGCCGTCGTCCTCGAGTGCGCGCAGCGCGGCGACGAGTGAGGTGCGTGAGGCCCACGCTGCCTCGCGCAGCTCGGCGTAGGACAGGGGCCTGGTCATGCCGGTCTCAGGGTTGGAGTAGCCGAAGATCGTCCAGGCGATGTGCGCGGCCGTGTGGGTCAGTCGTGTGCGGTCCTGGCGTAGGCCGTAGCGGGAGAAAGCGTGCCTCCACTGCTCGTGGAGAGGGGTGATTGGGTGGGTCGTGGCGGACATGGTGTGTCTCCTCTGGGTAAGGAGGATGACCGGACTCGCCACGCCGGTGATTTGGGCGTGACGTGTAGACCGGATCACGCGGCGCCCTGTTAGAATGTCGACCAGACAATGTTTTGTCCCCTGTTGGGTGGGACGGTCGATTCGGGTCTCGCGTGATTCGGGTTGGTCTTCCTCAACTTGAGCCCTCGGTTACCGCCGGGGGCTCAAGTCTTTTCTGGACTTGGTTTCAGGGCCTAGCTGGCTCGCCTCTCTTCGTCGGAGATGTACGCGGCTACTGCTTCTCGGATCAGGAAAGAAGGCGTCTTCCCTGTCTGTTCCGCCAGTACAGCGAGCTGCCGATCAACGGTCTCCGGCAGGCGCACGCTGCGCTTCGGTGAGACGGTGAGGGCGCTCTCGGGATCGAGTCGCCTATAGGGGCGTTCTTCCTTGACCACGGTCACTGTTCAGCTCCTTCCACCCGGCCAGCTGTTATCAAGATCGGACCCTACCGCCGCACCCAATCAGTGTCGGACATTCGTTGTGGAGTGGGCGTGTCGGACATTCGCTGCGGCCTAGCTGACTGCCTGGGGTACGAGCGGTCGGGTCTTTCGGGCTTCTGAGATCCATCGGTAGACGGTCGATGGGGCGTATCCGAGGTCCTTCGCGATGACGGGCGGCTTGATGCCACTGGCGTACTGCCGCACGGCGTACTCGCGTCGCTCGTCGTCGTTCATGAAGGTCAGTGGAGTATCGCCAGACTCTGCAGATCTGGTAGCGATGGCTGCGGTGAGCTCATCATCGACCCAGGAGGCGGGGACGTCAGAATGCGCCGATTCGGGCTGGATACTCCCCTCCCCCACGGGCTCCGGCGCTTCCACTTCGCTGATGTCGGGCGCGGTGGCAGCGATGGCCACGGCCCGGGGTGACTCAGCGGGCCGCGGCGAAGCCGCAGGCTGACCCACCGCTGCGGCGATCGCCTTCGGCCGGCGGGCGAGAATGGTCATGCCGTGGGACGCAGCGAGCAGAGCGATCGGCGGGATTGCCGAGATGACAGCGGCGAGACGAGGATCGAATCCGGGCGCGTGACTGATGTAGGCGTGCAAGGCGTTTCCGGCGATGCTCACGCTGGCTCCGATGACGAGCACGAACCAGAAGAATGTGCGGTCCTTCTTTCGGTCATCGTCGCCGGAAAGGTGGACCAGGGCGATGGTGGACATGAGGATCGTGCCGTCGATCATGACCGGGAACAGGTAGCTCAGGTTCTTGGGCTGGCCTGTTTGCATCAGGAGATCCGCCAGAGCGACGAAACTCAGGACGAACGACGCAATGCAGATGACAGTGGTGATGGCCACCGCGCTCCAGAAGACCGCTCCCCTGTCGTCTGTGGTGGGCGCCGGTCGGGGGTAGTCGGATCTTCCGTCGGGCTTGGGTCGCAACATCGTTCGCGGTCCTCTCTCATTTCTCGGCCCGCCGGGACCTTCCTTCTCGTCCCCACTCTTGTCTGAGAGCGGGATGGGAATCGGGTCGACCTGGGCGGGGCGGTGGCTGTGGTGTGGTGCGCGTGCGTGGCGTTAGGCGTAGGCGCCGGGCTGCTGACGTCGTCCGATGGGTTTCTCGTGCGATCTCGCGCGAATGTGCTGGTGACGTGCCGTTCCCGTCGCCGGGAGTTCCTGCAGTGCTCTCGAAAGGCCCGTAGGCGTAGGTGCCATGGGTGCAGGTGTTCAACTCGCAGTCTCGACGATCGTAACTGAGAACCCATCGAGACGCTGTACCATTATGATGTTATAACCGCAAGATGGCTAGGCAGTGAACCATTATAACGTTAGAACTGCAAGAAGGTGTGATGTCAAGATGGCGAAATGACAAGTGCCCCGCTCCCCGTCCGGTAGTCCTGACGAGATTGCGGGGCACTCGGTGATTGGGGACCGAACTCGAGCCCCCGGCGACTTAGAGCCGGCGGCGGCCTGTCCCAACATGCGGGGCTGCCCTAGCAGCGAGTTCGCGGACGACCTGCTCAGGAGTCATCTGGTCACGCAGCCTGGCCAAAGCAAGTCGCACCACGGCGGATCGGGTGGCGTCCACCCGCGGCTTCTCCCTGCGGCCGGAGCGCTTGGCCTCCTCGAGGAAGTCGTCGTTGTCATCGTCGAGATAGATCGTCCGCGCCGTCAGGTCATCCTGACGGGACGTCGCAGTGCTCGGTTTGGAGGGCGCTGCCTGTGCAGGCGCTTGCGGAGCCGGGGGAGCGGCGGGTGCGGCCGCGGCGGCGACCGGGGCTGGATCCGTCGCTACGTCGATGGTGACCTGCGGTTCCTCTGTGCGCTCGACCTCGGTCGCGGGTGCGGTGACCGACACCGGCTTGCTCCGCGGCCCGTGCTTGGGTGGGGGCATATTCCGTCCTCCACCAGGCTTGGATCCCTTGTTGCGTCTGTCGTCCAGGGCGTCAAGACCACTAGTCATTGGTGTACTCCTTCACGAAGTCCGCGATCGCGACCATCGCGTCAGCTACCGGCTGAAGGGCCTTGGCCGGCGGATCTTCGGACGTGATGGCCATGCGCTTCTTGCGAGTTCCCACGGCCAGCGCATGAGGGACTAGTGGCCCGACCTGCACGGGAGTCCCGTCGATGATGCTCCGCAGCCTTTCGATCTCCGCCTTCGGCGGAAAGACCGGGACGAAAGTTGGAACGATCACGACCGGGTAGTCCGACATCTCGTTGACCAGCTGCTCTGTGGCGTCGAGGTCCGACGTGCGTAGCGGGGTGGGGGCGATGACCACGTTGGCGACCGACAAGGCGCCGTGCCCGTGTGGGGTGGCTCCGGGGTGCGTGTCGACGACGATCCAGTCGGTCTTCCAGTCGTCAGCCCACTGGAGTAGTGCCTGTGCCATCTGCTCTTCGCTGGGCTGGCTGTCGTACAGGTCGGGATGACCTGGTACGAGTTTGGCCTTGTTGAAGCCCTTCAGTGGTCGTGGGGTGCGTCCGTTGGCTATAGCGTCGAGGAGCAGGGACCTTGAGCGATCTTCGGGCCGGTACCCCCACTTTCGTGTGACGGATCCGCCGTCATGCTCCAGGTCAATCAGCGGAGCGTCGAGCACATACGCCAGCTCGTACGCGATCGTGGACTTCCCCACGCCGCCCTTGCGGGAATGGCATACCAGAATGTTCGTCACGAACCTGAATCTAGCCCTGAAATACCGTAATGGACAAGCGGTGAAACGGTGTCCGGTTTGAATCTCAGAACGGCCGAACGGCCAGATGTTTAAACTTTTAGAGGTTGGAACGTCTAGATGGTTAAGTAGCTGGACGGCTGACAGTTATAACGTTGTAACACTGAGGAGCGTCGACGCCTCCTTCGCCATTTAAGGTTTTCACAGTTGTAACTGTTGGAAGTTAGAAGGCTGAAACCCGCAGGCTTCCTGGC
>NZ_JBHZBV010000015.1:0-104822 GCF_042754885.1 Rhodococcus sp. NPDC059179 | reverse complement strand
CCGCGGCCCGGGGATCGGTTTTTGTGTTTTTGGTATCTGTGATCCGTAATCCCGCCCCCCGCGTGGGGGGGCCCGTGGCCGGCGGGGCCCCGCCGCCCCCCCCCCCCCCCGCCCCACGGTCCGATTCCCCGCGAGCTAACGCGCCAGCGCCGCCGCCAGCTCGTCGACATCGGTCGCCGGCCGGTCGCAAACGAACCCCCGACACACGTACGCGGCCGGCTCCCCGTCGACCAGCGGGCGGTCGGCCAGCAACGGCGACGAGTCCGGCGCACCGCCGATCACCACCGCGCCGCCCGGCGCCTCCCGGCGGGCCGTGTCGAGCAGCTCGGCGGCGTCGCCCGTCATGGCCACCGCGACCTGGATCGGTCCGCGCACCGACGCCTCGGCGACGGCCAGCCAGTGCCCCGCGGACCGGGCGGCGCGCGCCAGCAGCAGCGCCCCGCGGTCGAGGGTGTCCGCGGCGGCCGCGGCGTAGCGCGCCGAGCTCTCCGGCCCGGCCAGCGCGGCGGCCGCGAGCAGTGCCTCCGCGATGGTGGATGCCCCTGAGGGCGTCGCCCCGTCGAACGGGTCGCGCGGGCGGGTGATCAGCCGCTCGGCGTCGTCGGCGGTGTCGAACCAGCTGCCGGGCTCCGCGGGGTCCTGGAAGTGTGCGATCGCCAGCTCGATCAGTTGCTCTGCGCGGGTGAGCCATTCGCGGTCACCGGTCGCCTGGTGCAGCGCCAGCAGCCCGACCGCAAGCGCGCCATGGTCATCGAGCACCGCGGCCGCCTCGCCGACCGCTCCACCGAGCGAGGCCCGTCGCAGCCTCCCGTCGACCAGATGCTCGTCGAGCAGCACCCCGGCGCAGCGCGCGGCGGCGTCGACCCACTCGGGGTGACCGAGCCCGGCACCCGCCTCGGCCAGGGCCGTGATGGCCAACCCGTTCCATGCGGTGACGACCTTGTCGTCGCGTCCCGGCTGCGGGCGTCGCAACCGCGCCTCGAACAGCCTGGACCGCACCGCTTCCCAGCGCGCCGGGTCGTCGGGATCCGCGGGCAGCTGCAGCACCGAGGTGCCCGCCTCGAAGGTGCCCGCCGAGCTCACCGCGAGCAGCCCGGCCGCCCACACCCCGTCCTCGAAGCCGAGGACCGAGAGCAACTCGTCCGGCGTCCACGCGTACGTCAGGCCCTCGATGCCGTCGGTGTCGGCGTCCAGCGCGGAAGCGAAGCAGCCGGTGTCGGTACGCAGATCGCGCAGCAGGAACTCGACCGTCTCCTCCGCGACCCGGATCGCGAGCGCCGAACCCGTCCGCCTGCCCAGGTGGGCATACGTCCGCAACAGCTGGGCGTTGTCGTAGAGCATCTTCTCGAAGTGCGGCACCACCCAGTCGGCGTCCACCGAATAGCGCGCGAAGCCGCCCGCGAGCTGGTCGTAGATGCCGCCACGAGCGATCGCCCCCGCGGTACGTTCCACCGCGGCAAGCACTTTCGCGTCCCCGGTTCGCTCGTAGCCGCGGAGCAGCCCCTCCAGCAACGCTGACGGCGGGAACTTGGGTGCCAGCCCGAATCCGCCCCTCGTCTGGTCCTCGTCGTGCAGAGCGGCGAGTACCGCGGCATCGAGCAGGTTCGCGTCGAGCACCACCTGGCCGCCCGGGACGCCCGCGGAATTGGCCGTCAGCTGCGCGGTAATCGAGGCCGACGCCTCCTCGACGTCGCCGCGCCTGCCCCGCCAGGTGTCGGCAATGGCCTCGAGCAGTTGGGTGAACGACGGCATCCCGCCGCGCGGCACCGTCGGGTAGTAGGTGCCGCAATAGAACGGCTCGGCCGAGGGCGTCAGGAAGCAGGTCATCGGCCAGCCGCCCTGACCGGTCATCGCGACCGTGGCATTCATGTAGACCGCGTCGAGGTCCGGCCGCTCCTCGCGGTCCACCTTGATGCAGACGAAGTTCTCGTTCATCAGCGCCGCCGTGGCCTCATCCTCGAAGGACTCATGGGCCATCACATGACACCAGTGGCAGGCGGAGTAGCCGACGGAGAGCAGGATCGGCACGTCTCGCACGCGCGCCCACTCGAGCGCCTCCGGGCCCCACTGCTGCCAATGCACCGGGTTGTCGGCGTGCTGGCGCAGGTAGGGACTGGTCGCCCCGCCGAGCGAGTTTCGGTCAAGGGCAGTCAAGGCGCGGTTCCTAGCTCGCCCCGCCGGTCGGCGGTTCCGAGTTCTTCTCGCTCGAGGGTGCCTCGCCCGCGGCTCCCCGGTCGGTGCCCTCATCGGCGGCCTGATCGAGCTCCGGATGCTCCGGCTCGAACGTGTCGGGCAGCTTCTTGAGCTGCTTGTTCATCGAGCGGACCAGCAGCACGGTGCCCACGAGCAGCGCCACGATGATGACGAACCCGATCGGCGAAGCCTTGCCGAACTCGGGTCCGACCGGATTGCTGGGGGTCTGCGCCAGCCAGCCGCCGACCGCACTTGCCAAGATCACTTCTTCTCCTCGTGGTGGCCTGCGCCGTGATGTCCGTAGCCGACGTGGTCGATGCCCGCGAACAGGTCGGACTCCGGGATCGCGGTGCTCACCCTCGTCTTCGCGAGCTCGAACTCCTCGGTCGGCCAGATCTTCTGCTGAATGTCCAGCGGCACCGCGAAGAACGAGCCATTGGGGTCGATCTGGGTGGCGTGCGCGCGCAGGGCGTCGTCCCGCTGCGGGAAGTAGTCACCGCAGGCGATCTGGGTGGTCACCCGAGCCATCAGGTCGCCGTGTTCGGTCTTCCACTTCTTCAGCCATTCCGCCATCGGGAACTCCTCGCCGCGACGGTCGTACTCCTCCTGGAACAGCTGCAGGCGCTTACGGATGAAGCCGTGCGAGTAGTAGAGCTTGAGCGGCTCCCACGGCTCCCCCGCCGCCGGGAAGCGCTCGGCGTCGCCCGCGGCCTCGTACGCGGCCATCGACACCTCGTGGCAGCGGATGTGGTCGGGGTGCGGGTATCCGCCGTTCTCGTCATAGGTGGTGATGACGTGCGGACGGAACTCGCGGATCACCTTGACCAGCGCCTCGGCGGACTCCTCCAGCGGCACCAGCGCGAAGCAGCCCTCGGGCAGCGGCGGCAGCGGGTCACCCTCGGGCAGACCGGAGTCGACGAAGCCGAGCCAGAGCTGCTGAACGCCGAGGATCCGGGCGGCCTCGGCCATCTCCTCCTTGCGCACGTCGCTGATCCGGTCCCGCACGCCCGGCACATCCATGGCGGGATTGAGGATGTCGCCGCGCTCGCCGCCGGTCAGCGTCACCACCAGGACCTCGTTGCCCTCGGCCGCATAGCGGGCCATGGTGGCGGCACCCTTACTCGACTCGTCGTCGGGATGGGCGTGCACGGCCATGAGACGCAATCCGCTCACAGTGCTCCTTCACCTCGGGTCCGACGCCGGCGTCCGCCGACAGCGCACCGTTGTCCTTCCCCTATAGTTCCACCCGGTACTTCCGCCGTCAGCCGTGGCCCCGCCCCAGCAGTACGCGAGGTACGCCGACCGGGCCGCCGCAGGCCCGGTGCCGCTGCACGAGAGCTGAGCGATATGACCGAGACGCCTCCCGCCGACCGTTACCCGACGCCCACCCGCGACCTGCGCGGGTCCCGGGTGGTGGCGATCATCCTGAGCATCGGCGTCGTGCTCCTTGGCCTGGCTCTCGCCTTCTTCGCGTACAACAAGTTCGCAGGCGACGACGTCGAGGGCCAATCGATCGCCTACAACCTGGTGGACGAGTCGACGATCAGCATCCGCTTCACCGTGACCCGCGAGAACCCGTCCGATCCCGCCGTCTGCATCGTGCGGGCAAGGTCCAAGGACGGCTCCGAGACCGGCCGCCGTGAGGTGTACCTGTCGCCCTCGGACAGCGGAACGGTCGACGTGACCACGCTGATCAAGACCTCGCAGCGTCCCGCGATCGCCGACATCTACGGCTGCGGGACCACCGTGCCGGAGTACCTGACCACCGGCTGACCCCGCGGCTCCGGCACCGAGCCAGCGCGACCGTGAACCTCAGGGAGAAATCCCTGCTCGTGCTAGAATCCTCGGGTACACGGTTCCGGTCTTGGAACCGTGTATTGCTGCATTTGCGTATAGAAGCACAGCGGCAGGGTGCACCGCTCACATGAGGTGAGCGAACCGGGGGGATCCAACCACCGGGGGTAGGCGCGCTCTCGTCGCCGAAGGCCACTGGAGTTCAGTGGCCGGCCCAGGGGACCCGAAGGGTTCCGACTACGAGGAGTGATCGAGCATGACCGAGACCCAGGTGACCTGGCTTACCCAGGAGTCACACGACCGGCTCAAGAGCGAACTCGACCAGCTCATTGCCAACCGCCCGGTCATCGCGGCCGAGATCAACGAGCGACGCGAGGAAGGCGACCTCAAGGAGAACGGCGGCTACCACGCGGCACGCGAGGAGCAGGGCCAGCAGGAGGCCCGCATCCGCCAGCTCCAGGAGCTGCTCAACAGCGCGAAGGTCGGCGAGGCGCCCACTCAGTCCGGTGTGGCACTGCCCGGTTCCGTGGTCAAGGTCTACTACGACGGCGACAAGTCCGACACCGAGACCTTCCTGATCGCCACCCGCGAAGAGGGTAACCGCGACAACGAGCTCGAGGTCTACTCCCCCAACTCCCCGCTGGGCAGCGCGCTGCTCGAGGCGAAGGTCGGCGAGACCCGCAAGTACACGCTCCCCAACGGCAACACCATGCAGGTGACGCTCGTCAGCGCGGAGCCGTACCACAGCTGATTCGCGGCTACGCCGCCCGTGCGCGCGTTGCACCCCGGTTGGGGTAAGACTCGCGCACAGTTCCACTTCCGGACCCCGGTTCGAGCACCTGCTCGGGCCGGGGTTTCGCGTCTATTGCGCCGCCCCTCGGAACTGGGCGCGGTGGGCCGCCGGACTGGTGCCGAGCATGCGGTGGAAGTGGTGGCGCAGGCTCACCGCGCTGCCGAAGCCGGTGTCGCGGGCGATCCGGTCCACCGTCTCGTCGGTCGATTCCAGCAGCAGCCGGGCGTGGTCGGTGCGCTGCTGCAACAACCACTGCTGGGGGCTGGTACCGGTGCGTTCCCTGAACCGCCGGGTGAAGGTGCGCCGCGACATCAGCGCCCGCCGCGACCAGTTGTCCAGGTCGATGCCGGTGTCGAGGTGGGTGCGGGCCCACACCATCGCGTGCTCGATCGGATCGTCGGTGTCGTCGTCGGGCACCGCGACCGGGATGAACTGGGCCTGAGAGCCGTTGCGGTGCGGTGCGGTGACCAGTGACCGAGCCAGCTCGGTGGCGGCGCGGGCGCCCAGATCGCCGCGCACGATGTGCAGGCAGCAGTCCAGTGCCGCGGCGACGCCCGCGGAGGTGATCACGTCGCCCAGATCGGTCCAGAGGGTGTCGGCGCGCACCCGTACCTTCGGGAATGCGCGGGCCATCTCCTCTGCGGCCGCCCAGTGGGTGGTGAGTTCCCGACCGTCGGCCAGACCGGTCGCCGCGATCGCCCAGGAACCCACGCACAGCCCGACCAGTCGTCCGCCCCCTTCGTGGGCGGCGTGTACCGCCTCGTTCAGCGCGGGCGACACCCCGTGCCCACGGAGCCAACCTGGGAAGACAACCATGTCCGCGCCTGCCACCACGTCGAGGTCGTGGCGCACGGTGATGTCGAAACCTGCTGCGGTAGAAAGTGTTCCAGGCCGTTCGGCGCAGACCCGCACGTCATAGGGCGAGTCGGATTCGACGCCGGTGCCGGATCGGCCGAGCACCAGCGTGGGTACCGCCAGGTGGAACGGACTGATTCCGTCGAACGCAACAACCGCAACCGACACCATGGCCTGATCTTAGCGATGTATGGCCTACAGGCCACTGTCGAGGCCGGTTGTGGTCTGCGAGAGTTTTCGCCGGAACGAGGCGAGCACTCGCCCCGCCCTGCTCGACGCGCCCCGCACCTCGCGAGCGCGGGTTCCACGCTGAGGAGAAGAAGTTGCGAAAAATGCGGACTGGGAGTCGGTTGCCTGCGATGGCACGCATGCTGCTCGTGTTGGTCGTGCCGGTGCTGGTGCTTGCCGGGTGCTCGGGCGGATCGGATTCCAGCGACCCCGTGCCGATCTCGACGTTCACGACCTCGGCCAAGGTGACCAAGTCGGCGGCGCCGACGAGTTCGGCGCCGCAGGGCGGGGCGCAGGGCGGGGCGCAGGCAGGCTCGGAATCGTGGGACGACCACTCGCCCACCCCGGCGGATGAGTCCGCGTACTACCAGTCGCCGACCCAGGAGATCCCGCCGGGATACAACTGCGTGCCTGGCCCTGAATGCGGGACCGACAGCTGCGGCCACACCGAGTGCGGAATGACCAGTGAAGGATGCCCGCCCGGGGTCCCGATCTGCGGGATCGGCAGCACTTGGACGGTTCCCCCGGCCACGACGACCGCCGCACCGCCGACCACGACCTCGCCGCCGGTGACGTCGTCGAGCACGGCCACCTCCCCGGCGAGCGCGTCGACGACCGAGCCCATCGACCCCACGCCTGCAGTCGCCGCGCCGGCACTCTAGACGGCTGCAGACCGCGGTCCCCTGCAGGAGCTGAACAAGGTGGAAGTTTGCCGTCGACGAGCGCGTCAACTTCCCCGACAGCAGGCTACTGGCCAAATCCTCCAAGGACTTTCGCTCCACCGCCGCGACCACCGCGCCGTTCAGCTCTCGACCGCGTAGTCCCCGGCCGCGAGCCGTCGTCGCGTCGTCGTCGCCTGCTGGTGTCCGAACGAGTACGCATACTTCTCGCCGGAGTCCACGACGATCTCGAGCACCTGCCCGTGGGCGCGCGCCGTGGGTACCGTCACCGCGGGGCGCGCCTGCTTCGTCGTGCGCGGCGACTGCCAGAAGATCATCTACCGCCCCCGGGCGCGCGTGAGCACCAGCTGCGAGCGGTTCTCCCGTACCCGGGTCAGCACCAAGTCGATCGCCGGCCCGCGCCGGGTGCAGGACCGGACCTTGAGCCGATCGAGGATCTCGGCGTCCGCAGGCCACTCGTCGGCGCGGTGGCAGTACACCTTCGAATCGGGGTCGGGGTTGCCGCGCATTCAACGGGTCGTCCGCCACGGCACCAGCCTAGGGAACCGTGCGCAGCCGCGTCACACCATCCGGCGGACCTTCATCCCGTCGAACACCGGCCCGACCCGGACCACGTCGCCGGTCTGCGGGGCGTGCACCATCTGCCCGTTGCCCATGTAGATCGCGACGTGCCCGGGCCCGCCCTGCCCCCCCTCCCAGTTGCCGAACAGCAGGTCACCGGGCCTGGCCTCGGCCAGCGGGATCTCCTCGCCGACGTGCCACTGGGTCTCCGAGGTGCGCGGCAGCTTAACGAGGTCGCCGGTCGCGGTGTACAGCGCGTAGGACGTCAGCCCGGAGCAGTCGAAACCGCCGCCGGACGGACCGTTGATGTTGCCGCCGCCCCAGACGTACGGCAGGCCCAGGTACCGCAGCGCCGCCTCGACGATCTTGCCGCCGACCCCCTCGCCGAAGTTGCCGACGAACGGCGTGAGGATCCCGGCGAATCGCGCCTCGGTGGCCCTGATCTTCTTCACGTACGGCTTGGTCTGGTTCTCGTAGTCGGGCAGGCCGGACGGCATTCCTCCCGACCGCCGTACCGCCCCGACCCCCGCGTTGTAGCCGGCGATGGCCAGGTCGAGGGTGTCGCCCTTGACCAGGCCCTGCTTCTGCCAGCCCTCGATCTCGGTGTACATGTCGCAGAGCAGGTGGCCCGACGCCATCACCGAGTCCGCGACGCCGAGGATGTCCACCTTGCCGTCGCCGTCGGCATCCTTGCCATACTTCGCCCAGGTGCCGGGCATGAACTGGCCCGGTCCGCGGGCCCCGTCCCTGGACACCGGAGCGGTCGGGCCGTATCGGAAGCCGTTCTCCGCGGAATAGAGCGCGGCGAGGACCGGCGGCTTGATGCCCTCGCAGATCTCACCCGCCTTCTTCAACCACGGCACGAAGACCGCGATGGCGCCGATCGGGGCCATGACCAGCTCCGGAAGGTCCGTCGACGCGGCGCCCGGCAGCATTCGACTCGGGTCGCCGCCGATCGGGGCTGCCTGCAGCGCGGGGGGCGCCGAGTAGCGGGGCGGCTCCGGCGCGGGCGGTGCCGCCAACGCGGGCGGTGGCGCGACGGGGGCGACCTGCGGCGCAGGCGGGAGGTACGGCTGGAGCGAATCCTCCATGGCGGCCGCCGCGTCCGTCACGGCTTGCTGCGCCTGATCCTGCACCTGCTCGGGCAGCATCCCGATGATGTCGTCGATCTGCTGTGAGGCCGCGGGCGCCGACGACTCGAGAGACTGAATTGCCTGTGCTGCTTGATCTTTCACCGGTAAAGGAATGTCAGCACCTTGAACCAAGCCGCCGAGCGCAGTGGCAATGGCCACAATCACCGCAGATGGATCAACCGGCATTCGCAACTCCAAACTCCCGAGCGAACTATCGATGCCCAACGCTAGGTCCCCCGGCCGCGCGACGGGGGGATTTTCGGCGACTTGGGCCGAACTCCCAGAAGACCCTCAGGTCCCTCTCAGACTCCGTCTGCATTTCCCCGGCCTACCTGCACCAACTGGGCGTGCGTCCGGCCTACTCTTGTGTCTATGGCCATTCGATCGGGGCCCGAGGTCGACCCTTTCCGCCGCCGCCGGTGGCTGATCGGATCGCTGCTGGTCCTGCTCGTCGCCGGCCTGGTCGTCGGGGCCCTCGCGCTCGCCTACGGCATCCCGCCGAACCTGATCGCGAACACCTCCACCCACCCCCGGACGCTCGCGATCGGCGCCCTGGCCCTGGCACTGTTCCTGGCGGTGGGGTGGGCGCTGTACCGGCTGACCCGCCGCGCCTGGCTCGCCGCGGCCGCGCAGGCGGTGCTCGCGGCGGCGGTGATCACGCTCGTCATCGTGCCGACGTTCCGCGGCACCGAGGTCCAGGAATCCGACCCGCTCGCCGGGCGCAGCACCGCACAGCAGGGGCAGGGGGAACAGGAGGTCGCGCACCAGATCGGCGCCGCCGACTTCGTCGGAATCGACCACGAGGCAACGGGTTCCGCGCGGTTGCTGGACCTGGGAGACGGCCGACGCGTGCTGCGCTTCGAGAACTTCGAGGTCGAGGCCGGACCCGACTACTTCGTGCACCTCATCGACGGAGCCGACGTTCGGACGCCCGAACCCGTCCGGCTGGGCGCGCTCAAGGGCAGCCGCGGCGACCAGAACTACGAGGTGCCCGCGGAGGTGGAGATCGGGCCCGTCAGCACGGCGCTCATCTGGTGCCGGGTCTTCGACGTCCCGGTCGCCAACGCGACGATCGGACCCTGACCGGCTCCGGTTGCCGCGCCCGAGCTATTCCTGCACCCGCACGGAGAAGCCGGCCGCCGCGAGGGCGCCGAGCACCTCGTCGCGGTGGTCCGTCCCCCGCGTCTCCAGGGTCAGCAGCACCTCCACCTCGTCCAGTCCCAGGTCGCGCGCGGTCCGCGAGTGCACAACGTCCACCACGCTGGCCTCGATCGCGCTCACCACGCCGAGCAGTCGCACCAGTCCACCGGGCCGGTCCGGGATGGTGACGCGCACCGCCAGGTAGCGTCCGGCGGCCCGCAGCCCGTGGGTGATCACGTGGGTGAGCAGCAGCGGGTCGATGTTGCCGCCGGACAGCACCGCGCACACGGGCCCGGCGAGCCGCAGATGCTCCGCACCGCAGGTCATCAGCGCCGCCACCGCGGCCGCCCCCGCGGGCTCGACGATCAGCTTGGCCCGTTCGCTGCACAGCAACAACGCCCGGGACAGCGCATCCTCGCTGACCGTGACCACCTCGTCGACCAGCGCGCTGACGTGCGCGAACGGCACCGCGCCCGGGCGTCCGACAGCGATCCCGTCGGCCATGGTCGACAGGGCCTGCGCCGCGACCGGTCCGCCCTCGGCCAGCGACCGCGGCCAGGCCGCCGCCTGCTCGGCCTGCACCCCGACCAGCCGCACCCGGCGTCCGGAGTCCCGGACCGCGGCCGCAATGCCCGCGAGCAGCCCACCGCCGCCGGTGGGCACCACGATGGTGCCGACCTCCGGAAGCTGCTCGAGGATCTCCAGCCCGACGGTGGCCTGGCCCGCGACGACGTCGACGTGGTCGAACGGGTGGATGAGCACGGCGCCGGTCGCGGCGGCGAACTCCTCGGCCGCCAGCAGCGCGTCGTCGACGGTATGCCCACGCAGGTGGACCGTCGCGCCGTACGCCCTGGTCGCGACGAGCTTCGGTAGCGCCGCCCCGATCGGCATGAAGACGGTGGACTCGATCCCGAGCCTGCTCGCCGCCCACGCGACACCCTGCGCGTGGTTTCCCGCGCTGGCCGCGACCACGCCGCCCGCGCGCTGCTCCGCGGTCAGGTTCGCGATCCGGTTGTAGGCGCCGCGCGGCTTGAAAGAGCCTGTGCGCTGAAGGTTTTCACACTTGAGCCACACGTCGTGGCCGCTTCGCTCCGAGAGCACCCTGGATGCGAGCATCGGGGTCCGGCGGATCACCGGAGCGAGCAGCTGCGCCGCCGCCGCGATCTGGTCCCTCGTCACGAGTTCCACGGCGCCAGCCTAAGGCGCCTGCGGCGCCTGTGAGTACTTGTGGCCCCTACGCGGGCCACAAGTACTCACGGGCGGCGGAGCCGCCTACTTCAGCGCCTGCTCCACGTCGGCAAGCAGGTCCGCGGCGTCCTCGATGCCGACCGAGAGCCGGACCAGGTCGTCCGGCACCTCGAGGGCTGAGCCCGCGGTCGACGCGTGGGTCATCGCGCCGGGGTGCTCGATCAGCGACTCGACACCGCCGAGCGACTCGGCGAGGGTGAAGATCTCGGTCCGCGAGCAGAAGTCGAGCGCGGCCTGCTTGCCGCCCGCCAGGCGCACCGAGATCATGCCGCCGAAGCGGCGCATCTGCTTGGCCGCGACCTGGTGGCCCGGGTGCGACTCGAGGCCGGGGTAGATCACCTGCGAGACCGCGGCGTGGCCGGTGAGCAGGTCGACGATCTTCTCGGCGTTCTCGCTGTGCCGCTCCATCCGCAGCGCGAGGGTCTTGATGCCGCGCATGGTCAGGTACGCGTCGAAGGGGCCGGGCACCGCGCCCGCGCCGTTCTGCAGGAACGCGAAGGCCGTGTCGAGTTCCTCGTCGTCGGTGACCAGCGCGCCGCCGACGACGTCGGAGTGCCCGCCGATGTACTTGGTCGTCGAGTGCAGCGCGATGTCGGCGCCCAGGCTCAGCGGCTGCTGCAGGTAAGGGGACGCGAAGGTGTTGTCCACCACCAGCTTTGCCCCGGCCTCGTGCGCGACCCCGGCCAGTGCCTCGATGTCGCCGATGTTCAGCAGCGGGTTGGTCGGGGTCTCCACCCACACCAGCTTGGTGTTCGGGCGGATCGCGGCGCGGACCGCGTCCACGTCGGACACCGCGGCCGGGGTGTGCTCGATGCCCCACTGGGTGAACACCTTGTCGATCAGCCGGAAGGTTCCGCCGTAGGCGTCGTTCGGGATCACCAGGTGGTCGCCGGGGCGCAGCACCGAGCGCAGCAGGCAGTCGGTGGCCGCCATGCCGGACGCGAACGCGCGACCGAAGGTGCCGGACTCGAGGGCCGCGAGGTTCGCCTCGAGCGGGCGCCGGGTCGGGTTCCCGGTGCGGGCGTACTCGAACCCGCTCCGCATGCCGCCGACGCCGTCCTGGGCGAAGGTCGAGCTGGCGTAGATCGGCACGTTCACCGCGCCGGTCAGCGGATCCGGCTCGTACCCGGCGTGAACGGCCCTGGTGGAGAATCCCTGCGCTGCGTTGCTGTGCTCGCTCATGCCGGTAAGCCTAGCGAGCCACTAATTCGGCAGTAATCGGGCAACCGAGACGAGCGCGTCGATGTACTCCGATTCGGTGTACCCCTGGTTGCCGTGGCTGCCTGCGTCGACGCTGCGGCCCGCCATCGTGAGTGTGTACACCGTGTCGTTGACCTTGATCACGAGGCCGCCCAGCTCGTCCGCCCGCGGCTCGTCGAGCACCCCGAGGCTCTTCTTCCCCCTCGAGGCCTCGAGCATCGCCTCGGTGAACCCGTTGCCCTTGACGCTGACGAAAAGGTTGCGCTGGGTCCCGGTGAAATCCCCCTCGGACCACAGGCAGAGGGGGTCGGTGCTGCCCGGCAGCGTGGTCCGGTTCGCCAGCGCCATCCCGACAAGCGCGCCGCCGAGCGCACCGGCCATCGTCTCGCAGTCCGGCGCCTCGGCCGCGGACAGTTCCGTCGCCGCGGCGCCGCCCCGGCCCGAATCGTCCGACACCGCAACCGGTGTGCCGCTCGTCAGCGTCGAACAGCCGGACACCAGCACCGCCACCGTCGCGGCGAGAATCCCCACCCGAGATCGTATTTCCCCCATGCGGGGATCCTAACGCCCGCCTGACGGTCGACCCCGTTCGAGCTATCCCCCGGCGCTGAGGAAGCCGAGCAGGTCGTGGCGGGTGATCACACCGACGGGCTTGCCGTCGTCGACGACCATCAGCGCGTCGGAGTCGCCGAGCGCCTTGGTCGCGGCGCCAACCGGCTCGCCCGAGCCGATCAGCGGGAACGGCGGGCTCATGTGCTTGGCGACCGGATCCGCGAGCTGCGCCCGGCCCTCGAACACGGCGGAGAGCAGGTCCCGCTCGGTGACGCTGCCCGCGACCTCGCCCGCCATCACGGGCGGCTCGGCGCCGACGACCGGCATCTGCGAGACGCCGTACTCGCGCAGGATCTCGATGGCGTCGCGCAGCGTCTCGGACGGATGCGTGTGCACCAGATCGGGCAGCTCGCCCGACTTGCCGCGCAGCACGTCGCCGACCGTTGGCTCGTGCGTCTTGCCATCCAGCGGGGTGCGCAGGAAGCCGTACGAGGCCATCCACTTGTCGTTGAAGATCTTCGAGAGGTAGCCGCGGCCGCCGTCGGGCAGCAGCACGACGATCACCGCGTCGGGCTCGCGCTCGGCCACCCGCAGCGCCGCCACCACGGCCATGCCGCAGGAACCGCCGACCAGCAGGCCCTCCTCGCGGGCGAGGCGCCGCGTCATGTCGAACGAGTCGGCGTCGGAGACCGCGATGATCTCGTCGGGAATCGAGGGGTCGTAGGCGGTGGGCCAGAAGTCCTCGCCGACGCCCTCGACGAGGTACGGCCGCCCGGTGCCGCCCGAGTAGACGGAGCCCTCCGGGTCGGCGCCGATGACCTTGACCTTGCCGCCGGAGACCTCCTTGAGGTAGCGACCGGTACCGGTGATGGTGCCGCCGGTGCCGACGCCCGCCACGAAGTGGGTGATCTTGCCGTCGGTGTCGCGCCAGATCTCGGGGCCGGTGGTCTCGTAATGGCTCTCGGGGCCGCCGGGGTTGGAGTACTGGTTCGGCTTCCAGGCGCCGGGGATCTCCTGCACCAGGCGGTCGGACACGTTGTAGTAGCTGTCCGGGTGCTCCGGCGGCACGGCGGTCGGGCAGACCACGACCTCGGCGCCGTACGCCTTGAGGACGTTGCGCTTGTCCTCGCTGACCTTGTCCGGGCAGACGAACACGCACTTGTAGCCACGCTTCTGCGCGACCAGCGCCAGACCGATGCCGGTGTTGCCCGACGTGGGCTCGACGATGGTGCCGCCGGGCTTGAGCTCACCCGACGCCTCGGCGGCGTCGACCATCTTGACCGCGATCCGGTCCTTGGAGGAACCGCCCGGGTTGAGGTACTCGATCTTGGCGGCCACCAGACCCGAGCCGGGCTCGACCACCGAGTTCAGCTTGACCAGCGGAGTATTTCCGATGAGGTCGACGACATGATCCGCGATGCGCATGCCTCCATGGTCCCAGAGCGCCCGGTGAGGGCAACACCAGGTCCCTCCTGAAGGGTCGCGGCGCGCTGACCCCACGCACCGCGGGCTTTCCCACTAGATTTGGGGCCGGTAGCACTCGCGACGAGCGGAGGGTGAATCCGGTGCCCACCAGCGGATGGAAGACGGCCGCGAAAGCAAGCGCGGCCGCGGTCGTCGCGGGATCCTCGGCAGGCACGGCGTCGTGGGCGCTCTACAACTACCTGATGGGCCAGGCCACCGCCGCGCGCGGCGTGATCGGCCGCAACGTCGCCAAACCGCCCGAGGCCGACGGTATCTACACCGCAGGCTGCGAGGCCCCCGAGCGATGGCGGCTCGGCGCCGCTTTCGACATCCACCTGATGATCTTTGGCGACTCGACCGCGGTCGGGGTCGGCTGCGCGGTCCCCGACGAGGTGCCGGGCGTGCTGGTGGCCCGCGGCCTCGCCGAGGAAACCGGCAAGCGGATCCGGTTGTCCACCAAGGCGATCGGCGGCGCCACGTCGAAGGGCCTCAAGGGTCAGGTCGACGCGATGTTCATCGCGGGTCCGCCGCCGGACGCCGCGGTGATCCTGGTCGGCGCCAACGACGTCACCGCCAAGAACTCGGTGCGCGCCTCCGCCCGCAGGCTCGGCGACGCGGTGGAGCGGCTGCGGCGCAACGGCAGCGTCGTGGTCGTCGGCACCTGTCCCGACCTCGGCGTGGTCACCGCCATCCCACAGCCGCTGCGCACCGTGGTCCGCAACTGGGGACACCGGCTCGCAGGCGCGCAGGCCACCGCCGTCCTCGAGGCGGGCGGTCACCCCGTCGCCCTCGCCGACCTGCTCGCCCCGGAGTTCCTGGCCGCGCCGGACACCATGTTCTCCGCCGACCACTTCCATCCGTCTGCCGCCGGCTACGAGCTCGCCGCCCGCCAGCTGCTGCCCGTGCTCGCCGCCGCGCTCGGGGAATGGGAGGGTGGTCCGCTGCCCGAGCTGCCCGCGGTCTCCGAGGCCGCCGAATCGCGTCGGGCCGTCGCCCGGTTCACCGCGGCCGCGAACCGGTTCCTCTGGCGTCGCGACACCGCACGCCGGGCGCGGCGCGGCGAACCCGGGGCCGATCAGGTGGCTCCGGAGCCGACCTCGGGCGTGCTCAAGATCGTCGATGACCGACGGCGTCGACAGCGCTCCGCGAGCGCCACGTAACGTCTCACTCAAATCGTCCAGTAATGCGTCACCAATAACGCAACGAAGAAATAAGGAGTTCTCATGCCCGAGGCCGTCATTGTCTCCGCCGTGCGCTCGCCCATCGGCCGCGCTGGAAAGGGTTCGCTCAAGGACGTCCGTCCCGACGACCTGGCCGCTCAGATGGTCGCCGCGGCCCTCGCGAAGATCCCCGAGCTGGACCCGACCGAGATCGACGACCTGATGATGGGTTGTGGCCAGCCGGGCGGACAGTCCGGCTACAACATCGCCAAGGTCGTCGCGACCACGCTCGGGTACGACTTCCTGCCCGGCGTCACCATCAACCGCTACTGCTCCTCCTCGCTGCAGACCACCCGGATGGCCATGCACGCCATCCGCGCGGGCGAGGGCGACGTGTTCATCTCCGCAGGCGTCGAGTCGGTGTCCAGCTTCGCCACCGGCAGCGCCGACGGCTGGCCGAACACCAAGAACGCCGCGTACGCCGACGCGCAGGCCCGCACCGAGCTGGCCACCCAGGGCGGCATCGCGTGGAAGGACCCCCGCGAGGACGGCCTGACCCCCGACATCTACATCTCGATGGGCCAGACCGCGGAGAACGTCGCGTCCCTGACCGGCATCAGCCGCGAGGACCAGGACCGCTGGGGCGTCCGCAGCCAGAACCGCGCCGAGGAGGCCATCAACCGCGGCTTCTTCGCCAAGGAGATCACCCCGGTCACCCTGGCCGACGGCACCGTCGTCAGCACCGACGACGGCCCGCGCGCCGGCACCGCCTACGAGAAGATCAGCCAGCTCAAGCCGGTCTTCCGTCCGGACGGCACCGTCACCGCCGGCAACGCCTGCCCGCTCAACGACGGCGCCGCCGCGCTCGTCATCATGAGCGACACCAAGGCGAAGGCCCTCGGCCTGACCCCGCTGGCGCGCGTCGTCGCCACCGCCGCCACCGGCCTGTCCCCCGAGATCATGGGCCTCGGCCCGATCGAGGCGGTCAAGAAGGCCCTCGGCTACGCGAAGATGACGACCTCGGACATCGACCTGTACGAGATCAACGAGGCGTTCGCGGTGCAGGTCATCGGCTCCGCCCGCGCGCTGGACCTCGACGAGGACAAGATCAACATCTCGGGCGGCGCGATCGCCCTTGGTCACCCGTTCGGCATGACCGGTGCCCGCATCACCAACACGCTGATCAACAACCTGCGTGAGCAGGACAAGACCTTCGGCGTCGAGACCATGTGCGTCGGCGGCGGTCAGGGCATGGCGATGGTGCTGGAGCGTTTGAGCTGATCCAGCGCCTGAGCTAGTTCCATAGCGTCCACGAACGGGCGGTTACCGGGCAGGCCTCTCGGCCGATGTCCCGGTAACCGCCCGTTCGTCGCTACACCGGAGCCCCGGCCGCGCGGAGTTTTGCGCGCACCCGGCGGACCAGTTCGGTCGGGCGGTCGTAGAGCAGCTCCGACCCGACGCGCACCACCGTCCACTCGAGCGCCTCGATCCGCGCCAGACGCTCGAGGTCCCACGCTCTCTGCCTGCGATCCGTCCAGTGGTGTTCGCCGTCGTACTCGACCAGCACCCGCCACTCCCGCCAGCCCATGTCCGACCGTGCCCACTCCCAGCCGTCGTCCCCGACGTGCACGATCTGCGTTTCCGGCCTCGGCAGCCCGGCGTCGACAATCACCAGGCGGGGGTGAGTTTCCGGCGATCCGCGATGTCGGCAATCGCCTCGGGCTTCGACTTCGTCGCGTTGCAGAGCGCATCGAGCGCGACAATCGCCTGCTTCCGCGGCAGCCGACGTGCCAGGTCGAAGCCCGCGCGCGCCGGGATCGCCACCTGCATCCCGTCTACGACGGTGACCTCGTCTGGTTCGAGGCGGTAGTCGTGCATCAGCAGCCCGTTGGCCGGTCTGTGGCGTCCGCGGCGGATCACCTCCGCCGGCTCCCCTGGGTCGATCCACCGCAACCGCGTTCGATCCCCGAAACGGCGCGTCGTAGATTCCCACCGCGTCAGCATCACCAGCCGCGACACCCTTCTGGCCACCGAAAAGCCAGGTTGTGGATAACTTTCCGGTGATCCACAACGCCGAACGGGCGGTTACTGGGCAGGCCTCTCGGCCGTTGTCCCGGTAACCGCCCGTTCGGGGGTTGAGCGCGTGCGACTAGTCGCTGTTGAAGTAGCTCAGCAGTCGCAGGATCTCGACGTACAGCCACACCAGGGTGACGGTGAGGCCGAACGCGACGCCCCACGCCGCCTTCTCCGGCGCCTGGGCCCGGATCAGCTGGTCGGCCGCGTCGAAGTCCAGCAGGAAGCTGAACGCCGCGAGACCGATGCAGACCAGGCTGAAGATGATCGCCAGGCCGCCGCCGTCGCGCAGGCCGAGACCGCCCGGGGTGAAGAAGCTGGCGACCATGTTGCCGAGTGCGAGCACCAGGACGCCGATCATGCCGCCGATGATCATCCGGGTCAGCCGCGGGGTGACGCGGATGGCGCCGGTCTTGTAGACCACGAGCATGCCGAAGAACACGCCGAACGTGCCGAGCACGGCCTGCGCGATGAGGGTGGAGCCGCCCGCGCCGCCGAACGTGATGTCGGTGAACATGAACGACAGCGCGCCGAGGAAGATGCCTTCCGCCGCCGCGTAGGCGAGCACGATCGCCGGGTTGTCCATCTTGCGGCCGAAGGTGGCGACGAGGACCAGGCCGAGTCCGACGAGACCGCCGCCGATCACGAACGGCGTCGCGAGGCCCGCATTCGCGTTGACCATGACGTAGGAGATGATCGCGGCGATCGTCAGCACGCCGAGCGTGATGCCCGTCTTGGTGACGACGTCGTCGATGGTCATGGCCCGCTGAGCCGGACCGGTCGTGTACGGCTCAGCCTGCGTGTACTGCGGCTGACCGAACTGCTGAGTCATCTGCCCCGCGCCTGCCGCGGCAGAACCGAACGAGGCATATCCGCTGCCCTCCTGCTTGGGGAGGTTGCGGAACACCGGGTTGCTGGTGGTGCGCACCGTGCGTGTCCCTTCTATAGGTCGGTCCCGAAGGACCCCTGCCGTGCCGCTGTGGCCCGACCGCGACGGGAAATCCCGTTCTGTTGGTAAAACGTCTCACACATGACCGTAAGTTCCCGCCACTTCGATCCAATCGATCCGGGACGGGACAGTTGAGAACTCTACCGTCCGCGGGTCGCTTCGCCCATCGCACGAAAACCGAGGTTCACCTGCCACGACTTGCCCGTGGCGGTGGCATCATTGACTCATGAGCACCGAGGACGGGCCGGACCAGACCCTCAGCGCCAGCGAATCCGTCGATTCGGACGAAGTTCGCAACTACGACGGCGACGATGTCGTGGACGCACCCGAGCATTGGAGCGAGGCCGACCGGTTCGGGACCACCGCGGCGGAGGCGGCCCAGGGCGAGAGCCTCGACCAGCGGCTCGCCGAGGAAGAACCGGACATCCCACTCGAAGACGACTCCCGTCCGCAGTCCGACGACGCCGAATCGGTGGAGGCCGAGATCGTGGACGGGGTCATCGTCGAAGATCTGGGCTTCGACCTCGGCCAGGTCGATGGTGCGCCGATCGACGGCGGACCGGTCCGGTAGCCGTCACATCCCCTTGACCGACCGGGCGACGGTGAACTTCGGGTTCCGCCCGACCAGCTCGGTGGGGCCGACCGATTTCCGCAGCGCGCCGCGGTACCCCAGGTGCGAGTTGTAGACGGTCCACAGCTCGCCGCCGTCGCGCAACACCCGGCCCGCGGCGCGGAACATCGACAGCGCCGCCCCGGTGTGCACGGCCGCGCCCACGTGAAACGGCGGGTTGCAGACGATCAGGTCGGCGGTGGCGTCACCGAGGGTGGACATGACGTCATCGCGCAGCGCGGTCACCTGGTCGCCGACCCCGTTCGCGCGCGCCGTGGCCGCCGTCGACGCGACCGCAGCCGCGGACTGATCGGTCGCGACCACCCGCAGGTCGGCGCGGGAACGGGCCAGCGCGACGGCGAGAATCCCTGTGCCGCAGCCGAGATCGATCGCCGAGCGGGCGTCCGGATTCATCCGGGGAAGGTAGTCGAGCAGGAACCGGGTTCCGATGTCGAGCTTGGTGCCCGCGAAGGCGGCCCCGTGAGCGACCACCTCCATGTCGAGCTCGCTCACCCGCTCGCGCACCGGGTAGGTCGGCTCGGCTGGCGGATCCAGCGGGCCGCGCGCGACGAGCACCCTGGACTTCTGTCGACCCCGGGTGGCGTGCACGTCGCCGAAGCTGCGGGCGAGCACCTCGTTCATGGCCGGGGTGATGTGCTTGTCGCGGCCGCCCGCGTAGATCACCACCTCCGGATCGGCGAACCGGGCCGCGGCCTCCGCGATCTCGGCGAGCGCGGACAGGCTGCGCGGCAACTGCACGAGCAGCACACGCGCACCGGCGAGCAGGTCCGCGTCGAGCCCGCAGGAACGGTAGGCGTCGCGCAGACCGGCGCGCGCGGCGTTGTGCGACAGCGCCAGCTCGCCGGTGAGCGGATCCTGGTGGACCCGGATGCCGTCGGCGCCGAAGCCGGCCGCCGCCCCCAGTGTGAGGGCGCCGTAGTGGTCGCCGATCACCGCGACCGTCGCCGGCGCGGCGCCCTGCAGCGCCGCGCCTGCCTCGTCCAGGATCAGCCGGTCCGCACCGTCGACCGCGAACAGGTTCGGCGCCTCCACGTCGGGGAACCGCCGCAGCTGGGAGAGGACTTCTTCGGGGACCGGCACCACTCGATTGTTCCAGGCCCGGGCCCCGACATGGACGAGCGACCACCTCAGCCGTCCGCCCCGTGACTGGACGCGCGACAAGTAGCGGGCCGAGAAACGAACGGGTACAACAAACTCAACGGAATTCACCCGACCGGGGCAGCGGTCGAGAATCAGGAGTCACAGCCATGCTTCTGCCGATGTCCCCCGCCGACTCGATGTGGTTGCTGGCCGAATCGCGCGAACATCCGATGCACGTCGGCGGGCTACAGCTTTTCGAGCCACCTGAGGGCGCCGACGCCGCCGACCTGCGAGGGCTGTTCGATGCCGCGATCGCGAATGACACTGCGGCACAAAGGTTTCGTCAGCGCGCGACGCGGTCGTGGTCATCGCTCGGACAGTGGGCCTGGGAAGAGGACGGCGGGTTCGAGCTGGGGTACCACGTTCGCCACGACGCCCTGCCGCAGCCAGGCGGGATGCGTGAACTGCTCGATCTGTGCGCACAACTGCACGCGGCACCCATGGACCGGCACCGACCGTTGTGGGAGATGCACCTGATCGAGGGCCTGCGCGACGGACGATTCGCGGTCTACACGAAGGTTCACCACGCCGTCTCGGACGGAGTGTCGGCGATGCGCATGCTGGTCCGCTCGCTGAGCGAGGACCCGACCGAACGGGCGATGCCCACAGTCTGGGACACCGGGTACCCGGCCCAGGAGACCCACGTGTCCGAGGACCCCACTGCCGAGACCGAAGACCACGGCGGCGTCCTCGGGCTGCCCATCTCCGCGGCCCGCGCAGCCGCCGAGATGGTGGGCGGGGCGGCCGCGATCGCCCCCGCGGTGGCGAGCACCGTGGCCCGCGCCCTGCGCGAACAGGGCGGCTCCCTGTCGTTCGCGGCCCCGAACACCATCCTCAACGTGCCCATCGCCGGGGCGCGGCGCTACGCGGCGCGGTCCTGGCCGATCGAGCGACTGCGCCTGATCGCCAAGGCCGTCGACGCCACCGTCAACGACATTGTCCTCGCGATGTGCTCGGGCGGCCTGCGCACCTTCATGCTGTCGCTGGACGCGCTGCCCGAGCTGCCGCTGATCGCCGCCGTGCCGGTGTCACTGCGCGGCAGCTCCGCCGACGAGCCCGTCTCAGAAGGCGGCGACTCAGCCGACGAGCCCGCAGGCAACTCGTTCGGCATCCTGATGTGCAATCTCGCCACCCACCTCGCCGATCCGGCGCAGCGACTCGAGACCGTCCGGACGTCGATGCTCGAGGGCAAGGAATCGCTGACCGGCATGCGCCCGTCGCAGATTCTGGCGATGAGCGCGGTGGGGATGGCCCCGGCCGCGCTGCACGTGGTCGCCGGCAGCAGCGGGGCGGTCCGCCCCCCGTTCAACGTCGTGATCTCCAACGTTCCCGGTCCCCGCACGCCGCGCTACTGGAATGGGGCCCGGCTCGACGGGCTGTATCCGATCGCGTTCCCGGCGGACGGGCAGGCCCTGAACATCACCTGCACCAGCTGCGACGACACGATCGCGTTCGGCCTGACCGGCTGCAGGCGCGCGTTGCCGGACCTGGATCCGCTCCTGGACCACCTCGACGACGAGCTACGCGCACTGGAGACCGCCGTCGGCCTGTAGGCAGCTCAATGCGCGCGGGGCGCGGACGAGCTGCCAATGACGTCAGCAAGTCCGCGCCCCGCGCGCATGAAAGTCGATCTCAGCCTAGGAGGCACTGCCCCAGGTCACACCGACTCCGTTGTCCCGCAGCCACACGTTCGGGTCGACCTGATTTCCGGCCGGGTCATACACCTCGAAGTGCAGGTGCGGCCCGGTGGACTGACCACGGTTGCCCACGGTCGCGATCTGCTGGCCGGCCGCGACCGGCTGGCCAACATTGACGAGGTGCTCGTTGATGTGGCCGTAGACGGAGATGGATCCGTCGGTGTGCTGGACGCGCACCCACAGCCCGAACCCGGAGGCCGGACCGGCGGAGATGATCGTGCCGTCCGCCGCCGACAGAATCGGGGTGCCAATGTTGGCCCCGATGTCGATGCCGCCGTGCTGCGTACCCCAACGCGGGCCGTAGCTGGACGTCAGCGTGCCGTTGACCGGCTGCACGGCGCGAGCCTTGAGCGGGGCGACCGAGCCGCCGGGGTTGAGCGCGCGGATCTGGTCGTTGACCCACTGCTGCGCCGCGGTGATGTCGGGCAGCGCGGCGGGCGCGGAGACGCTCTGGGGAAGCAGTTCCTGCGGGAGCTGGAAGGGCACGGCGGCGAAGGCCTGGTGATCGATCGGAGCGGCGGACGCGGTGGCGGATCCGAGCTGCATGCCCCCGACCAGGATCGCGCCCGTCGCGACGGCGACGGTGGCGCCCTTCAGGCGACGCGCGGTGGTGATCGAGTTGGAACGATTGAACGTCCTGCGGAGAGTTCCCACAGTCTTTACCTCATCTTCGTTGGCTTCTTGGTCGCAGCTTTTGGGCCGTGCAACCTCGGACCCCCACAACGAAGGTAACGAAACGATATCGACACGTCCACCGTGATCGAATCTTTATCTAAATACGATCTTGATCGATCGAGTTGCCGCCGTCCCACCTTGCCCATCGCCCCGATCCTCGGCGTCCACGCGCCTCCCCACCTGCGACAAATTGCGGAATCCACGCCGCCGACGGCCACAAACAAGTGGTCAGGCGCAGAATTCGCAGCGACACGATTTGAGTCACGGCGAGGTAACAAACCGGCCGGTTTTGCGCCGCGCGCGGTCGGAGCGGCCCAAGATCCGGCGAAATCGGACACCGGACCGACGCGAAGGATCGGTGACTGACGTCACAAGAATGACGGTGGGCGACCGGCTCGAATCGGTTCTCGAAGGTGCTAATGAAGCATCGACGAGCGCCGCGAGAGGGCCGGTTCGGCGCCGACTCGGGTTCCCCTGAGGATCGAACATTTCCCGCGCGGCGATCCACAGCACCTCAACGCCGGGCAATAGGCCTGGGATACTGCTCGACATGACGTTGTTCGCCGCTTCCCATCCGGACGGCGGCTGATCCAGTTGGCCGTCCCGCCCAGCCGCAGTCGTAAATCCAGGTACGCGCGTCGACGAAAGAGTCGAATGGATCGCGTCGAGCACGACCTCAGCACCCAGCACTGGACTGCACTCAAGGCGGCGTGGAATGGCTGCGCCTACTGCGGCGCGCAAGGTGAACCGCTCCAGCGCGACTGCGTGTTGCCGATTTCGCGTGGCGGTCGCTACACGCTCGGCAATATCGTGCCGTCCTGCGCGTCGTGCAACGCCAGCAAGTGCAACACCGAGGTCACCGCCTGGATGCGGCGCAAGGGGCACGACGAGAAGGCCTTCCTGCTACGCCAGCACGAGATCAACTCAACGATGAGCACGCGCTTCGCGAGCCCACCGGATACCGACCCACAGATGGATGTGCAGGACACACCCTGAGCAATTGAGGGACGCTGCTGCAGCGGCCTTCTCGACAGATCCGCCGCCAGCACTCCGACAACGGTTCTACCTGCGGAGACAGAGTGCCCCCAGTCGGACTCGAACCGACACTCGGCGGATTTTAAGTCCGCTGCCTCTGCCAATTGGGCTATGGGGGCGCTGCCATCGCATCAAGACAGCCGCATCCGGACCGACCGCGAGAACGGCCGGACCGGACACGTGGATGCTAGCGCGCCCGCCACAGCGATCGGCGCGGCTAATGCGAATCGCCGTTCCAGGTCGGCGAGATTCCACGCTCCTGGAGCCACTGGGCGGGGTCGATCTTCTGCCCATCGGGATTCGAGACCTCGAAGTGCAGGTGCGGTCCGGTCGACTGACCACGATTTCCGACGGTTGCAATCTGCTCACCGGCCGCCACCTGCTGGCCCACGTCGACCAGGAACTCGTTGATGTGGCCGTACACCGTGGTCGTTCCATCGTCGTCCTGTACGCGCACCCACAGCCCGAAGCCGGAGGCCGGACCCGCGGAAATGACGGTGCCGTTGGTGGCTGCCTGAATCGGGGTACCGATCGGCGCCGCGATGTCGAGACCACCGTGCTGCGTCCCCCAGCGCTGCCCGAAATGAGACGTCAGCGTGCCCGATACCGGCTGCACGGTTCGGGCCGGAGTCAGATTGTTCGACGGGAGCGCGCCGAGCTGGTTGTGCGCCCATTCCGAAGCGCCCTCGACGCCGGGCACCGGGGCCGTGGGCGCCGGGGCGAGCTGTGGCACCAGATCGGCCGGCGTCGCCTGGAAGGCCGGGGGTACCGGAACGACTGCGGGCGCCGGGTTGGCCAGGGGAAGCTGGATGCCCGCAGGCAGCAGCGCATCGGGAATCTCCAGCGGCGGCAGGCCGGGGATCTGAATCGGAACTGCCGTCGCGGTAGACGCGCCGAGCTGTGCGCCCCCGACCAGTATCGCGCCCGTCGCCGCGGCAACCGTGGCGACCTTGATCGGACCCGTACCGGCAGGTGCGCGGTGGCGGCCGCGTACCGCGACCTCGGCCTGGGTGTCGACTTCGACGGAACCCGCGACGGTCGCTGCGCAATGGCGGCCGTACGGGGAGCTGTGCCGGCCATGGATGGGGAGTGGATCAGTGGTGAAGTTCGAACGATTGCCCGTCCCGTGGTGATTGCCCACAGCACTACCTTCTTCTCGTTGGCTGGGCCGCTCATGTAGCGCGAGCCCTCGGACCCCCGTGACGAAGATAACAAGATGGCATCATTTTCGATGCTGTTACGAAATCTTTATCAAGATCTTCTTCCCCTGAACCCCGCGATGGGGTAGCGAAACCTGGGGGGCGCCGACGGCCCGCGGGCTGGCGCTACAGGATCGAGAGCGCGATGCCGTCGAGGATGTCGTGCTCGCTGACCACCAGTTCGGTGATCCCCGCCCGGCGTGACAACTCGTCGGCCAGCACGTCGGAGACGATCGCTCCCCCACCGATGACATCGACCCGTCCCGGGTGCATCGGCCCGAGGGCGGCGCGCTGGTCGTGGGTCATGTGCACCAGCTCGTCGTTCACCTCGTGCAGCCGGGGCAGCGTCATCCGCGACAGGTGCACCTTCTCGGCGTCGTAATGCGGCAGTCCCAACGCGACGGCGGCGATGGTCGTCATCGTGCCCGCCACGCCGACCCAGGTGTGGGCCTGCTCCACCGGCACCCGATCGAAGGCCTCGGTGAGCTTCGCAAGCGCGAACTCCCGAGCCTGCGCGATCTGCTCGGCGGTCGGCGGATCGTCGTGCAGGCAACGCTCGGTGATCCGCACGCAGCCGATGTCGGTCGAGTGCGCGGCGCGGACCCCGTCGCCGTCGCCGAGCACGACCTCGGTGGATCCGCCGCCGAGGTCGACGACGACGAAAGGCCCTGCGGCAGGATCGAGTTCGCCCACGGCGCCTGCGAAGGACAGCCGCGCCTCCTCATCCCCGGAGATCACCTCGGCCTCCGCACCCGCGATCACTGCGCCCAGGACCGACCTCGTCATCGCGAAGAAGTCCTCGCGATTCGAGGCGTCCCTTGTCGCCGACGTCGCGACCATCCGGACGGCGGTGGCACCGGTCTCGCGGATCATGCCCGCGTACTCCTCCAGGGCGACCCTGGTGCGATCGATGGCCTCGGGCGCGAACGCACCGGTCGCGTCGACCCCCTGCCCGAGGCGCACGACCCGCATCTCGCGCCGGACGTCGTGCAGCCGGCCCGCCTCGTCGGCGTCCGCGATGAGCAGGCGGATCGAGTTGGTGCCACAGTCGACGGCGGCGACCCGCCTCACTGCTCCGCCTCGTCCTCGCCCGGTCCCGTGTATTCCGGCCAGTCCGCCGGGATCGCGGTGCCGCGGAGCTTGCCCCTGGCGGCCAACGCGACGGACTCGTCGCCGAGCGGGTTGAGCCCCGGACCCTTTGCCAGCGAATGCGCCATCAGCACGTGCAGGCACTTGACCCGGTCGGGCATGCCGCCGCCGGTGAAATCCGTTCCGAGCGAATCGATCTCGTTCCGCTCGGCGAGGTACGACTCATGCGCACGCAGGTACGCCCGCGCGAGCTCCGGATCGCGGTCCAGGCGCTCGGTCATCTCCCGCATCACGCCTGCCGACTCCTGCCTGCTCGCCTCCGCGGTGAGGCGGGGATCGGTCAGGTAGTACAGCGTGGGGAACGGCGTACCGTCCGGCAGCCGGGGCGCGGTCTTGACCACGCCGGGCGTGCCGTCCGGGGCCCGGTAGGCGATGGCGAGCACGCCGCGCGGATCGCGGCCGAGCTGGGCGGCCACCGCGGCCAGGTCATCCTGGGAAACCGCGGGGCGGGAAGTGCTGTCAGCCGGATCGGTCACCCGACGGGCCCTCCTTGATCGTGAGGAATGGTCATCGAACCCGCGCCGGTCGAATCCGGTGCGGGCGGTGGCGGGCCGGGGGCCTGCGGTGCGGGCGACGGCGCCGGGCTTGGTTCCGGCTGCGGCTCCACGATGGGCCGCCACAGGTCGGTGTACCAGGGATCCGCGGTCCGCTTGCGCGTGCTGAGCTCCTCTGGCCTGGTCGCCACCTCGCCCGGCAGCTGCACCTGGAAAGGCGTCTCGCCGGGCTTGACGTACTGCAACCGCTCGCGGGCCTCCGCTGCGATGTAGGCGGGGTCGTCGTTCTGCTGTTTCTGCCTGGTCAGCCGCTTGAGGTCGTCCTCGAGATCCTGCTGCTGCGCGGCGACGCGATCCGCCTCGCTGCGCTGGGTGAGGTAGTTGCGCAGCGGGACGGCCAGGGTGAGCGCGAGGGCGCAGACCACCACCGCCAGCATCACGGCCTTGCCGGTGGAGAGCCCGAGGATGGTGCGTTCGGGCGTCTGCTCGCCCGAGGAACCGGCCCGCGAACCGCGCGCGCCGACGGGCTTCTCGCTGGACGACTCGCCCTCGAACTCCGGTGCGGGCTTGCCGCCCGCCGCGGGTCCCTGGCCCGGTGCCGACGCGGTAGGTCCGGTCGTGCGGCCCCGCGACGGGCGCCGCGCAGCCGACCCGTCGCGGGTGCGACGGGGGTCCCGACCGGCCGGGCTGCCGCCCGGACGTGACCTACCGCGTTGGCTCATAGGCTCAGTACCAGTTCCGCTCTCAGCTCGCCGAGCCGTCGAAGGTGAACCGCGGGAACGCGAGCTCGCCTGCGTAGCGGGCCGCGTCGCCGAGGGCCTCCTCGATGCGGAGCAGCTGGTTGTACTTCGCGACGCGCTCGCTGCGGGCGGGCGCGCCGGTCTTGATCTGACCGCTGCCGACGGCGACCGCGAGGTCGGCGATGGTGGTGTCCTCGGTCTCGCCGGAGCGGTGGCTCATCATCGTCTTGTAGCCGTTGCGGTGCGCCAGGTCGACGGCGTCCAGCGTCTCGGTCAGGGTGCCGATCTGGTTCACCTTCACCAGCAGCGCATTGGCGGCGCCCTTGACGATGCCCTCCTCGAGGCGGTCCGGGTTGGTGACGAAGAGGTCGTCGCCGACGAGCTGCACCCGGTCACCGATCAGATCGGTGAGGGCGACCCAGCCCTCCCAGTCGTCCTCGTCGAGCGGATCCTCGATGGAGACAAGCGGGTACGCGCCGAGCAGCTCGGCGTAGAACGCGCCCATCTCCGCGGCGGTCCGGTTCTTGCCCTCGAACTTGTAGCCGGTGCCGTCGGTGTAGAACTCGGTGGCCGCGACGTCGAGGGCCAGCGCCACGTCCGTGCCCAGCTTCAGGCCGGTCTTCGCGATGGCCTCGCTGATCAGGTCGAGCGCTTCCTTGGTGCCCGCGACGTCGGGGGCGAAGCCGCCCTCGTCGCCGAGTCCGGTGGACAGGCCCTTCGCCTTGAGCACCGACTTGAGCGAGTGGTACACCTCGGTGCCCCAGCGCAGCGACTCCTTGAAGGTGGCGGCACCGATCGGCGCGACCATGAACTCCTGGACGTCGACGCCGGTGTCCGCGTGCGCGCCGCCGTTGAGGATGTTCATCATCGGGACGGGCAGGACGTGCGCGTTCGGGCCACCGACGTAGCGGAACAGCTCGAGGCCGGACGACTCCGCGCCCGCGCGGGCAACGGCCAGCGACGCACCGAGCAGGGCGTTGGCTCCGAGCCGGGACTTGTCCGGGGTGCCGTCGAGATCCAGCAGGGCCTGGTCGACCACGCGCTGCTCGGTGGCGTCGATGCCGATGATGGCCGGGGCGATCTCGCCGAGCACGGCCTCGACGGCCTTCTCGACACCCTTGCCGCCATAGCGCTCGCCGCCGTCACGCAGCTCCACGGCCTCGTGCTCGCCGGTGGACGCGCCCGAGGGCACCGCGGCACGCGCGAAGCTGCCGTCGTCGAGCAGCACCTCGACCTCCACCGTGGGGTTTCCCCGGGAATCGAGGATCTCGCGAGCTCCGACCTGCTCAATGATGGCCACGGATGGTTCTCCTTCTGGCGGCGTTTCCAGTAGACAATTTCGCTACATAGTGCCAGGTCTGAGCCTAACGGCAGCAACCGGCCGTGTCGTCGCGCCGCGCGGTCACGGCCGGACCCGGCCGGGTGTCAGGGCCTGGTCCCCACCGAGTACGCGGCCGCGCGGTCGCGAACGTCCGTCAGGTACTCGCCGGAGAGGTTGTAGGCCATCAGGGCACGACGCCAGCCCTCCGCGGAGGTCAGGTCGCCGCCGCGCGCGCAGAGGTACCGCGCCGCGGTCAGCGCGGCGTCGTCGATGTTGTCCGGATCCGCGACGCCGTCCCCGTTCGCGTCGACGCCCCACCGGTTCCAGGTCTCGGGGATGAACTGCAGCGGGCCCATCGCCCGGTCGTGCACCGGGTCGCCGTCCATCTCGCCGCCGTCGGTGTCCGCGATCTCGGCGACCCCCGGTCCCCCGTCGAGCGGTATCCCGCGGATCTGCGGGCTGACGTCCCCCGTCGGCGCGACGCTGGAGCCGCGGTAGGTGCCGTGCCTGCTCTCGACGCTCGCGATGCCGGCCACCGTGGTCCAGCCGATGCCGCAGTCGGGGCGGCTCTGGTTCATCACCGCGGCCGCGTAGCCGTAGGCCTCGAGCGCGGTGACGGAGATACCGAGCGCGCCGGACTGCCCGGCGGCCCAGTCTCGCAGCTGATCGGCGGTGCGGCCGGGGGCGTCGACATCTATCGGAGGCACGGCCGACCCGGGGCCAGGCGGGATGCCCTGCGGGATGAGCACCCGCTGCTCACCGCCGCACCCGACGGCCACGGCCACACAAGCCGCGAGAACGACGGCCTGGCCCAGGAACGAGCGTTTACGACGATTCACTCCGCCCATCATCCAGATCGGCGGGCGCTTCATCACCCGGCCCTGGTCATCGGGCGTCAGTAGGCGCCGTCCGGGCGCAGTACCGCCCCCGCCGTCTTCCACAAGATCATGAAGTCCAGCGCGATCGACCAGTTCTCGACATAGCGCAGGTCCATCCGTACCGACTCATCCCAGGAGAGATCGCTGCGCCCACTGACCTGCCACAGACCGGTCAGTCCCGGCTTGACGAACAGGCGGCGCCGAACACCGCCGTCGTCGTACTTCTCCACCTCGGAGACGAGCGGCGGCCGTGGTCCGACCAGCGACATGTGTCCGGCCACGACGTTGAGCAGCTGGGGCAGCTCGTCGAGCGAGTATCTCCGGATGACGTGACCCACCCGGGTCACTCTCGGATCCTCACGAATCTTGAACAGCACTCCGGCACCCTCGTTGGCGTCCGCCAGGTCGGCGAGCCTGTCTTCGGCGTCCCGCACCATGCTTCGGAACTTGAACATCTCGAACTGCGTACCGCCCCTGCCGACGCGGGTTTGCTTGAACAGGGCAGGCCCCGGACTCGTCAGGCGGATCGCGCAGCCGATGACCACCATCACCGGAGCGAAGACGATCAGCACACCCAGCGCGAGCACCCGGTCAAGGGCGGTCTTGACCAACCATGCGGGACGGGTGAAGTTCGGCGCGCTCAACTGCAACAACGGCATCCCGGCGACCGGGCGAATGTGTAGGCGCGGCCCGACGATGTCCATCAGGGCAGGCGCGATGAGCAGATCCGCTCCCGTCCCCTCCAGGCCCCAGGCGAGCCGCTGGGTACGGATCGGTGACCAACCGGTCGACGGCAGTATCGCCACGGCCTCGTAGCCGTGCAATGCCACCAGCCCGACGATGTCGTGGTCGGTTCCGACAACGGGCACGTCATCGATCGCGAGCGGGAAACACGCGGCGTGATCGGCGTCGGCGAGGCACACGGCCTCGATCTCCCACCCCGCGTAGGAGGCTCGACGGGTCCGCCTGATGAGTTCTTGAACCGAGTCGATGTCCCCGGCGACCAGCACCGAGCGGAGGAACGCGCCGGATCGCCTGCCGATGTGCAGCCATTTCCGTAGTGCATACCGCCCGAACAGCGTCAGGACAGCGGCGAGGGGCAGCGCCCCGAACACCCACGACTGGCCCGCCGCCGTCCCCACCGCATACCCGATCAGCGCCAGCGCGGCGATCACCATGACATAGGCGTAGCCGACCCGTCTGAACTCCTCCGCCCCGGAGCCGAACACCCCTGGATCCCACGCGTGCGCCATCGCCAACGCGATCAGCGCCGTCAGCGGAACAGCCAGTACGACAGCGATATTGGACGGCGACGCGAGCACCGACTCGTTGTGATAGACCAGCGTGACCACCGCATCGGCGGCCAGAAGGCTCAGGCAGTCGGAGGCCACGGCCGCGTTGCGGTAGCGGCGTTCCCAGTCCGGTCGAACAGGGATCGGGGTTGCCAGCGGAGGGCGTCCGTCGCCCGCGGTTCTGTATCTGTGCGCGCACTCGGCGCACAGGAGGTCGGCCGATTCCATCGGCCGAGCTGATCTGAACTCGCTTTCTGCAATTCTTCCGCATTTGCACATTTTGGGCAGGTCCAAACTGGAGGGTCAGGCCGTCCGCTCCCCGGCAGCCCGACCCCAGAAACATACCGCAAGATTGTTATCGAAGGCAATGCTGAACATGTTCCTCTTTTAGCGCCATCAAAAGAGGAACATGTTCGGTAATCATGGCCGGGATCCGGCGCCCGCTCCCGCCCACGCCGAGATCCTTCCCCTGTCGAGCAGTTCACCCACTTCATCGACGGGCAAGGGGCGGCTGAACAGGAAACCCTGCGCCCGGAAGCAGCCGAGCTCGAGCAGGGTTCGCGCGGCCAGCTCTGACTCCACCCCTTCCGCGACCAGATCCAGATCAAAGGATTTTGCCAGGCTGACAATGGATTTGACGATGGCGAGATCCCCCGGACTGCGACCGAGGTCGCGGATGAACTCCTGGTCGATCTTGAGCGCATCGACCTCGAGTTGCTTGAGTTGGGCCAGTGCGCTGTAACCGGTGCCGAAGTCGTCGATCGCCACCCGGACCCCCAGGTCGGCAAGTCCCCGCAGGGTCACTCTGGTCCGCTCGAGGTCACTCACCACCGCATTCTCGGTGATCTCCAGGCACAGGTCCTCGCCTGTTATCGCGTACTCGTCGAGGACCTGGGCGGCGTAGTCGAGGAAATCGAGACCGACCAGTTGCGCCGGGGACACGTTGACTCGCAGGCAGATGTCGAGTCCTTCGATATCGGTACGCCACCGCGCGAACTGGCGGCAGGCGGTTCGCAACACCCAGGCCCCGAGCTCCGATGCCAGGTTCGTCGATTCCGCGACCTCGATGAAGGACGAGGGCAGCAACAGCCCGAGCACCGGATGGTCCCATCGCACCAGCGCCTCCAACGCGAGAACCCTGCCGTCGCGCAGGTCGACCTCCGGCTGATAGACCAGATGCAGGGACTCGTCGTTGATCGACGTCCGGAGACTCAACTCGATGATGTCGCGGATCTCGCTCTCTGCCCGCATGTCCTCGGTGAATGCGGCGATGGTGTTGCCGCCCTGCGCTTTCGCGGCCAGTACCGCGCGGTCCGCCTGCCAAAGCAGGTCCGCGCCCGAGCACTGCCCAGGCATCCCGACGGCGATGCCGATGCTCACGCCGCGGCTCACCGACACGCGGCCGAGCCGAACGTCTTCATTGACGAGCACATTGATCCGCGCCGCCTCACCGCGAGCCGCCTCGAGGTCGAGTTCCCCGCCGAACAGGACGACGAACTCGTCCCCGCCCATTCGGGCGACGATGTCCCCGCCGTCACTGTGCCTGCGCAACCGTTCGCTCACTTCCACGATGAAGGCATCGCCTGCGCTGTGACCAAGGAAATCGTTGAGAGACTTGAGGCGGTCCAGATCGAAGAACAGGAGCGCGACGGGCCCCGGCATGTCGCGGGCCATCCGGCGCTCCAAGCACTCGAGAAGACAGTGCCGGTTCGCCAGCCCGGTGAGTTCGTCGTGGTCGGCCCAGAATCGGAGATGATCCTCGACGCGGACCCTCTCCTGAACCTGCGTCAGCAGTGCCGCAATCGCCTTGAGTACGTTGACTTCCGCAATGCTCCACACGCGGTCCCCGAACTTGATGAAGCCCAACGTCCCCGTCGTCACGTCTCCCGACAGCAGCGGCACCGCGGCCAGCGTCACCTGCGGCACGCCGGAGGCCTCGGCCACCCGGTCCTGGTACTCGTCACTGTCCTGGCCGGGATGAACGAATCCGACCTCCTTCAGGTGTTCGGCCCTGGCGAATTCCGGGTCGGCGTCGGCGAAGTAGACGATGCCGAGCGGGTCCGGATCGGGCACGAACGGCCGCTTCGGCCATTCGGCTATCAAGATCGTCGCGCGGATCTTGTGGTCGTTGCGCCTCAGGAAGCAGGCATCGAGGTCGAAATAGTCGACCAGGTCTCGGAGTACCTCCTCCGCCGAGGACACCCACGTCCCAGAGTGGGTCGCGGTCAAGCGCGACGCGACTGCGGTGACCAGTTCCTCGAGGGTGTGCAATGCCATCGTTCCTCCTCAGCCTTTCGCACGCCCGGCGGCGGGGACGAACGCGGGACGGCGGCGACTGCGAATCGACGCACGGCGCGCATGGCTCAGACGCAGGATCAGGGCGATCGCCTCGCCCTGGGCCACGCCGAACAGGTCCCGCACCGCATGTCGCCCCTCGGACAGCTCTTCGGCGTACGCAGGCGCCAGCTCCTGGAGATCGGCCGCGTCCACCCCGTAGAGGAACACCGGCGAGATCGGCTGTACGGCCAGCCCGTGCTCCTCGGCGCGAATCCACACGCTTTCCGCGGCGCCGCCACCGCGGAGGAAGTCCCGCGGTGCGCACCCACCGACGACCACCGCCGCGAGCGCTGAACTGGACCCGACGCGGGCGCGGGTGATGTTCCCGAGCGCGTTGCCCAGCCCCCACTCCGCCAGGTGGGCCATCACGTCGGGCCTGCTCACGATGTGCAGCATCGCCAGTCCTGCGGTGTCCAGCTCCAGTGACCGGATGTCGATCCCCGTGTCCGATCGGCCCTCGGGCCCGCTTAGCTCGCCGATCATCTCCCGGTGCAGTCGCGGGTCGAGAAAGCGGACTCGATCCGATGCGGCGAACAGGTCGGCGGCCGCGCTGATGCCGGGCCGCTCGGTGACCACCGACAGACGCGCGCCCTCTACCCGCGCCGCGCCCCCCAACGCCAGAACCGTCGCGTCGTCGAGATGCTTCGGCGTGCCGCCGCGACGGTTGGTGCCGCGGCGGAGCATCCCGTCGTATCTGCGGGCGAGGTCGTCGTCGGATCCGTTTCCAAAGGTCATGCCTGCGACCAGGTTCGGCTCATCGTCGTCGTCACAGAACAACTCGATCGGCCCGAGCTTGTGATGCGCCGCAGCTGCAACCCTGGCGTTGTACAGCGCAGCCCCGAGCGCGACGAAACTCGCGCGGAGGTTCACATCCATGGCCGTGGTCCGGTCGGGATCGATGTAGAGCCGCAACCCGCCCGCGTCGGCACGGACCCTCCAGGGCTGGGAGTTCCCACCCGACGGGGCCCTGGTGACGGCGTGAGCGACCGCGGCGACGGCGTCGTCCGGCGGCGCCGAGGTCGATGACGTCGCGGGCGGGGCGCACGACGGTTCCTCGCAGCCGAGCACCGTGAGCGTCGGTGCCCGCAGCGCGTCCAGGCTGTCGTCCAGGTCGATGCGGACCCGCCCGGAAGGAAGGGGATTCCCCAATCCGAACCGTCGCACCGCCGCGGCCATCGCCCCGCCGCCCAGCAGCACGTCGCCGCCGAGCTGCGGCCAGGTCGAGAGCGTGCTGCCGAGCTCGACCAGGGATGCGGCCATCCGGGACGAGATGTCCGCGGCGCCGAGGATCCGCAACGCAGGCGCCACCTTCTCCCTCACCGACAGCCCTGCCAGCGATGCCCCGTCCGAATCACCGAGCAGACCGTGGAACAGGGGCCGATCGGGCTCGCGGTCGTACCGTTCCACGTCGATCAGACCTCGGTCGCTGGTCTGCATCAGCACCGGGATCCGACGCGCGCGGGCCTCCACCCGCACGGCGACCTTCACGTCCAGCGAGTCGCATTCCTCGATGACGAGGTCGAGTCCACGGAGGAACTCGTCGAGTGTGTCGGTGTCGACGCCGCTGGTCTGCACCGACACGGTGAGATACGGGTCGATCTCGGCGATTCGCCGGGCCGCGACGATGGCCTTGTTCACCCCGAGGTCGAACACCGTTGCCGGTACCCGGTTGAGATTGGACAGCTCGACCACGTCGAAGTCCGCGAGCCTGAGCGCACCGCAGGTGCCTTCCATGGCAAGAGCGAGCGCCACTGCGTGACCGGCGCTGAGCCCGACGATCCCGACCTCCAATTCGGCCAGTCGGGCTTGTTCCGCACGGGTGATCTTGTTGCGGTTTCGATCGAGGCGCAGCAGCCGGAACCCGACGGGCCCGAGAATCCTGACAGCGGACCGCCGCCATGGGTAGTAGGCCCAGACCGGCGGCTCGTCCCGATCCACCGACTCCGGCGCCGAGTGGATCGATTCGATGCACTCCCGCTGCGTTCCGAGTTCGTCGTGGAAGGCGACCCCCGGACTCGCCCGAAGCGAGGCGAGCAGGTCCGCGTCCTCACCGCACCCGTCAGCAAGCAGCGTCGCCGCGTACTGCTGGCGGGGCACCTCCATGACACGCTCCGAGCCTCAATTCGACCGGTGCAGCCTGACTGACCCATCATCGTCGTCGATCGGCGACGGCGCACGCATCCGGATGAACTGATTCGCCTTCTTGGCCACACCGAGATTCTGACGGTTGCGCCGATCCCACCACATCATGCGAGTGCGGTACCGGTCATCGGGATACGCAGCGGGCGGAATGTGTTGCGCCACCTCACCCCCCGACGACGCCCACAGCGCAAGTACGTGCTCGGCCGCCGTTGCCAGGAGAAACTGGACGTCCAGTATTTCCATGGTGCAACAACCGAATCCGGCGAGCGAACGGGTGAGGTCGGGTCGACGGGCGGCACTGTCCGCCACCCACGCGCCCTTCATCTCGACGACCCCGAACGGGATGCGATCGGTGATCATCGACCGAACGGCGACCGCCCCAGGTTGCCCATCCCACTCCACGATCGCGTGCGCCTCGTCGGCCTCGCGATACGGTCCCTGCGCCCGTAGCCCACCAGCCGCGGACCCATCGGGCGCGATGGCGACGAAGAACAACGCCGTCGACCTGCCATCGCGAATCTGGTCGTACTCCAGCGCCTTCTCGGCGCCGTACTTGCGGTAGCCGACTCGTGCACCGGCGAGATATGTCGACCAGAGCGCCGGCTCGGCAGCAGGACATGCGGCAACGAATCGGCATTGCGACCGCGGGTCCCACTGGCTACTGGTTTCGATTTGCTGATTGGCCACCGGCGTTGCCGTGCAGACAGCCTGAGTTGCCATGCCGATCGCTCCATTCCGGGGTCGGTTTGCCGACTGAGGGATGTGCGAGAAGCCGTTCAGCGATTTCTGCCCGACTATCGCACTCGGCACCCAGGATTTCGCTTCTGACTAGCAACTCTTCTCGCTTGCGAGCGCTTTGTCATCACGCGACCGATCCCAGGCCGAGGATGGCGCGGAAAGGGGGACGAGTCCACTATTCGAGGGAAATGTAGAGTTCGACCACACTCGGTGCGCGGGTGATCTCGATCTCCTCGGTGAAGGCGCGATCGATGACCCCCTCCTTGGCCGCCAGCTCCGCCTGCCGCCACACGTCCTCGACCGGATCGTCGACGAGTCCGTCCGAGGTGAACACCGCGAAATAGCCGGCAGGCACGCGCACCATGACATCACCGACCGCGAGTTGTTCGGTGTCACCACACGGGTAACCGATCACCGCCGAGGACCCGCCCATGGGGTTCGGCACGAACACCGTGACGATCTCTGTCACCCCGCGCGCGAGGATGCGCTCGCGGGTGAACTCGATGAGCCCACCGGAACGTTCGCCCGGCCCGATCTCGATATCCGGCAGGACCAGTCCCCCGAAGTCCTGCATGCTTCGCTTGACGATTTCAAAGCTCATGCCGGAGCCTTCCCGTTCGCGGGTCCGACTGCCACGTACAGATCTATTCGAAAGGCATTCGGATATAGCTCGAAATCACCGGTGAAGGCGCGGTTGATACGCCCGGATTCCTCCGCGTCACGAATTTGCTCCCACAATGTGGCCACCACGTCCGGGAATTCGCCCAGCGACACGAACCTCGCGTACCGCCCCGCAGGCACCCGGGCAAGCACATGCCCACGCAGGACCTGGTTGAAGTCCGAACACTGGTATCCGACGACTTGTGTGTAGTACGAATCATTTTCGGGCGCGTGATCGGTGTAGATCGACGCGAGCTGCCCCGGCATGTCCTCCTGCAGCACGCTCGCCCATGCCTGCTCGACATTGTGGTCCCGCAGCGCCCCGAGCGGACGCTTGGGACTGCGCACCGGCAGGCCTGCCACGAAGGTTTCCCCGAGTTCAACGAACTCGATCTCAGTCGGCCGCCTGCTCATGACGCAGATCCTCCCTGGAACGGGCCACCCGTGACGGCGGCAACCGACTCCGCGAACGCAGATCAACCATACCGCCGACGCAATGCCGAAAGCGGCCTACGCAGGCGGATCCTGCGTAGTTGCGTGCCCGAACGACGCGCCGATTCCGTGGTTCCGACCCCAACGAAGTCAAATAACCTACCAATGGTCTGTTTTTCTCTTGATTGACGACTTTGGGTGTGGTTAGTTGGATAGATCGAACCCATCGGGGCCGAACTGATCCATTTGCCAGACGTCCGCCTTACCAAGCGCGTCCCTCGATCGGGTTGATCGGAAGGACATGGCGTGCGCTGCCGACTCTGCTCCTCGAACCGCCTCCTGAGCGTCCTCGACCTCGGCGCGACCCCGCCGTGCGAGAAGTTCCTCACGGCCGACGAACTCGATTGCCCCGAGCCGACCTACCCGCTGCACCTGCGTCTGTGCGAGGACTGTCTGCTGCTCCAGATCCCGGCCCTGATCACACCCGAGGACACTTTCACCGAGTACGCCTACTACTCCTCGTTCTCGGACACCTGGGTCGAGCACGCCCGTCGCTTCGTAGACCAAGCGGTCGGCCGGCTCGGCCTGGACGAACGCTCGCTGGTCGTCGAGGTCGCAAGCAATGACGGCTATCTCCTGCAGCACGTGGTGGCCGCAGGCATCCCGTGCCTGGGGATCGAGCCGTCGCTCAACGTCGGCGCGGTGGCACGCAACCGCGGGATCCCGACGATGTCCGAGTTCCTCGACGAGCAGCTCGCGGCGTCCACCCGGTCCGAGCACGGGGCGGCCACCCTCGTGGTCGCGAACAACGTGTACGCGCACATCCCGGACCTGATCGGCTTCACCCAAGCGCTTCGTGCGCTCATGGCCGACGACGGCTGGCTCAGCATCGAGGTCCACCACGCATTGAATCTCGTCGCACTCGGCCAGTTCGACACCGTCTATCACGAGCACTTCCAGTACTACACGCTGCTGTCCGCCGCTCGGGCGCTCGCCACGGCCGGTCTCGCCGTCGTCGACGTCGAATCGCTGCCGACGCACGGCGGATCGATTCGTATCTGGGCACGGCCGGACGCTGCGGCCGACGAGCCCGGCCCGCGGGTACGGGCGCTGCTGTCGGCCGAGGAGCAGGCAGGACTCCACCATGCAGACGGCTACCTCCACCTCGCCGGGCTCGCGCGAAGCGTCCGGCACGAACTGCTCCGGTTTCTCCTCGACTGTCGCGACCGGGGAAAGACCGTCGTCGGCTACGGGGCACCGGGCAAGGGCAACACCCTGCTCAACTACTGCGGCATCCGAACCGACCTGATCGAGTACACCGTGGACCGAAACCCCTACAAGCACGGACGTTTCACGCCTGGCACGCGGATACCGATCCTCGATCCCCGCCAGATCGCCAAGGACCGCCCGGACGTGGTCCTCGCGCTGCCGTGGAACCTCGAATCGGAGCTCACCGAACAGCTCCGGTACATCACCGAGTGGGGCGGCGAACTCGTGTACCCACTCCCCCGACTGCACTCGGCCGCGCTGGCCGGATAGCCGCCGATCCAGCGAATCTCGAAGGAGGCGAACGCCATGAAGGTCGTTCTGTTCTGCGGCGGATACGGGATGCGCATGCGCAACGACCGAAGCGACGAGATCCCCAAGCCGATGCAGATGGTCGGTCCACGCCCGTTGCTGTGGCACATCATGCGGTACTACGCCCACTTCGGCCACACCGAGTTCATCCTGTGCCTCGGCTACGGAGCCGCCAAGATCAAGGACTTCTTCCTCGACTATCACGAGGAGCAGTCAAACGACTTCGTGCTCCAGGGCGACCGAGTCGAGATGCTGCACACCGACATCAGCGAGTGGTCGGTCACCTTCGTCGACACCGGCCTCGAATCCGCCATCGGCGAGCGACTGCGCCGGGTCCGCAAGTATCTGAACGGGGATCCCTACTTTCTCGCCAACTACGCGGACGTCCTCACCGATGCCCCGCTCGACCGCGTGATCGAGCGGTTCCACGAGTCGGGCGCCACCGCCTCCATCCTTGTCGTGCCACCGCAATCATCGTTCCACTGCGTCGATGTGGCCGAGAACGGCGAGATCAAGGAGATCACGCCGATCAGTCAGTTCCCGATCTGGGAGAACGGCGGCTACTTCGTCCTCAGCCAGGAGATCTTCGACCTGCTCCCCGCCGGCGGTGATCTCGTCGCGGACGTGTGCCAACCCCTCGCAGGCCAGGGCCGGCTCTTCGGCTACCGGCACGAGGGATTCTGGAAGCCGGCCGACACGTTCAAAGAACGCGCAGAGCTCGACGACGGCTACACCCACGGTATCCACCCATGGACCGTCTGGGAGCAGCCCCAACCCGTCCCGCGGCCATGAACGATCTCAACGCGCTCAGCATCGGCGAGATAGCCGTACTCGGCGCCCACTGTGACGACATCGCAATCGGGGTCGGCGGTACCCTGCTGACCCTCACGAACGCCATGCCGGACTTGCGCGTGCGCGCATTCGTGTTGTCCGGCACCGATTCACGCCGTGAGATCGAGGAGCGGCACGCACTCGCCGCCCTGTGCCCCGGCGCGGACATCGAACTCAAGGTCCTCGACATACCCGACGGCCACGCGCCAGGGTATTGGGACCCGATCAAGACCGCGCTCGAAGCGTTCGCGCGCGAGGCCTCCCCCGACGTGGTGTTCGCGCCCCAACGCGGTGACGCACACCAGGATCACCGCCTGCTGGCAGAGCTGGTGCCGACGGTGTTCCGTGACCACCTCGTCCTGGGCTACGAGATCCTCAAATGGGAGGCAGACACACCCGCGCCCTCGGTGTATCACCCGCTCACGACCAGGGTGGCCGAGGAAAAGGCTCGGGTGCTGCTCAAGCACTACCCGTCGCAGACCGCGCACGACTGGTTCGACGATCAGGCCTTCCTCGGCCTGTCCCGGTTGCGTGGCGTGCAGTGCCACCGGGCACACGCCGAGGCGTTCGTGCTGGAAAAGGCGACCCTCCGGTTCGGAAGGGCATGACATGCGGGTACTCGTCACCGGACACCAGGGCTACCTGGGCACCGTCATGGTTCCGGTTCTGCAGGCTGCCGGCCATGAGGTCGTCGGACTCGACTCCGGGCTGTTCGCGGACTGTGTGCTCGGACCGGCCCCCGTGGATCCACCGTCGATCGAGGTGGACGTCCGCGACGTCGCCGAGGCGGACCTGGCGGGTTTCGACGCGGTGGTCCACCTAGCCGCGTTGTCGAACGATCCGCTGGGATCTCTTGCACCCCAGATCACCTACGAGATCAATCACCATGCATCCGTGCGGTTGGCCAGGCTGGCGAAGGACGCCGGGGTCCGGCGGTTCCTGTACGCCTCCACCTGCTCGGTGTACGGCTCGGCAGGCGCCGACCTGGTGACCGAGAGCGCACCGCTGCGCCCGCTGACCCCGTACGCGACGAGCAAGGTCCGGGTGGAGGACGACGTGGCGGCGCTCGCGGATTCCGGCTTCTCCCCGGTGTTCCTCCGCAATGCCACCGCGTTCGGATTCTCCCCACGCCTGCGTGCGGACATCGTGTTGAACAACCTGGTCGGGGTCGCGGTGTTGACCGGCGAGGTACGGGTGCGCTCCGACGGAACGCCGTGGCGTCCACTGGTGCACGCGCAGGACATCGCGACCGCGTTCGCCCGCGCGCTCGAGGCACCGATCGAGCGGATCCACTGCGCCGCATACAACGTCGGCGGCGAGAGCAACAACGTGACGGTCGCACAGATCGCCGACGCGGCCGCCGCCGCGGTGCCCGGTTCCACCGTGGCCATCACCGGGGAAACGGGGCCCGACGCCCGCTCGTACCGTGTGGACTTCTCCGCCGTGCGGTCAGCCTTCGAGGGATACCAGCCGCGGTGGAGCGTCGCGGACGGCGCTGTCGAGTTGTACCGGCACTACACCAGGTGGGAAGTGTCCGGAGCGGACTTCACCGGACGATTCACCCGGCTGAGCCATCTCGAGGAACTCAGGGCGGCAGGGCTACTCGATTCCGCACTCCGGTTCCAACGGATCGAAGCCCGACATGGCTGAGCGCCGCCCGCCGACCGGTTCAGAGCGACTCCAGGAGTTGGGACCATCCGCCCGCGGTCGCGTCCCTGACGCTGACCAGCGACACCGGCAACGGCCACGCGATCCCCAGGTCCGGATCGTCGTAGGCCACTGCGAGATCCTCCGCCGGATCGTGTTCGCGATCGATCCGGTAGCAGACGTCGGCTGTGGGCGTGAGGGCCTGGAAACCGTGCAGGAATCCGCGGGGAACGTACAGGTGAGCGAAGTCGACGTCGTCGAGGATGAACGCCTGCTGCATCCCGAAAGTGGGCGAACCCCGCCGGATGTCGACGAGCACGTCGTGCACAGCGCCGTGCGCGCAGCGGACCAACTTCGCCTCACCCTGCCCGGACCTGCCGTGCATACCCCGAATCACACCGAGCACCGACCTCGACTGCGAGTCCTGGACGAAGTCGGCGGCCCTGACCGGACCACCCTCGGCGGTCCGGTCAGCCAGTTCGTTGTCCAGGATCCGCGCGTCGAAGGTCCTGGTGAACAGCCCGCGCGCGTCCCGGAACGGCTCGGGACGGAACACCAAAACATCTGCCAGATCAGCGGTTTCGACGCGCATGTGGCCATCTTGCCGCATTCGGTCGGTCGAGACCATACGTTCGCGCCCCGAGGGGGACACCATGACGTGTAGAGCATGCCCCGGCACCGAATCCGACCGCGTTCTCGACCTGGGAAGGGTGCCGGCCGCGGACTTCTTCCCGCTCGCGTCGACCCCGGTATCGCCGGACGAATCCGCCCATCCCCTGGCGATGGATCTGTGCACCTGCTGTGGACTCGCGCAGCTCGCGGACGATGACACGATTGCCGATGAACCCCGCGGGGTCGAACCGCAGGCCCTGAAAGACCAGGCGGTCGACGCTATTCGAACCGTCGCCGAAGCCGGTGAGCTGACCGGCGACACGGCGATCGAGTTCGGCAGCCCGCACGGCGGCAGCTGGCTACCCCTGCTGGCGGATCGCGGATTCAGTCGACCGGCGCGCGGCGCACGGGCGTCGGTGGTTCTCGACTGCTTCGGCATCATGCACGAGCCCGATCAACGGGCCGCCTTTCGTCGCCGCGCGGCAGCCACGGACCGTGACGGCGTACTGCTGATCCAGTTCCATTCGCTGCGCACGATCATCGAACACGAACAGTGGAACGCGCTGCGCCATGGGCACTTCGCGTACTACTCACTGACCGTGCTGCGTCGACTGCTCGCGGAGGTCGGAATGACGGTCACGGCGGCATGGGAGTTCGATCTGTACGGGGGCACCGTCCTGATCGCGGCTCGGCACGGTCGTGCGGCCGACACCGGCGCCGCGGTCCACAGGATCTTGGATGCGGAGGGAATTCTCGGGATCGACCGGCCCCGAGCCGTCAGCCGACTGCAGCATGCCGCGGACCGGCACTCCGACTGGTTGCGCGTCCTGCTCGAATCGATGGTTTACCACGACCGACGCGTGTTCGGGTACGGGGCCGCGTCGCGAGCCGTCGCATTGTTCAGCCGAGCCGGGATCGACAGCCGGCTAATCTCCGCCGTCGCGGACGCCTCGGCATCGAAGCAGGGTCGGCGGATGCCGGGGACCGACGTGCCCATCATCTCCCCCGGGCAGCTCCTCGCGGCCGACCCCGACTGGGTCCTGCTCACCCTTCCCGACCTGCTGCCCGAGGTGCAGCGCCAGTTCCCCGGATTGGGTGGACGATGGGTTGTCAACTGGGCCGGTGGCGACAAACCGAGGACCAGGGAGCCACGCGCTCAGCAATCCGGCCGGGCGGGTGGGCTGACGAAGCGGGCATCGATGGCCACCCGCGGTGAGTAGGGCCGACTCGATGAGTGCGCATCCGCCGCCATGGCCACGAATGGTCGTCGACCAGGTCGCGGTCGACCTGATCGATCGCGAGTCCGCGATCTCGCTGATCTTCGACGCACTCACCGCCCCTGGACCGCTCGCCGTCGCTTCCGCGAACCTGGACCATATTCACCACTTCGGCGCCTGCGACTCGTGGGTGGACCGCCCTCCGGCCGTATCCGTGGACGGGCCGACAGCCAATCTGCGATGGCTCACCCTGCTCGACGGTGTCCCGCTGGTACGCAAGGCGAAGGCACTGACAGGTCGCGAATGGCCGAAGCTGTCCGGCAGCGACCTCATCGAACCGATTCTCGAGCGCGCGGCGAGAGACGGCGCCCGCATCGGGTTCCTCGGCGGGTCGGCCGAAACACATGGGCAACTGAACGAGGCGATGGACGCCCAGTACCCGAGACTCGAGGTGGTCGGGACCTGGGCGCCCGACCGGTCCGAGCTGACCGACGTCGCGGCGTCCGCGCGCCTGGCGCAAGAGATCCGCGAGGCGGCTGTCGAGATTCTGGTGGTCGCGCTGGGAAAACCCCGTCAGGAGAAGTGGATTGCCCAGTTCGGCGTCGCCACGGACGCACGGGTACTGCTTGCCTTCGGTGCGGTCGTGGATTTCCTGGCTGGCCGAATCCCGCGGGCACCGCATTGGGCTACCAACGACGGGCTCGAATGGGCGTGGCGGCTGGCCAGGGAGCCCCGGCGACTGGGCCACCGTTACCTGATCGAGGGTCCGCCTGCCTTGCTCTGCCTCGAGCGGAGGTCTCGCGCAGTGGCGGCCGGGTCGACAGATTCCGCACGGACGGCAGGCGCCCGGGAAACGTTCGTACCGATGGGCAGCGCGGCTGCGGTGACGATCGTGGTGGTGACGTACAACAGCGTCGGCTATCTGTCGGCCCTGATCGACGGGCTCCGAGTCGCCGCACGGGAACACCGAATTCGGCTGATCATCGTCGACAACCAATCCTCGGACAGCACAGTCGAATTCCTTCAGGACCACCCCGACATCCACCTCATCCAAACGGGCGGCAACCTCGGCTACTCGGGGGCAATCAACGCTGCGCTTCCGGTCGTCGATCCGTGTGATGCGGTGCTGATCCTCAATCCGGACCTCGAGGTGCGGCCCCACGCGGTGGGCAACCTGCTGTCCGCGCTCGATGATCCCGGGGTCGGGGCGGTGGTCCCGACGATCCTCGACGGCGATGGGGCGATCTACCCCTCGCTGCGGCGTGAGCCGTCGCTGACCCGCGCGATCGGTGACGCGCTTATGGGCAGCCACTTCCCGTCTCGACCCGGGTTCCTATCGGAGATCGACTATCGGCCAGCGGATTACGCTACGGCGCGGGATGTGGACTGGGCGACCGGCGCCGCGATTCTCGTGCGCTCCACTCTGGCTCGCGAGTTGGGCCAGTGGAACGAGGAGTTCTTTCTGTACTCGGAGGAGACGGAATACTGTCGCAGGATCAGGAGTTCCGGGAACCGGATCCGATACGAGCCGTCGTCGGTCATGTCGCATCACGGTGGCGGTTCGGGGACGTCGCCTGCCCTGGCGACGCTGATGGCGGTCAACCGGATTCGCTACGTGCAGCGGTACCACGGCTTCGTGTACACGACGCTGTTCCGCGGTGTGGTCGCGGTGGCGGAGGTTTTGCGGTCATACGATCCCGATCACCGTCGAACCCTTGGCACCGTGCTCCGCCGTAGGCGCTGGCTGGAACTCCCCTGCGCAGACAGTCCCGCAGCACAGAACTCGATCTCGGGCGAACTGCGCCGAGGGTCGGTGGTGGTTCCCGCCTACAACGAGTCGGCGGTGATCGAACGCACCCTCGCACCCCTGAGCCGGGCGGCTGTCGATGGCTATATCGAACTGATCGTGGTGTGCAACGGCTGTCGCGATGACACCGCGGACATCGCCCGCGCGATTCCTGGCGTCACCGTGCTGGAACTGGTCGAGGGATCGAAGACGGCTGCCCTCAACACCGGGGACGAGGCGGCGACCTTGTGGCCGAGACTGTACCTGGACGCCGACATCCAGGTCTCCGCGTCGGCGGTGCTCGCGGTGCTCGACCGGCTTGCCGACGGCGACGCGCTGGCCGCGAGGCCGACCGCGCGCTACGACTACGACGGCGCCAATGCGATAGTGCGCAGCTATTACCGCGCGCGACAACGAATTCCGCAGCACCGGCTGGCGATGTGGGGCGCCGGTGCGTACGGGCTCAGTGCCGCCGGGCACGAGCGGATCGGCGCGTTTCCCGACTGCACCGCCGACGACCTGTTCGTCGACGCCCAGTTCGACGCCGACGAGAAGGCCGTGGTGGCGACCGATCCCTCGGTGGTGACCACGCCCGCCAACGCGCGCAGCCTGCTCGCAATCCTTCGTCGCGGCTACCGGGGCGTCACCGAGGCTGCCCTGCCGGCCGATCACCGATCCGCTCGCCGCGCCAGGCCGCACGGCGCGTCCACCGCGCTCGAGCTGTGGGGTTCGGTTCGTGGACCGCGCTCGGCCGCGGACGCGATGGTGTACACCGGGATGGCGCTCGCGGCCAGGGTGGGCGCGAGGCGTTCGGCGTCGGCGCCATGGGAGCGAGACGACAGCAGCCGATTGGACCCGTCGCGGCCGAGTCAGAGCGAGACACAATGAGTGTCAAGTCCCCGCCGGCGCACAGCTGTCGCCACCGGTGATGCGATAGATGTGGACAGCGTTGGCATCGGCGAAGGTGTCGCGAAAGGTGCCATTCGTGATCGGGATCGTGCGGTTCTCCTCGACGACCTCGACGGAAGTCGCGTCCCCGCAGGTAATTGCGAACGCAGCGTCGGTTTCGGCGCTCTGCTCGGACCCGACGAGAAGGTAGAAGCTGCCGTCGTGAAACTTGGCGGCAATGTCGACCGGCTCATCCGACCGGGCGAAGCCGTCGACGAAGGGCGCATTGAGCACCGGGGCCAAACGCCGAATCTGCTGGTTCACCGCGGTCACATCACCGCGGACCGCATCCCCGCATGAACCGCGCAGGACGTTGTGAGAGATACACGGGCCGCCGAAGTTGTGGTTGAAGTAGACGATTCCGCGCGCGCCGTTGATGATGCTGCTCCACACGGCCGCCCGGATCTGCGGTCCGGTGATGGTGGACCCCTTTCCGGTGGCCATGGGATGCCCCACCTCGACGAAGTTCCAGACCGGTATCGCAGCCCTTGGCTGGACGAGCGAGCGAACGTACTTCGTCGTGACACCGTAGTTCGCCGCCAGGTGACATTCCCCGTCGGACAATGAGCGCTCACCATTCGCCTTCAGCGCGCCGCCTTCGGTGGCGTCGCAAATGTTGTTGTCGGTGAACCAGTAGTTGTCCACGGACACAACGTCCTGGAAGTCATTCACGAACCGTGCGGCGGCGTCTCTCGGTTCCCAGAAGGTGACGCCCTTCCCGTAATTCGAAAAGACCATGACACCTGGTGGGACCCTTCGCCGGAGCTGCCACATCACGGTATAGCCGCACTCTGCCTCGGCCGGAATGCAGATGGGGTCGTCGGGCGGAGTCTTGCCGGTCCAGGGAGCATCTCCCGGCCCTGCCCACATGTCGGCCTCGTCGGTCGTCAATTGCCCCGTTGAAGGGGTACGTCCCGAGCTGGGGATGGCGTACATTCCGCCGTCAGCGATCAACTGAAGATTGCTGTCCTCGGTCAACTCCACGTAGGTGTTGAGTCCCACCGCGCGATCGGCCGCGATCTCCTGTGCGGTCCGGGTGTTCGTGAACCAGACTCCCAGCGGAAAGAAGTCCGCCGAGGTGGGCAACGAGTTCTTGAACGCGTCGTAGTAGCGATCGCCGCCGTCGACCGCGCGCAGCGTGGGCCCGGTCGGCTCGAACACCACGTCGACGAAGTAGCCGAGCCCATCGCTCGATTGATCCGGGAATCCACCGGTGGGAGCGAGAACCCCGCCATGGGCTGTGATCCAGCCGCTGGTCACGGTGCGGCCCTGCGCGAACGTGGCCCGGTCACTCGGGTAGCGCCCATTCGGGGCGTGGTACGAAATCACGTAGTCCTCGGTGGCCGTCACGCGCACCGGCTCGTCGAACGGGACCTCACGCCAACCGCCCCGGCCCGGGGGCACGGACACCGTTGCCAGGGCAGTCCCCTTGGACGTCCACAGGGTTGCCGCCCCGATGGCCATGTCGTCGCGGCCCTGATAGAACCGTGCGGCGACTATCTCACCGCCGCTCGCCGTCGAGAACCTCGTGCCGACCTCCACGGAGCGCGTGTCCGGATCATTGGGGACAGCAGGTACGGCCTCGTCCGACCAGATCCTGCCGTCTGCAGGCGCCGGGATATCCGCGGCGTGATCGGGCGATACGCATGACGAGCAGACAACGGCCACTGCGGCGATCGCGGCGATTGCCGAGATCGCACGCGCCCGGATCGTCCGTCGTTCGCGGTTCCTACCGGCGGCGCGCATCGCTCCGCCCGTCAGGCGCAGGTTCCGCGGTGACGCCTGGGGGTGTCTCTGCCGGAGGGTCAACCGAATGATTGGAGTATGCCGACCACAGCAGGCCGAACAGAATGAAGTAGACGAACGTCGCTTGTTGATAGCTGAACAGGTCAAACGTGACGCTCGACGAGGCGATTGCGACCAGCGCACCTCCCATCGCGTACACCTGATCGCGGTCCCGGCGCGACCTCGCGCCTCGCAGTCCTGCCGGTATCCCGACTAGGCCGCTCGTGATCACCAACGTCATTGCGACGAATCCTGCGATGCCACCCTGCACGATCGCCTGCAGCCATTCATTGTCCAGGAATCGATACACGGTCGGGTCGGATGCGCCGAGGCCCAGGCCGAACCACGGATGCGCATGGAAGGTTTGTGCCACGGCAGCGTAGTCATCGATGCGGGTCAACACGCTTCCATCGTCCTGTGACGTGACGATCGTGAGCCAGAGAGCGTTGGCGGCGTTCGGAAAGACGGCCATGTACCCGAGGACTCCGCCGATTCCGATCAAGATCCCGGCGCCGATCTGACGGAGTGTGAGCGCGAACATGTACACGAACAGGGCTGCAGCGAGCGCGATCACGCCCGACCTGGAAACAGCCGCAGGCATGGCGATCAAGGCGGCGAGGCAAACGCCGGCGGCGAGGCGGCGCAGCAGCGCCTTCCCGGCATACCGCGCCAGGTGCAGTGTCAGGGGGACGGTGGCCGCGACCAACACCGAGAACTCGATCGCGTGCGTGGAAGTACCCACCACGCGCAGAGCTCCGTAGCGTTCGGTGAGGTCCACTTCCTCGAGGTTCAGAATGAAGCCTGGCGGCTGGAAGAGATACCGCAGATCCGCCCCGCTGAAACTCTGAAGCAATCCGACAAGGCATGCGAAACCGAGGCCGGCGACGAGGAAGCCCAGGAGAATAGATCGCTGGCGGGCAGTCTTCACCACCGCGAGCACGTACAGCGCAACGCCGACATTGGCGAACAGCACGATGACGGCCCGCGTCTTGCCTGCCTCGATGAAAGCGGTATCCAGGTGCAGAACGCCAACCCCATAGATCAGCATCTCGAGTAGGAAATAGAGAACTATGAGGACCACACCGGGGTTCGCACCGCCGCGGTACCCGCTGGTCCGCCGCCCAGCCACGAACCCCAGCACCGCAAGTCCGAAACACAGGATCGCGATGAGCCGTGCGGGCGAGCCGTTGCTCCGCAGTGGCCCGGGCAACACAGATATCGTCGGCAACGCGGGAATGAGAAAGCACAGGAGTCCGAGCAGCCACGGAACCTTCTCTCGTGCTTGCGGATCCGGGTGGCGCATGTGAGCACTGGCCGGCAGTCCCGCCTCGGGTTGGGCGTTCATCCGCTACTCGACCTCGGGACACGTGTGGCCCTGTGCTTCTCACGTCGCAGGAGTACGAGGTCGACGAGCACCGTGACCAATACCGCGAGCCCGGCTCCGACCACGAACAGCGCCACCGTGGCGCGGATGCGGCTCGGCATTCCCTGAACCGGGTCGGTGGGCGGTTGTACGGGAAACGGTGCCGCCATCCGATCAGGGGGGACGCCCGCACTCTGCTGCAGGTTCCGCAGTGTCGGCTCGGCCTGCCCGGCAACCAGTTCGAGGGTCTTCTTCACGGCGACCGGGTCCGCCGCCGTGACTTCGATCATGACAAGAGGCACCTGGCCCACGGGAGGGGCAAACTCCATCACCTTGGCGGTGTAGTCGGGCAGCCCGCCGCCCTCGACCACCTGTCGCACCACCAGCGGATCCTTCAAGCCGATCGCCAGCAGATTTGCCAGAAGTGGCGCCCCGCCGACGTCAAGGAGCGCGTTGCGGTGCACCGCACCGATCTCGGGCTCCGTCACGCTTGGGGGCGTCAGGCCGAGGGTGGTACTTCCGTAATTGACGGGTTGCACGCCCGAATACGTGCTGTAGCCGACCCACGCGACGATCATCATCAGCGGCAGGAAGATGTACCAGCGCCGAGCGCAAGTTCGTGCGACGTCGAACAGGTCCACGTCAACTCCCCATCGCCGTCGGACGAGCGGCGGTCATCCGCTTGCACCGAGTCGGACACCATCTCTGGTTCGGGTGGTCAAGACAAGCCTCAAGATCTCTCACCCTACCGAGCTGAGCTGGGCATCTCATCGGATTCAACCTCCGGGATCGAGCTCGATCGGGGTGTTTGCTCTCCAGCGGGCAAGGCCGGCTCGACGGGATCCGTGCACATCACCGTTCCGGTGAGGGGGTTGCCCGCCATCCGCAGTTTCTCCGCGGCGAGGGCGAGCTCGCGCCGCCGGGTGGTGCCGGGCGTCACGACGAGCAGTACGCCGTCGGCGTACTCGCTCACCATCGAGGCCGCGACTGTGGGCAGAACGGGTGGGGCGGCGATGACAATGTGCGAGTACTCGGTTCGCAGCCGGTGTACCAGCCTCCGCATGGTGCTGGTCGCCAACAGGTCGGCGGGTTCACCGTGGCCCGAGCCTGCGGGCAGGACATCCGGGAGTTGGTCGAGTCGACATCGGATCGCCTGGTCTGCCGACGCCGACCCGGCAAGAACATCGAACAATCCGGGGCCGGATTCGACGTCGAACTCGCCTGCGGCCCCTGCCGAGCCGGCGTCGACGACGATCACCCGGCCTTCGCCCGCCGCAAACGTGCCACCCAGGTTCGACGCAGGCGTCGCGCTGCTCGTTTCCCCTGCCGCGCAGGTCACCACCCACACCCTGCCTCGAGCGGTGACGTCATCCGACCACCCGGTCATCGACAGCAGTCGCGTACGTAGTCGGCGATACCCATCCAGGGATTCCCCTGCCACCGACAACGCGGCCGATACCGATCCGATCACCGGCAGCCCCGAGACCGCGGCGGCCCGTTCCGGCGTGCGAACAACCGGATCCGCCCGGACTCGCAGCCACACCGCGACCGACCCCAGCACCAGGCCCGCGAGCGCGCCCAGCACGCCGAAGGTCAGCGGACGGGGAAGGCTCCCCCGCGGTGTGCTCGCCGAGTTGACCACCGCTACGTGAACCTTCTGGTCATCCGCGCCGGTCGGACGCTCCAGCACGTCTGTGTACGAGATGAACTCGCTCGCGAGCGTGGCAGCGAGCAGTCGAGCCTCTTCCGGAGTCTCGCCGGACACCGCGACATCGATCACCGCTGTTCTGGGCGGCACGATCGTCGCGGAGACATCGTCGGCGAGATCCCGCGCAGATCGAGACAGACCGAGCTCGTCGATCACCCGCTGATTCACGACCTCGCTGGTCAGCAGCGCGACGTAGGAGTTCACCCGTCCCGACACGACCTGGTCGTTCTCGTATGCGGAAGCGGTGGTGGCGCCCTCGATCGAGACGATCAGTTGGGTGGTCGAGACGTATTTGGCTGGGGCCGCAATCGCGGAGCCGAGACCGACCGCGACGCACGCGGCCATGATCGCCAGGAACAGCTTCCGATGCAGTCGAATCTCCGCGAGGAAGTCTTTGGCATCCATCTATGCACCCATCCTTTCCCCGGAGCGGAACACCCCGAGCAGACTCGGGTCCGATACCCGGTCCAGGACCACGCCTGACGCCGTCGACCCCGGCAGAGACGCAAGGGTCTCGAGCAGATCGTTCTCCGTGGTGACACCCTGGCGCGCCAGGATCACGACCGCGTCCGCGGCCCCGGCGATCACGCCGACATCGGCGGTCGGCATCGCAGGCGGGCACACGAGCAGCACCCAGTCGTACCGCTCGCGGAGCTCGCCGATCAGGGCTGGCAGCGCCGGGGAGTCGATCAGTTCCGCGGGCGAGTCGGCTTCGCTGCCTGCGCCGAGGAATGGGCCGCGCTCGAGGTCCTGCACCGCGGCCGCACAACTGGTGCGGCCGCGGAGAACGTCGGAAACGCCCGGGGACTCCTGTCCCACAACATGTTCCGTCAGCGAGTGGGAGCGCAGGTCGAGATCGACGAGGACCACGGACTCGTCCTTCGTGCGCAGCGCCGCCGCGAGCGTGACGGCCGCGGCGACCGCTGCGGCCGTACCGCCGACGGGCTCGGTGAACGCGATCACTCCCCCGTCGGGGTCGCCCATGACAGAGAGCAGCCGATGTCGAACGAGCCGAGCGGCATCGGAGACGACCCCCGTCGACTCCCGGTCCAGCGAGCCGAGCACCGGACGCCCGGAGACCAGTGCGGCATCCCGCGGATCACCGACCGAGCGATCGTAAAGCGAACGCATCACTGCCCCCGTCGCGCCGAGGACGACGCCGACAAGAACCGCCCCCAGCAGCACCGCCGGGGCTGGGGCGCCCCACAACTGCGATCGGGTGGGCGATCCGGGCGCGTCGACGACGACGAGCTCGGCGCGGGGCACCAGTGAACCGGGTACCGACTCCAACATCCGCACCTGCTCCGAGAACTCGGACAGGAACACGGTCGCGGCCTGCTGCGCCTCGGCGGCGGACGGGGCGGAGACCGCGATCTCGATCAGCACGGTGCCCGGCACGCTGGTCGCGGTGATCCGGTCGGCGAACTGCTGTGCGGTTGAATCGATCCCGAGATCCGACACCACCCGCGCCGCAAGGTCCGTGCTGCCCGCCAGTTCGACATAGGTCAGGGCGCGTTGCCGCGCGTACGTGTCGCCGCCGTCGACAACACCACTGACGTCGCCAGGGGTTCGGATGAAGACGGTCGCCGTCGACCGATACGGCGACGGGACCAGCAGCAGGCCCACGATGCCAACGCCAAGCGCCAACAACGCACCCCACACCACCCAGCGCCATCGCCGACGCAGAACACGTCCGTAGACGATCGCGGGGTGGTGCATCGAGGCGTTCATCGCGCGGAGTCCGCCGCGGAGTCGGCCAGGGCCGCCTCGAGTGCCACGGCGATCTGCCGCGTGCCGCGGGGATTCGGGTGGATGCCGTCCTCGGCCAGCAGCGACGACGCGCCTCGTTCCGGGAAGGACGCGTCGGCGAGGGGGTCGACGAAGTCCACGCCCGCGGCGACCGGGTCGGATGCGAGGCGCCTCATGAATTCGTCGTCGAATCCCAGGTCGCCGCCGGGGTCCGCGAGGTATCGCGGCCTGATGAAGACGATCTTCGCCTCGGGCCAGGCTCGGCGCGCCTCACCGATGGTGTGAACCGTCGCGCTGTAGACGTCCGCTGTTGGCGGGAATCGGTCGTTTCTGCCGCCGTCGAGCACGACGATGTCGGGCCGGTGGGACAAGGCCAGCCAGGGGATCCGTTCGGCGAAGGATTCCGACTCCCCGGCGTACCCGTCGATGACGAACCTGTTGGCGGGACCGCCGCTGATGTATCCGGTCCCCGGAAACGCCGACAGCGTGCAGTACCACCCCAGGGCGGCTGCGGCCATGCACGGGTACGACATCTCCGGCCTCCCGCTTCCCAGGGTGTAGGAATCGCCGATGAACAAGGCGGACGGCGGTGTTCGTTCGGGCGGTGATGGGCGCACCTGCCCCTGCGCAGGCGACATTCGCTCGAGCGACGCGCTGTCCGGGCGCCCCGCGATCATCACCAGGCCGATCAGCGTCGCCACCGCGAGCACCAGCAGCGCCGCATCGCACCACCGACGCGCTGTCACCGCCCCACCTCCGCACGCACCCATGCCGAGATCGTGTCCGCCAGCACGGACTGCCCCGCATCCGTGGGCCCCGACAGGTCGGGCAGCATCAAATCCGGTGTCAGCCAAGGCGGATCGAGCGCGCCGAGGAACGGGATGTCGGCTGATTCCGCGACGCCGAGGACGGCGTCGGACACCCGGGTCACCGCATCCGGTACGGGAGCCTGGTACCAGGTCGGTCCGATGAACAGGAGTCGCTCGCCGCCGAGGACGGCCTTGTCGATCACGGCGGCGGCACCCACCTCGACCGGACCCGCGTCGGGCAACCCGGTGTCACTCAACCCGCCGAACACCAGGATGACATCGGGGTCGTCGCCTCGAGCCCGGTCCACCTGATAGGTGAACGCGTATCCGCCCCTGCCATCCGCTGCAAAGCCCGCACCGGGAAGCGCAAAGTTCGACACGGACCACCCGGTGCGCTCGGCGACGAGCGTCGGCCAGACCACCCGATTCTGGGTACCGGCGGTGTAGTCGTCGCCGACAACCGCGACCCGCAACGGCTCGGGGGGATCCGCGTCGCCGCGCAGCGCGATCGCGGTTGCCATCACGACGGCCGCTGTCACCGCCAGCGCCAGCACGACCACCGGTGCGCGCGGGCGGGGCAGGCGGATCGGGCGGCTCACGACCGTTCACCGGCCAGGTTCGCGTACACCGCAACCAAACGGTCACCGACGGCGGCCATGCCGAACTCGCGATGCGCCGTCTCCCGGCCGCGCCGTCCCATGTCCCGAGCCAACGACCGGTCCGTGAGCAGGCTTTCGACCGCATCGGCCAGGGCGGGTACGGACGGATCGGTGACGATGCCGCTGCCTGTCCGCGTGATCATCGGCGCGAGCCCGCAGTCGTTCGACACGACGACCGGACGTCCGACGGACATCGCCTCGAGCACCGACATCGGATAGGGCTCCTGGACGGACGGCAGCACATACACGACTGCCGCAGCGATCCGTCGGGGGACGGATGCGGGGGCGATCGCCCCCTCCCACACGATCCTTTCGTCGCCTGCGATCGCCGCGCGCACCGCCCCGCCCTCGCCTTCATCGGGACCGATCAGCGTGAATCGCGCGTCGGCGCCGCCGTCGAGCAGGATGCGGGCCATCTCGACGAAGGCGATCGGCCGCTTGCGTGGATGCATGCGAGCGGCGAACAGGACCTCAGGGGTGCCCGTGTCGGCACCCGACGGATAGTCGGGCACGCCGTTCCCCAACTGCGTCAGCCGCAGCGACTCCCCCGCGACCCGGACGAGCTGTTCGCGCTCCCGCGGGGTCAGGTAGAACACGGCGCCTGCGGTCCTGAGCACCTTGCGCACCCACACGCCGTCCACCACGGGCGCGAGGGGGTGATCGGAGGGGACCACCATCCCGTGCGTCTGCAGGGCGTACGGGATGCCGTATCGCCGCGCGGCCACCGCCAGCGGGAGCACGACCAGATCACGCCCGAGGTGGACGTGCACCAGGTCGAAATCGGTGCGGTGGCGGCGAAACCAGCGACCGAGACCGGGTGCGCCGAGGCCGGCGAATCCGGCCCCTGGCAACATGGTTCTGGCGGTGAACAAGCGGACCGGCACGCCGTCGATCACGGTCGGGGCGGCCGCATACCCGCGGGTTCCGGCCGCGAGGGTGACGGTCGTGCCGCGACGGATCAGCTCCGCGCTCTGGTTCAGCGCGACACGGGCGGGTCCCCCGTACGCACCATCGGGGCTGATCATCGTCACCACCTGCAGCACCCGCACGGGATTCAGCCCGGCACGGTGTCCGTCGGAGGCGGCCGAACGCAGGAGTCGGGCGGCACGTCAGCCGACACCAACGACATCGCGCCGACCACGGAGTTGGCGCCGACGGTGACTCCGCGCAGGACCATCGATCGCGCGCACAGCCATGCACCGTCCTCGATCACGATGGGGGCGTTGTCGTACTCGAAGATCGGTGACCGGCGGTCGTGGCTGCCCGTGCACAGGTAGGCGTGCGGGGAGATACACACGTCGGAGCCGATGACGATGCGGTCGACGTCGTAGAGTTCGGTCCCCGTCCCGATCCACGAGTCGTTTCCGATCGACAGCTTCCACGGCCACTGGATGGTCACCTTGTGCTTGATCAGCACGCCGCTGCCGACCTCGGCGCCGAACCAGCGCAAGGTCGAACACCGCAGCCGGTTGGGGCACCAGACCTGGGTGAACAGCAGAGTGGATGTAGCGACCCAGAGCACCTGCGCGAGGAACCCGCGGCCCTTGTCGTAGGAGCGGCCGCGCAGTGCGGCCAGAGATCGCGTCGCTGGTGCGCCAGGCATTCGCGCCTCCGACCGCCGGACAACGGATAGTCCACCCAACGCTACGAGATCACGCCCGGGTCGTGTCAAGAGCCACTATTGTGTACACACGCCTCGGCGCAGCCGTGAGGGGATGGTGCCATGGCCCATGTCGCGTTCAGGCAGGCCCGGACGTCCGCTGCGCAGGGGACGTCCAGGTTGATCCTGGCGCAGATCGCGTTGTTCGGCATCGGCGCAACCTCCGGAATCCAGATCGCCAACTTCACGGTCACCGGCTTGTCGGTCGTGTGCCTACTCCTCGTCCCCGCCTTCCTGTTGATGAAGCACCGGGGCGTAGAGCTGGTCCCGGTGGTGCTCGCCGCCCTCGGATGGTTGTCCTACCTGGCGTCGTGCCTCATCAACGGGGTCAGCGTGCTGTGGCCGAATGCGCTTGCGCCGGCAGCATTCTCGCTGTATCTCCTCGGCCTCACCGTCATCGCGGGTCGGGAGCTGGCGACGATCGCCACGGTCCTCGCCGGGATCGCCGCCGGTTCGGTGATCTTCTTCCTGTCCCAGGGGATCGAGCTGACCCGGACCGGGAGCTTTCTCGATCTCTGGAAGTACGGGATGGCACAGCCCGTGACCACCCTCGTGCTGTTCGGGTTGATCCGCGCCGCGCGGGTGCGATGGTTCGCCATCCCGGTGATGCTCCTTGTGTTCGGACTGGCCAGCCTGGCGCTGAACTATCGCGCGCACGCGCTGGTCTGCCTCATCACCGGCGCGATCGTGCTCACCCGCCGGTTACTCGGCTCCCGGATCGGGCGCGGGTGGCAGTTCGCCGGGATCGCCGCGTTCGGATTGGCCTTCGCGTATCTGATGCCCATCGCCGCTCGGATAGGACTGTTCGGTCCGGCGCTGCGCCGCAAGACCCTCGAGCAGCAGGCGACGGATCTGCCGCTGCTCCTGGTAGGCAGACCCGAACCGCCGGTGTCGATCACGGCGATCCTCGAACGGCCCATCCTCGGCTGGGGCAGCGCGCAGAAGCTGACGCCCGAGGTCTACACCGCGGCGGAGCATCTCGCGGTTCGGCTCGGATTCGCCCCGACCGCTCCATTCGAGCTCTACTGGCGCCTGCCCGTGACGGAATCCTCCGCGATGCACTCCCTGGTGCTGGGGTCGTGGGTGGAAGGGGGCGTTCTCGCGGCGCTCCTGCCACTGTGGCTGTTGGTCTGCTGTGTCGGCCTGGTCTGGAACGGCGAGCGGTACGGGATGTGGGGGCCACTGGTGGTGATGCTTGGTGTGCAGGGGATTTGGGATCTGGCGTACGAGCCGTGGACGTACAACGCCATCCCGGTGTTCGCGTGCATCGCCTTGTTCTTCGCGGCAGCCCACTTCATCCGCCCTCCACCCGGCGACACCCGCCCACCATGACCGGAAGGGATGGGCGGGCCATGCCCCTGACGGTCAGCGTCGTGATTCCGACGGTGGGACGATCCACGCTCGCTCGGGCGGTGCGGTCGGTGCTGGATCAGACGTTTCGGGTGGCCGAGATCCTCGTGGTGGCCGACGCCGGTGTTCCTCTGCAGTTGCCCGACGACGCGCGGATCATCGAGGTCCGGACGGCACCGGGATCCAGATCGGGGCAGCACAGGCAGCACGGAATCGAGGCGGCGACCGGTGCCGTGATCGCGCTGCTCGACGATGACGACGAATGGCGCCCGGACAAGCTGCGGAGACAACTCGACGCGGTCGAGTCCTGCGCGGGTGACGAGTGGGTCGCGTCGTCGCGCGCGGCGGTGGTCGGTCCCGGCTCGCGCCGACGCGTGTGGCCGCGGCGACTGGTCGGCCCCCGCCAGTCGGTGGCCGAGTACCTGTTCCGCTTCACCGACCTGAGATTCGGCGGTGCCATGCTGCAGACGTCAACGCTCTGCTTCCCCACCGAGATCGCACGCGAGGTGCGATGGGACGACGAAGGGGACCCACCGCACGACGAACCGAGCTGGCTGATCCGCGCGCAGGCGGCGACGCCCGGGCTGCACCTCATCCACCTGCCTGACGTGCTCGGGACGTACCACGTCGGCGGCGAATCGCTCTCGCACAGCACCAGCGACCGCACCGACGAGTACCTGGATTGGGGTCTGCGGTACCTGGGCGGAGAGACACCGCGGGTGCGGGGAGATTATCTCTGCACCAGCCCGGTCAGCGCGGCCGTGTCGGCGCGATCACTGGTAGGCATACGACGCGCGATCGCCATGGCCTTGCGCCACGGCAGGCCGGGTCCGTGGGCGCTGGCCTACGCCGTGATCAGCGCCATCCGGATCCTTGCGCTGCGGGCCGGGACGGCGGCCCGGGACGTGGATCCGCGCCGGGGACGAGTGCGAGACCCATGACCTCGGAGCAGGGCCAGCTGGCGCCCGAGGAACGACGCGCACTGGTTCGAGGGACCGTCTACCGCATAGTGGGCACCCCGATCGTGGCCGTGCTCGGCCTGGTGAACACCGCGATCATCGTGCGGGAAACAGGTGAGGCCGTCTTCGGGCTGGTGTCCCTCGTGGCCACGGTCACCCTGCTCTTCCCGTTCGTTGACCTCGGCATCGGCGCGGTTGTGCTGAGCGCCAGCGCCCAGCTCACGGGGCCCACCAGGGACCCGAGCGCGGTCGACGTCATCCGGCGCGCATATCGGGTGCTGTTCTCCGTCGCCGCGACGCTGATGGTTGCCGCGCTCGCCGTCATGGCGACGGACAGCTGGGGCGTCCTCATCGGCATGTCGAGCGGTCCGGACGATCAGTGGGCGATCACCGTCGCCGCGATGATCTTCGCGCTCACCATCCCCGGTGGGCTGGGCGTTCGCATCCTGATCGGAATCGACAGGAACCAACTGGCCACCCTCGTCCTGATGAGCAGCGCCGCCTTCTCTTTGCTGCTGACGCTGCTGCTGTACTCGTTCGGCGTGGGCGGAATCTGGTATGCGGTGCCTGCGTTGGGCGGTGTGCTCACCGCCCACGTGCTCGGCACGATTCTCGCCCTGCGGCTGTCCGGACTCGGGTGGTCGGCATTTGCGCCCGTCAGTGCGCGGTCGGGGGGTGCTCGACTGCTCGAGGGGAGCTGGTGGCTGTTCGTCGTCGGCGTCGGACTGCCGGTCGGCCTGCAGACCGGGCGAATCCTGATCTCGCATCTGTCCACCGCCGCCGAGCTGTCCGCGTACGCCCTGATGGCGCAGATGTACGCCGCCGGCTGGTCCGTCTTCTCGACTGTGGGCCTTGCCTATTGGCCGGTCTTCGTCAAAAGGCGCGGCGCCCCAGGCGAGACCATCCGCATGTGGTGGCGGCTCACCGGAGTGCTCGCGGCGCTCGCCACGATCGGCGCAATCGGGATGACTGCGCTCGGGCCGTGGGTCGCGGCGGTGTTGTCGGGCGAGCGCATCGAGGTCTCGGTATCGCTCGCGCTGGCGTTCGGAGCGTTGCTCGTGGCACAGGCGCTCCTCCTGCCTACCAGCGTCCTGCTGACCAGGCCGACGGAGGCACGGTGGCAGGCGTGCTGGATCGCGGTGATGGCAGCGATCAGCCTGGGGTTGGGCCTTGCCGTGGCCGGACCATTCGGGGCGATCGGAGTGGTGTGGGCGTCGGTTCTCGGGGTTTGCGCGGCCCAGGTGATCCCGAGCCTGCTCTGGGTGCCGAGGCTGGTGCGTCGTCGTCCAACGGGCCAGGACCAGGACACCTAATCCGGCCGATCGCGGCGCGACGGCGGTTGAGCGATCGGAGCGACGAGAGTGACACCCGGTGCCACATCATCAATCACCGTCGCGTTCGCTCCCACGGTCACGCCGTCGTGCAGCGTGATCGGGCCCAGAACGACGGCGCCAGCCCCGACGCGGACGCGGTCACCCAGCGTGGGTCGGCCCCTCGCGTCGTACCCGACGGTGACCAGTTGATTGATCCAGCAATGGCTTCCGATCGATTCCGCGGTGACGATCGTGCCCACTCCGTGCTGAATGAAGAGTCCAGGGCCGATCCGGCCGGCCTCGAGTGTCAGCGTGGCGGCCGGCCGATACAGCGCGCGGAGTAGGCGACGCAGCAATGGGCGTTCCTGGCGGAGCCGAAAGTGGACGAGGGTGCGGAACTCTGTCAGAGCGCCAGCCAGGTAGGCGAATCGCGAGTAGCGGTCGAGTTCGGTGAGGTCGTCGGCGTCGATGCACTCGATCCACCAGTCGATGTCCACCGCAACCGCGTCCGACTCGTCCGAGTGGGTGACGGCCCACCACAGCGGAAACGCCCACACCCGCGCCACGCGCAGGAGCCTCGCCCGCCTGACACCGGGGGTCATTGTCCGATTCTAGGGCGGCTGGCGACCGCGGGGCTGGAACAATGGCCACCATGGCCACGACGGCAACCGGCCCGGTACCGAGAGATGCCCGGATCTACATAGCGGGCCATCGGGGTCTGGTCGGGTCGGCGCTGTGGCGGCACTTCGCTTCCCTGGGGTTCCGAAACCTGGTCGGCCGGACATCGGCGGAGCTGGACCTGCGCGATCCGCGGGCAACCAGGGCCTTCTTCGAGTCGGCGCGGCCGGAGGCGGTGATTGTCGCGGCAGCCAGGGTGGGCGGGATCGCCGCGAATCGGGACAGGTCAGCGGACTTCCTGTCGGACAACGTGCGCATCCAGGTCAACCTGCTCGACAGTGCCGTGGCGTCGGGCGTCGGGCGGCTTCTGTTCCTTGGCTCGAGCTGTATCTACCCCAAGTTCGCCGTTCAGCCGATCACCGAGGACGCGCTGCTCGGTGGCCCGCTCGAAGAAACCAACGAGGGGTACGCGATCGCCAAGATTGCCGGCGTCGTGCAGGTGAAGGCGATCCGTGGACAGTACGGCCTGCCCTACATCTCCGCGATGCCGACCAGCATCTACGGTCCGGGTGACAACTTCGACCTGCACAACGGTCATGTGGTGCCTGCCATGCTCCGGCGATTCCACACCGCGTTCCGCAGTGGAGCCGACGCCGTAACCTGTTGGGGCACAGGACTGGTCCGGCGCGAGTTCCTCCACGTGGACGACCTTGCTTCGGCCTGCCATTTCCTGCTCGACGCCTACGACGACGACCTGCCGATCAATGTCGGGACCGGAACGGACCTGACGATCGCAGAGCTGGCGAACCAGATTGCGGACGTGGTCGGGTTCCGGGGTGAGATCCGTTGGGACACTTCGCAGCCAGACGGAACACCCCGCAAGCTCCTCGATGTCCAGCGACTGAGCGACCTCGGGTGGACCGCGGAAATCCCATTGACGGAGGGGATCCGGAGCACCTACGACTGGTTTCTCGAGCACCAACGCGACTACCGACGCTGAACACCGCGCTGCGTCAACCCGACGCGTTCGGCCAGCCAGGAAGCTCCGGCCTGTCGACGGGTGCACGAGCGCCGCCTTCGAGTGCCCGGACGTCCGCCTCGACCATGATCTTCACCAGTTGAGGTGCCTGCACAAGCGGCTTCCACGCCAGCGCGGCATGTGCCTTCGATGCATCGCCGATGACCGTATCCACCTCGGCCGGGCGCAGATAACGCTCGTCGAACCGAACGTGTCGCTCCCAGTCGAGACCGACATGACGGAACGCCAGGGCGAGGAACTCGCGTACCGAGCATCCGGTTCCCGTCGCGAGCACGTAGTCGTCGGGGGCATCACCCTGGAGCATGCGCCACATGCCTTCGACGTATTCGGGGGCGTATCCCCAGTCCCGAACCGCCTCGATGTTGCCCATGTACACGTGCTGGTCGAGGCCTGCATGGATCCGCGCGGCGGCCCGGGTGATCTTGCGGGTGACGAATGTCTTTCCCCGACGGGGTGATTCGTGGTTGAACAGAATGCCGTTGACGGTGAACAGCCCGTAGGCCTCCCGGTAGTTGCGGGTCGACCAGTACGAGAACAGCTTGGCAATGCCATACGGCGACCGGGGATGAAACGGCGTGTCCTCGTTCTGTGGCGGAGGTGAGGATCCGAACATCTCCGAACTGGACGCCTGGTAGAAGCGGCAGTCCAGTCCCAGCTGGCGGATCGCCTCGAGCAGTCGGACGGTGCCGAGCCCGGTGGTTTGCGACGTGTGCTCGGGTTCGTCGAAGCTGACGCGGACATGAGTCTGGGCCGCGAGGTTGTACACCTCGTCGGGCGCGATCTGGGACAACACCGTCATCAATCGAGCGCCGTCGAGTAGGTCCCCATAGTGGAGGAAGAGCCTGGCCCCTGGAGTGTGCGGATCGACATACAGGTGATCGATCCGGCCGGTGTTGAAAGACGATGCGCGGCGGATGATTCCGTGCACCTCGTAGCCCTTGTTGAGGAGGAACTCCGCCAGGTACGAGCCGTCCTGGCCGGTGATCCCGGTGATGAGCGCACGTCGGTTCATCGCCGCACCTCCCGCACTCGGGCCCGCCTGGTCGCGGCGAGCTCCACAATCCATTGCTCGTAACGGTCGATGGCCGCGTCGGCGGACAAGGATTCGGCCACGTAGCGCCTGCCTGCGGCACCGAGGCGCTGCGCCAACGCCTGATCGGTGCCGAGACGAACGGCCTCGCGAAGCAACAGATCCGGCCGGTCCGCGGGCACACATATCCCGGCTCCGGACGCCGCGACCTCGAGGGCCGTGAACCCGTTTGAGTCACACGCAGCAAGGACCGGCTTGCCCGACATGAAGTACGAGGTCAGCTTGCTGGGCACGGCCATCTGCGCCACCCCGGGCCGCTCGTTCACCAGAAGCACGTCGGCAGCTCCCACGGCCGCCGGAAACTCGTCTTCGGGAATCGGAGGGACGAACTCGAGGGCCGCAACCCCCGCGCCTTCCGCCTCGAGATGCGTGCGCTGGTGTCCGTCCCCGAGCAGGACGAACCGGACCCGGCACCCCTGCCGATCGGCCAGCCTGGCTGCGGCGATCACGTTCTCCAGGCCCTGCTTGGCGCCCATGTTCCCGGCGTGGAGGATCACCACGTCGCCGTGTCCCCACCCCCGCGCGGCGCGGTACGCGGCACTGGCCGACGGATCAGGCGGGGCAACGTGAGTCCAGTTCCGGATCGCGCGGATTCTGGCCCGGTCGACTCCGAGCCTTTCCACGAGATCCGGCATGAAGCCGTCGTGAATGACGGCCACACCGTCAGCGTGACGGGTGACCGCCGATTCCAGCACGCGAACAGCACGGGCAGCAGATCCCGACATGCTTCCCGTCTCGATGACCGCGCGGCTGTAGACATCGTGAACGAGGACCCCGAGCGCCGGTCGATTAGGGGTCAGCCGGGTGCGGATGACGGCCAACCCCGCGGCCAGCAGTGGAGGGCTCACGCACACGACCACCTCGGGGTGATTCCATCCGGTCGTGAGCAGTTGCAGCCCGAACGCCAGTTCCATTGCTGTCCGCCCGGGTGTGGAGCGGCCCTGTGGCACGGGGTGCCGCAGCCGTCGTACACGAACGCCCGCCGCGATCTCCACGGACCGAAATCCGGTGTAATCCCCCGCCCGCTGCCACTGCGGGTAATGCGGAAACCCGGTCAGCACGTCGACATCGTGCCCACGCGATGCCAGCCCCGTCGCGAGTCCGGTCGTGTACGGAGCGATACCGATCAACTCGGGCGCGTAGTTGATCCCGAGAATGGCGAGTCGGATCCGGTCACCGGTCACAGCTATCGAGAGTAATCTTCCGGAACCGTCGCACGGGTGCCGATTGTGAGAATCCTGGACGAAGGAGCTCCTCCCCGATTACGCAGCGGTAGCGTTCGATCCGAGATACCTTGCGGGACTATGTAATCAGCCTGGTAGGCCGGCCGATCCCAAAAATGGACCGACGGAGCGGGCAAGCCCCGCGTGATAGCGTGGAGGGCCCATGTTTGAGGTTGCAGCGCCATGAAATCGGCCCTTGCGTCGCGGCGGGTCCTGATTACCGGGGCGGCCGGATTCATCGGATCCCGCCTCTGCTCGAGACTGCGGGAAATAGGTGCTGAGATACACGGCGTTTCCCGGCGAAGCCGTGACGACGACGGCATCTCCTGGTGGCAGGCCGATCTAGCCGAATCCCAGGCTGCGCACCACGTAATGGAAGAAGTCCGGCCCGATTTCGTCTTCCACCTGGCAGGTGAGGTCAACGGAGCACGAGACGTGGCCATGATCGCGCCGACAATTCGAAACAACCTGTTGTCGACGGTCAACCTGCTGACCGCGGCATGCGAAACGGGCGAACCTCGCGTGGTCTTGGCTGGGTCAGCGTCAGAACCCGATCCCGACCAGATTCCAGCATCTCCGTACGCGGCGTCAAAGTCGGCAATTTCAATATATGCACGTACATTTCACGCGCACTATGGACTTCCTGTCGTGAATCTCAGACCTTCAATGGTGTACGGGCCAGGACAGGAGGACTACGGAAAGCTCATCCCGTACGTGGCCCGCTCTCTCATGCGCGGAGAGGTCCCCCGACTGAGCAGCGGCGTTCAGAAGTTCGACTGGGTGTACGTCGACGATGTCGTGGAAGCCTTCATCCGGGCAGCATCGGCTGCTGATGTCGAGGGGGAATCCCTCGACGTCGGATCCGGCGAGTTGGTCTCGGTTCACTCGATCGTGGAGCGGATCGTTCGACTGGCCGCCGGAACGACTCGGCCGCAGTTCGGAGCGGTCCCCGACAGGCCGCGAGAATGTTCACTTCTTGCTGACGTCCAGCGCACAAGGGCGGTGTTGGGATGGCAGGCGGGAACCTCCCTGGAGGACGGCCTCGTCACGACCGTCGAGTGGTACCGGGAACACGTCCACGACGCTCCCCGGTGAGCGGGACAGGTCGACGACATCGCCCACAACACCACAGGGTAACGCGCTCAACGATTTACACCACTTCACCGGCGCCACCGTGCAGCAGGCACGCGCCGAGGACCTTCATCGACCAGGTGCACCCCTCGCTCCAACCAATAGCCAGATCATGGTTTCAATGTTATGCTTTATCTCCTTTTATCAGCATTGAGCATCATTCGGAAATGGCATTGATGTGGCATCAAGATCGAGTTCCGGGATCAAGATCCTCGACCATTCGATCGCCCTTTTCCAGCCCGTTCACGGAGAAGAGGAGATCGAAGCTGTTGCCGCGGTGCTGCGCTCTAATTGGTGGGGCCAGGGTCCAAAAACAATTGAGTTCGAGAACAAATTCGCCGAGTTCGTCGGCGCCCCCCTTGCAGTCGCCGTCAATTCAGCTACCGCAGCTCTACATCTTGCCTTGAAGGTGGCCGACGTCGAAGGCTATGAAGTCATAACCACACCAATGACGTTCGTGTCGACTAATCACGCCATCCTCTACAACAATGCCACACCCGTATTCGCCGACATTCAGGCCGATACGCTCAACCTCGATCCAGTCGACATCGAGCGCAAGATCACCCCCAAGACCCGCGCAATTGCTGTCGTCGACTACGGCGGACATCCGGCGGAGTTGGACACCATTTTCCAAATTGCCGCCGCGTATCATCTGGTCGTTGTCGAAGATGCGGCCCACGCCGCCGGTTCGCTCTACAAGGGAAACCCGATCGGGAGCCTGGCTCCGCTGACATGTTTCAGCTTCCACCCGGTCAAGAATCTGGCGACGGGCGACGGCGGGATGATCACCTTTGCGAACGAGGAGTGGGATGCACGCCTGCGCCGCCTTCGCTGGGTCGGAATCAACAGGGACACCTGGATTCGCAGTCGCAACAAAGATGTCAGCGAGTACTCGTGGGAGTACGACGTCGAGGAGTTGGGTTTCAAATGCCACACCAACGACATCATGTCAGCAATCGCCCTGGTGCAACTCGGCCGATTGCCGCAGGCCAACGCGCGCCGCCGGGAAATTTGCCGAATGTACAACGAGGGACTGGCCGATTTGGGATGGCTGGAACTGCCCACGCAGCATGACAATATAGTTTCAGCTCAACACAATTACGTTGTACGTCTGGACAAGCGGGAATTATTGGCAAACTGGCTTCGGGAACACAGGATTGCGACCGGGATGCACTATATTCCCAATCACATGTACGCCCTGTACAAACCATACGCGACGTCTTTGCCGGTGACTGAACACGAATGGCCTCGATTGCTCACGCTGCCGATTCATCCGGCGCTCTCGGATGAAGATGCTGCATACGTCATCGACGTGATCCGCAGCTACCCCGCCTGATCCGTCATCGCCATCGTCGAGTTCGCCTCGACCTGAGCCATATTCGATTGCTCATTTTGATGCCTCCTCGATGAGCGACTCGTAGACACCGAATTGCTCGGGTGTGAGAATTCTTGTGTGCTCCGCCCTAGGACGAAGGGGTGACACCGAAGATGTCGGAGTCCGTGAACACCGCACCCACTCGGGCGCTACGCGTCGGCGATCTGGTCGAGGTTCGCAGCGCCGAGGAGATCCTGGCGACCCTCGACAAGCGGGGCGAGCTCGAGAACCTGCCGTTCATGCCGGAGATGCTCGAGTTCTGCGGCCGGCGGCTGACCGTGCACAAGGTGGCGCACAAGCTGTGCGACACCATCGGAGGCAGTGGCATCCACAAGATGGAGAACGCTGTGCACCTGACCGGCTCACGCTGTGACGGTTCCTCGCACGGCGGCTGTCAGACCGCGTGCTCGCTGTACTGGAAGGAAGCCTGGCTCAAGCGCGTGGAGCCCGGCATGGCCCGCTCGGCGACCAGCGTCCGCATCGACCTGCCGCTGCTGGAGGTCAACACGCACAGGGAGCCCGGGCCGGACGGCGGGCCTCGCTACTCCTGCCAGGCCACTGAGCTGCTGCGAGCCGCGCCGACCTGCTTGCCGTTCCGCGACCTCAGCCAGTACGTGATGGACGCAAAGACCGGCAACGTCAGTCCAGTCGAGTCGCTCAAGGCGTTCCTCGTCGTGTTGTTCAATCGGCTGCAGCGCCTCAGCAAGCGGATGCTGCCGCGCACGCTGCGGTTTCGCGACGGCCTGCCATGGGGATTCGTGGAGGGCAAGGCCGTCGGCAGAACACCGACCGCGCGCCTGGACCTGCACCCCGGCGAGATGGTCCGGATCAAGACCAAGGAGCAGATCCAGGCCACCCTCAACGAGAGCCGACTCAATCGGGGCATGGGCTTCGAGGAGGAGATGGCCCGCTACTGCGGACGTACCGCGCGAGTTCAGGCACGCGTCACCCAGTGCCTCGACGAGAGGACCGGGGAACTGCTGACAATGAAGAATCCCTGCATCGTGCTGGAAGGCATCGTCTGTGCGGGCGTCTACAACGCGAGCTGCCCGCGCGAGTTCGTACCGTTCTGGCGGGAAATCTGGCTCGAACGTGTCTGACGACGCGGACTCGGCGCCCGGGAGGTCGACGACCGAACAGGTCGACAACATCGGCCGTAAGGCCGGCCGCGGCCTGACGTGGAGCCTGCTCGGCGGTCTGAGCACCAAGGTCATCTCGTTCACAATGGGCCTGGTCCTCGCCAGGCTGCTCACGCCCGCCGACTTCGGCGAGTACGCGGTGGCGCTGGCCGCGACCGCGTTCGTCATGCACGTCAACGACATCGGAATGATCGCGGCATGCGTGCAGTGGCGCGGCAAACTCGAGGAGATGGCGCCGACCGGCGCCACCATCGCGTTGGTGTCGAGCGCCCTCGTCTACGGCGTGCTCTGGTTGTTCGCGCCCGCGTTTGCCACGCTGGCGGGCAGTCCGGACGCTGCGCCCGTGGTGCGACTGCTCACCGTCATCATCATCGTGGACGGCATCACGGCCGTGCGCTCGGCCGCGTTGTTGCGCCGGTTCGAGCAGGATCGGCTCGCGAAGGCCATCATTGTCGGCATGCTCGCCAACGCGGCAGTCGCGCTGCCGCTGGCGTTCGCAGGCGCGGGCGCGTACAGCTTCGCGGGCGGCCAGGTGGTGGGGTCGATCGTCACCGGCGTGCTCGTCTTCACGATGGGCAAGCTGCCGGTGAAGTTCGGCTTCGACTGGGAAATAGCGAAGAAGCTTCTCAGGTTCGGGATCCCGCTGGCCGCCAGCCTGGGCGTGGAGGCGGTGCTGCTCAATGCCGACTACGTGATCGTCGGCAACGTGCTCGGGGCTGCCGCCCTCGGCTACTACCTGTTGGCGTTCAACGTCTCCAGTTGGGTGCCCGGCCTGATCGGCACCGCCGTGCGCTACGTGTCGGTCCCCAGCTTCTCGCGGCTGGCCGAGCAGGAGTCGGACGCACTCACGCTCGGCGTGCGCCGCTCGGTCCCGGCCCTGGTGTCGGCGATCCTGCCCGTCGCCGTCGTGATGGCGATCCTCTCGCCACAGCTCATCGCTGTCCTGTATGGCGACCAGTGGGGACCGTCTGCAAGCGTGCTGCGCTGTCTCACCGTCCTCATGGTCGTGCGCATGCTGACATCACTGGCGTTCGACATCCTGACCTCGTTGGGCGCAACCAAAGCCACCTTTTGGCTGCACGTGGGCTGGGCCGTCGCACTGCTCCCCGCGCTGTGGATCGGAACCCACCTGGACGGCATCCGCGGCGCAGCCCTCGCGCACAGCACCGTGGCGATGCTCGTTGCGCTTCCGTTGGCTGTGCTGGCCTTACGCCGCTCGGGCATCAGCCTGGTGCCGACGCTGCCCGCACTCGTGCGGCCGGTGATCGGCGCCGCACTGTCGGCCGCGGCGATCCTGCTCGCTCTCACGTTGATCAGCGGTGGCGCGTTCGTGCAACTGGTGTTGGGCGGCGCCATCGGCCTGCTCGTATTCGTCCTCGTCGTGGTCCCGACGGGCCGTTTGCGGCAGTTGAGAATGCGGCTCGACCGCGTCCGTTGAGCCAAGAGGGAGTGACCCGATGTGCCACGCCAACACACTGGTCTCGGTCGGGTTGCCGGTCCGCAACGGGGCCGAGCGGATGGAGAGCGCAGTCATGTCCGTGCTGAACCAGGACCACGCGAACATGGAACTGGTGATCTGCGACAACGCCTCCACCGACGGCACCGAGGATCTGTGTCGCAGCCTGGCCGCGCAGGACAGCCGGATCGTCTACCACCGCCACCCGCAGAACGTCGGACTGTTCAACAACTTTCTCAGCGTGCTGCGGATGGCCAACGGCACCTTCTTCCGCTGGCTGGGCGACGATGACTGGCTGGCGCCGCACTGCGTGTCACGTGGCCTGGACGCGTTCGCCGCCGATGACCGGCTGATCCTGGTGACCAGCCACGTCGAGTTCACCGGCCCGGACAACGTCACGCAGATCGCCGAGTACGACGGAACCGCACTCGGTTCGGATGACCCGGTCACGCGCTTCACCGAGATGCTGCGACTGCTCAACGAGGGCCTCCCCCTGGTCGACGCCCTGTACGGCCTGGCCAGGCGCGAGACCGTTCTGCGCATCGCGCGTCGCAACATGCTGCGTGAGGACGAGGTGTTTGCGAGCAAGCTCGCTCTTGCAGGGCCATGGGGGCACGTGCCCGAGTTGCTCGCTCGGCGGGAATGGAAGCCCGACAGGCTGTCCACGCTGGCCCGCAAGTTGGACGTGCCTTCGTGGCAGGTGCACTTCGCAACCACCTTGCAGTGCAGGGAGATGTTGCGATGGCTGGCCGAATGCGACCTCGACGAACAGCAGCGCCGCCGGGCCCGGCTGGCGGTCGCGCGGATGTACGCGCGGCGCCAACAGATCGTGGTCGCCCGCCGCAGCCGCAAGCTCGTGCGCATCGCGCGGGAACTGGTTCCGGGCGCATGATTCTCGTGTCTGATCAGTCCCCGGCCAACAGTCTGTGTGCAATGCCTTCGGCGATCGGCAAGGCGGAGGTGGCCGCGGGCGACGGGGCGTTCAGTACGTGCACGGAGCGGGGCGTTCGCTCGATCAGGAAGTCGTGCACGAGGGTTCCGTCGCGGAGCACCGCCTGCGCCCGTATCCCGGCCTCACGGGGCAGCAGGTCGTCGATGGTCAGGTCCGGACAGTACTTCCGACAGCGGGCCAGGTATCCGGACTTGCGCATCGAATCACGCAGCTCGCCGACTCCGGTGCGGAAATTCGCGCGCGCGACCCGGTAGAAACCGGGAAACCGCAAGTACTCCCACACATCTGCGCGGTCGACGCTGAACTTTCGATAGCCCTCGCGCGCCATACCCAGCACCGCATTCGGGCCCACCGTCAGCCTGCCCTCGATGGTCGGACTGAGATGCACCCCGAGAAAGGGCAACTCCGGATCGGGGATCGGGTAGATCAGGTGGTGCACCAACTCCGCGCGGTGCGGCGGAAGCTCGTAGTACTCGCCCCGAAAGGGCACGATCTGGAAGTCGGTGCGGATCCCGGCGAGGCGGGCCATCCGATCCGCCTGCAGCCCGGCGCAGACGACCAGCCGCCGGGCCGACCACGAGCCGGCCGGGCCGGCCACCACGACGCGATCCGATGCCTCATCGATGCTTGCCACCGGGGGGCCGAGACGAATCTCGCCGCCCGACGACCGGACCAGATCAGCCAAAACCTCTGTGACCCTGCGGTAGTCGACAATTCCGGTTGCCGGCACGAAGAGAGCGCCTGTCCCTGTCACCGCAGGCTCACGGCGCCGTAGCTCGGCCCGATCCAGCACCTCGACGTCGAGCCCGTTGACCTTGGAGCGCTCGTACAGCGCCTGCATTCTCGCGTGCTCCACGCCGTCGGTCGCGACCAGCAGCTTGCCTCGGACGTCGAACGGGATGCCGTGCTCGGCCGCGAAGATCTTGGTCAGCTCGGCGCCGCGCCTGCTCAGCTCGGCCTTGAGGCTGCCCGGCTGATAGTAGATTCCGGAATGAATGACGCCGCTGTTGTGACCGGTCTGATGCATCCCGAGGCGGTCGGCCTTCTCCAGCAGGAGCAGGCTCGCTCCCGGCCGTCGGCGGAGAAGCTCCCTGGCCGTGGCCACACCGACGATGCCCCCGCCGATGACGCAGTAGTCGTACATCGACACCCACCTTCTGCGGCGGAATACCTACCGCGCGATCCAGTATCGCGCCCACGCGTCCGCGTCGAGCCGCCCCGGCTCGATCCCGTCCGCGTGCGCGGCCAGCTCGGTCGCCCGGATCCGCGCCACGAATGACAGGGTCGCCTTTCGCAGGGCGTCCTCGGCGTTGCCCGACCCGCCCAGCCGCACGGTCCGGAGCTCAGCCGGGACCAGGCCATCCGGCAGTCCCGCCTTCGTCGCCCGCCCGATCACCTGTTCCGCAAGCGCGAGCGCCGGTTGCGCCATCGCGATCCCGTCGACGCAGGACTCCCGCGCCTTCTCCGCGGCCTTCGCGATCTCCCACGCTGCCTCCTGCTCGGCCACATCGATCGGCCCCCGGTGACCGTTGGTCAGGTGCGGGCTGCGGGACGCCAGTTTGGCGACGAGCGTGTCGGCGACGTCGTCGACCGTGAACGGGTCGGTGGCCGACTCCTGCGCGATCCGCGAGTGGAACAACACCTGCAGCAGCAGATCTCCCAGTTCCTCACGGAGGCCGTGTGGGTCGCCCTCCTCGATCGCGTCGAGCAGTTCGTAGGTCTCCTCGAGCAGGTAGCGGCGCAGCGAGTCGTGCGTCTGCGTGACCTCCCAGCCGCCGAATCCCCACAGCCGGTCCATCACGTCGACGGCCGCCAGCAGCCGCTGCCCGGGGATCGGCGACGCCGCGACCACCTCCTCGCCCGCGGACACCCGGTGCCGCACCTGCACCCCCTCCGGATCGACCGCCACCAGCACGGCGGCCCCAGGGGCGTGCGGCAGACCCAGCTCCTCACGCACCGCGGCGGGCACGTCCGAGGCGTATTCGACCTGCCCGCGCAGCAGCCGCACCGCCGCCGCCGGGACCCGGGTGGGGCTGTGCGGGTCGAGCAACACGACGGTCATCGCCTCACGCCCCCGCCTGCACCCTGACGTCCACTGCCCCCGCCGCCCGGCCATCGAGGGCGAGCAGGAAGTCAGCGATGTACTGCAGCAGCTCGACGTCGCGCACCCGGTCCGCGCCGACGCCGCCGGACCCGGTGCGCGGCAACGGAAGCTGCACCATCCCGGTCGTCGCGCGGTACTGCGCGCTCGGGTACAGACGCTTGAGTCGCAGCTGCTTCGAGTCCGGGAGCTGCATCGGCGCGATCTTGAGCTGGGTTCCGGCCACGGAGACCTCCTCGAGGCCGAACTCGCGGCAGAGCAGACGCAACTTGGCGACCGAGACCAGCCGGCCGACCTCCTCCGGCACCGGGCCGTACCGGTCGACGAGCTCCTCGATCACCGCGGCGATGGCCTCGGAGTCGGTGGCTGCGGCCAGCTTCCGGTACGCCTCGAGCCGGAGGCGGTCGCTGGTCACGTAGTCGGGCGGGATGTGCGCATCCACCGGCAGGTCGATCCGCACCTCCTTCTGCACCTCTTCGGTGGTGACCGGCCTGCCGTCGGCGACCGCACGGAACGCCTCCACGGCCTCGCCGACCAACCGAACGTACAGGTCGAAACCGACGCCCGCGACGTGTCCGGACTGCTCGGCTCCCAACACATTTCCTGCGCCGCGGATTTCGAGGTCCTTCATCGCGACGGCCATGCCCGCGCCGAGGTCGGAGTTCTGCGAGATGGTGGCGAGGCGGTCGTACGCGGTCTCGGTGAGCGGCTTCTCCGGCGGGTACAGGAAGTAGGCGTAGCCGCGCTCGCGACTGCGGCCCACGCGCCCACGCAACTGGTGCAACTGCGACAGGCCGAGCGAATCGGCCCGCTCGACCAGCAGGGTGTTGGCGTTGGAGATGTCCAGGCCGGTCTCGATGATCGTGGTGCACACCAGGACGTCGAACTCGCGCTCCCAGAATCCCTGCACCGTCTTCTCGAGGGTCTCCTCGTTCATCTGACCGTGCGCGACCACCACCCGCGCCTCGGGCACCAGGTCGCGAAGTCGCTTGGCGGCCTTGTCGATCGAGCTGACCCGGTTGTGCACGTAGAAGACCTGACCGTCGCGCAGCAGCTCGCGCCGGATCGCGGCGGCCACCTGCTTGTCGGCGTACGCGCCGACATAGGTGAGCACCGGGTGCCGCTCCTCCGGCGGGGTGAGGATGGTCGACATCTCACGGATGCCCGCCATGCTCATCTCGAGGGTTCGCGGGATCGGGGTGGCGGACATGGTGAGCACGTCGACGTGCGTGCGCAGCGCCTTGATGTGCTCCTTGTGCTCGACGCCGAAGCGCTGCTCCTCGTCGACGATCACCAGCCCGAGGTCCTTCCAGCGGACCGCGGTCTGCAGCAGCCGGTGGGTGCCGACGACGACGTCGACCTCGCCGTCTGCCATCCCCGCGATGATCTCCTTGGACTCCCCCGCGTCGGTGAACCGGGACAGGCCGCGGACCTTGACGGGGAAGGACGCCATCCGCTCGGTGAAGGTCTGCAGATGCTGTTGCGCGAGAAGGGTGGTCGGCACCAGGACCGCCACCTGCTTGCCGTCCTGCACCGCCTTGAACGCGGCCCGGACCGCGACCTCCGTCTTGCCGTAGCCGACGTCGCCGATCACGACGCGGTCCATCGGGACCGGCTTCTCCATGTCGGCCTTGACCTCGTCGATGACCGTCAGCTGGTCGTGGGTCTCGGTGAACGCGAACGCGTCCTCCATCTCCTTCTGCCACGGGGTGTCCGGGCCGAAGGCGTGCCCGGGGGCCGCCTGCCGGGCGGCGTATAGCTGCACCAGCTCGCCCGCGATCTCACGAACAGCCTTGCGCGCCTTGCGTTTCGTGTTGGTCCAGTCGGAGCCACCGAGTTTGGACAGCGCGGGCAGCTCGCCACCGACGTAGCGGGAGAGCTGGTCGAGGGACTCCATCGGCACGAACAGCCGGTCGCCGGGATGGCCCCGCTTGCTGGCCGCGTACTCGATCACCAGGTACTCGCGGCGCGCGCCGCCGACGGTCCGCTCGACCATCTCGACGAACCGGCCGATGCCGTGCTGGTCATGGACGACCATGTCGCCTGCGGTCAGCGCGAGAGGATCGACCTGGTTGCGCCGCTTGGCGGGCAGCCGCTTACCGTCCCCGACCGCCGCGACGCGGTTGCCGGTGAGGTCGGACTCGGTGATCAGCACCAGGCCGGCATCAACTGCGTCTCCGCCTGGGAACATCAGGCCGTCGTGCAGGCTGCCGCAGAGCACTCCGACCACGCCCGGTTCCGGCGCCGCGCCCGGCGCCAGCTCGGTCGCGGGCACCTCCGCCTCGGCGAGCCGCTCCAACACCCGGTGCGCGGTGCCGGAACCGGCCACCACGATGGCGGCGCGGCCACCCGCGCTCACGTGTGCCCGCAGCGTCACGAACAGCTCGGCCAGCAGTTCGTCGGAACCGCGGACCTCCGGCACCGACCGCAGCTCGAGGAGCAATTCCTCGCCGCTGCCCGAGGCGAGCGGGCTGACCGTCCACCAGGGCCTGCCGGACGCCTCGACGCTCTCGCGCACCTGCCGCAGCGACCGGTAGGCGGAGGCCGCCAGGTCGAGCCCCTTGCCTCCGAAACTCGAGGTGTCGATCGCCGACGCGTCCAGCGGCGCGGCCCCGCCCACCGAGGCAGCCGTCCACGACGCCTCCAGGAACTCCTGCCCGGTGCGCACCAGGTCCGTCGCGCGGGTGCGGATCTTCTCGGGGTCACACAGCAGCACGTGCGTGTTCGCGGGCAGCGCGTCGGTCAGCAGCACCAGCTCGCCGTGCTGCAACACCGGCAGCAGCGCCTCCATGCCCTCGACCGGGATGCCCGCCGACAGCTTGTCCAGCATCTCCACCAGCGCCGCGTCGGCCTCGTTGTCCGCAGCCAGCACCGCCGCCCGATCCCGCACTGTCGCGGTGAGCAGCAGCTCCCGGCACGGCGGTGCGATCAGGGTGGCGATCTCGAGCTCGGGCAGCGACCGCTGGTCGGCCACCGAGAAGGCACGCAGTTCCGTTACCTCGTCGCCCCAGAACTCCACGCGCACCGGGTGATCGGCGGTCGGCGAGAAGATGTCGAGGATGCCGCCGCGGACCGCGAACTCGCCGCGCTTGCCGACCATGTCGACCCGGGCGTAGGCCAGCTCGACGAGGCGATGCGTCAGCGCGTCGAAGTCGTGCTCGGAGCCGACCCGAAGCGTGATCGGTTCGATCTCGCCGAGCCCGGGGGCCATCGGCTGCACCAGCGAGCGGACCGTGGTGACGACGACCCGCAGGGGCGGGCCGTAGTCGGCGTCGTCCGGGTGGGCCAGCCTGCGCAGCACCTCGAGCCTGCGGCCGACCGTGTCCGCGCCGGGTGAGAGCCGCTCGTGCGGCAGCGTCTCCCAGGACGGGAACTGCGCGACCGCGTCGCCGAGCACCTCACGCAGCTCCGCGGTCAGGTCGTCGGCCTCGCGGCCGGTGGCGGTCACGAGCAGCAGCTGCGTCTTCTCCGCGATGGCCGTGGCGATGAACGGCCTGGCCGGGGTGGGGGCGACGATATCGAGCGCGGCCGAGCCGATGGCCTCGCGCACACCGTCGAACGCGGGGTCGGCGAGCGCCACCCCGAAGACTCCTGCGAGGGGAAACTCACGGGAGTCGACGGCCGCCGGGTTCGAAGAACGGGAAGACAACGTCGATGCTCCTGGGCTCGCGGAACGGGTGGAGCCGCCGCGTGGACGACCACAAAAGAGTCTAGGGCGTATCTCCTAATCCCTCTCGGATGCACCTGGCAGGACGATCGTCGTCCGGCAAGGCGGAGGAGAAGCCGATACCGGGGTTGTATCGGCGCCGACGACAACGCAGCAGGGCGGCGATGGGACGCCAGGGGCGCCGACAAGGGGATTGGGAGACATGCCCTAGGCCGGTGAACCGACAGGTTCCGAAGGGGTCATCGCCGTGATCGCCGAAGCGTGAACTCCCGGAAATAGTCGACCTTCTCGGCCGGGACCATCGACGCGAGGATGAAGTGCCAGGTGTTTTCTATCCTGGCAGGCAGTTGTTCGACGCTCCCGGTCGCGTCGGCTGCGACCCGACCGCCGAACAACGCATCGAAGATGAACGTCGCGATCGCCTGCGACTCCGCCTCCGCGGTGATGTCGCCCTCGGCGATCGCCCGCTCGACCAGGTCCGAGTGCCCTCGCTGCCAAACCTCGACGAGGTTCTCGCCGGTCCCGCGGTGATCGCCGATCTCGTGCTGCAGGCGCAACATCGCCGCGACGATCGGATCGGCTGCGGCCACGTCCGTCACCAGGAACGAGAGCCCGATCATCGTCTCCAACGCGGGATCGCGCAGGTCGCGCAACGGTGCGCCTGCCACCTCTACTCGAGTGTTGCCCTCGTCGATGACGCCCCTGGCCAGTTCTTCCTTGGAGGCGAAATGAAAGTAGAGCGAACCCTTGGTCACACCCGACTGGGCGATGATCTCGCTGAGGTTCGCGTTCGCGTAACCACATCGGGCGAACACATCCGCCGCGGCCCGCAGGACCGCGTTCCTCGTCGCTTCGGCGCGTTCCTGCCTGACCATTCGTCCACCTTCGACAACCGGGGCAACCGACCGCCAGTGACACTGCCGACGGTGCGCCACTTCATGGATCATCGGGCCTGCCACCGAAGACAAACCCACAAGAAACTTTACACCGGGGAGGTCAAATCCCTCGAAAACCAGACCGCGGGTCGCCCCGCAGCCCGATGACCGTCGTGGCGTCTACTCACCCAGTTTCGGATCGGCCTCCAGGTTGGTCAGTCCGTTCCAGCACAGGTTCACCACGTGCGCGGCCACGACCTCCTTGGGCGGCGTTCGTTCGTCGAGCCACCACTGCGCGGTCATCGACACCATCCCCACCAACGCCTGGGCGTAGAGCGGGGCGAGTTCCGGGTCGAAGCCGCGCTTGGAGAAGTCCGAGGCCAGGATGTGCCCGACCTGGCCGACCGCGTCGTTGAGCAGGGACGAATACGTGCCGTCCGCCGCCGTGACCGAGGAGTCACGCACCAGGATGCGGAAGCCGTCGGTGCGCTCCTCGACGTAGGTGAGCAGGGCCAATGCCACCCGCTCCACCCGGACCCGGGAGCGATTCTGTGAAAGCGATGCGGTGATCATGTTGAGCAGGGTCGACATCTCGCGGTCCACGACCACGGCGTAGAGACCCTCCTTGCCGCCGAAGTGCTCGTAGACGACCGGCTTCGAGACGCTCGCGCGCGCCGAGATCTCCTCGATGGAGGTGGCCTCGTACCCGCGTTCCGCGAACAGGCTGCGCGCGATCTCGATCAGCTGCTCGCGACGCTGGGTGCCGGTCATCCGCGTCCGCGGGGGTCGTTCGCCGGGGGCCTGCGGGGGTCGGGACATGCCGCCCAGCCTATCCGGCGCGCGAATCGATTCAGTCGAGGCGGTTCGACCAAATCCGCGGCCGCATGCGAGGATCGTGGGCGCACAGCGGGGCCGGGTCGAGCCTCCGGTTTCTGACGCGAATCCGCAGGTGCGGCAATCCGCCGTAGTGTAATGGCAGCACCTCTGATTTTGGTTCAGATAGTTCAGGTTCGAGTCCTGGCGGCGGAGCGCGATTTGCTGGGTGACCAGCAGCTGTACACACCGGTTCGAGTTCGAGGGAGCGTCATGCCAGCCGAGACCGCCGTGGTCGTCCTCGCCGCGGGTGCGGGGACACGGATGCGGTCGAAGACCCCGAAGGTGCTCCATCGCCTGGCGGGACGCTCGATGCTCGCGCACGCGCTGCACGCGGCGGCGGAACTCGACCCCGCCCACCTGGTGACGGTGATCGGGCACGAACGCGAAGCGGTCGGCGCCGCGGTCGCCGACGTCGCCAGCGAGCTGGGGCGTGAGATCGCCACGGCCGTCCAGGACCAGCAGAACGGCACCGGCCACGCCGTCGCCTGCGGACTCGCCGCCCTGCCCGCCGACTTCGTCGGCACCGTGCTGGTCACCTCGGCCGACGTCCCGCTGCTCGATGGGCACACCCTGCTCGGGCTGCTCGACGAGCACTGGTCCGCCCCGACACCCGCCGCGGTCACCGTGCTGACCTTCCTCCCCGTCGACCCGAACGGCTACGGCCGGATCGTCCGGAACTCCGATGGCGAGGTGCTCGAGATCGTCGAGCACGCGGACGCGAGCGCGGAGCAGGTGGCGATCACCGAGGTCAACTCGGGCGTGTATGCGTTCGACGCGACGGTCCTCCGGGACGCGTTGACCAAGCTCGACACCACCAACGTGCAGCACGAGTTCTACCTCACGGATGTGCTGAAGATCGCCCGCACCGCCGGCCGCGACGTGTACGCCGCACAGTTGGACGACCCGGCCAAGGTCGCGGGCGCCAACGACCGGGTGCAGTTGGCGGAGCTCGCCCGCGAGATGAACCGGCGCATCCTCGAGACCCACATGCGCGCAGGCGTCGCGGTCGTCGATCCGTCGAGCACCTGGATCGACGTGGGCGTGACCATCGGCCGCGACGCCACCATCCGGCCGGGTGTCCAGCTGCACGGCAGCACCTCGATCGGCGAGGACGCCGTCATCGGCCCCGACTCCACCCTCAGCGACGTCGTGGTCGGCGAGGGCGCCACCGTGATCCGCACTCATGCCGACCGCTCGACGATCGGCGCGGGAGCCACCGTCGGGCCGTTCACCTACCTGCGCCCCGGCACCGTGCTCGGGGAGGCAGGCAAGCTGGGCGCCTTCGTCGAGGTGAAGAACTCCGACATCGGCGCGCACTCGAAGGTGCCGCATCTGACCTATGTCGGCGACGCCACGATCGGTGAGCACAGCAACATCGGGGCCTCGAGCGTCTTCGTCAACTACGACGGCGTCAGCAAGAGCCGTACGGTGGTGGGGTCGCACGTACGCACCGGGTCCGACACGATGTTCGTCGCCCCGGTGCAGGTAGGTGACGGTGCTTACACCGGTGCGGGCACGGTGCTGCGGTTCGACGTTCCGCCGGGGGCGCTCGCCGTCTCTGGAGGCAAGCAGCGCAATATTGAGGGTTGGGTTGAGCGGAACCGACCCGACACCGCGGCGGCCGAAGCGGCGTCGCGGGCACAGCAGCAACAAGCCGAGAACACGAACAAGGATGGCGAAGATCAGTGAGTAGCGCGAATTGGATCGACAACCAGAAGAACCTGATGCTCTTCTCTGGTCGCGCCCATCCGGAGCTGGCCGAGCAGGTCGCGAAGGAACTCGACATCCAGGTGACGCCGCAGACGGCAACTGATTTCGCCAACGGCGAGATCTTCGTCCGGTTCGAGGAGTCGGTGCGCGGCTCGGACGCGTTCGTCCTGCAGAGCTTCCCCGCTCCGCTGAACCAGTGGCTGATGGAACAGCTGATCATGATCGACGCGCTCAAGCGTGGTTCGGCCAAGCGGATCACCGCGGTGCTGCCGTTCTACCCGTACGCGCGCCAGGACAAGAAGCACCGCGGCCGCGAGCCGATCTCGGCTCGCCTGGTAGCCGACCTGCTCAAGACCGCGGGCGCGGACCGGATCATCAGCGTCGACCTGCACACCGATCAGATCCAGGGCTTCTTCGACGGCCCGGTCGATCACATGCACGCGCAGGGCCAGCTCGCCGAGTACGTGCGGGAGAACTACGGCACCGACAACATCTGCGTCGTCTCCCCGGACGCCGGCCGCGTCAAGGTCGCCGAGAAGTGGGCGGACGCCCTCGACGGCGCGCCGCTGGCGTTCGTGCACAAGACCCGCGACCCGCTGGTCCCGAACCAGGTCAAGTCCAACCGCGTGGTCGGTGACGTCAACGGTCACACCTGCGTGCTGATCGACGACATGATCGACACCGGTGGCACCATCGCAGGCGCGGTGAAGGTCCTCAAGGACGCCGGTGCCGGGGACGTCATCATCGCCACCACCCACGGCATCTTCTCGCACCCGGCCGCGGAGCGACTGGCGTCCTGTGGCGCCAAGGAGGTCATCACGACCAACACGCTGCCGATCCCCGAGGAGAAGCAGTTCCCGACGCTGACGGTGCTCTCCATCGCGCCGCTGCTCGCGCGCACCATCAAGGAGGTCTTCGAGAACGGCTCGGTGACCTCCCTCTTCAACGGCAGCGCCTAGGCGCTCCGCGCCCGTGCGCGGTTAGCGGGTCCCTGGACCCGTTAACCGCGCACGGGCGCTAGCCTTTGCACATGGCCGAGTTCGCCGGGTTCCCGGTCGCCGCGCTGGACTTCTACGAGGACCTCGAGGCGGACAACAGCAAGAGCTGGTGGACGGCGCACAAGGCCGTCTACGACGAGGCCGTGCACGCGCCCATGGTGGCGTTGCTCGCCGAGCTGGAGCCCGATTTCGGGCAGGGCAAGGTATTTCGCCCGTATCGCGACGTCCGGTTCTCCAAGGACAAGTCGCCCTACAAGACTCATCAGGGTGGGTTCTGCGAGGTGCGTTCCGGCCTGGGCTTCTACGTACAGGTCGATGCCCGAGGGCTTTTCGTGGCTGGCGGTTTCTATCAGGCCGATCCGGATCGTGTCGCCCGCTTCCGCGCCGCCGTCGACGGCGAGCTGCGCGGCGGCCAGCTCGAAACGATCACCCGCGACCTCAGGGCCGCGAAGTTCGAGATCGGCGGCGACCGGCTCAAGACGGTGCCACGCGGCTTCTCCGTCGAGCATCCGCGGATCGAGCTGCTGCGCCACAAGACGATGACCGCCAGTCGCCTGTACGCCTCGCCGAAGTGGCTGGGCAGCAGGCGTACCGCGACCGAGGTCCGGAAGGCCTGGGAGTCGATGCGCCCGCTGGTCGAGTGGGCGACCGACGTGCTCGGGGCTCCTGCCTAGAAATCGACCAGCGGCAGCCGTGGTCTGCCAAGATCAGCCATGGCAATGATTCGGCGCGTCCTCGTGCTCGTGAGCCTGGTCGGTCTCGTGGCCGCGTGCACCTCGACGGACACCTCCTCGTCTTCCCCGTCACCCGCCGATCCGGCCCAGGCCGAGGCGGTGATGAAGATCGTCCGCGACGCCATGGCGGAGAGCCACCTGAAGTCGGTGATCGTGCGCGCCACCGTCGACGGCAAGGAGATCGTCACCGAGGCCGTCGGCGAGTCGATGACCGGCGTGCCCGCCACCACCGACATGCACTTCCGCAACGGCGCCGTGGCGATCTCCTACGTCTCCACCCTGCTGCTCCAGCTCGTCGACGAGAAGAAGGTCAGCCTGGACGACAAGGTGTCGACCTGGCTGCCCGACATTCCCAATTCGGACCGCGTGACCCTCGGCCAGCTCGCCCAGATGACCTCGGGCTGCGCCGACTACGTCCTCGGCAACACCGAGTTCGACGAAGCCATTTACGCGGATCCCTTCCGCAGCTGGACCCCCGAGGAGCTTCTCGCCTACGCCACGGCCAAGCCACTGCTCTACGAGCCAGGGACGAACTGGAACTACGCCCACACCAACTACGTCATCCTCGGGCTGGCCCTGGAGAAGATCACCGGGCAGAAGATGACGGACCTGATGCAGGACAAGGTGCTCGGCCCGCTCGGGCTGACGAACACCACCGACCCGGGCACCGCAGCCATCACCGAGCCCGCCCTGCACGCCTTCAGCTCCGAGCGTCGCGGTTTCCTCAAGGTACCGGCGGGCGCGCCGTTCTACGAGGAGTCCACCTTCTGGAACCCGTCCTGGAGCATCACCCACGGGGCCATCCAGACCACCGACATCTTCGACCTGCACGACACTGCGGTCGCGATGGGCACCGGCACGCTGCTGTCCCCTGAGTCGTTCCGGAAGATGGTGTCGAAGGATCTGCGCGGCAAGACGACCACCCTCCCCGGTTGCCCCACCTGCTTCGTGCAGTCGGAGAACTACACCTACGGGCTCGGGATCGTCATCAGCGGCGACTGGCTGCTGCAGAGCCCGCTGTTCTCCGGGTACGCCGCGGTCGAGGCCTACCTGCCGTCGCAGAAGGTCGCGATCGCCGTCGCCGTCACCTACGACCCGGCCGCCTTCGACGAGACCGGCGCCTACAAGAACGAGGCCGACATCCTCTTCCGGAAGATCGGCACCCAACTCGCCCCCGCCGACGCCCCACCGGCGTCGCCGAAGTAGCACCCGTCCGCCGACCGCGCACAGTCGGGGTCCGACTCATCGGCACCGTCGGGTCGCGCGGCTGGTGACGGAAACCTCTTGCGCGGCAACCGTTTGACCCGGTCGCGGCCCGCCGCGCCGCCGCATGAACATGAGATTGATCACGCCGGAATGCAGAACTGCAGGTTGGTTGCCAGCCGGTGTCGAGGCCCGCCTCGCTCTGCCCTATTGTCATGCGTCGTGATTGACGCGCAGACACTCGATGGCCAGTCCGGAACCACGACGATGCGGACGGCCAGGCGTTGGGTTCCCGGCGCCTGCGTCTGGTGCGGCGACGCGGAGTCCGTGGACATGTACCGCAACGAGCCGCGCTGCGCGACCTGCCGCGAGAACGAAGAAATCATCGAGGGCGCTCGACGCTTTCTCGGGATGTACGGCCTGCGACCGCTCGGCGGCACGCTGCAGTCCGACGACGAGGAAGAGCGGGAGTGGCGCGTGACCGCCCGCGACGCCCGCGCCGTCCTGAACCAGATCCGACTCGAGACCCCGCCGGACCCGGCCATGGTCCGCAAGGCCCTGCGTCCGCGCGCTGCCGCGGTCGTCGCCGAGACCGCGCCCGCGCCGCGCCGCTCGGCCCCGAAGGCCGCCTCGGCATCGCCGGCGTCGACCCCGGCCGCCTCTGCACCGACCACGACCGTCGACATGGCCACCCTCGAGGCCCGCGTGACCGGACTGCTCGACCAGCTCGCGTCTGTCGACGAACAGATCGCCATCGCCGAGTCGGGTCAGGGCCTGGCCGCCCGCGCCCGGCTCACCGATCTCGGCAACCAGAAGTCCTCGATCCTGCGCATGCTGGCCGCGTTGGAGAAGACCCGCCGCGGCATCAACGGCTGACCATCCCGCGTCCACTCCTGACGGCTTGCGCCCCGCTACTTTCGGGGGCGCAGGCCGTTCATGATCTGCGTGACGAGGTCACCGAGCAGGCTCTCCCCCAGTTCCGCTGACACGAACCCGGCGCCGACGAAGCGGAACGCCCGTTCGGTCGCCGCGGGCAGCTCGGCTACGCATGTGGGGCTGTGCTTGCCGTGCCTACATTGGACGCATGACGAACCGCAGATGGAGCTCCGCGGACCTGCCCTCCTTCGATGGGCGCACCGTCGTCATCACGGGTGCCAACAGCGGCCTCGGCCTGGCGACCGCCCGCGAACTCGCCCGTGTCGGCGCCCGCGTCGTGCTGGCCGTCCGCGACGTTGGCCGCGGCAAGCAAGCGGCAGGCACCATCACCGGTGCCGCAGAGGTGCGCGCCCTCGACCTCGCCGACCTCGCCTCGGTGCGGCGCTTCGCCGAGGAGTGGACCGGCGACATCGACGTCCTGGTGAACAACGCCGGGATCATGATGGTGCCCGAGGGCCGCACCAAGGACGGCTTCGAAAGCCAGCTCGGCACCAACCATTTCGGCCACTTCGCGTTGACGAACCTGCTGTTGCCGCACATCACCGACCGCGTCGTGACCCTCGCCTCACAGGCACACCGCCGCGGCACCGTCGACCTCGACGACCTCAACTGGGAGTCGCGGCGCTACGACCGGACGGGCGCGTACGGGCAGTCCAAGCTCGCCAACCTGTTGTTCTCCCTCGAGCTGGCGCGCCTGCTGGACAAGGCAGGCTCGCCCGTGCGTGCGCTGAACTCGCATCCGGGGTGGGCCGCGACGAACCTGCAGAGTCACTCCGGCAACCGCCTAGCTGGCGCCGTCATGTCGATCGGGAACAAGCTGATCGCGCAGGATGCCGACGCGGGCGCCCTGCCGACGCTGTTCGCGGCGAGTCAGGACCTGCCCGGCGCGAGCTACGTCGGACCGGACGGGTTCTACGAGATCCGCGGCTACCCGACGCTGGTCGGGCGCACCGCGGAGGCGGCCGACGCCGAGCTGGCGAAGCGGCTGTGGGCCGCCTCGGAGGAACTGACCGGCGTGCGATTTCCGGCCGACGCACTACGAAACCGATGAGCTGCGGAGCGTCGGCGGTAGGAGTCGTGGCCGGGTGCGTCACCATGACGGGGTGAGCATCCAGATCCGCGACGCCGACATCGCCGACCTGCCCGGCATCCTCGAGATCCACAACGAGGCGGTGCGCAACACCACCGCGATCTGGGACGAGGAGACGGTGGACGTCGACGACCGACGCGCGTGGCTGGAGGCACGTCGCCGCGCGGGATACCCGGTGCTCGTGGCTGACGCGGGGGGTCGGGTCGCGGGGTACGCGTCCTACGGGGTGTGGCGGGCCAAGAGCGGTTACCGGTACACCGTGGAGAACTCGGTGTACGTGCACGTCGACCACCATCGACAGGGCATCGCGTCCCAGCTGATGACGGAGCTGATCGAGCGGGCGCGGGCGGGCAGCGTGCACGTCATGGTGGCCAGCATCGAGTCCAGCAACGCCACCTCGATCGCGTTGCACGAGCGGTTCGGTTTCCGCACGGTGGCGGTGATGCCGGAGGTCGGCATGAAGTTCGGACGTTGGCTGGACATGACATTCATGCAGTTGACGCTGTAGCGCGGCTTCGTGTCCCACCCAGTTTGGGCACGGCGCACTCACAAGTTCAGCTCAACGCCGTCGACGAGCCTCCCAGCTCGTGCGTGCCGAACCCAATAGGATTGCCGAAATTCGAACCGCCCAGTCGGTTAACACTCACGTCCGCCGCGACGATGTATCCGATAATGCGGCACACCGCTCGGGGGTAGGACGGCGTGTGTGTGGGGAGTCTGAGTTGGGAGCGAGCAATGACACTTCGCGGATTTGTCAGGCGCCATCGAATCGTCTCGGCCATGATTGCGCCCACGGTCGTGGGGGTGACGGCAGTGGTCACGCTCTCGTGGGCCCTGTCCCCCGCGCCTCGCACGGCGAACACCGAGTTGACGGCGTCGACCACCGAATGCCACGACATGGTGACCATCTCGGTGGCCGGTCGCAACGACACCCCAGTCTCGGGAACCACGAAGATGCTCGTCGATCCCGACGGCAAGGAATTGCCGGCCGCCCTGTCGAGCGACTACAAGAGCCATTGGGTCGATCCGGTCGTCAATGCACCGGGCGGCGCCGTCGACCCGGGCTCGTACGCGGCGGTCTACATCGCGTACCCCGCGAACATGAACAACTACGAGGATGCGGTCGCCGCGGGCGTCGCCAACACCAAGACGGTCATGCGTGAGATCCAGGTGTCGTGCCCCGACACGAAGTTCGCGGTCGTCGGCTACAGCGAGGGCGCCGATGTCGCGCGACGCGTCGCGATGGACGTCGGGCACCAGACCGCCGACCAGGACGGTACATACGGAATCGTCGATCCGGCGAACGTCGTCGGTGTCGTCATCCTCGCCGACGCGGGCCGCGCGGTAGAGCAGGGCCCGTTCCCCGGCGCGAAGAATCCGTTCGCCAATCCGGACGGCTTCGACAAGAAGTACCAGGACGGCACGACCCCGACCGGAGGGCAGGGCGCGCTGCCGGACACCGGTGGCGACGATTTCGGTGCGCTGGGCGGGAAGGTCGCGTCGTTCTGCTCCGACAACGACCTCACCTGCGCGATTCCGGAGAACATCTCGCTGCTGCAACTCGTCGTCAACGTGGGCAGGCAACTGAACATCGACACGCTCGAGCGCGAGGGGCTGACCCCGGCGACGGGGCAGGACGTGGCCGTGACGCTCAGCCGCATCGCAATGGACGCGTTCGCGGAGATCGGGTCGCAGCCCAACTGGATGCAGAGCGACCAGACGTTCCTCGACGTGCTGCTGACGGTGTCGGCGCCGTCGTACAAGCCGAGCGAGCCCGCTCAGGCGCCGACCAAGGCCAGCTCCATCTCGGCCGGCGAAATGTCGCCGCTGGCCTACCTGCCGCAGAAGGTGTTCAAGGAGATCATCGGCCTCATCACAACGAACCAGAACACGATCCCGGTGGTGATGAGCGACCCGTATCAGTTGACGTTGGGACCAGATACCGGTCACCACTTCGATTATTGGCGTGACGCGGACACGGCCAACGGCAAGCCGCTGACCTCCGCCGAGTACGCCGCCGCGTGGTTGACGCATCTCGCGGAGCAGGCACAGAACGGGCAACCGATCACTCCGTCGAAGCAGCCGGACGCTGCGGGCAGCGCGGCAGGCGCCACCACCACTGTGTCGGCCACGCCGACGGCGTCGGCCGCACCCACGGCCAAGCTCCTCGCGGACACTCCGCCGGAGGCAGAGTCGACCGCGTCGTCGACGACGACGACTGACACCGTACCCACCGAGACACCGACCGCCACAACGACATCGGCGGCCACGATGCCGAACGAGGACGACGCGACCGAGTCCGCCGCCACCACAGAGGCGTCACCCGACACCACCACGCCTACGGCCGGCGCGCCTGCTGCCACAGCTGTGGCAGCAACCACGACCGCTCCAGCTCCGAGCCCGACCGGGTAGGTCTACTGCGCGCTCATGAGCGCAGTGATGTCCAGCCCCTGTAGGTGCGGGCGAAGGCGGGAGCCCCCGCTCGCTTCAACTTGTCGGGCAGGGACGTGCTGCTGCCGTCACTTCTCCGGCGGTAGTAGAGAAGGCGCTTCGCTGTAGGCCGGACGACAGGTGATGCGGAGTCGTCCACGAGTTCATCGGCGCTGGAGACCTCGCCCAGGTCGGAGTTCGGCAGCCAGCTGCAGTCGGGTTCTGCCGCGAGGTGGTGCGAAAACGTCGACGGCCGCCGCCGTGTCCTTCTGGACCGGCCACACCAGCGAGGCCGCCCGCAACTGTGGGATTACGCCGGAATGCGGAATCGGACGTTGACCTGCCTTGAACGGAACGAGCACCGGATCGCCATTAGGGCCTGACGGCAGCCCGATCGTTGATTTCCGCACGACCACGCTTCGTTCCATCGGCGTCGATTCCGGCCCAAAAGATGTCGGACCCCGTCGATACAATTAGAACATGCATTCGATGCCGTCCGATGCGAGCGACGCGACACCCATCGGTGACGCCGCCACCGCCGACGCCATCACCGCCGCCCTGCGCGACCTCGAATCCGCCACCGCCACCCTACGAACCCTCAACTACCAGATGCTGCCCAACCCCGACCGCATCCAAGTCCTCACACGCCTCGAAACCATCGCCCGCACCCTGCCCGCCCTCGGCCACACCCTCATCAACCAACTCGTCGAACAACGCGCCTGCGACACCCTCGGCGGCACGAACCTCCGCGAACTCCTCGCCAACACCCTGCACATCAGCCTGACGGCCGCGAGCGAGCGAATCCACGTCGCCCACCAACTCGGGTCTCGGATCGCCTTCGACGGCCAACCCCTCGACCCCGAAATGCCCGCCACCGCCACCGCCGCCCACCAAGGCGAAATCAACCCCGCCCACGTCGACGTCATCCGCACCTTCCTGCGACACCTGCCCGACGCCATCGATCAGGGCACCCGCGACCAGGCCGAACGCGACCTCGCCGAACACGCCCGCACCCTGCGCCCCGACGAACTCAAGGTCGCCGCCGAGCGGCTCGCCAACTTCCTCGACCCCGACGGCAAACTCGACGACGAAGCCGACCGCGCCCGCAAGAGCTACTTCCGAATGGGCAAGCAAGGCAAAGACAAAATGACCAAGGGCAGCTTCTGCGTGGACCCGGAAACCCGCGCCTACCTCGAAGCGATCTTCGCCAAAGCCGCCAAACCCGGCATGGGCAACCCAACCGACGACACCCCCAACGAAACCACCGACAGCGAAGAGGAGGGCGGCGAACCCGACACCCGCACGCCCGGCAACGACGCCGACGCCGACGCCGACGACGACGGCAACAGGACCGGCAGCAACGGGGCGGATGCCACCACGCCCAACGACAACGAACCCGACGGCTACCCGGACGACGGCAACGGGACCCGCAGCAACCGGGCCGACGGCGCCACGCCCAATGACACCGAACCCGACGACGGCACCGCGCCAAGCGACTTCGAACCCAGGAAAGCAGCAGCCGCCCGGGACACCCGACCCGAAGGCCAACGCCAACACGACGCCCTCAAGAAGGTCCTGCGCTCCGTCCTCGCCTCCGGCGAACTCGGACAACACCGCGGACTACCCGTCACCGTCATCGTCACCATGACCCTGCGCGAACTCGAATCCGCCGCAGGCGTCGCCATCACCGGCAGCGGCAGCCTCATACCCATGCGAGACGCCATCCGGCTCGCCGCACACGCCCACCACTACCTCGCCATCTTCGACAACGACGACGGCCGACCCCTCTACCTCGGCCGCACCAAACGCCTCGCCACCGACGACCAACGAATCATCCTGTACGCCAAAGACCGCGGCTGCACCTACCCCGGCTGCCCCAACGCCGGAAGCAGATCCCAAGCCCACCACCGGAAAGAATGGGCCGACGGCGGCAACACCAACGCCGACGACCTTCCCCCGAGCACTTCGTGCAGGGAGGGACCCCCACCTTCGGCTGCGAGGACCACCACCCCCTCGTCGGCCCCGGCGACCACCAATGGGCCACCACCCAAGCCGGACCCGACCACCCCTACCCCGGCCGCACCCTCTGGCACCCACCGAAACACATCGACCCCACCAGAACCGGACGCATCAACCACTACCACCACCCAGGCGAATACCTCACCCACGAAGACAATTCCGCGGCGGACGACGAACCCCGAAAGCCCGACGCCGCCTAGGAGTGACGCGATCAGCCACCAGTCGAGCGTGGAGATTTCTCGCGCCGCGAAACACTTCGGTCTACCTGCAACCCCGTAGCCACTGGTTAACCTTCGCGCGATCAAAGTTGTTCTCCAATTTAATATCCTGATCGCAGGCATTGAGGCGGCAAGGTCAGACCGCACACCAACTGGCGCCCTGCGGATTCGAGTTCCGCATCCGAAGCACCTGAACGGTTTCGTCGGGCGGTGCGACGGCGCGGTGCTGACCACGGTCACCCACATCCACGAGCTGTGCGTCGGAGGCGGGTTCGGTTCAGCTGGGAGCGGGGGCACGCGGGGCATCCGCTCAACGAGGCGGCGCACCGACTGGCCATCGCGGCCCGCCGCAACCACGAGTTCAACGTCGCCGCATCGACCCGGGCCGCCATCACCGACAACATCGTCGCGGCGGTCCTCACTAACGCTGCGGCCTGATCCGTTCGCACAATGAACGCACCGCATGGGGGCGGGGTCGGTCCGCAGGAACAAGGCCACCAACGCGAAGACCACCATCACCGGCGCCTTCCTCGGTGCGCTGGCAATTGCCGGGGGCATTGCCGGCATCGTCATGTTCTTCACCGCCGTCGAGAACTTCGGCAACGACATCGACAGGATCAGCGACGACTGGACCAGCTACAGCGTCTGCATGTCCGACGCCGACACCTCCACGGAGATGGCGGCCTGCGAATAGCACCTATACATCCGGATCGACCTGCGACCGGCCACCGACACACCTCGCCGGGTGTGGTCTCAGTCACCGGGACGAGCGGTCAGGCAGACCGATTTCTCTGGCAACAATGGCGGCGCACTGAGACGTGCATCACTCACGACAACCGCTATTAGGAGAAACACAATGGGATCGTCCCAGACTGATATGGCCAGCCTCGCCTCGGCCGCGGACATGCTCGGAATCGTCGCCGGACTGGCTGGCGGCGCCGCCGCCGCTATCGGAGGCGGACTCCTCCTGGCCTCGATGTCCTGACGCCATGGCGCCGGGTCCGCCCCCAAGGGACGGATCCGGCGCCGACCGCGTGCTACTCCCGATCGACCAGAATCAGGGCGAACCGGTCCAGCGGATCCGTCCACACCCGATCATTGCCAAATCCCGCGGCGTCGAGTTCCTTGCGGATCCCCTCGACCCGGAACTTCGCCGAGATCTCGGTGCGCATCTGCTCCCCCGCCTCGAACCGCACCTCCAGACCGATCCCGGGCAGACACACGGTCATCGCCTCAGCCGCCTCCAGCCGCATCTCGATCCACTCGTTCGCCTCGTCCCAGAGCGCCACATGCCGAAACCGATCCACATCGAAGTCGGCTCCGAGCCGCTCATTGAGCACCGACAGGACGTTCAGGTTGAACTGAGCGGTCACCCCCGCCGCGTCGTCGTAGGCCGGCACCAACAACGCCGGGTCGGTGACCAGCCCGACCCCGAGCAGCAGTTGCTCCCCCTCGTCCAGCACCTCGGCGATCGAGGCCAGGAACTCGGCCCGCTCGTCGGGCACCAGGTTTCCGAGGGTGCCGCCGAGGAACGCGATCATCCGCCTGCCGCCCCTCGGCAGATTGTGCAGTGTGTCCGTGAAATCGCTGACGATGCCGTGCACGGTCAGCGACGGGAACTCGGCCGCAAGCTGCCCGGTGGCAGAGACCAGCGCGGCCTCCGACACGTCCTGCGGCACGTAGCGCTCCAGCGTCCCGTGCTCGGTCAGCGCGCCGAGCAGCAGCCGGGTCTTCTCCGAGGAACCGGAGCCGAGTTCGACGAGGATCTGCGCGGAGGTGGCCTCGGCAATGTCCGCGGCACTCGCACGCAGCAGCTCCCGCTCGGTGCGGGTCGGGAAGTACTCGGGCAGCCGGGTGATCTCCTCGAACAGTTCACTGCCCCTGGCGTCGTAGAACCACTTGGGCGGCAGCCATTTCGGTTTCGATGTCAGTCCGACCCGGGCATCCTCGCGCAGATACCCGAGCATCTGCTCCGGCGACAGGTGGATCTCCAGGGTCGGTTCGCTCATCGATGCCCTCCCAGTTCGGTGATGTTCAGGTGCCCGGGTCGGGCATGCACGAGATGTCCGTCCGGAACGGCCCGCCAGCCCGGATCGTCGTCGATCGGTTCCGACGCGACCATCGCGCTCGTCTCGTCGACCTTGACCGACAGCGAGTGGTACACGGTCGTCGCCCACAGCTCGCTCCCGTTGCCCAACAACAGGTTCAGCCTCGACTGGGGAGACGCCTCGAGCACGTCCGCGACCACGGAGCACAGGGCATCCTCGGGGGCACCCTGCTCGAGTCGGCGCCGCACCAGGGTCCAGAGCAACGCCGAGTCGGTGAGTGCGGGCATCCGCAGCAACTCCACCGCGGGCAGCCACTCGGCGAGCGCGGCGACCGAACCCGGCCACCCCTCGATCCGACCGTTGTGGCTCAGCGCCCATCCGTCACCGGTGAACGGCGCGCACGCCGCCCGCTCGAGCGGCATGCCGACCGTGGCCGATCGGACCGCGGCGAGGATCGCGGAGGCGTGCACCTGCCCGAGCACGCCCTCGATCGCCGGGTCCGTCCAGATCGGCGCGGGATTCCGATACGCGGTCACCGTGTCCATCACGCCCAGTCCCGCACCGCCCCCGCCTGCCGCGTCACGGTCCGCAGCACCGCCGTTCCCCCACCACGCCGCCCCGAACCCGTCCGCGTTGATGGTGCCGCCCCCACGCATGTCGCGGGGCGCCCACGACTGGGTGCGCAGGCTGTGCGATCCGGCACCGATCAGTTCGCCCACCGCGCGCGGTGGACCCAGATAGCCGAGATGCCTGCACATCTAGGCGTTCTCCGCGGCGGCGTCTCGTGCGCAGTCATCTCGCGCACCGACGTCCCGTGCGCACCGGAACCCGGCGAAGATCTGCCTCCGCACCGGATGATCCCAGTTGCGGAAGGTGCCGCGGCAGGCCACCGGGTCGGTGCCGAACGACCCGCCGCGTAGCACCTTGTAGTCGCCGCCGTGGAATACCTCCGAGTACTCCCGGTAGGGAAAGGCCGCGAAACCCGGATAGGGCAGGAAGTCCGACGACGTCCACTCCCAGACGTCGCCGATCATCTGATCCACGCCGTGTGGGGACCGGCCACGCGGATATGCCCCGACACCGGCCGGCTCGAGATGCCGCTGCCCGAGGTTCGCGTGCTCCGAGCTGGGTTCCTCATCGCCCCAGGGGAATCGGCGCGATCGCCGGGTCGCGGGATCCCACCGGGCAGCCTTCTCCCACTCGGACTCGGTGGGCAGCCGCTTGCCCGCCCACCGGGCGTAGGCCTGCGCCTCGAAGTAGCAGACGTGCACCACCGGCTGGTTCGGCTGGAGCGGCGCGAGCATCCCGAACGACCGGCGCCACCAGTCCCCCGCCCCGTCGCGTTCCCAGAACTGGGGCGCGGTCAGGCCCGCGGACAGTCGGTGCGCCCAGCCCCGGTCGCTCCACAGCTCGGCGCGCTCGTATCCGCCGTCGGCGATGAACTCCCGGTACTGCCCGTTGGTGACCGGGGCGACGTCGAGCGCGAACGCCGCCACGCTCACCCGGTGCGCGGGCCGCTCGTTGTCCAGGGCCCACGGGTCCGTGGAGGTGCCCATGGTGAACTCCCCGCCGGGGATCACCACCTCTGCCGGTGTCACCACCCGCACCGCCGCCGGCGGCGCCGGCACCGAAAGCGCGGCCGGAGGCGCCGGTGCATGCAATACCGCTGGGCCGCTCCGCAACTGGTGGGTGGCGAGCATGGTTTCGTCATGCTGCTGCTCGTGCTGGGCGATCATCGCGAACCCGAAACCGTTGCGCTCGACGGGCCGGCCGGCCAGCGGCGAACGGTCGAGAATGTCCCACACCTTGTCGCGGACCTCGGCGACGTAGCCGCGCGCCTCGTCCGGGTTCAGCAGCGGCAGCGCGGGTCGATCCGCCCGCGGATGCTTGAACGCGTCGTACATCTCGTCGATGTCGCGGCGCACCGGTTCGCGGCCGCCCACGTCGCGAACCAGCCAGAGTTCCTCCTGGTTGCCGATATGCGCGAGGTCCCACACCAGCGGGCTCATCAACGGCGAGTGCTGCGCGACCAGTTCCGACTCGTCGACGCATTCGGTGAGAGCGGCGCTGCGGGCGCGGGCTCCGGCCAGCACCGTCGCGAGCTGGGCGCGCAGTGCCTCTGTCGTCAAGGCTTCAGGTGTCGTTGCTCGGGTCGACGGGCCGGCGGTCATCGGCGGTACTCCTGCGCTGGGGTCAGTCCGCGGCAACATCGCTCGGCCGCGGACGCGAGCTCCTCCTCGAACCGCGGCGACCGCGCTGCGGCCAGGAACAGCAGTTCGCTTGCGGTACGGCGCAGTTCGCCGTCCCGGAGCCCGAACTCGGCGGCGTCGCGCCAGCGGCCCGCGGTCGGCGACGCCAGGGCAATGGCCTCCGCGATGGTGGCCCGGTCGTCGAGCAGTGCGGCGAGCGCCGCGATCGGCACCCGCCACCGATCGCCTGGCTGCGCGTCCAGGTACCGCACCTCCAGGTGGCCCGCGGCCCGGACCGGCGGGAACAGGGTGGTCAAGTGGTAGTCGAGGTCGGCGATATCCGGCCGCCGGTCGATCTCCGAGTCCAGGGCCCCGGCGATCCAGTCCGCGAAGGTCGCGCCCGGCGGCGCCGACCAGTCGCCGTCGGTGTCTGCGTTTCCTCCAACACCGCGGCCCCCAACACTGTGTCCTCCAACACTGCGTCCTCCCACACTGCGTCCTCCCACACTGCGTCCACCCACTACACAGAGCAGCGGCACGTCGAGCGCCCAGCGGCCGTAGTCGGCGACCGGATCGGACGTCTGCGGGGGCCGTGTCCGGTCAGGGTCGAGTTCGAGCCACGTCCGCATCCGCTGCGACGCCCACCCGCCGTCGGGCACTCCGCGCAGCCGCGGCGAGCAGGCGAAGGCGGCGAGCAGCGCGGGCCCGGCGTCGTGCAGCAGCCGCCAGCGGGCGGCCACCTCCGCCCGATCCGCACCAGCGTCGACGCTCACCTGGGTGGCCGCCGTGTTGCACATCATCAGCCGGCCGAACGGTCCGATCCCGTCGAACCGTTCCTCCATGACCCGGTACCGGGGCAGTCGCAGCAACCGCTGGGCCTGGCGGGACCGGTCGGCTGCGCAGGATCGGACGGTGATGCCCGCGGCCCTCAGCAGGCGGCGCAGGACGGCTTCGTCGGCGGCGAGCGCGGCACACAGGTCCTCGGCCGAGGACAGGGGCGCGCTGGAGAGTTCGATCTGGCCGCCGGGTTCGATGGTGACGGCGCTTCCGCTCGGCAGACTCAGAGCGGGCGAAGACGGGGCAATCGATGTCGGCGCGTGCGGCCCCAGCGCAGCGGCGATGTCGCCGAGGTCCGGCCTGGTCCGCGCGGGGTCGTCACGGGCGGTCAGCCATTCCAGTTCGGCACCGATCAGCCGGGGTGGGCCGAGCTTGAAGCAGACACCACCGACATACGCCTCCGCGGCGGCTCGGGTCGTGAACCGGCGCGAATCCACTGCCATCGCCATCAGCTGCTCCGATCGTCGGCGGCGCGTGCTCGGCAAGTACGAATTCGACAATAGAGACCGTCACCGACACTAAACCGAGATCGCCGTTCGCGCACCCGTCGCGGCGCCCGGCGGACCGTCGCGCCGGTACTGTCCGACGCACAACGCCGCCTCGGCTCGGAGGATCCGCAGATGCTCGATCAGCAACGCCTACGCCGCGAAACCCCTGGCTGCCTCGACAAGGTCTTCCTGGACAGCGCCGGGTCGTCGCTGCCGCCGGAGCCCGTCCTCGGGGCGGTCACCGCCCATCTGCGCCGCGAGGCCGAGATCGGCGGTTACCTCGCCGCGCAGGAACGCGCCGCCGACCTGGCCGACGTGAAGACCGCGCTCGGCGAGCTGCTGGGAGCGCAGGCCGCCGACCTCGCGCTGGTGGAGAGCGCGACCAGGGCGTGGACGGACTTCTTCTACGCCGTGCCGCTGTCCGCGGGCGAGAAGATCCTGGTGACCGAGGTCGAGTACGCCAGCAACGCCATCGCGGCCCTGCAGCGCGCCCGCGCGACCGGTGCCGTCGTCGAGGTGGTGCCGTCCACCCCGACCGGCGAGATCGACCTCGACGCCCTCTCCCGGATGCTCGACGACCGGGTGCGGCTGGTGTCGCTGGTGCACGCGCCGACCAACGGCGGGCTGATCAATCCGGTCCGCGAGGTGGTGGACCTGGCGCACGGTGTCGGCGCGCTGGTGCTGCTCGATGCCTGCCAGTCCGTCGGCCAGATCCCCGTGGACGTCGCCGCGCTCGGTGTCGATGCGCTGTCGGCGACCGGCCGCAAGTGGCTGCGCGCGCCGCGCGGCACCGGCTTCCTCTACGTGCGCCCCGAACTGGCTCGCACCCTCGAGCCCGCCGCGCTGGACCTGCACGGCGCGCAGTGGACGGCCACCGACGGCTACCGGATGGCCGAGGACGCGTCGCGGTTCGAGTTCTGGGAGTGCAGCGTCGCCGGCCGGCTCGGCCTCGGCGCGGCCGTCCGCTACCTGCTCGGGCTCGGCGTCGACGAGGTGGCCGCCGCGGTGGCCGAGCGCGCCGAGTTCGCGCGCGCCGGGCTGGCCGCCATCCCGACCGCGACGGTCCGCGACCTCGGCCGCTTCCGCAGCGGAATCGTCTCGTTCACCGTCGACGGCGTCGCCGCGGCGGCGGTGCGGGAAGCGTTGGCCGCCAAGGACATCACCGTGACCGTCAGCGGCCGCGGCTCGACGCTGGTGGACATGAGCAACCGCGACCTCGACGCGGTGGTGCGTGCGTCACCGCACTGCTTCAACTCGTTCGAGGACATCGAGCGGCTCGTCGAGGCGGTCGCGGCGCTGTAGTGACTACTCCTGCCGACGCAGCTCGGCGTGCAGGTGGTGAGTCAGCGGTGTCTGGTCGTGCGCCATCCACAGGTCGTAGGTGAGCAGGTCGCCCGCGACCACCCAGCGTCGGCGGATCTCGTGGACGGGCTTGGCATTCGGGGACCGGCTCAGTGTCAGCGTCGTCATCTCGAGCACCCCGTCGCGGACCTCCCCCTGGTGGATCTCGACGAATCCCGTGGGCTGGCTCACGAGCAGCTCCACGCCGTCCCCGCCGGTGAGCCGAAGGTAGCCGTTCTCGGTGTGCATCGGGGGTCCACCGCCCGGCTTGCGGGTACGGGACAGGTAGGTCAGGAAGGGCTTTCCGATCGGGGTCAGGTTGACCTGCTCGTCGTACGCGAAGTCCTCGATCGTCGGGTAGTGCCCCTCGCCGGAGCCCGCCCAGTGACCGGCGAACGGGGCGAGCACACCCAACGGCGCCAGCGCGGCGGTTGCGTCAGTCATCGGCACTCCCGAAAGTCGTGGTGGTCTTCCATCAACGAGCCAACCTACCGGTTCATCTCCGACACCCCAGACCGAAATGTATGGAGCCTGAGTTCGCAGCCAGACGGACAATCCGGTAGGCTGTCCTGCGTTGTCTCGGCGAGGGTGAACCACTTCGTTGGCTCACCGTGATCGACGCGGCTACGGCTACCTTTCGAGCAGTTGCGCTCCGGGCCGTGCGCGTTGTCCGCCCCCGTCGAGAACACCGCAATGCCACCGAATCAAATCTGATGTGAGCCGTAGGAGCTGTTTCCCCATGTCGACCGATGCCAATCGCCTCGAAGCCGCCGTCCGCACCGAGTTCGGCAAGGGCGCCGCCCGCCGCGCCCGCCGCGACGGCCAGGTCCCCGCGGTCCTCTACGGCCACCAGGAAGAGCCGCGCCACCTCGCGCTGAACGCCCGCGAGTTCGCCAAGGTCCTGCGCGCCCACGGCACCAACGCGGTCCTCACCCTCGACATCGAGGGCACGGAGCAGATCGCGCTCACCAAGTCGGTCGTCGTGCACCCGATCCGCAGCTACATCGAGCACGCGGACCTGCTGGTCATCAAGAAGGGCGAGAAGGTCACCGTCGAGGTGCCCGTCGTCGTCACCGGTGAGGCCGAGGCCGGCAGCCTGGTCGCCCAGGACGCCGCCACCGTGTCCATCGAGGCCGACGCCATGAACCTGCCCGAGCAGATCGAGGTCTCCGTCGAGGGCCTCGCGGTCGGCAGCCAGGTCCACGCCAGCGGCCTGACCCTGCCCGCGGGCGCCACCCTGCAGGGTGACCCGGAGCTCCTGATCGTCAACATCGTCGCCGCGCCGACCGCCGAGGCCCTCGAGGCCGAGGGTGCGGGCGCCGAGGGCGCCGAGGCCCCCGCCGAGGAGACCGCGGGCGAGGCAGAGGCCGAGTCCACCGAGAGCTGAGCCTCTCCACCGCACACATCAGTGCAGCGCTAACGTCGACGGCGCGCCATCCCGCGAGGGACGGCGCGCCGTTGACGTTCGCGGCCCCATCCCTGCGACCGAGAGCCGACCGCGTTGAGCCAGCCATCCGAACCAACCGCCCTCGTCGTCGGGCTGGGCAACCCGGGACCGCAGTACGAGCGCACCCGGCACAACATCGGCTTCATGGTGGTCGACGCGCTGGCCGCCCGCGAGCGGGCCCGGTTCACCGCGCACAAGAAGAGCGGCACGGACGCGGTCACGCTGCGCATCGCCGGCCGCCAGGTCATTCTCGCGAAGCCGCGCTCCTACATGAATCTCTCCGGGAAGCCGGTGGCCGCCCTGGCCCGGTTCTTCTCCGTCGAACCCGCGAATCTCGTTGTCGTGCACGATGAGCTGGATCTGGACTACGGGACGCTCCGACTCAAGCTCGGCGGCGGCGAGGGCGGGCACAACGGCCTGCGCTCGATCTCCAGCGCGATCGGCACCAAGGACTACCTGCGCGCCCGCGTCGGCATCGGTCGCCCGCCCGGCCGAATGGACCCCGCGGACTACGTGCTCAAGCCGTTCTCGTCGGTCGAACGCAAGGAACTGGACCTGGTCTGCGAGGAGGCCGCGGACGCCGTCGAGCTGCTGCTCCGCGTCGGACTCGAGGCCGCCCAGAACCAGCTGCACTGAATCCATCCGGCCTGACCTACTATCGGCTACGCGACGAACGTCACGGTGACGAAGAAGTCGGAATTGACACAGGGGGCGTAGTGGTTCGGTGGGTCGGCGCAACTGGTGCGTCGTTGGCGCTCGCGGTCGGGGTCCTTGTGGTCGGCTGCGCCGATTCGGGTACCTCCGGAACCCCCACCGCCGCCAAGGGAGTCCAGGTCGATCCCGCCGACTACGCGGTCGGCGACGGCAAGCACGTGTTCCACCTCGTCTCCGGTGCCGCCGGCTGCTGGTTCAACCCGAATCAGACCGACAACCAGGCACCGCACATGCTGTGCGACCTTCCGCTGCCGAAGACCGATCAGCCGATCGTCGATCCCCAGACCGGCGTGCGGGCGCCTGCCAACGCCGTCGTCATCGAGCCGGACGGGGTCCGCAAGGTCGTCAATGTCGCAGGCGCCTTCATCGCAGGCACGCTGCTGCCGCCCGACTCGACGCTCACGGTCGGGGACCTCTCATGCACGGCCGACGACGGCAAGTCCATGACCTGCAACGGGCCCGCCGGATCGTTCAGTTTCGATGGCGCGACCTCCGAGGTCCGAATCGGCGAATAGCCGGCTGCTCAGGCGCCGCCCACCAGCGACGCCGACCTCCCGCGGCGCAGCTTGCCGGACGACGTCTTCGGGATGCTGCCCGGCCCGAGCACCGCGACGGTCCTCGGCCGCACGCCCACCTCCGAGAACACCGCGTGCACCACCTCGTGCTCGATCCGCTTGACCTCCTCGGGGTCCTCGTGGTCATTGGTCTCCACCGCGACCGCGAAGGACTCCCGCTTCTGCCCCGCGTCCAGCCGCACGGCGACGGCGTTGCCCGGCCGTACCCCCTTCACGGTGCATGCGGCCCGCTCGATGTCGGTCGGGTAGACGTTGCGCCCGCCCATGATGATCACGTCCTTGACGCGGCCACACACCACGATCAGATCCTCGTCGGTGAAATAGCCGACGTCGCCGGTGTTGAACCATCCGTCCTCGCCCTGCGCCGGCTTGTGCCCGTCCACCGTGAGGTAGCCGGGGGTGACCGAGCCGCCCCGCAGCTCGATGATGCCGACGGCACGGCGAGGCAGCACCCGCCCGTCATCCCCGACGACGCGCCCCTCCAGCCCCGACACCAGGGTGCCGAGCGTCGGCAGCTTGCGGGCGTTGGGGCGCTGAGTCGGTACGGCCAGGCCGGCCGCCTCGAACAGGTCCGGGTCCACCAGGTCGAGCACCATCCCCAGCCCGGGCTCGGGCAGGGAGACCGCGAGGGTCACCTCCGCCATCCCGTAGGTGGGCGCCAGCGCCGCCGGATCCAGCCCGAACCGTGCGCCTGCCTCCGCGAGCGCGATCATGGTGTCGGCGTCGACCGGCTCCGCGCCGTTTAGCAGGCAGCGCACCGTCGACAGGTCCACGACGCCGTCCTCGGCCTTGGCCAGCTTCCTGGCGAGCAGGGAGTACGCGAAGTTGGGGGCTGCGGTCACCGTGCCCCGATACCTGCCCATCAGGTCCGCCCACAGCAGCGGCGCGGTGAGGAAGTCGATCGGGGTGATGCTGACGATCTCGGCGCCGATCTGCATCGGCAGGGTGAGGAACCCGACCATGCCCATGTCGTGGAACAGCGGCAGCCAGCTCACCATCACGTCGTCGTCGACCGAGAACTTGATCCGGGAGAGCATCGCGCAGGAGTTCGTGTAGAAGTTCCCGTGCGTGATCTGGACGGCCTTGGGCGATCCCGTCGAACCCGACGTCAGTTGCTGCAAGGCGATGTCGGACTCGGCGGTCTGCAGCGGATCGATGTCGGGGCCCGCGCGCAGGTCCCCGATCGTGACGACCTTGATGCCGCGCTCGGTGAGCAGCGGTGCCGCCGCGTCGAAGGGTGCACCGAGGATGACTGCCTTGGCCGAGATCATGGCGATGACCGTCTCGGTGTCCTCGGCCCAGACGGTCAGGTCGGTGCGCGGCGTCGGCTGGTGCAGCATGGTCACGGACGCGCCGCGCATCCAGGTGGCCTGGACGGCAGGCGCGATGTCGACCGGCTGGCCAGCGAGGATCCCGATGGCGTCGCCGTGGCCGATGCCCGCCGCCGCGAGCCCGCCCGCCATCGCGCGGGCGATCGCGTGAATCTCGCTCCAGACCTGCCTGCGCGGGGCGTCCGGTTCCCCGGTCACCAGTCCGTGCTGACTGACCGCGGCACTCGCATACATCTCGGCGGTGAACTGGCTCATGACACCCTCCTCGCTCGGATGGAGGGTGGGGCGGTCAGGCGGGGTTCACACCACGCCGAAGGCCCTGGCAGCCCTCTCTGGTGATTCCGGAATCAGGGTTCGGTCGTTGCGGCCGCCGGGGACGGCCTCGTTCGGGGTCACCCGAGCATAGGCGTGGCGGGCACGGGTAACCTGGCATATTGGCGTTTCGCCATCGTTCTGCAACTCATATCAGTAAGGAATCCCGGTGACCACCGAGCCCGCGTCGGCGACCGCCTCCACCTCCACCGACGCCGCCGCGGAGGTCGCCTCGCCCGGGACCCCCGCGACGCCGAAGGGCCTGGCCGCCGAGGCGACCCGGCGACGGACCTTCGCCGTCATCTCGCACCCCGACGCCGGCAAGTCCACGCTCACCGAGGCGCTCGCGCTGCACGCGAAAATGATCTCGGAGGCTGGCGCCGTGCACGGCAAGGCCGGCCGCCGGTCCACCGTCTCGGACTGGATGGAGATGGAGAAGGCCCGAGGCATCTCGGTCAGCTCCACCGCGCTGCAGTTCAACTACAAGTCGGGTGAGTCCGAGCCGACCGACCCGGTCAGCGTGATCAACCTCGTCGACACCCCCGGCCACTCCGACTTCTCGGAGGACACCTACCGGGTGCTCACCGCGGTCGACGCCGCGGTGATGCTGATCGACGCGGCCAAGGGCCTCGAGCCGCAGACCCTCAAGCTGTTCCAGGTGTGTCGGCACCGCGGCATCCCGGTCATCACGGTGATCAACAAGTGGGACCGTCCGGGCCAGGCCCCGCTGGAGCTCCTCGACGAGATCCACGAGCGGATCGGCCTGACCCCCACTCCCCTGTTCTGGCCGGTGGGCATCGCCGGCGACTTCCGCGGCCTGCTGCGGCGCGGCGAGGACGGTGTCCCCCGGGAATACATCCGGTTCACCCGCACCGCGGGCGGCGCGACGATCGCGCCCGAGGAGATCCTCGACGCCGACGCCGCCGCGGCCCGCGACGGCTCCGACTGGGACACCGCGGTGGAGGAGAGCGAGCTGCTCTCCGCCAGCGGGCAGGACCACGACCAGGAGATGTTCCTGGCCGGGCAGACCTCTCCGGTCATCTTCGCCTCCGCGATGCTGAACTTCGGCGTCCGGCAGATCCTCGACACCCTCGTCGCGCTCGCTCCCGCCCCCGGCCCGCGCGACGACATCAAGGGCGTCGCGCGCGAGGTCACCGATCCGTTCAGCGCGGTGGTGTTCAAGGTGCAGGCCGGCATGGACACGTCGCACCGCGACCGCCTCGCGTTCATGCGGATCGTCTCCGGCGTCTTCGAACGCGGCATGGTCGTGACCCACGCCCAGACCGGCAAGCCCTTCACCACCAAGTACGCGCAGACCGTGTTCGGGCGCGAGCGCTCCACGGTCGAGTCCGCGTACCCGGGCGACGTCGTCGGCCTGGTGAACGCGACCGCCCTGGCACCCGGCCACACCCTGTTCACGGACAAGAAGGTGGAGTTCCCGCCGATCCCCTCGTTCGCGCCCGAGCACTTCTCGGTGCTGCGCACGGAGAGCGCGAGCAAGTACAAGCAGTTCCGCCGCGCGGTCGAGCAGCTCGACTCCGAGGGCGTGGTCCAGGTGCTGCGCAACGACATTCGCGGCGACGCCGCGCCGGTGGTGGCGGCCGTCGGCCCGATGCAGTTCGAGGTCGTGGCCGCGCGGATGAAGGCGGAGTTCTCGGTGGAGGCCCGGATGGAGGGCCTGCCTTACGCGCTGGCCCGCCGGACCGACGCCGAGTCGGCGACGGAGCTGGGCCGCCAGCGCGGGGTCGAGGTGTTCACCCGTTCCGACGGCGTGATGCTCGCCCTGATCAGCGACAAGTGGCGGCTGCAGTACCTGCAGAAGGAGCTTCCGGAGCTCACCCTGGAGCCGCTGGTCGCGACCGCGGACTAGCTCCGTGAACCCGCTGCTCGCACTGTTCGACGCGGAACTGCACATCGGCGGGGCGGCGATCCTGTGGCGTGAGATCGTCGGCAACGCCTTCGGCATCGCGTCCGCGATCGGCGGGATGAAGCGCGTGGTGTGGGCCTGGCCGGTCGGCATCGCCGGAAATGCCTTGCTGTTCACCGTGTTCATGGGCGCGCTGTTCCACACCCCGCAGGAGCTGAACCTGTACGGCCAGGCCGGGCGCCAGCTGATGTTCATCACCGTGAGCGTGTACGGCTGGACGCAGTGGCTGCGGTCGCGGCACGAGTCGGGTCAGGCGGTGCTGCCGAGGTGGGCTCCGCGCCGGGACCGGCTGCTGCTGATCCTCGCGATGGCCGTCGGCACCGTGGCGTTCGCGCAGATCTTCGCCCGGCTCGGGTCCTACGGACCGTGGGCGGAGGCGTGGATCTTCATGGGCTCGATGCTGGCCACCTACGGAATGGCTCGCGGGTGGACCGAGTTCTGGCTGATCTGGATCGGCGTGGACCTGGTCGGTGTCCCACTGCTCCTCGAGGCCGGCTACTACCCGTCCGCGATCCTCTATCTGGTGTACGCAGGATTCGTGGTGTGGGGCTTCGCGGTGTGGCTGCGAATCCAGCGCGAGAGCACGCGCGCGGGTCTAATGAACCCCTAATGATTCGCTAACGGGCGCCGAACCTTTCGTCCATACCTTGGGTCATGTCGAAGCCATCCGGGCTCCCGACACGACACAAGGAGTTCCCCATGCGTAAGTCCCTCAACACCGGCACCTTCCGCAAGCGCGCCGGGATCGCGGCCGCCGGACTGGCGGTCGCCGCTGCCATCACGGTGCCCGGCGTCGCATGGGCCAACGACTCCGTCCCACAGGGCGGCGCCGTCGCCGTCCAGGAGTCGGGCCCCGCCGTTCCCGGTGCACCCCTGGACACGGCAGGCTGCGAGAACGCAATCGAATTCAGCGCGGACGCGGTGGAGAAGATGCGCGCCGACGGCATCGCGGTGCCCGCGACCCCGGTGACCGAGCTTCCCGACGCCGCGGGCGAACTCCCGACGCTGATGCTGCAGCTCGACGAGAACGCACCGACCGGCGCGATCACCGTCATGCGCGACTGCTAGGTCCAACCGCACCTCCTGGCACCATGGACCGGGTGACCGCCTCCGCCCACATCCTGATCGTCGACGACGACCCCAAGGTCCTGGCCTCGCTGGAGCGGGGGCTCCGACTGTCCGGCTTTCACACCGAAACCGCGACAGACGGGGCCGCCGCCCTGCGGGCGGTGGCCGACACCGGTCCCGCAGCGATCGTTCTGGACGTGAACATGCCGCTCCTCGACGGCGTCGGCGTGGTCACCGCGCTGCGGGCGATGGGCAACGAGGTCCCGATCTGTGTGCTCAGCGCGCGCAGCACGGTCGATGACAGGATCGCGGGCCTGGAGGCCGGGGCCGACGACTACCTGACCAAACCGTTCGAGCTCGGCGAACTGGTCGCCCGGCTGCGGGCCCTGCTGCGCCGCGCGCCCCGGTCCGTCGCGCCCACGGGGGCCGTCACCGTCGGCGCCCTCGAGGTGGATCTGCCTGGGCGCCGTGCCCACATCGCGGGGCGCCGCCTCGAGCTCACCAAGAGAGAGTTCGACCTGCTCGCGGCGCTGGCCGAGAACGCGGGCATCGTGCTCAGCAGGCCGCAGCTGCTGCGGCTGGTCTGGGGCTATGACTTCGACGCCGACACCAACGTGGTGGACGTCTTCGTCACGTACCTACGCAAGAAGCTGGAGGCGCAGTCGGTGCCACGAGTCCTGCACACCGTCCGTGGGGTCGGATTCGTCCTTCGGGAGCGGCCGTGAAGCGGTCTCTCTCGCTGCGTACTCGTGTTGCGATCGTGTCGGCGCTGGCCGCTGCCGTCGTCATCGTCGCGATCGGTGCCGCATTCGCGGTGTTCCTGCGCGTCAACGGATCCGAAACACTCGACCGGACCCTCGACTCGGTGACATTGGAGCTCCCGTCGGGCGTCGCGATCGACACTGTGCCGGGTGTGCCCGCCACACCCCTTCCCGACGCTGTCGCCGGCGACGTCACGAGGGCAGCGTCGGTGGCAGGCGCCGCGGTCCGCATGCGGGACGTCGCAGTCCCCGGCGAACCCGGCTCATTCATTGCGCTGGCAGTCCCGGAGGATCCGCTGACCCGTGCGATCCGCCAGCAGCAGGCGGCGGTCGCGGTGGCCGCGGTGGTCGCGATCGCGGCGGCTGGCGGGCTGGGTTGGCTGTTGGCGGGGCGCGCCGTCCGCCCGCTGCGACTGCTGGCCGACGCCACCCACGACATCGGCGACGATCCCGGCGCCGCGCGCCCGAACGTGCACGGGGCCCGCGAGGCCGAGGACCTGTCGGAGGCGATCGGTCACATGCTCGACCGGATCGCCGTGGCGCAGAAGCGAACCGAGGAGGCGCTCGGATCTGCCCGCGACTTCGCCGCGGTGTCCGCACACGAGCTACGCACCCCGCTGACCTCGATGCGCACCGATCTGGAGGTGCTCGCGACGATGCGGCTCACCGGCGAGCAACGCCAGGAGATCCTCGGCGACCTGCTCTCGACGCAGCGTCAGGTGGAGACGACGCTGACCGACCTGGAGCGACTCGCGGTCGGCGAGCTGTCCGACATCGCAGATCACGAGGAAGTCGACCTCGCCGACCTGGTCGACCGCTGCGTCCAGGAGGCCGCACGCATCCACCCCGACCTGGACGTCACCTTCTCGGCCCCCGAACCCGTTCTGGTGCGGGGCATTCCGACCGGACTACGACTGGTGCTCGACAATGCCATCACCAACTCGGTCCGGCACGGCGGGGCCGGGCGAGTGCTGGTCGCCGTCCGCACGGAACCCGACGGCGCCGTCGTCGTCACCGTCGACGACGACGGGACCGGGGTGCCCGAGTCCGAGCGTGCGTCGGTCTTCGAGCGCTTCGTCCGGGGCACCGGTTCGAGTGCCGACGGGTCCGGGTTGGGGCTCGCGTTGGTCGCCCAGCAGGCGGCGCTGCACGGCGGCACCGTGGAACTGGTGGACAGCCCGCTCGGCGGCGTCCGACTGGCGCTGCGGCTCCCGCAGTCCACTCCCGCCGAGAGTGCACCTCCCGTCGCCGCCACTCGGCCGATGCCCCGGTAGGTGCACGCTCGACGCGGGCCAAGAGTGCGGCGGCGTCAGATCCCGGCGCGCCGAACCAGGGCGTCGGTCAGGGTCGGGGCGAAGTTGTCCAGGAACCGCAACAGCTCCGCATAGGTCGGGAGCAGTTCGACCGGCCGGGTCCGGATCGCGGTGACCAACCAGGAGGCCGCGTCCTCGGGAGTGAGGGCGGGCATCGCGTCGTAGTCCTTGGTCGGCGCGATCATCGGCGTGCGGATGAGCGGGAAGTGCACGGTCGTCACCGCAACCCCGCGCCCCGCGAGTTCGGCGCCGAGGTCGCGCCCGAACGCGCTGACCGCGGACTTCGACGCGTGGTACGCCGCGAACTTGGGCATCACCCCGCCCGGCACGCCCCAGGTGGCCACGTTGACCACGTGCCCCTGCCCCCGCTCGAGCATCGCGGGCAGCAGCGCGAGGGTCAGCCGCACGGGGCCGAAGTAGTTCAGCGCCATGGTGCGCTCGAAGTCGTGGAACCGGTCGAGCGAATCCTCGACGGAGCGGCGGATCGACCGGCCCGCATTGTTGACGAGCACGTCCACTGGGCCGAGCTCGCCGGAAACGACCGTCCGGAGCCGGTCGACGTCGCCCGGATCGGTCAGGTCGCAGGGCACGGCGTGCGCGATCCCGCCCGCACCCACGATGTCGTCGCGAACAGCCTCGAGCGCCTCCGCGCCCCGCGCGACGAGGATCAACTCGGCGCCCTCGGCGGCGAGGCGACGCGCGGCCGCCTCCCCCACGCCGGACGACGCCCCGGTCAGCAGGATCCGCTTGCCCTCGATCCGGTGCTCGCGCGTCGGCAGGATCCTCGCGGCGAGCGCTCGGGCTGAGGGGATCGGGCTCAACGCCGCTCGAGCCAGGATCTCGGTGATCACGATTGCTGGCTCCTCCGGTCGGGATGGCGGGTTCGATGCGTGGCTGGGTCGAGTGTGCACCTATCGGGGCATCGCCCGAGCAGATTTCTATGGTCAGAGCAACAACTGATCATGAGGGGGTCGGCCGGTGGGATTGGCGCGTAATCGGAAGTTGTTTCGGCTCGTGTGTCGGGGTGCGACGCA
>NZ_JBHZBV010000014.1:0-110332 GCF_042754885.1 Rhodococcus sp. NPDC059179 | reverse complement strand
GCTGCGAGCGGGACGACTGCTCGCAGGCGGGGCGTACCGCGTTGCCGGGTCGGCGGGCACCGTTGACGCAGATCACGATGGATGTGGCGACGCTGCTGGGGTTGCTGTCGCGGCCGGCGTACCTGCATGGGCACGGGTTGATTGATCCGGAGTTGGCGCGGAGGTTGGCCGCGGACGGGACGTGGCAGGCATTGCTCACCGAGGCGCTGGATCTGGCTGAGGAGCTCGGCCTGATCAACCACGACGACGATGACAGCGACACCGATACCGGTCGTGCGGCCGACAGCGAAGCCGACGGCAATGCCGCTGATAGGGGTACGGGCACCGAGAGCGATAGCCACGCCGATATCGGCAACAGTGCGGCCGGCGCTGGCGGGGCTGAAGCTGGCAGCGCGGCCCGCGCTCGCGACGACAGCCCTGCCGATACGGACCGCAGCGCCGACATCGATTGCGACGCCGATGCTGGCAGCAGTGCAGTCGACACAGGCGAAGGCACGGACACGGCCACGGGCGCTCGCAGCGCAGCGGCCGAGGGTAACAGTGCGGCTGAGGCCGGCACAGACGATGCAGGCGCCGAGGCTGACACCATCAGCACCGACGCGACCCGAAGCGACACCGGTCGGCGGCGCACCCACGACAGTGATTCCGGCGTACCCGATCTCCGCGCGGCCGAATCTGCTGTGGCTGCTGAACCGCCGGATAGCGTTGTGCCGCAGCCGGGATCGCGGTCATGGCCGCATTGGGGACTGGCGCCGGACCCGGGCCGCGACTCAGAGCGGGAGCCGGACCGCGACACAAAGCCGGAGCCGGACCGCGACACAAAGCCGGAGCCGGACCGCGACACAAAGCCGGAGCCGGACCGCGACACAAAGCCGGAGCCGGACCGCGACACAGAGCCGGAGCCGGACCGCGACACAGAGCCGGAGCCGGAACCTGCCCGGAAGCCGGAGCAAGAGCCGGACCGCATGGCGGAGCCGGCGCGGGATACCGCCCGTAAGCGTGAGCAAGTGCCAGATCCCGAGCCAGAACCGGATCTCGGGCCGGAAGCCCACGCGGAGGCGGACACGTCTGCCCGCACCGAGCCCGACACACCACCGCCTTTACCGCCGCGGTTCTGCCTGCGCTCGTTTCTCGCCCGCGGCGGCCGCCGCAAGGCTGGCTACGTCCCCGAATTCGGGACGCTACCCCCGGCGCCGCCGGGGATACCGCCACCACCGCGAGCCCAACGCCGCCACACGAATCCACCGCCCGGAACCACGGGGCAGGGGTCGCCAATTGGGCCGACGCAGGCCACCACGCACGACTTCGGACACGACACCGACACCACCGCCGGGGATACCGCCGTCGAGCCGGGCACCCCGACGACCACACCCGCGCCGACCAGCGTCGGCACCATGATCGACGCGATCACCGCCGCCATCGAGGCCGACCCGACCCTGGCCCGACCGCAGTACCCAGACGGCCACGGCGGCCTCACCACCCCGCCCGACGGCGCATTGACCTACCGCCCCGACGCAGCCACCACCGCACTCGTCCGCGCCCGCGATGGGCATTGCCGGTTCCCCGGCTGCACCCGCCCCGCAGCACAATGCCAACTCGACCACATCGTCGAATACTGGCTCTACAACCCGGCTTCCGGCGGCTGGACCATCGTCACCAACCTGCAATGCCTGTGCCAGTTTCATCACCAACTCAAGACGCTCGGGTTCTGGCGGGTGATAGCACTGCCCGGCCACGCCCTGGTCTGGACCTCGAGCACCGGCACCACTGCCGTGACCCTCCCGGCAGGCGCCCACGGCAGCAACACCCTGGCCACCCCCGCCCCGCACATCACCGGCCGCCGCGGCTACACCCCGCCGCCGACACCGCCGATGCCTGCGGAACCACCACCGTTCTGAACGGGTCGGCACCATGGAAGTCTGCGGCAGGGCACTCCGGAGCGGGAAGTCCTGAGAGGCGGGACCGCGGGGCTTCGTGGCAGTGCGGGAGGCCCTACGAGTCGGGTCCGCCGAGCAATCGCGCCAGCGCGTCGAGCACCGCGGGATCCTCGATCGTCGAGGGCACGGTGTACTCGTCGTGATCCGCGATCTGCCGCATGGTCTTGCGCAGGATCTTCCCGGACCGGGTCTTGGGCAGCGCCTGCACGACGGTGACGTCGCGGAAGGTTGCGACCGCGCCGATCTGATCGCGGACCATGGCGACCAGTTCCACCCGAAGCTGCTCCGGGTCGATGTCGGCGCCGGCCTTGAGCACGACGTACCCGCTCGGCCGCTGCCCCTTGAGTTCGTCCTTGATTCCGATCACCGCGCACTCGGCGACCGCGGCGTGCGCGGCGACGACAGCCTCCATGCTGCCGGTCGAAAGACGGTGCCCCGCAACGTTGATGACGTCGTCGCTGCGGCCGAGCACGAAGACGTACCCGTCGGAGTCGATGTAGCCGGAGTCGCCGGTGAGGTAGTAACCGGGGAAGGTCGCCAGGTACGACTTGACGTACCGGTCCTGGTCCCGCCACAGCCCTGCCAGCGTGCCGGGCGGCATCGGCAGCGTGATGACGATGTTGCCCTCGGTGCCCGCCTGCACAGGCGCGCCCTCCCCGTCCAGGATCTCGACGTGATAGCCCGGCACCGGCACGGTCGGGGAGCCGGCCTTGATCGGCATCGGCTCGAGCCCGCGCAGGTTCGCGCAGATGGCCCAGCCGGTCTCGGTCTGCCACCAGTGGTCGATGACCGGGACGCCGAGCTTCTCGGTGGCCCATTCGTAGGTGTCGGGATCCAGTCGCTCGCCCGCCGCGAACAGGGTCTCGAGCGAGGAGATGTCGTACTTGGCAAGCTCTTTCGCCTCGGGATCGACCTTGCGGATCGCGCGGATCGCGGTCGGTGCGGTAAAGAGGGCGCGCACCTTGTGGTCGCCGATCACGCGCCAGAACGCGCCCGCGTCGGGGGTCCCGACCGGCTTGCCCTCGTACAGCACGGTCGTCGCGCCGACCAGCAGCGGCCCGTACACGATGTACGAGTGCCCGACGACCCAGCCCACGTCGGAGGCCGTCCACATCACCTGGCCCGCGCCGATGTCGTAGAGGTTGCGCATCGACCAGGCCAGGGCCACCGCGTGGCCGCCGTTGTCGCGGACCACGCCCTTCGGCTTCCCGGTGGTGCCGGAGGTGTACAGGATGTAGAGCGGATCGGTCGCGGCCACGGACACGCAGCCTGCGGGTTCGGCGGCGGCGACCGCGGTGTCCCAGTCCAGCCAGCCGTCGTGGTCGGCGGCGCTGCCGGGGATCTGCTCGCGGTCCTTGACGATGATCGTGGTGGGCGCCTTGTCGGTGAGGCCGAGGGCCCGCGCCACCATCGGGAGGTATTCGATGGTCCGGCCGGGTTCGAGGCCGCCGGACGCGGTGATCAGGGCCTTGGGCTCGGCGTCGTCGATGCGCGCGGCGAGTTCGGCGGCGGCGAACCCACCGAACACCACCGAGTGGATCGCGCCGATCCGGGCGCACGCGAGCATCGCGATCGCGGCCTCCGGGATCATCGGCATGTACACGATCACCCGGTCACCCGCGGTGACGCCCTGTGCGACAAGTACGCCCGCGAAACGCGAGACCTCGTCGAGCAGGTCGGCGTAGCTGTAGGTGCGGGTGGTGCCCAGCATCGCCGAGTCGTAGATCAGCGCCGCCTGCTCGCCGCGGCCGGCGGCGACGTGCCGGTCGAGGGCGTTGAAGCAGGTGTTCAGTGTGGCGTCGGGAAACCAGCGGTACATCGGGGCATCGGAGTCGTCGAGGGCGCGGGTTGGGGCGACGTCCCAGTCGAGCGCGGCGGCGGCATTCAGCCAGAAGCTCTCCGGCTGCTCGACGCTCTCACGGTAGGCCTCGGCGTAACTCATCGACTCGTGTCCTCTCATCGCTCCGCGCGGGTGTGACGCGCACTACACCCTAGGTGACCGGATGGGGGCGGCAGGGCGATTGGGCCCGCCGCGGACACCCCCTGCGCCGGGCGGCGGCGAACCGTCGGTGAACGGTTGTGAAGCAGGAGCCCCCGCCCCGACGAATCGACGTACCGTGGGTGCATGACTCTTCTCGCCGAAGATCTGCTCCTGCTCCTGCTCGACGACGAGACCGGAAAGCCGCTGGTCGACAGCACCGCGCTGCCGCGGGCCCTGGCCGGTGCGGTCCTCCTCGAACTCGCCCTCGACGGCGTCGTCCGCCCGGCGGGGGAAGGGGAGGAGGTGAAGAAGGGCAGGCTCGTGCTGCGCGACGACACGCTGCCCGAGGACCCGATCCTCGCGCACGCGGTCGACCAGATCCGGGAGTCGAAGCCACTCAAGCCGGAACGCGCGATCGAGAAGATCGACCATCGGCTGCGCGAGGCCGTCCTCCAGCGGATCGTGGACAGGGGCTGGGTGCACGAGGCGAAGGGGCGCCTGCTCGGCATCTTCCCGACCAAGGTGTGGCCCGCGGTCGACGAGAGCCACGAGCGCGCGGTCCGCGACGAGCTGCGGGCTGCCCTGGTGGACGGCGCCGCCCCGAGCGAACGGACCGCCGCGCTGGTGTCGCTGCTTTCCGCCGTCGACGCGGCGCCCGCGGTCGTCCCGGACGGGGATCGCCGCGCAATCAAGAAGCGGGCCAAGGAGATCGCCGACGGAGAATGGGCGGGTGTCGCGGTCCGCAGGACGGTCGAGGCAGTGAACGCGGCAATCATGGTCGCGGTGATCATCCCCGCGGCCACGGCGGGCGGCGCCTCCTGATGCGAGGAAAGGTCGCGCTGGTCGCGGGTGCGACCAGAGGCGCGGGCCGTGGGATCGCAGTGCAGCTCGGTGCGGTCGGCGCCACGGTCTACGTCACCGGCCGCACGAGCGGGCCGCGGCGATCGGAGATGAACCGCTCGGAGACGATCGAGGAGACCGCGGCCCTCGTGGACGCGGCGGGCGGCCGCGGGATCCCGGTCCGGGTCGACCATCTGGTGCCCGACGAGGTACGCGCGCTGGTGGCGCGGATCCGGGACGAGCAGGGCGCGCTGCACGTTCTGGTCAACGACATCTGGGGTGCCACCGAGATGGAGTGGGACAAGACGGTGTGGGAGTCGTCCCTGGACGTCGGGCTGCGGTACCTGCGCCTCGGCGTCGACACCCATGCCATCACCAGTCATTTCGCGATCCCGCTGCTCCTCGAGACCCCGGGCGGCCTCGTCGTAGAGGTGACCGACGGGACCGACGAGTACAACGCCGCCAACTACCGGGTCTCGTTCTTCTACGACCTGGCCAAGGCGGCGGTCAGCCGGATGGCGTTCGCGCTGGCCCACGAACTGGGTCCGCGCGGGGCGACCGCGGTCCTGCTCACGCCGGGCTGGCTGCGGTCGGAGATGATGCTCGACAATTTCGGCGTCGCCGAGTCGAACTGGCGCGATGCCATCGAGCGGATCCCGCACTTCGCCATCTCGGAGAGCCCCTCCTACGTCGGCCGGGCCGTCGCGGCACTCGCCCGGGACCCCGACGTCGCGCGCTGGAACGGGCAGTCGCTCTCCAGCGGGCAGTTGGCAAGGGTCTACGGCTTCACCGACCTCGACGGCAGCAGGCCCGACGCGTGGCGCTACCTGGTCGAGGTCCAGGACCCCGGCAGACCGGCCGACACCACCGGATATCGCTGACGATCAGCGAGGCAGTCCCAGGTTCCGGTAGCGGGCGATCCGGGCCGCGTACCGATCCGCGGCGGGCTGATCGACCAGTGACGCGAGCTCCCTGGCGATGGCCTCTCCGACCCGCTTGGAGAATCCGATCGGCTCGTCCGCCGCGTCGGGTGACTCCGGGATGATCGCGTCGATGACGCCGTCGCGCAGCAGGTCCAGCGAGCGAATGCCCTGGGCCGCGGCCATCTGCGGCGCATGCGTGGTGTCCCGGTGCACGATGGCGCTGGCGCCCTCCGGGGGCAGCGGCGCGAGCCAGCCGTTCTGAGCGGACAGCACCCGGTCCGCGGGCAGCAGGGCGAGGGCGCCGCCGCCGGTGCCCTGCCCGAGCAGCACCGAGACGGTCGCGGTGTCGAGAGTGACCAGGTCGGCGAGGCAGCGCGCGATCTCCGGGGCCAGCCCCTTCTCTTCGGCCTCCTTCGACAACGAGGCGCCGAGCGTGTCGATGACCAGTACCAGTGGGATCCGCAGTTCCTCGGCGAGCTTCATCGCCCGCCGCGCTTCACGCAGTGCCGCCGGTCCCATCGTGTGTTCCGGCGACTGGCCGCTGCGGTCCTGACCGAACAGCACACACGGCGCGCCCCGGAACCGGGCGAGTGACACCAGCACCGTCTTGTCGGCCTCGCCCTGCCCGGTGCCGCTGAGCGGGACCTGCTCGGTGGCGGCGTACCGCAGCAGTTGCCGGATGCCGGGACGGTCCGCACGGCGCGAGAGCATCACCGACTGCCAGGCGGGTACGTCCGGGATGTCGGCAGGCTCGGGGTTCTGATCCACCCACTGACCGGCCTCGCCGGTCATCACCCGCAGCGCGCGATGAACCAGGTGCCGCAACCACTTCGGCGACACGACGCCGTCGATCACCCCACTGTTGTAGAGGTTCTCGGCGGTCTGCACGCCCTCGGGGAACTTCTCGCCGTACAGCGCCTGGTACACCCGCGGGCCGAGGAAACCGATCAGCGCGCCCGGCTCGGCGACCGTGACGTGCCCCAGCGAACCCCAGGACGCGAACACCCCGCCGGTCGTCGGGTTGCGCAGGTACACCAGGTACGGCAGGTGCGCGGCCTTGTGCACGGTGACGGCGGCGGCGATCTTCACCATCTGCACGAAGGCCAGGGTGCCCTCCTGCATCCGGGTGCCGCCCGACGTCGGTGACGCCAGCAGCGGCAGCCCCTCCGCGGTCGCGCGTTCGATCGCGGTGACGATCCGTTCGGCCGCGGCGACGCCGATGGACCCGGCGAGGAAGCCGAACTCGCAGGCGATCACCGCGACCCGGCGTCCACGCACCGTGCCGACGCCGGTGATCACCGACTCGTCCAGGCCGGTCTTCGCCTGCGCGGCATCGAGATCGGCACGGTAGGAGGTATTCGCCTCGACCCGGATCGGCGGCAGGTCCCAGGACTCGTAGCTGCCGGCGTCGAGCACCAGGTCGAGGATCTCGCGGGCGGACAGTCGCGCGGTCATACCGCGACCCTAGGGCACTAGCGTCCGAACGCCTCCCGCCAGGACACGGTCTTGCCCACCCGAAGGATCGAACGCTCGTAGATCTTCGCGGCGACGAGGGAGAGCGCCACGGTCGTCGCCGTCATGATGGCGATGGTGCCGACGATCTGCGCCGGCCCGGTCACCCCGGCCGCGATCCGCAGCGGCATCAGGATCGCGGAGAACGGCGGGATCCAGCTCAGCACATTGCTCAGCGTGCCGTCCGGGTTGCTGACCGCGGAGAAGGCGGTGAAGAACATCGCCATGATCAGCAGCATCAGGGGCATCGTCGTGGAGTTCACGTCCTCCTGGCGTGAGACCATCGAGCCGGCCGCGGCGTAGAGCACCGCGAAGAAGGTGAAGCCGAGTACGAACCAGCCGAGGGTGCCCGCGAGCACGCCGATCGCGGTGCCCGTGACGGTCAGGACGCCGGTGGCGATACCGGCACCGACCCCGGCGATGCCGTACGCCGTGAGCTGCACCAGCCCGACCGCGCCGATGCCGATGACCTTGCCCCACAACAGCTGCAGCGGGCGCAGCGTGGACAGCAGCAGCTCGACCACCCGGCTGGACTTCTCTTCCACCACGCCCATGGCGACGTACATGCCGAAGCCGAGGATCTGCATGTACAGCAGGATCACGGCGGCGATCGACAGTGCGGTGCGCTGGCCCTGTTCGGGGTCGGGCGGATCGATCGCCTCGACGGTGACCACGGCCGCGCCGGTCACCGCACTCAACTGTGCGACGTCGACGCCCTGGGCAGCCAGTGCCCGCTGCTGCGCCTGGCCCGCAACCGCGACGTCGACAACGGTGCGGAGCCCGGCATCGATCTCGGATTCGGTGACGGCGGTGGCGGATCCGTCCGGGTTCGGGATGACGGCGACGTCGAGGTCGCCGCTGCCGACGCGGTCGCGGGCGGTCCGTTCGTCGGGGACCTCGGACACCTCGACGGGTGTCCCCACCTGTTCGCCGGTGGACACCAGCGACGCGGACAGCGACTGGTCGCCGACCAGTCCGATGGCGGCGCGGTCGGCCTCGTCGCCGCCGGAGAAGATCGAGTAGCCGACAATGCTGCCGATGATCGCGAGCAGGATGACCGCGTTGCTGATCAGGAAGCTCTTCTTGCGGACCTGGGTGAGGAACTCGCGCCGGGCGACAAGGGCGATGGCGTGGGCCGGGTTCATGCGGCGACCACCTCTCGGAACAGATCGGTGAGGGACGGCCGGTGCAACGAGAACTCATGCACCGGTCCGGATTTCAGGGCCGCCGCGAGAATCGCCTGGTCGTCGGCGCCGGGTTCGAGCGTCAGCACGGTCCGCCCGTCGGTGTGGCTGACCGTGCTCACCCCGGCCAGGTGCCGCGCCCAGCCGTCGGGGGCGCCGGGGGCGTGCACGGTCAGCTGGGCGTTCTCGCCGCTGCGTAGCTCGTCGACTGCGCCGATCGCGCGCATCTTCCCCTGCGCGATGATGCCGACGCGATCGCACAGCCGCTGGACCAGATCGAGCTGATGGCTGGAGAAGATCACCGGCACACCGGTCTTCGCCTTCTCGATCAGGACGGCGCTCATCACGTCCACCGCGACCGGGTCGAGGCCGGAGAACGGCTCGTCCAGCACCAGTACCGCCGGGTCGTGGACCAGTGCAGCGGCCAACTGGACGCGCTGCTGGTTGCCGAGGCTCAGGGAGTCGACGGTGTCGCCGACGCGTTCGGCGATGCCGAGTCGATCGGTCCAGCGGGTCACCGAAGCCCTGGCCTCGACGCGCGAGAGTCCGTGCAGCTCGGCCAGATACGAGAGCTGGGTGCCGACCTTCATCTTCGGGTAGAGGCCACGCTCCTCCGGCATGTAGCCGATGGTGCGGCGCACCTCCAGGTCGACGGGTCTGCCGCCGAGCCGCACCTCGCCGGAGTCCGCGGAGAGCACGCCGAGCGCGATCCGCATGGTGGTGGTCTTGCCTGCGCCGTTGCTGCCGACGAAGCCGAAGATCTCGCCGGGCTTCACCTCGAAGCTGAGGTCGTCGAGCGCGACGACTTCGCCGTACCGCTTGCTGACGTGGTCGATGGTGAGGGTGGGGTTCTCGGTCACGCTGCCTCCATGGGGAATTCGTCGGACTCGGGATCGGGGTCGGGTCGGCTCCAGGCCAGGATCATGGCGGGCGAGCAGCCGCCGATCATGAGGGCCGTGAGGGTGAGCAGTCCGCCGGCGTAGGCCATCGTGGGGTGCTCGCCGCCGGTGATGGCGCTGCCGTAGGTGAGGTAGACCACCGGGATCAGCACCAGCCACTGGGTGATTGTCAGTCCGGTCGAGCGGGCCGCGCTCTGCTGCTGTACCTCCCACTCGTCGAGTGTTGCGACGGGTGCGTCGCCTTGGCGGCCGGACGCGATCTGCAACGAGATCCAGATCGGGAAGAACAGCAGGGACGCGGGCAGCCACAGCAGCGGGGCGCGTTCGAAGAAGTGGCACAGCACCCCGACCACGAACATGAACGTGAAGGTCGCCGACAGTGCGATCACGAGGATCCGACGGCGGCGCTGGGTGCGCCAGCCGGGCAGCATGTGTCGCCACTTCTCGGAGTTCGCGAGGAACCTCCTGGTGCGGTGCGCCTGATAGCGCTCGACGAGGTTCATCTCAGGCATCTCGGGTCACTCCTGACTCGCGTGATCGGTAGAGCTCCGTGGACAGCGGGGTGAACTCGGTCCGCGAGAACACCGCCTCGATCGGCAGGCCGAACACCTCGCAGATCCGCATCGCCAGGTCGAGGCTCGGGTAGTGGTCGCCGCGTTCGAGCGCACCCACGGTCTGCGGGTTCACCTCGATCAGTTCCGCCAGCCGGACCCGGCTGAGCGAGCGCTCCGCCCGCAATACCGCGATGCGGTTGAAGATGGGGCGCGATTCGCCGCGTCGTACCGGGCTCATGCATCAGATTGTTTGGAAAACGCAACAGTCTGTCAAGTAGTCCCTATGGCCAGGCGAATGAGTCCTACACGATGTAGTACGGTTCGCGCATGCGCGTCGGCCCTGGTGAGAAGCTCTCTCGCCGTGTGCGCTGTGCGGCGGTCGGGTCGACCACCGCGGCGGTGGCTGTCGCAGCGCACGGCGTGGGCGGCGGCGGGCTGCCCGCCGGGTCCACCCTGATGTTGCTCGCCGGATTCGCCGCCGTGCTGGTCGCCGTGATGGGCGCGGTGCCCGTACTTCGCCGCGGGGGACCGGCGCTGGTCCCGATCCTGGCGGTCGGGCAGCTCGGCGCCCACACCACGCTGGCGTTCGGCGGCAGCGGTCACCACGCGGACATGGCTTCGGGGCCGATCGGCGGCCTGAGCCCGCAGATGCTCGCCGCGCACGCCGTCGCGATCGGCGTCTGCGCGGCCCTGATCGCGGCGGCCGAACGGATCGGCCCGCGCACGGAGGCCGCGTTGCGTGCGGTCGTCGCCGCGCTCGTCGTCGCCATCCCCGTCCTCGAACGACCCCGCAGCTGGCGACCCGTCGCCGAGGTGCACCCGCTCGTGGCCGCGCTCTGCCGCGTGTCGGTCTCGCGCCGCGGGCCACCGCTTTTCGTCTGATCACACCTTCACCCACCGCGTAACCACGGCCGCCTCGGCCGGGGCGCGGTTTCTCGCGGTTCCCATGTTCTCCGGTTCCTTTGGGATTCGCGCACCCTTGTCTGATCGACGAAAGCGATGTCATGACCATCACCACCGAATCCGGTGTGCCCAAATCCACGCCGCCGGGCACCGAATCCCAGGCGCTGCGAAAGCTCCTGCTGCGCCTGCACTTCTACGCAGGCGTGCTCGTCGGACCTTTCCTTTTGGTCGCGGCCCTGACGGGGTTCGTCTACGCGTTCGCGCCGACGCTCGAGAATCTCATCTACGGCGACTACCTCGAGGCGTCCGCCTCGGATCGGGCCCTTCCTGCGTCCGAACAGCTGCGGGCCGCGCTCGACGGCCGTGACCCCGCTACCGTCCTGTCGCTGCAGACACCCGGCGACGCGGGCGGCTCCACCCGCGTGGTGTTCGCTGATCCGGGCGTCGGCTCGGGGGAGAGCACCGTCTTCGTCGACCCGGGCAGCGGCGACGTGCTCGGTTCGTTGGCCTCGGACTCCGGCGACCTGCCGCTGCGGGCCTGGCTGTCGGCGCTGCACAAGAACCTGCACCTCGGCGAGCTCGGCAACCTCTACAGCGAGATGGCCGCATCGTGGCTCGGCGTGATCGCGCTGGCCGGGCTGTACCTGTGGTGGAAGAAGTCCCGGGGTCGGGTCCTGACCCAGGGCAGGGCGGCGACCGGCCGCGGGCGCACCATGAACCGGCACGGCGTCATCGGTGCCTGCGCGGCCCTCGGGCTGATCTTCCTCTCGGCCACCGGACTGACCTGGTCGGACCACGCGGGCAAGAATGTGAAGACCCTGCGGACCGAGATGAGCTGGACCACACCGAAACTGGATACCGAGCTCGGCGGCGGTGCGGGATCGCCCGCCGGTGAGCACGACGGTCACGACGCCGCGGCCGTTCCGGTGGCGCCTTCGGTGGACCTCGCGAACGTGGACGGCGTGCTCGCGGTGGCCCGCGACCGCGGCCTGACCGGATCGCTGTCCGCGATCGTCCCGGAGAGTGCTGATAACGCGTGGACGGTCAAGGAGGTGGCGACGGAGAGTGACTCCGTCGCGGTCGACGGTGCGACGATGCGGGTCACCGACGAGCTCCGGTTCGCGGACTACCCGCTCGCCGCCAAGCTCACCTCGTGGGGGATCGCCGGCCATATGGGCACCCTGTTCGGGATCGCCAACCAGCTGCTGCTCGCGGCGCTCGCGCTCGCGCTGATCGTGCTGATCGCGGGCGGCTATCGGATGTGGTGGCAGCGGCGACCGGGCCGCTCGGACCGATTCGCGCTCGGTGCCCTGCCGCGTCGTGGGGCGCTGCGGCGACTGCCATGGCCTGCCATCGGCGCCGTCGCAGTGGTCGCGGTGGCCTGCGGCGTCTTCGTGCCGCTGCTCGGCCTCTCGCTGCTTGGCTTCCTGATCGTGGACGTATTGCTGGGGCTGGTGAGACCCCGTCAGGATTCCGTGAGCTGACCGCCGTCCATCCGCCACCGGCGGGTGCTGCGCATCGTGTCCAGCATCCGCCGGTCGTGGGTGACCAGCAGCAGCGTGCCCTCGTACTCGTCCATGGCGCGCTCGAGCTGTTCGATGGCGGGCAGGTCCAGGTGGTTGGTCGGCTCGTCGAGCACCAGCAGGTTGACCCCGCGGGCTTGCAGCAATGCCAGTGCGGCCCTGGTGCGTTCGCCGGGGGACAGGGAGCTCGCCGGTCGCAGCACGTGCGCGCCGCGCAGGCCGAACTTGGCGAGCAGGGTGCGCACCTCGGCGTCAGGCCAGTCGGGCACCTGGGCGCCGAACGCCGCCGACAGCGCCTCGTCGCCCTCGAAGAGTCCGCGCGCCTGATCGACCTCGCCGACCGCGACGCCGGAGCCGAGCGCCGCGGTGCCCTCGTCGGGGAGCAGCTTGCCGAGCAGCAGCCGGAGCAGCGTCGTCTTTCCGGAACCGTTCGGCCCGGTGATGAGAACCCTGTCGCCCCACTCGATCTGGGCGCTGATCGGCCCGAGACGAAATGTTTCACGCTGAACAACGGCGCCGCTCACGGTGGCGACCACGGTGCCGCTGCGCGGGGCATCCGCGATCTGCATGCGGAGCTCCCACTCCTTGCGGGGCTCCTCGACCACCTCGAGCCGCTCGATCCGGCGCTGCGTCTGCCGGGCCTTCGCGGCCTGCTTCTCGGTTGACTCGGCGCGGGCCTTGCGTCCCATCTTGTCGGAGTCGCCGCCCTTGGCCTTGCGACGTGCGTTGCGGACGCCGTGCTCGAGCCAGTTGCGTTGCATCTGAGCGCGATCCTCGAGTCCCGACTTGGTGTCCGCGTACTCCTCGTAGCGTTCCCGCGCATGCTGGCGGGCGATGGCCCGCTCCGCGAGATAGGCCTCGTACCCGCCGTCGTACACCGCGATCTGCTGCTGGGCGAGGTCGAGTTCGACGATCCCGGTCACGGTGCGCGCCAGGAACTCTCGGTCGTGGCTGACCACCACGATGCCGGTGCGGGCCTCCGCCACGAACCGTTCCAGCCGCTCGAGGCCGTCGAGGTCCAGGTCGTTGGTCGGCTCGTCGAGCAGCAGCACGTCGTAGCGGGAGAGCAGCAGCGAGGCCAGTCCCGCCCTGGCGGCCTGTCCGCCGGACAGCGCGGTCATCTCCGCGTCGAGCCCGACGTCCAGGCCGAGGTCGGCCAGGACCTTCTCGGCGCGCTCGGACAGGTCGGCGCCGCCGAGGCTGAGCCAACGTTCGAGCGCGTGCGAGTACCTGTCGTCGCCGCCCTCGTCCGCGAGCGCCTCCGCGGCTGCGTTCATCTCCTCCTCGGCCTCGGTGACGCCCGTGCGCCTGCCGAGGAAGCCCTCGACGCTTTCGCCGGGCAGCCGCTCGGGCTCCTGGGTGAGGTATCCGACGGTGGCGTGCGGGGGACTGAGGGTCACCGATCCCTCGATGTCCGCGGTGGTGTGTCCGGACAGGATGGAGAGCAGGGTGGACTTGCCCGCGCCGTTGGCGCCCACCAGTCCGATCACGTCGCCGGGGGCCACGACGAGGTCGAGCTCGGAGAAGAGGGTGCGCTCGCCGCGGGATGCGGACAGCCCATCGGCGTGCAGTGTTGCGGTCATGGCGTCGATTGTCTCAGCAGGCAGGGGAACAAGGCGCCGACGGCGGCGGTTGTTCCGATGCATGACCTCTGTGAGCCCAGTCCCGAACGTGACGCTGAACGACGGCAATACCATTCCGCAGCTCGGGTTCGGGGTGTGGCAGGTGCCCGACGATGAGAGCTACACGGCCGTGACCAGTGCATTGAGCATCGGCTACCGGAGCATCGACACCGCGGCCATCTACGGCAACGAGGTCGGTACCGGCCGGGCTATCGCGGACTCGGGGGTGACTCGTGACGAGTTGTTCGTCACCACCAAGCTGTGGAACGACTCGGCGGAGACCTGGACGGCCGACTCGGTTCGCCGCGAGTTCGACGCCTCCCTCGAGCGGCTCGGCCTCGACTATCTCGATCTGTACCTGATCCACTGGCCGCGCGCGATGCGCGAGGACTATGTCGCAATCTGGCGGGCCTTCGCCGAGCTGAAGGCCGAGGGGCGGGTGCGCTCCATCGGTGTTTCCAACTTTCAGCCCGCGCAGCTGGGCCGCATGATCGACGAGACGTCAGTGGTGCCTGCGATCAACCAGGTCGAGGTGCACCCGGACTTCGCGCAGCCGGAGCTGCGGGCCTTCCATGCCGCGCACGGCATCGTCACCGAGGCGTGGTCGCCGCTCGGTCAGGGCGGCGCGCTGCTCGAGGACTCGGTGCTGGCGCGGATCGCCGAGAAGCATCAGCGCTCCACCGCGCAGGTGGTGCTGCGGTGGCACCTGCAGGTCGGCACCGTCGCGATTCCGAAGTCCGTGACGCCGTACCGGATTCGGCAGAACATCGACGTCTTCGACTTCGAACTCGATTCCGATGACCTGGCAGCGATCGCCGGTCTGGATGTCGGCAACCGGATCGGGCCCGATCCGGACGAGTTCGATATGGGGTAGTCCTGTCAGTAGTTCAAGGTCAGGTTGTGGCGACCGGATTTCATCCAGCCGGTGACGACGGACCGCTCCGCCTGCTTGGCTGTTCCCCCGCACCCGACGACGAGTCGGAATCGCTCCGCGTCATAGGCCGTGTACGAATATTCGCGTACCGATCCGGGGCCGACCGGGTCGTCGAGATCCGCCCACCCGGATTCGCCCTCCTCGGCGACCACCCACACCGCCACCGGTGGTGCACTCCGCTGGCCGTGTTTGCAGGTCACCGTCCCGAAGACGGTCCGAGGGGTCAGGGCCTGTGCGGCTGGTGCCGCGAGGACAGCGGGCACCGCGACGAGTGCGGCGGCGGTGGCGGCAAGCTTGAGGAAACGCATCTGGGTCCTCTCGGTCGCACGGGACTCTGGGCGAACACCAAGCACTGATCCTAGCTAGCGGAGCCAGGCGTAGTTGGCGGTTCTGGAGCCATACTTCGCCGTCAAGGGCGTTGTCGGGACCCGAGCCACTAGGGTCGGTGCCACCATGCGCGCCGAAACGCTCGTCCCTGCGTACCCGGCCGCCGACGACCGGCCGCGCCGGGCGCCCCGCTGGTGGCAACCCTCCGGCGGTCGCGTTCTGCAGGTCGCCTGCGCACTGATCGCCCTGCAGTTGGCCGTGCGCGGCGTGGTCCTGAGTCGGGGCTACTTCTACTGGGACGACCTGATCCTGGCCGGGCGGTCGGGCTCCATGCCGCTGCTGTCGTCGGAGTTCCTGTTCTACGACCACGACGGGCACTTCATGCCCGCGGCCTTCCTGGCCGCCGGGATCGCGACACGGTTGGCGCCGTATCACTGGCTGGTGCCAGCGCTGATGCTCCTCGCGCTCCAGGCGCTGGCCTCGCTGGCCGTGCTGCGACTGCTCCTGCTGATCCTCGGGCGCCGCCCGGTCATCCTGATCCCGCTGGTGTTCTACCTGTTCTCGCCGCTGACCCTGCCCGCGTTCGCCTGGTGGGCCGCCGGCCTCAACGCGCTGCCGCTGCAGATCGGCCTCGCCTGGGTGACCGGGGACGCGATCCGGTTGTGCCGCACCGGCAGAGCGCGCTACGCGATTTCCGGGGTGCTGGTGTTCGCCGCGTCGCTGCAGTTCTTCGAGAAGGCCGTGCTGGTCCCGTTGGTCGCCCTCGTCGCGGTCGCCCTGATCTACCGGGTCGACGGCCGGGCGCGACCGATTCGCACCGCCGTGACCCGTGGGGCCCTGCTCTGGGCGCCCGCGCTGCTGTTGGTGGTCGTGTGGTCGCTGATCTATCGCCTCACGGTGACAACGGACTTGGCGCCGCACGACGGTGTATCGGCGATCGAGATGATCCGGCACGCGACGTCGAAGGGATTGCTGCCGACACTCTTCGGCGGGCCCTGGACCTGGGACCGCTGGCCGCCGAGCCCGCCGTGGGCGGACCCGCCCGCGTTGCTCATCGCCGCGAGTGGTGTCCTCGCGGCGACCGCCGTCGCCGCGACCGTGGTCTGGAAGCGGCGCGTCGGCTGGGTGTGGATCGCGGTTGCGGCCTATGTGTTCGCCTCGGTGGCGGCGATGGTCGTGACCCGGTCGGGTGTGGGGACGACCTTCGAGCTCGGGCAGACGCTTCGCTATCTGACCGACAGCGCGGTGGTCATCGCGGTCGCGCTCGCTCTCATCCTGCGCGCTCCCGCCCGCACGGTCCTGGCGGGCGCGTGGCGAGGCCCGACGGTCGCACTGGCACTGATGTCCGCGTTCGTCGCAGGCAGCCTCGTCTCGACTGCGACCTTCGCCACGAGCTGGCAGGACGACACGACGCGCGACTACCTGGCCAATGCCCGATCGGCGCTCGCGGCACACCCCGATGCGCCACTGCTCGAGCAGCCGGTGTCGCTCGGGGTGTTGCTGCCCGTCGCGCACCCGCACAACCTGATCAGTCACGTTCTCGGGCCGCTGCCCGATCGACCCGAGTTCGCCGCGGCCACGCCCGAGCTGCGCATGCTCGACGATGAGGGAGGTCTGGTCGACGCGGCGGTGACCTGGGTCCGGTCGGTCGATCCGGGTCCGAATCCGGGTTGTGGACACCGGGTCGGGTCTGACCTGGCGAGGCTGCCGCTCGACGGGCCGCTGGCCGGCTGGGAGTGGACCGTTCGGCTGAACTACCTGGCCTCGGCGGACGGCGAGGTCGCGGTGTCGCTCGAGCAGGGGGAAGGTGTCACGGTGCCCGTTCGGAGCGGACCGAACAGCGTGTTCGTCCGGTTGACGGGCGGCGGTGATCACCTCGAGGTCCGCGCGCTTGGACCGGACCTGACGGTGTGTGTGGGATCCGGACCGGTAGGTGTGGTGGTGCCCAGTTCGTGATCGGACTGGGTGATCTGCGCATGGGGTGTCGACAATTCGCGCACCAGGAGCCGACTCGGACAATTCGTTCACCCTGAACGCATGTCCGGATGTCATCATGCCGCTATGACCTGGGTTATCGAACACGCGGATTGCGTTCCGCCGCTTCAGTCTCCCGACCTCACCCGGCTGCGTTGGGTCGGGTCGTCCACCGCAGGGCCGGAGTTCGTGCACCCGCCCGAGAGGAGCGTCACGGAGTGGCTGTTCGGGTCCGGGTCCTCGCTCGAGCTCACCTTCACCCCGCCGCGGTCGGTTCTGCGCGCGGCCTTCGGCGGACGACTGCCCGATCGCCTGGACGCGGTGCTGACGGCCCACGAGCACGCGGTCGAGGAGACGTTGGCCACCTGGGAGCGGCACGCGACGGCCGTGCGGTTCGACACCTGCGCCGGAGTCGAGTGGTGTCCCGCGGTGGGTCTGGCCGGGCTCTCGGAGATCGAGATCTCGCCGGAGCGTCAGATGATCTGCACCCGGGTGCACGTGTCCACCCTGGCGCTGACCCTGGACGACGACCAGTGGCGGGCGCTCGTGGTCGAGCGGTTCCTGGACTGGCAGACGCACGCGTGGTCCCAGTACCAGCGTCTGCTCGCGATGGGGGTGCGGCGATCGCTCGGTTGGGGGTTCGAGTTCCCGTCGCTGACGCAGCAAAACAGGGTGGTTGCCGACGCGGGCTGATTCGGTTGCGGGCCACGGCCCGAGGCGTTGCGTTAGGGTGCGTACTGAAACTCATGTCGGGGGGCAAGGGCGACACGGGGGGTCGAATTGAACGCAGGCACGGCGCTGCTGCAGACCGCGGGTCTGACGCAGCGGTTCCGGGGCGGCCTTCAGATGCGCGGGGCCGACGGGATCGACATGTTCTCCGGGATCTGCCGATTCGAGGCCGAGCAGCCGTCGCGGTTCAGCGCGTCGATGGGATCCACGGATTTCGGCGCGGTCCGCGTGAACCGGATGAAGTCGACAGCCGTCACGGGTGTCCGCCCGCCTGCCATGCTCGACGACGAGATGGGTGACTATGTCGCGGTGGCGTCCGTCCGGTCGGGCACCGTCGGGCTCGAACAGCAAGGCATCTCCGCTCAGTGCAGCGCGGGCGACATCAGTTTCGTCGACTTCGGGCGCGAGTTCCGACTCGACGTCGCGGCAGGCAGCGAGTGCGTCTTCGTCTACCTGCCTCGCCAACTGCTCGCGGAGAGGTCGATCGATGCCCGAAAGCTCACCGGTGCAGTCATTTCCGGATCACCGGTCGGTGCCGCGCTCGTCGGGATGCTCGAGCCGCTGACCGGTCACCATCCGAACACCCTCGCCGAGCAGTCGCTGGTCGAGCGTGCCATCGCGGACCTGGCGCTGGCCGTGATCGCGCAACCGGCAGACGAGGCGCCCGCTCCGGAGGAGATGGCCGTCGGCAATCGCGCGCGGGTGTACGACTTCATCGAGCGACACTTCACGGATCCGACGCTGAACGTCGATCGCGTCGCCGCGGGGATCAACGTCAGCTCGCGCTACCTCCACAAGCTCATGGAGGGCGACGGCATCTCCGTCTACGGCATGATCCGCAGGCGGCGGGTCAGGCACGGTATCGACCTGCTCGCGGATCCCCGCGTCGCGCACCTGTCGGTCGGCCAGATCGCACGCCGCAGCGGGTTCACCGGGTTGAGCCAGTTCGGCCGCGCGGTCAGGGACATGGCAGGTGAGTCGCCGAGGCAGATCCGGCAACGGGCCATGGCCCTGGTGTAGCACTTCAAGTGCTACCATAGGTCATGGAGCGAATCGGCATCAGGGAGCTCCGGCAGCACGCGAGCCGGTACGTGGCCCGCGTCAGGGCGGGGGAATCGGTCGAGGTCAGTGATCGCGGCAAGCCGGTCGCTCGTCTCGTTCCGCTCGCTGCGGGCCAAGATGAGCGTGCTGCGTTGATTGCGCGCGGCGAGATCGCCCCGGCGCCCACTTCCCGGCGGGCGATCGACGCGAGCTTGCTGGCCGAGGGTGATCTGACCGGTGTGCTCGACGAGATGCGAGACGACCGGTGATCTATCTCGACACCTCTGCAATGGTGAAACTTGTTGTCAGGGAGGCGGAATCGGATGCCCTCGCGCGATGGCTGAACGACCGGCTCGACGAGAATCTGGTCACGAGCACGATCGGGCGCATCGAGCTGCTGCGGGCCGCGGGCAGGGTATCGAGCTCGGTCGTCACCCGCGCCCGATCCTTTCTCTCCACGGTCGATGCCATGTCGCTGACGCCGGCGATCGCGGGGTTGGCAGAAACGATCGGTGCCCCGGCGCTCCGGACGCTCGATGCACTCCACCTGGCGGCCGTGTACACGCTGGGCCCGGCCGTCACGACGTTTGTCGTTTACGATCAGCGTCTAGCGGAGTCTGCGATCGATCTGTCCATTCCTGTTGCAGCGCCAGGTATTTGACTCGACTCAGCCCAGGTGCTCGATCAGCTCCGCTGCAGCTGCCCGCCCGCCGCGGTTCGCCCCGATGGTGCTCGCGGACGGCCCGTAGCCGAGCAGGTGAATCCGCGGGTCGGACGCGACCTGCGTGGCCAGCCTCCCCGTCATGGTGATCCCGCCGCCGGGCCCGCGCAGCCGGAGCGGGGCCAGGTGGTCGAGCGAGCTGCGGAACCCGGTGCACCACAGGATCACGTCGGCGCGCCGCTGCGTTCCGTCCGGCCACCGCACTCCGTCGGGGGTGATCTCGCTGAACATCGGCAGCCGCGCGAGTGCGCCGCGGGCGCGGGCGGCCCGGATCGCTGGGGTGACCGCCAGCCCGGTCACCGACACCACCGAGCCGGGCGGCAGCCCGCGACGGACCCGGTCCTCGACCACGGCAACCGCGGCCCTGCCCTCCTCAGCCGTGAACGGCTCGTCCCGGAACTGCGGCTCGCTGCGCGTCACCCAGGTGGTGGACGTGACCAGGGAGATCTCGTCCAGAAGTTGCACGGCGGAGATGCCGCCGCCCACGACAACCACGTGAGCGCCCTCGAACTCGGCGGCGCTCTGGTAGTCCCTGGTGTGCAGTTGACGCCCCAGGAACCGTTCGGCTCCCGGGTAGCGCGGGATGAACGGGCGCTCCCAGGTGCCGGTGGCGTTGATGATCCCGCGGGCGGTGACGGCGCCGGAATCGGTCTCCAGGGTGAGCAGGCCGTCACCGGCCCGGTCGCAGACCACCCTGGTGTGCACCGGCCGATCGACCGGCAGCCCGAATCGGCGCTCGTACTCGGCGAAGTACCGGGGTACCGCCTCCGCGGCGTGTACCTCCGCGGGTGCCGTGCCGTCCAGGACATCGGTGAACGGCATGCCAGGAAGGTCGTGCACCCGATTGACGGTGCTCAATGTCAGCGATGGCCATCGGAACTGCCACGCACCGCCAGGCCCGGGGGAGTGATCGAGGATCACGAATCCCGTACCGGGGTCGAGCCCGAAGCGGCGCAGGTAGTAGCCGGCGGACAGCCCTGCCTGCCCGGCGCCGATGACCACGACGTCCGCCCGTGTCTGCATGGTGGCAACCTCCCGGGTGTGAACGGTACGGTCAACCACATGATCGGGACCAGCCGTGACGGTGATGTGGTGACCATCGAGCTCCAGCGAGAGGAGCGGCGGAACGCTCTGAACACGGAGCAATGCGTGCTCCTGCGCGACGCCGTCGACGAGGCGGTCGCGCTTGGGGCGCGGGCGATCGTGCTGACCGGGCAGGGCTCCGCCTTCTGCGCGGGCGCCGACCTGTCCGGCGACGTCTACGCCGACGGATTCACCGACACCCTGCTCGAGATGCTGCACACCGTCGATTCGACGCCGATCCCGGTGATCGCCGCGGTGAACGGGCCTGCGATCGGTGCGGGCACCCAGCTCGCCCTGGCCTCGGACCTGCGAGTGGTCGCTCCCGATGCCCACTTCGCCATCCCCGCCGCCAAGCTCGGCATCTCCGTCGACACCTGGACCGTCAAGCGGCTGGTGTCCCTCGCGGGCGGCGGACCGGCCCGCACGATGCTGCTCGGCGCGGAGTCGTTGTCCGCCGATGAAGCACTGACCGCTGGCCTGGCGAACAAGATCGGCGACCTCGCTTCCGCGCAGGACTGGGCCAAGCGAATCGCTGCCCTGGCGCCGCTGTCGTTGCGACACCTCAAGATGGTCTTCAACGACGATGGCACCCAGGACGAGCCGACGCCCGAACAGCTCACCGCGCTGCAGGCGGCGTGGCGCAGCGAGGACATGGACGAGGCCCGCGCGGCGCGACGCGAAAAGCGGCAGCCGGAGTTCAAGGGCCGATGAGAATGGGGATCAAGGGCGCACTCGCCGCCGCGGCCGGCCTGGCGGGGATCGCGGCCCTCGCCCGCGTCGGCGTGGAGCTGTCCTCGGCCATGGGTGCCTCCACCACGGCGATCGCGCCGCACGCCACCGGTTCCGCCCGGTATCGCGGCAAGCGGTTCCACAACACCGAACCCAGCAGCCAGTTCGTGACCACGCGGTCGAGCATCGTGACCTCGATCCTCACCCGAGGCCGACTTGGTCGACCGAGTCGGCCGATCCCGCTGGCCACTCCGCTCGCACCCGCGCTACCCGCCGAGCTGGCTGTCACCTGGTACGGACATTCCAGTGCGCTGATCGAGATCGACGGGCACCGGGTGCTCACCGATCCCGTGTGGAGCCACCGGGTCTCGCCCTCCCGGCTGGTCGGGCCCGCGCGGCTGCATCCGACCCCGGTCGGCATCGACGCCCTGCCGCAGGTCGATGCGATCGTCGTCTCGCACGACCACTACGACCACCTCGACAAGACCACCGTCCTGGCGCTGGTGCGCACCCAGCGCGCGCCGTTCGTGGTGCCAAGGGGCATCGGGGCGCACCTGCGGCACTGGCGGGTTCCGGAGGACCGGATCGTCGAGCTCGACTGGGACGAGCAGGCCACCGTCGGAGGCCTGACCCTCACCTGCACCGAGGCCAGGCACTTCTCCGGTCGGGGGCTGGTGCGCAATCCGACGCTCTGGTCGTCCTGGGTGATCGCCGGACCACAGCGGTCGGTGTTCTTCGGCGGCGACACCGGGTACACCCCGAGATTCGCGGAGATCGGCAGCCGGCACGGGCCGTTCGACCTGACGCTGCTCCCCGTCGGCGCCTACGACGAACACTGGCCGGACATCCACATGAATCCGGAGGAGGCGGTCCGAATGCACGCCGACCTGAACCTGGGCAAGCCCGCTTCCGGCGTCCTCGTGCCCGTGCACTGGGCCACCTTCAATCTGGCCTTCCACCCGTGGGCGGAGCCGGTGACACGGCTGCTGACGGCTGCGGGCGTCGTCGGCACGAGGGTGAGCGTGCCGATGCCGGGACAGCGGATCGACGTGCTGCGCCCGGCCTCGCAGCGTCAATGGTGGCTGCGGCTCGCCTGAAGCGGAAGTCGGCGCGCGCTCGGCGGTCTGGCATAGCCTGGCTGGCATGGCCTCCGACGAGAATTTCGGCGACGGTGTGACGGTCGCGATCCTTCCAGGTGAGATCGACCTCTCGACCGGGTTGACCGCGGCGCAGGTGGCGCGACGGGTGGCGGACGGGCAGACCAACGACGTGCCCGGCCGCGCGAGCCGGTCGGTCAAGGAGATCGTCCGGGCAAACGTGTTCACCCGGATCAACGCGATTCTCGGTGTCCTGCTGATCATCGTGCTGGCCACCGGATCGGTGATCGACGGCATGTTCGGACTGTTGATCATCGCGAACAGCGCGATCGGGATGATCCAGGAGATCAGGGCCAAACAGACCCTCGACAAGCTGGCGATCGTGAGCCAGGCCAAGCCCCAGGTCCGGCGGGACGGCGCATCGGTGTCGGTGGCACCGAACGAGGTGGTCATCGACGAGATCATCGAACTCGGTGCAGGCGACCAGGTCGTGGTCGACGGCACCGTGGTCGAGGGTGAAGCCCTCGAGGTCGACGAATCGCTGCTCACCGGTGAGGCCGATCCCGTCCACAAACAGCCTGGCGGACAGGTTCTCTCGGGCAGTTTCGTGGTTTCCGGCAGCGGCGCCTACCGGGCCACGAAGGTCGGCAGGGACGCCTACGCGGCGAAGCTGGCTGCGGAGGCGAGCAAGTTCACGCTGGTGCACTCCGAACTGCGCAGCGGCGTCGACAAGATCCTCAAGTTCATCACCTACCTGATGATTCCGGCCGGACTGCTGATCGTCTACAACCAGTTGTTCGTCAGCGAGCAGGATCTGCCCGCGGCCCTGAACGGCATGGTCGCGGCGCTCGTCCCGATGGTGCCGGAGGGTCTGGTGCTGATGACCTCGCTGGCCTTCGCGGTCGGTGTGGTCCGGCTCGGCCGCAGGCAGTGTCTGGTGCAGGAACTCCCCGCGATCGAGGGGCTGGCCCGCGTCGACGTCGTGTGCGCGGACAAGACCGGCACCCTCACCGAGAACGGCATGCGACTGTCGGAGCTGCGGGCCCTCGAGGGGGACGAGGCGTCGGCGCGCGACGCGCTGGCGGCGATGGCGGGCGCCGATCCTCGGCCGAACGCGAGCATGCTGGCGATCGCGGAATCCTGTGACGGCGATCCCGGCTGGTCCAGTACGGCCGTCGCGCCGTTCACCTCCGCCAAGAAGTGGAGCGGTATCTCGTACGGCGACAACGGGAACTGGGTGCTCGGCGCCCCCGACGTGTTGCTGGACCCGGAGACCGACGCCGCGCGCGAGGCCGAGGAGATCGGCTCGAAGGGTCTGCGCGTGCTGATGCTCGGCAGCAGCGACCTGCCGGTCGACGACACCGCGGCGCCGGGCCGGGTGACGCCGCGGGCGCTGGTGGTGCTCGAACAGCGGGTGCGGCCCGACGCCCGCGAGACCCTGGAGTACTTCGCGGATCAGCACGTCGCGGTCAAGGTGATCTCCGGTGACAACGCGGTTTCCGTTGGCGCGGTAGCCGGTTCGCTGGGGTTGCCGGGCGGCGATCGTCCGGTTGACGCCAGGGAGCTCCCGACCGAGCGGGAGGCGTTGGCCGACACCCTGGACACCGCCACCACTTTCGGCCGGGTGCGGCCGGATCAGAAGCGCGAGATGGTGGGTGCGCTGCAGTCGCGTGGCCACACGGTCGCGATGACCGGTGACGGTGTCAACGACGTGCTCGCTCTCAAAGACGCGGACATCGGGGTGTCGATGGGTTCGGGCAGCCCCGCGACGAGGGCGGTCGCCCAGATCGTGCTGCTGGACAACAAATTCGCCACCCTGCCGTACGTGGTCGGTGAGGGGCGCCGGGTGATCGGCAACATCGAGCGCGTCTCGAACCTGTTCCTCACCAAGACCGTGTATTCGGTGTTGCTGGCACTGCTCGTCGGGCTGTCGGGGGTGCTGTCCCAGCTCTTCCACTTCGAGCCGATGCCGTACCCGTTCCTGCCGCGGCACGTCACGATCGCGGCCTGGTTCACCATCGGCATCCCGGCGTTCATCCTGTCGCTCGCGCCGAACAACGAGCGGGCACGCAGCGGATTCGTCCCGCGGGTGATGCGGTTCGCGGTGCCGTCCGGCCTCGTCATCGGCGTCGCCACATTCGTCGCCTATGTGCTGGTGTACGCGGGGCCGGATTCCACCGAGACACAGCGGGTGCAGGCGGGTACCACCGCCCTGATCACCCTGATCATGATCGCGCTCTGGGTGCTGGCCATCGTGGCGCGGCCGTACACGTGGTGGAAGGTACTGCTCATCGCGGGTTCGGTGGCCGGCTACCTGGTTCTGTTCGGATTCTCCTGGACCCGTGAGTTCTTCGAACTCGATCCCTCGAATGTCGGTGCCACCACTACCGCGCTCGTCTGCGGCGCCGTGGGAATCGTGCTCGTGGAGGCCTCCTGGTGGATCTCGGGTGCCATCCACGGGGAGAAACGGCGGTTGTTCGCACAACCCGATGTCGGTGGCGCGACTGGTGCAAACCTGTGAGACTGGGGCGGTAGCGGGGGTAATGCCCCGACGACCCAAGGTGCCTGGTCGGCACCGGAAGAGGAGACGCTATGAGCTTCATGGAGACCCTCAAGGGACTGTTCGGCAAGGGTAAGCAGGCCGCCATTGACAACGCCGACAAGATCGAGGGCGCCGTCGACAAGGCAGGCGACTTCATCGACGAGAAGACCGGCGGCAAGTACGCCCAGCATGTCGACAAGGCCCAGGATGCGGCCAAGAAGGTCATCCCGAACGAGTAAGCAGCGCACAACCAGGAGCCGCAATGCCTGATCAGTCGCCGTACACGGTGGAACTTCTCTTCGATCGGGATTGCGGCTTCTGCGTGCGCAGCGCCGAGTTTCTCGGCCGCATCGACCGTCGCGGGCGGGTGAAAGCGGTTGCGCTGCAACAACGCGGCGCGCCGGAGCGATTCGGGGTGGACACCGAGTCCGCGCTCGAGCAGGCCTGGGCGGTGGACTCGCGCGGCGACCGATACGCGGGTGCGGGCGCCATCAACGCGGCGCTCTCGGGGGTGCTCGGCACCCGAATCCCGTTGTTCGTCTACAGGATCTGGGGGATCCGCCAGCTGCAGGACCTCGCCTACCGCTGGGTGGCGGCCAACCGGCATCGGCTGCCGGGTAAGGGCGGAAGCTGCGCGGTTGAGTAGGCGATGACCTCCACCTGGCTCCTGTTCGTCGTCATCGCGGCCATCGGGGTGGCCGGGTTCGCCAAGCGTCTCGACCTGCAGGTCCCGTTGGTGCTCGTCACCATCGCCGGTGCTGCGTCGTTCATCCCGGGCATCCCGCGGCTCGAGCTGGCACCGGACCTGATCCTGGGTGTCGTGCTTCCGCCGCTGCTGTATTCGGCGGCGCTCGATTTTCCGTTCGCCAGCTTCCGGCGGAACATCGCGCCGATCCTGCGGCTCGGAATCGGCATGGTGGTGGTGACGACCTTCGCCGTCGGCTGGTTCGCCAACTGGCTGGTCCCGGAGCTCACCCTCGCGTCGGCGCTGGTGCTCGGCGCCGTGGTCGCGCCGCCGGATGCGGTCGCCGCGGTCTCGGTCGGGCGCAAGCTGGGGCTGCCCACCCGGATGATGGCGATCCTCAAGGGGGAGAGCCTGGTCAACGACGCGGCGGCGCTCACACTGTTCGCGCTCACCACCGCCGCGGTGACCGGCAAGAAGATCGCGATCGACTCCCCGGTGCTGTTCTTTCTGTACGAGGTCGTCGGCGGCGTCGTGATCGGCCTGGCGCTCGCGTTCGCGGTGCGGTTCTTCCGGTCCAGGATCGAGGATTCACCGATGGAGACGGTGCTGGGGCTCGTGCTGCCCTTCGCCGCCTACGCCGCGGCCGAAGAGGTCCACGCCTCCGGGGTGCTCGCGGTGGTGACGGCCGGGTTCGTGCTCGGCCGCGATTCCGGTGACGAGTCCATCTCGACCCGGATCCAGGAACGGTCGGTGTGGCCGACGGTCGACCTGGTGCTCGAGACCTTCGTCTTCGCGTACATGGGCCTGCAGCTGCGGTTCGTGATCGACGACGTGCAGGACGAGGGGCTGCCCCTCCATCATGTCTTCGCCTATGGGCTGGCGGTTCTCGTCCTGGTGATCGCGGTGCGCCCGGTGTGGATCTTCCTCACCAGGGGCAGGCGCCCGCACTGGCGGCAGAACCTGGTGATCTCCTGGGCGGGCATGCGCGGGGTGGTCACCCTGGCCGCCGCCTCCGGCGTCCCGCTGACCACGCTGGCGGGAGACCCGTTCCCGGGCAGGGGCGTCATCCAGGCGATCGCCTTCACGGTCGCCGTCGGCACGCTGCTGATCCAGGGTTCGACCCTGCCGATGCTCATCCGCAGGCTCGACGTGGCCGATCCGGACGAGGACCTGCGCCTCGAAGGGCAGGTGGCGCTCGCCCGGACCATCTCCCGGGACGCCGCCGAGAAGTCCCTGGGCGAGGCGCTGCGCAGCCCTCCACGCGGGGTCGATCCGCAGGAGCTGTCGGAGATCGTCGGTCGGGTCCGCCGGGCCGCGCAGGCGAGGGCGGACGCGGAGCGCGAGGAGGAGGCGAGCGAGCAGAAGGCGAAGGCGGCGAAGGCGAGTGCGCTCTTCAACCGCCTGCGCAGGCAGGTGCTCAGGGACCAGCGCGCCGCCCTGATCGGCGCCCGCGACTCCGGTGCGCTGGACGACGAGGTGTTGCGCCAGGTGCTGGAGGGGCTCGACGTGGAGGAGGCCGCTGCCGACGCGCGGGTGCGTCGGCAACGGTGGTGAACCGTCGGCTCGGGCAGAATCAGGTCGTGTCCCGGACCCGAGCGTTTCTCGCCGCGATCGCCTGCGCCGCGCTTGCCGCGGGCTGCTCCGATTCCCCCGCCGAGTCCGCAGGGCAGGCCCAGCCCACGACGACCGAGGCCACCACGACCGCACCCGCGCCCAAGGGCGACGAACGAGGGTCGCTGATCGACGACCGGCCGCTCGCCGCGACCGCGGCCACCAGCCCGCTCGGGCCGGTCACGGCCCGTACGCTCGTCTACCGATCCACGTCGGGTCTGGACGGCAGCGGAACGGAGGTGTCCGGCACGGTCTTCGTCCCGCCGGGGGCGGCACCAGACGGCGGGTGGCCGATTGTCACCGTCGGGCACGGCACCACCGGCGTCACCGACGAGTGCGCGCCCTCGCGGCATCAGGACCTACTCGGGGCGGTCGGCATGGTCAACGCGCTGCTCGAGCGGGGCTACGTCGTCGTCGCCTCCGACTACCAGGGCCTCGGCACGCCGGGACCGCACCCGTACCTGGAGCCGAAGTCCGCCGCCTACAACCTGATCGACGGGGTCCGGGCGGCACGGGCGGCGGTGCCGAACACGTCGAACCGGTGGGCGGCTTTCGGCCTCTCGCAGGGCGGCCAGGCATCCTGGTCGGCCGCCGAGCATGCGACCGAGTACGGCGACGGCCTCGAATTCGTCGGCGCGGCAAGCCTTTCCCCAGCGGCAGACCTGTCGCACATCGCCGACGACCTCGGCGGGATCGATCTGACCCTGCCGCAGCAGATCTGGCTCCCGATGCTGCTCGCCGGGATCGAGGTGCAGCATGCCGACCTCGATCCCGCGAACTACATGAGGGGATCTCTCGCCGACAACAGCGAGGTCCTGATGTCGTGCACCGGGCCGTTGGCCGCGCGGAAATGGGATGTGGCGCTGCAGGTCAGCCGGGCGGACAGCCTGCCGCTGACCGGTGCGGACACCGATCGGATGCGCGGGTGGCTGGAGCGGATGGCGTTGCCGCAGGGACGCGCCGACGCGCCGCTGCTGGTGGTGGTCGGAGAAACCGACAGCCTGATCCCCGCGGACTGGACCAGGGCGGCCGTGACGAAGGCCTGCGGGCTCGGCGACGTGATCGCGCTGGAGTCGCGGCCGGGCGAGGGACACGCCGACGCGAGGGCGAACGCTGGCGCGGTGGCCTGGATCGCGGACCGATTCGCGGGGGTGCCCGCACCGAACACCTGCGCGGGCACCCCGTGAGCGGCGCTTCAGGAGTCGAACAGCGAGCCGAGGGATCCGAGGTCGAGGGAACCGAAGTCGACTGAGCCCGCGGGCGGGTTGCAGCCGGTGATCGTGGTGGTGTGCCACTGCCGGTCACCGATCCACTCCGGGCCGCCCTGCCCGAGGTCGCCGGGAGGGCCGAGGATCATCCGGTAGTCGAGCTTGTGGGTGTCGGCGTCCGGGTTCGGCAGCGGCGGGTCTGTCGGCTTGAGGCCCGTCTTCAGATTGACGGTGTAGGTGGCCGTGACGGTCTCGCGGTCGTTGACCATCGGGGTTTCCGGCGTGTTCGGGAACTCCGGCCAGGTCGGGAAGTTCGCAGTGGAGTGCAGGCCGGCGGTGCGGCCGGTGATCCCGCTGCCCCAGTCGGGTCCGGTGAGCGGTTCGTCGTCGATGCGGAAATCGATGGTGTACGTGGTGATGTTGGTCTGGTTGTCGATGGTGAAGAAGGCGTTGCAGTCGCCCTTGTCCACCGCGGAGAAGCGGACGGGGCCGGTTTGCTGCCCGGGATCGGGATCGGCGGCGAGCGCAACGCCTCCGGTCAGAGCGATGGTCGCCCCGACAGCGAAGACGAGCGTGGGTAGCCGGTGGGTGAGGCGGGTCATGTGGTTCGCCTTTCGATTTGACGGCTGGAAGGGTCTGACGGTAGGGGAGGGTTCTCGACGGTGTGTCGATTCGCGGAAATCTCCTGAACTGGGCCTTTCGCTTTGTGATGCGCACCAACTGGGACGTCTTGTCGTAGCGTTTACCCATGACCGCGACCAGCCCGCTCGACCGACTCCGTCGGCTGTGCCTGCGGATGCCCGAGGCGACGGAGCGGGTCAGCCACGGCGAGCCGGCCTGGTTCGTCCGCAAGGCGCCGCAGTTCGCGACCCTGGCCGACCACCATCACGACGACCGGTTGGCGTTCTGGGCGGCCGCGCCTGCGGGCGCACAGTCGGATTGGGTGGCCCGCGACCCGGAGCGGTTCTTCGTGCCGCCGTACGTCGGCGGGCGCGGGTGGATCGGGGTGTATCTCGACCGTCCGCAGGAGTGGGACGACATCGCGGACATCGTCGAGGACGCGTACCGCACCGTGGCCCCGCGGATACTGGTCGCCCTGCTCGACGAGACGGAGGGCCGGTGACCGGCACGGCCGCCGCGGTTCTGCTGGTCATCGTGGTGGCCGCGCTCGCGCTCGGCGTCCTGTGGCTGCGCACCCGCAGGGCGCTCACCACGCCGGCGGAGCGCGCCGTGCACGCCACCCTGCACACGGCGGCGCTCGCCGCGCGACCGCTGCGGCGCGGTCTCGATGCCACCTCCGCGGCCGAGGCGGCCCCACACCTACAGGCGCTGACCGGCGCGGCTGCTGTCTCGCTCGCCGCCGCGGACGGGACATTGCTCGCCTGGAGCGGGCCGCACGAGGACCTGGCCGAGCGGTTCCGTGAGGCCGGGCTCCGCGCCGTCGCGGGCGAGCGCCGGGTCCTGGTCGAATCCTCCGAGCTCGGCAAGCCGGAGGTCGGAGCGTTGATCGCGCAGCCATTGCTCATCGAGGATTCGGGCGTGGTCGTCGGCGTGATGGGCGTGCTGACCGCGGGGGAGCCGGGCCCCGGCATGCTCGGCGCCATCACCGAGGTCGCCCGATATGCGTGCAGCCAGATCGAGCTGGCCGAGCTCGACGCCTCTCGGGCGCGTCTGGACCGGGCGGAGGTCCGCGCCTTACGCGCCCAGATCAGCCCGCACTTCATCTACAACGCGCTCAACACGGTCGCCTCCTTCGTCCGTACCGATCCGGACCGGGCGAGGGAGCTGATCCTCGAGTTCGCCGACTTCACCCGATACTCCTTTCGGTCCGCGGGCGAGTACACCCTGCTGGCCGACGAGCTGCGCAACATCGACCGCTACCTGACGCTCGAGCGGGCCCGGTTCGGCATGGCGCTGGAGGTCCGATTGCAGGTGGCCCCCGAGGTGCTCAACGTGGTGCTGCCGTTCCTGGCGCTGCAACCACTGGTGGAAAACGCGGTACGGCACGGGATCTCGAGCAAACCGGAAGGTGGGACCGTGAGCATCGTCGCGGCGGACGAGGGCACCGACTGTGTCATCAGCGTGGAGGACGACGGCGTCGGGATGGACCCGGAGCTGTTGCGCTCGGGTTCGCTGGACGCGGTCGAATCCGGCGGCGATCGGCCGAGCGCCAGGGAGTCTGCCCATGTCGGCCTGGCGAACGTGGACGACCGTCTGCGTGCGGCGTTCGGCAACGACTACGGGTTGGTGGTGGAGACGGCTCCGGGCGCGGGCACCAAGGTGAGCATGCGGGTGCCCAAGTTCAGGCCGGGGATCCGCGCCTGAGCGTCGAAGCGTGGCACGATAGGTCCGTTGTGACACAGGACGCCCCGCTGACCGTGCTGGCCGTCGACGATGAGCGACCCGCCCTCGACGAGCTGGCGTATTTGTTGCGCGCTCAGGACGCGGTCGGCGACATCCTCACCGCGAACGACGCCACCACCGCACTGAGGGTGATCAAGGACCGGCTGGGCCGGTCAGCCGCGATCGACGCGGTGTTCCTCGACATCAACATGCCTGGCCTCGACGGCCTGGAGCTGGCCGGGGTGCTCGCCGCGTTCGCGGATCCGCCCGCGGTGGTCTTCGTGACCGCGCACGACGACCGGGCGGTCGCGGCCTTCGACCTCGGCGCCGTCGACTATCTGCTCAAGCCGCTGCGCGAGGAGCGGTTGGCGGAATCGATCCGGCGGATCGTCGCGCTCAAGCAGCAGCGTGCGAGTCGCGCGACGCAGGGCAGGCCCGAACCCGATGCCGACGAGGTGATCCCGGTCGAACTGGGCGGCGTCACCACCCTGGTGCCGCGGTCCGCGGTGGCGTGGGTGGAGGCGGACGGCGACTACGCCAGGCTGCACACGGCCAGCGGGTCTCACCTGGTGCGGATCCCGATCTCGGCCCTGGAGACGCGCTGGGAACAGGCCGGCTTCCTGCGGGTGCACCGCTCGTACCTGGTATCGCTGCCGCTGGTCACCGGAATCCGCAGCGTCGGCAACGGCACGGTGGTGTGCCTGCGGGCGATCGGCGACGGCCCGGCCGTGGAGCTGCCGGTGAGCAGGCGTCACACCAGGGAGCTCAAGGACCGGCTGGTGCGCGTGCCGCGACAGAACTGGACCGGACGGTGACCGCGCCTGGCGGCGCGCCGAGGGCCAGGGAACGGGTGGTGCTGGCCAAGCGGCACGGCGCCAGGATCGTGCGCACCCGGGTGGAGGTCCAGGAGCAGACCGAGGTCGGCGACGCGATGATCCGCGGGCTGGTCCGCGCCCAGCTGGGGTTGGCCCTGCGGCTGGCCCTGCTCGCCGCCGGGCTGCTGTGTGCGGTGCCGTTGCTGATGATCGCGTTCCCCGGCCTCTCCGAGGCGGCGGTGCTGGGGATCCGGCTGCCCTGGCTGGTCCTCGGGGTGCTGGTGTACCCGGTGCTGCTGGTCGTCGGCAGGCTCTACATCGGGCGCGCCGAACGCAACGAGCAAGAGTTCGTCGACCTGGCCGACGACTGAACCGGGTTGGGAGCGACGGTGTCCGGTCAGCCCATCCCGGTGGCCACGGTGCTCGGCCTGCTGGCCGCGGCGGTGGTGACGGTTGCCATCGGCATCTATGGGGTCCGGCTGGCGCGAACCACCTCCGACTTCCTGGTCGCCTCCCGCAGCGTCGGTCCGCGCTGGAACGCCGCCGCGATCTCCGGTGAGTACCTCTCGGCGGCATCGTTTCTCGGCGTCGCGGGCCTGATCGCCAAGTACGGTGCCGACGCACTCTGGTATCCGGTCGGGTTCACGGCAGGCTATCTGGGTTTGCTGCTGTTCGTCGCCGCCCCCTTGCGCAGATCCGGCGCCTACACGGTGCCGGACTTTGCCGAATTCCGTTTGGGTTCAACACGACTGCGCAAGCTCGCCATGGTGGTCGTGGCGGTGATCTGCATCCTGTACATGGTCCCGCAGTTTCAGGGAGCGGGCCTGACGCTCGGCATCCTGCTGGGCACCCCCGCCTGGGTCGGCGCGGTCGCGGTGGCGGCGATCGTCATCGCGAACGTGGTCGGCGGTGGCATGCGCTCGATCACCTTCGTGCAGGCCTTTCAGTACTGGCTCAAGCTGACAGCGGTCGCGGTGCCTGCACTGGTGCTCGCGGTGCACTTCCTCGGCGAGGAGCACGACCTCGGCTCGCCCGCCCCGCCGACGGTGGGGGAGCGCACCACGGTGGACATCACCACCGACGTCGTCGTCCAGGTGTCGGATCCGGTCGGCGCGAGCGTCCGCGGGACCCTCGACGGGGCCGAGGTGGACGGCGCGGTCACGCTGGGACCGGGCGAACACGTGCTCGGCTCGGGCACGGCTCTGGTCCTCGAGGCGGGTTCGCCGGTGCCGGTGGTCGCGGGCGCACCCGCCACCGGCGACGAATGGCTGGAGCCCGGCTCGGGGTTCGGCGGCGAGCACCCGCTCTTCCAGGTGTACTCGCTGATGATCGGGATCTTCCTGGGCACGATGGGACTGCCGCACGTGCTGGTCCGCTTCTACACCAACCCCGACGGCAGGACCGCCCGGATGACATCGCTGGCGGTGATCGGGCTGCTCGGGGTGTTCTACCTGTTCCCGACCCTGCTCGGCGTCTTCGCCCGGTTGTGGGTGCCGCAGCTGCTCATCACGGGCACCTCGGATGCGGCGGTGCTGCTGCTGCCCGGTTCGGTGCTGTCCGGCCTCGGTGGTCAGTTGCTGGCCGCGCTCGTCGCGGCCGGGGCGATCGCCGCGTTCCTGTCGACGTCCTCGGGGCTGCTGGTCAGCGTCGCGGGCGTGTTGAGCACCGACGTGCTGCGCGGCCGGGTCCGTGACTTCCGGCTGGCCGCGGTGCTGGCGGGCGTGGTGCCGCTGGCGCTCGCGCTCGGCGTGGCATCCGTCGACCTGTCCCGGACCGTCGGGCTGGTGTTCGCGGTCGCCGCGTCCACCCTGTGCCCGCTGCTGGTGCTGGGCATCTGGTGGCGCGGGCTGACCGCGGTCGGGGCCGCGGCCGGGATGGTCACCGGTGGCGTGGTGTCCGGGGCTGCGGCCCTGCTGACCGCGGTCGGCGGCTGGGGTGCGGGGCCGTTCACCGGCTGGGCCGGTGCCGTGATCGGCTATCCGGCCGCGGTGAGCGTGCCGCTGGCGTTCCTGGTCATGGTGCTGGTCAGCCGCGCCACCCGCGGCCGGGTGCCCACGGACATCGGGCGGATCTTCACTCGCATGCACGCGCCGGAGCGGCTCGGCGTCGGCAAGGACCGCGAGAGGGACCTCCGGTCCCCGTGAGTCCTTCCGGTCCGGAGAGGGGCCAGAAGGACTCACGGGCGGCGCAGCCGCGTCCGCCGTTCGTCGCGTCGCAATGACCGTCCGGCGCGCGATTCGACAGCTCGGCGTGTGACCGTCGCCACAGCCTGTTGCTGTGACCTGTGTCTCATTAGCGTCTGTGGCCTGCCAGTCTTCACGGAACTGGCCCCACCTTGACCGAGGAGACCGCAGTGACCACAGCCGACCTGATCCCGGAGAGGTCGCCCGAGCGACCGACCCCGGACGCGCAGGCCTTCATCGACATGCAGGCCAGTCCGGAGTTCCAGGAGCTGCGTAGCCGCTTGCGGCGCTTCGTCTTCCCGATGACGGCGTTCTTCCTGGCCTGGTACGCCGCCTACGTCCTGCTGGCGACCTACGCCACCGACTTCATGGCGACCAAGGTGTTCGGCAACGTCAACCTCGGCGTCATCCTCGGGCTCGGCCAGTTCGTCTCGACCTTCGTCATCACCGCGCTGTACGTGAAGTTCGCGAACCGCGAGCTCGATCCCCGCGCCACCGCGATCCGTGAAGAGCTGGAAGGACCGGCAAAGTGAACATCCTGGCAGCGGGCCCGGCCTCCGTCGGCAACCCGGCACTGAACATCGCCATCTTCGTGGCGTTCGTCGTGATCACCATGACGATCGTGATCCGGGCGAGCCGCACCACCAAGAAGGCGTCCGACTTCTACACCGGCGGCGCGCAGTTCTCCGGCCCGCAGAACGGCTTCGCCATCGCGGGTGACTACCTGTCGGCCGCGTCCTTCCTCGGCATCGCGGGCGCCATCGCGGTCTACGGCTACGACGGCTTCCTCTACTCGGTCGGCTTCCTGGTCGCCTGGCTGGTCGCCCTGCTGCTGGTCGCCGAACTGCTGCGCAACACCGGCAGGTTCACGATGGCCGACGTGCTCAGCTTCCGGCTGCGGGAGCGCCCGGTCCGGATGGCCGCCGCACTGTCCACGCTTGTGGTCTCGCTGTTCTACCTGCTCGCCCAGATGGCGGGCGCGGGCGGACTCGTCGCCCTGCTGCTGAACATCAACGGCAAGGTCGGCCAGGGCATCGTCGTCGCCGTGGTCGGTGTCCTGATGATCGTCTACGTGCTCATCGGCGGCATGAAGGGCACCACCTACGTGCAGATGGTCAAGGCCGTGCTGCTCATCCTCGGTGCCGGCGTCATGTTCGTGCTGGTGCTCTTCGCCGTGAAGGGCAACTTCTCGCAGCTGCTGGCCGACGCGCAGGCGACGGTGAACGGCTCCGCCAACGAGGCCATCGCGGGTCGTGACATCCTCGCGCCCGGCGCCAAGTACGGCATCAGCTCCATGTCGCGGCTCGACTTCATCTCGCTCGGCATCGCCCTGGTGCTCGGCACCGCAGGCCTGCCGCACGTGCTGATGCGCTTCTACACCGTGCCCACCTCCAGGGAGGCCCGCCGCTCGGTGACCTGGGCGATCGGCCTGATCGGCGCGTTCTACCTGTTCACCCTTGTGCTCGGCTACGGCGCCGCGCGCATGGTCGGACCCGACAAGATCCTCGCCGCACCGGGCAAGGAGAACTCCGCGGCACCGCTGCTCGCGTTCGAGCTCGGCGGCACGATCTTCCTCGCGGTCATCTCCGCTGTGGCATTCGCGACCATCCTCGCCGTCGTGGCGGGCCTGGCGATCACCGCCTCGGCCTCCTTCGCCCACGACATCTACGCCAGTGTCATCAAGCGCGGCAAGGCATCCGAGGAGCAGCAGGTCCGGGTCTCGCGGATCACGGTGGTGGTCATCGGACTGGTCTCGATCGTCCTCGGCATCCTCGCCATGGGCCAGAACATCGCCTTCCTGGTCGCGCTCGCCTTCGCCGTCGCGGCGTCCGCGAACCTGCCCACGCTGCTGTACTCGCTGTTCTGGAAGAAGTTCAACACCACCGGCGCGCTGTGGAGCATCTACGGCGGTCTGATCAGCTGCCTGGTGCTGATCGTGTTCTCGCCCGCGGTGTCCGGCAAGGTGTCCTCGATGTTCCCGAACGCCGACTTCGACTTCTTCCCGCTGGCGAACCCCGGCATCGTCTCCATCCCGCTCGCGTTCCTGCTCGGCATCCTCGGCACCTACGTCGGCCGAGCCAAGGAGGAGAACGCCGCCAAGCAGGCCGAGATGGAGGTTCGCTCCCTGACCGGTGTCGGCGTCGAGAAGGCCGTCGCGCACTAGGGGTATCCACCTCGCACCGAACCGGATGCCCGCTCTGCGGGCTCCACCGAAGAACGTGTCCCGCACCTGGTTCACCCCCCGACCCAGGTGCGGGACGCTCTGCGTTGACTCTTCGCTACCATTTGTCAATGGCGAAGCTGAAGGTGTCGATCGATGTGCCGCTGTCCCCGCAGGACGCGTGGGAGAAGGCAAGCGCTCTGGACGAATTCGAGAAGTGGCTCTCGATTCACGACGGTTGGCGCTCCGAGATCCCCGAGCAGTTGACGGCCGGGACCACCGCCGAGTCGGTCGTCTCCGTCAAGGGGATGCGGAATCGGGTCAAGTGGGTCATCAAGGAGTACAACCCGCCCAAGACCCTGCTCCTCAAGGGAGACGGCAAGGGCGGGGTCAAGGTGAACCTCACCCTCTCGGTGTCACCCAAGGGTGACGGCTCCGAGGTCGGCTTGAACATCGACCTGGGCGGGGCGCCGCTGTTCGGCCCGATCGGGTCCGGCGTGGCCCGCGCGCTCAAGGGCGACATCGAGGGCTCGCTGCGCACCTTCGTCGCGCTCTATACATAGGATCTGCCCTATACGGAGAGGCCTGAAACATGCCCGGTCGCCACAGTGCACCCAGCTCGGTCCCCGGAGCTCCTGCCCTCAAGTGGGGTGCCGCCGCGGTCGCGGCACTGGTCGTGGTTGCGGGTGGCATCTTCGCGTTCAATGCCCTCGGCGGACCGGACTGTGACGACGTGACGGAGTATGCCGTCGCTGCCGACCCGAGCATCGCGCCTGTGCTGCAGAAGGTGACTGACGGGACCTCCGAAGCCGACCTCGGCTGCGTGCGGTTCGCCGTCAGCGCGGCCGACCCGTCGCAGACGTCGGCGAATCTGGCGAAGGGTCAGGATGTCCCGGCGTTGTGGGTACCCGACTCGGCGATGTGGCTCGGCAAGGTGAGCCGATCCACGGGCGCGGCGGTCGACGTCGCCGCGCAGTCGATCGCGGCAACCCCCGCCGTCCTGGTCGGTCGGGCGGCCGAGCCCATGCAGTTCGAGACGTGGCTCGCGACGCTGGAGCGCAGCGGCCTGCGGATCGGCGACCCGCTGATCGACAGCGTCGCGGGCGCACCCATTCTCGGTGCGCAGGCCGAGACCGAGGCAGGCAAGGTCGCGCCCGACGCCGTCGCGGCCGCCCTGGTGCCGATCGCTCAGGCGCAGGCGCGGAACACCGCCGAGACCAGCGCCGACGAGCGCCTCGGCGAGGTCGCGGCGGACGGCGGCGTCGCGGTGGCGACCGAACAACAGGTGGTGGCCTATCAGGCCGCACATCCCGAGGTCGCGCTCGCCGCGGTCGTGCCCTCGACCGGCAGCGTGGTGTTGAACTTCCCGGTCGCCGTCACCGAGCCTGCCGGTGCGACGCACGACGGAGCCAGGGCGGCCGGGGTCGAACTGGCAGAGGCGATGGCGTCGGAGGCGGGTCGGGCGGCGTTGTCCGAGGCCGGTTTTCGGGCCACGGACGGGGCCCCGCTGGGCGGCGACCGTGGGGTCGGCGCCGTCGTCCCGCTGGTTCCCGGCGACCAGGCGGCGGTGGAGGCGACGCTGAGGAAGTATGCGGTGCTGGCTCTGCCGTCCCGCGCGCTCGGGGTGGTGGACGTCTCCGGGTCGATGTCGTATTCGGCGGGTCCGCAGACCCGAATGGCGTTGACCACCAAGGCGGGTGAGACCGGGGTCAGCCTGTTCCCGGACAACGCGCAGATGGGGCTGTGGGCGTTCTCCATCGGACTCGGCGGCGGCGGCCAGGACTACCGCGAGCTGGTCCCCATCCGGGGGATGGCCGAGCAGGTCGACGGCGTGAGTCAGCGCGAGAAACTGAACGAGGGGGTCCGGTCGCTGACGACGATGGTCGGCGGTGGCACGGGCCTGTACGACACCACCCTCGCCGCGTTCCGGAAGGTCAAGGAGGACTACGACCCGTCGGCCATCAACAGCGTGATCCTGCTGACCGACGGCGCGAACGAGGACCCGGGCAGCATCTCGCTGGACGAGCTGCTCGACACCCTCCGCCGCGAGCAGGATCCGTCCCGGCCGGTCATCATCGTGACGATCGGTGTCACCGAGGACGCGGATGCGGCCGTGCTGCAACAGATCTCGGCGGCGACCGGCGGCACCAGTCACATCGCCCGCAATCCGGCGGAGATACCGAACGTGTTCGTCGATGCCATGCGGAGCCGCGCCGCCGGATAGCGGCACGGCCACGAGGTCGGAGTCAGTTCAGGATCGGGACGCCTGCCGTGTCGGCGAGCCAGGTCTGGGCGAGCTGGTCGAGCGTGCCGTCGGCGTAGAGCGCGTCGACTGCGGCCGAGGTGCAGGCCGTCATCGGGCTGTTCTTCTCGAGGACCAGGCCGAAGAACTCGGTGACGGTGTTCGGGCGGGGGAACTGGCCGATGAGTTTGCTGTTCGGCAGATCGGTGGCGGTGATCTGGAATCCGGTCGGGATGTCCACGACGAGCGCGTCGATCGTGCCCGCGACGAGCGCGGCCTTTGCCTCGTCATTGGTGGCGAACTCGACGGGCTCCCGGGACGGCCGGATCGTGCCGGTGATCGAGGCGAGGCTGGTGGAGCCGCTCTGCGCGCCGAGCCGGAAGGGCGCGAGCGCGTCGAGCGAGTCGATCGCGGCGGCGGGGGTGCCCTCCATCGCGACGACGGACTGGGCCACCGCGTAGTAGGGCGACGAGAAATCCACGGCCTCACGACGGTCACCCACGATGGTCACCTGGTTGATGTCGAAGTCGTAGTTCTTCTCGCCGGGCTTGATCGCGTCGTTGAACGGAACCCGGACGAACACGACCTGATCGGCGCGGTACCCCAGCGTCTCTGCGACCGAGCGGGCCACCGCACCCTCGAAGCCCTTGCCGTTCGACGGGTCGTTGTCGACGATCCACGGCGCGTAGGCGGGCGAATCGGTTGCGATGGTGAGGACGCCCTCCGCCACGGTGGCGCCGCTGTCCGGCCCGCAGTCTCCGACGGCCGCAGTGGTCGGGAGCTTGGTGTACGCATTCGGGATCGACGTCGGGTTCGCGCCGGAATCGGCTCTGGAGGAGCACCCGCCGAGGATCAGCGCGGATGCTGTGGCGAGGGAGGCGAAGACGACGGGGCGATGTCCGATTCTGGGCACCCGGACATAGTGCCCAGAATCGTCACCCACGGCAACAGGAACGGTCGGTTTGTCCGAGGTCGGTGGAGAGTCCCCTCAGCAGCGGGTCGGCGCAGGCTCGCCGCGGAAGCGGGCCTCGATGTAGTTCCAGGCGTCGCCGAAACCGGCCGCGGCCGTGGTCATGTGCTCGGCGATGTCGTACGGCACGAAGGTCAGGTTCGCTCCGGCCGCGCAGTACCGGTGCGCGACGTCGGCGACCGCGTCGTACGGGGTCAGTCCGTCGTACACGCCGTGCCAGATGTAGATGGGCACGGTCGGGATCGTCGGGTAGTACCGGAGGCTGTTCTCGCGTAGGACGCCGAGTGCCTCCGGGCTTGCCAGCAGGCTGGTCGAGGCCGCGAGCTGCTCGGCGCTGCGGAACATGCCGTGGAAGAGCAGGAATCGGCGGCACTCGTTGTTCATCCAGTCGCGGAGCCACAGGCCTGTCGGGTTCAGTTGGGACGAGATCGGCAGCCGCTTGGGATACTCCCGCTCGAGTCCGATTGCCGCGGCGAAGGCGAGCCCGAAGCCCGGGTGCGGGTTGAGGCCGAGGCCCTGCACCATCTCCCAGAGATCGGCCGGGATACCGCCCGCGGCCACTCCCGCGATCTTCACCTCGGGGGCATAGGTCGGTTGCAGCGCGGCCGCCCAGGCGCTGGCCATCCCGCCGCCCGAGTAGCCGGCGAGGGCGACCGGGCTGTCGGCGAGACCGAGCTCGGCGACCTTTTGCACGGCGCGGACGCTGTCGAGGGTGATGAGGCCGCCGAGCTTCGCCGCGCCGTAGGCCCCGGTCGGCCCGAGGTGGTCGGGCACCGAGACCGCCCAGCCTCGGTTGATCGGCAGGTACATGCCGGGGGCGTCCTGCAGCTCGCCGTTGAACAGCGACCGCGACGGATTGCACCTGGTGCCCAGCGAATTGATGATCGCCTGGTAGGACACCAGCGGTGGGTTCTTGACGCCGCGGGGCAGGAACACCGTGGTCATGCCGAGGATGGGATTGCCGGTGGAGTTCGTCGAGCGGAACGCGACCTGCCAGCCGTCACTGTTCGCGTACAGCGAGGCGTCGATCGGGCGGACCCGGACGACGTCGCCTGGGCGCCGGTTCGCCAGGTCCAGCGGGGCCAGATAGAACGGGTCCGGGTCCGGCTGGGGGTAGAGCGGGCCAGCAGGGGCGGCACCGGCCGACGCGGGGAGCGCGAGCCCGGCCAGCAGGAGTAGGACTCCGAGCGTGGTTGTCAGTAGGCGGCGGCGTCGACGCATGCTTCGAGCTCCCTTGCATTGGTCAAACGCAGTGACGGGCTGCAGTGACGTTCGTTGGGCAATCGCGTAATACGCTAACCCAATGAGGCCGCGAGATCAGCACGTCGAGCCGAGAAACCCGCCCTGATCACCTGGTCTGCCGTCCAGGTGATTACCTGTCGGGTGGTCGGTTTCGGGGTCGATTCGGGCGGATCGGCGATATATTCATAGACGGGGGTCGCCCGGAAGGAGACCCGTGACGCAATTCGACAGGACCGTCGAGGTTGCGCTCGAGCCCGACGCCGCGTTCGAGCTGATCAGCCGACCGGAACGGCTGCGCCGCTGGCTGACCGTGGCCGCGAGGGTGGATCTGCGCCCAGGCGGGCGGTATCGGTGGACAGTGGTGCCAGGCCATTCCGCGTCGGGCACGTTTGTCGAGGTCGTGCCCGGTCAGCGACTCAAGCTCACCTGGTGGTGGGAGGACAGCGACGACCTTCCCCCCGGCAGCTCGACGGTCGAGTGGACCCTGACTGCAGGGGACGGTTCGACCGCGGTCCGGCTGGTCCACGACGGATTGACCGACACCCAGGAACCGAGCCACGCCGAGGTGTGGAATCACTATCTCGACCGGCTGGCCGTCGCAGGCCGCAGCGGCGACGCGGGACCCGACGACTGGGCGATCGCCCTCGAACCGAAGGACGAACTCACCGGTGCCGAGGCCACCCTTGTCGTGCTGCAGGAGGTGCTGCGAGGTGTCACCGAGGACGATCTGCGGCGCGGGACCCCGTGCCGCGACTTCACGGTCGCCGCACTGGCCGAGCACCTGCTCGGGTCGATCAGGAGCCTCGGGTCGGCGGGGGGAGCGGCCATGCCCACCGCCGACGCGGACGGCACGGTGGAGGCCCGGGTCGCGGACGCCGCCCAGGTGGCAACCGAGGGATGGCACCACCGCGGTCTGCAGGGCACCGTGTCCCCGGGCTCGACGTCGATGCCGGCGACCACCGCCGTGAGCATCCTGTCGATCGAATTCCTCGTGCATGCATGGGATTTCGCGGCCGCCACGGGCCAACGACTTCAGGTTCCCGAGCCGCTCGCGAACTACGTGCTTGGGCTGGCGCAGAAGGTCATCGGCCCGACGCAGCGGGAGGGCGGAGACTTCGGGGACCCGGTGCCCGCCCCGGAGGGCGCCGGGGCGCTCGAACGGCTCATCGCGTTCACGGGTCGGCGGCCGGCGCTCTGAATCGAGCGTCGCGCCGGAGGCCGGCAGTGTCTCTGTGCCCTCGGCAGGATTCGAACCTGCGACCTACCCTTTAGGAGAGGGTTGCTCTATCCCCTGAGCTACGAGGGCGCCGGCCCGCAGGGTTCCTGCGGGCCGTGTTGCACGGTTGGAGTGTAGCGGGTACGGGTTGATTCCTAGCCGTTCGCCCGGCCGACGACCCGGCGGTGGAGCAGTTCGAGGCCCGCGACGATCGCCGCCGCCATCAGCACATGCATCAGGATCAGGGCGGTCTTGGTGATGCCGTCGGTGTCCGCCGTCGCGGCGAGCGCGATGGTGAGCAGGGGCAGCGCCGCTCCGACAACCTGGCCGACCCGGATCATGGCGGGCCACCGCAGGGACAGCAGCACGACCAGTCCGACGCCGATCGCGGTCGGCAACGCCGAGATCCCCACGATTCCGCTCGCGGAGATCGGTTTCGCGGCGCCCTTGTCGATGACCTCGAGCGAGCCGCCCGCGATCAGCGCGACCAGGTAGATCGCGAGATTGCCCACAACGGACGCCGCGGTCGTGGCGATGACCGCCTGCCACCTGCCCAGGCTGAGCGTCGTCGAGTCGGCAGTGGTGGTCGGGTGCAGGATGGTGGACATGGCGCGCTCCTGAATTGAGGGATTTCTGCGGCGCGGGTTCGCGCTGCATGGAGAGAGCGTGCAACCTCAACCATTCTTGAGGTCAAGCTGGGCCTGACGAGGAATTACTCGCTGCGTTCCACGGTTGTCCAAAGAGTGACCACTACCGAATCCATTGTTGCGAATGCGTTCGGAGGGCCGGAGGTCCTCACGGTGATAGCGGAGGAGCTGCCCGCTCCAGCTCCGGGCCAGGTCCTCGTGGAGTTGCGCGCGATCGGCGTCAATCCCATCGACTACAAGCTCTACAGCGGCGCGCTCGGCGCCAATGAGTCCAGGCTGCCGTTGCACCTGGGTTCCGAGGCGTCGGGCGTGGTTCTCGCGGTCGGCGCGGGCGCGGCCGGGCCCGCCGGTCCGATCTCGGTCGGCGATGAGGTGATCGCCTACCCGGGCGAGGGGGCCTACACCCGGAGGCTGGTGCTCCCGGCGGACTACGTGTTCCCGCGGCCCAAGGCCCTGTCCTGGGAGCAGGCCGCCGGGCTGATGGTTGCGGGGACCACCGCGTCCGAGGCGATCGTTGTCACCCGCATCGCCGACGGCGAGACCCTGCTGATCCACGGCGCCGCGGGCGGCGTCGGCTCGCTCGCCGTGCAGCTGGCGGTCGCCAAGGGTGCCACGGTGATCGGAACCGCGGCGAAGGCCAACCACGAGTACCTGCGGGGACTCGGGGCGATCCCCGTGGTCTACGGGGACGGGCTCGAGTCCCGCGTGCGGGAGCTGGCCCCGAAGGGCGTCGACGCGGCGTTCGACACCGCGGGAACGGATGAGGCGGTTGATGTTTCGCTCGCGCTGGTCGCCGACCGCAAGCGCATCGTCACCATCGTCGCGTTCGGCCGGGCACAGAAGGACGGCTTTGTCGTCATCGGGGCGGGCAACCCGGACACGCCCAGGATCAGGAAGGCTTCCCGACTCGGCCTGATCGAGGCGGCCGCGCGCGGCGAGCTCGATATCGTGGTGGCCAAGACCTTTCCGCTCGCGGAGGCGGCCCGGGCGCACGCTGAGCTCCAGCAGCCGCACCCCAGCGGCAAGTTCATCCTGATCCCTTAGCCCTCCTGATCTTGCGGGCCAGGATCGGGCGCAGCATCGGCTCCACGATGCCGCCCGCGCGCACCAGCACCCGGGTGAGCGGATCGACCGAAATATGGTGACGGCCCTTGTCGATTCCCGCGATCACGGCCGCGGCCACCACGTCCGCCGAGACCGGCGTGATGGCACCCGACACGGCCACGGTCTCCGGCGGCTTGCGGGTGTTCTCCACCGCGAATCCCGGGGTGTCGGTGTCCGGTGGATACAGCACGGCGACCGTGACTCCCGCGGGCTCGACCTCGTAGCGCAGGCAGTGCGCGAGCTCGTGCACCGCGGCCTTCGTCGGCCCGTAGCCGGAATATCCGACGACGCCGATCACACCCACCGTCGAACTGGTCAGCACGAGGTGGCCGCGCCCGCGGGTCACCATCGCGGGAAGCACCGCGCGCGCCGCGTGCACCGCGCCGAGGTAGTTCAGCCGCATCTGTGACTCGAACTCGTCGATCGGTACCTCGAGGAACCGCCCCGGTAATGCGGTTCCGGCGCAGGCGACGAGCACGTCACACGGGCCGGACTGTTCCTCGAGCCGCCCGACCGCCCGCCGCAGGGCCTCCGGATCGGTGACGTCGGCACAGGCCCACATCGCGCCGATCGGCTCGGCGGTGGCCCGAAGCAACTGCTCGCCGCGAGCGATGATCGACACGGCTGCGCCCCTGGCCCGTGCGGCCCGGGCGACCGCGGCACCGATGCCCTGCGACCCGCCGGTGACGATGACGTGCGAGCGTGGCCAGTCGATCGGAGGTCTCTTCGTCACCGCGCGATCGTAGGCGCCGGTCACAAATTGTGGACGGTTCTGTCATTCGGTTTCGGCGCGCCACTGCGTAGGGTGCGAGGAGAAATTCACATCGAGTCGATTAGAGGTGTCCGGGTGCGAGTCGGAATGCAGATCACCTACAGCGGCGGGTTCGCCGAGACCGTCGCGGAGGTCGCGGACCTCGAGCGGGCCGGCCTCGACATCGCCTTCATCGCGGAGGCCTACTCCTTCGACGCGGTCAGTCAGCTCGGTTTCCTCGCGGCGAAGACCTCGACGATCGAGTTGGCGTCGGGCATCTTCCAGATCTACACCCGCACCCCGTCGCTGATGGCGATGACCGCGGCAGGCCTCGACTTCGTCTCGGACGGCCGGTTCGTGCTCGGCCTCGGCGCGTCCGGACCGCAGGTGATCGAGGGCTTCCACGGCGTGCCCTACACCGCACCGCTCGGCCGGACCCGGGAGATCGTCGACATCTGCCGACAGGTGTGGCGGCGCGAGAAGGTCCAGTACGACGGCAAGTATTACCAGGTGCCGCTGCCCGCCGAGAAGGGCACCGGACTCGGCAAGCCGCTCAAGCTGATCAACCACCCCGTGCGCGAGCGCATCCCGATCGTCATCGCCGCGCTCGGCCCGAAGAACGTCGCGCTGACCGCCGAGATCGCCGAGGGCTGGCAGCCGATCTTCTTCGATCCCGAGCGCGCCGAGAGCGTGTGGGGCGAGTCCCTCGCGGCAGGCAAGGCCAAGCGTGACCCGGGCCTGGGCGAGCTGCAGATCTATGCAGGCCCCGCGCTGGCGATCGGCGAGGACGTCGACCACCTGCTCGAGTGGATCAAGCCGAGCCTGGCGCTGTACATCGGTGGCATGGGCGCCAAGGGCAAGAACTTCTACAACGACCTCGCCTGCCGGTACGGCTACGAGAAGGAAGCCGCGACCATCCAGGAGCTGTACCTGTCCGGCAAGAAGCAGGAGGCCGCGGCCGCGGTGCCCGACGAGCTGGTCCGCGCGATCTCCCTGATCGGTCCCGCCGGGTACGTCAAGGAGAGGGTCGCGGCGTTCGCCGAGGCGGGCGTGACCACGCTGACCGTCTCCCCGCTGGCAGGCGACTCGGCCGGTCGGGTCAAGCTGATCGAGGACTTCCGCAACCTGATCGACTGAGTTCGGGCGCCGAGAGTGCACCTACCGGTGCATCGCCCGAGCAGGGGCGACGGGAGGTGCACTTTCGGCGCAACGAGGATCACAGAACCGCGCGGGTATCTAGGGTCGAGGGATGCGCGGAACCCTGGCCGCCACCGTTCGCTCGGAGTGGGTGCGGGCGTGGCGGTGGCCCGCGCAGGTCCCGCTGACGGTTCTGGGGAACGCCGCGCTCGTCTCGGTCGCATGGTTCTTGATCCCGCGCAGCTGGCTGTTCGACTTCACCGGTACGTGGGGTTTCCCGATCGCGCTGGCCGGCTGGATGTACGCGGACGTGTCGGCGACCAATGTGCTCGGCCAGGATCCGGGCGATGCGCTCGCCGTGCTGACCGACGGCGCCGCGCTCGAACGGCTGCTGCGGGCCAAGACGGTCGTGCTGTGGCTGATGGTGGCCCCGGTCTGCGCAACGGTCGCGCTCGCGGTGGGGATCGTCGAACACGATCTGACCCTGGCCGCGCTGATGGCGGCCGGATTGTGGGTGATCCCGCTCGGCCCGCTGGCATTGTCGGGTTGGGTGGGCGTCGTCTTCCCCTATCACCAGCGATCGCTGCGTTGGCGGTGGGCGAACCGGCGCCGGTTCTGGTCGGTCGTGGCGCGCTGGCTGGTGCTGGTGGTGCTGCCATACGGGGTGTTCCCGGCCGGGATTCTCGTGGTCCTCGCAGTGCCCCTGCTGATGTTCCACCTGCTGCCGCCGTTCGACGTCGGGGCGGTGCTCAGCGCGGACGGACGGGTCGGCTTCGTGCTGTCGGCGAGCGTGTTGTCGGTGCTGGTCTGGTTCGCGGCCATCCGCGGCGCGGCGATCGTGGCGGGGCGCCGCGCGGGGTCGCTGACCGACTATCTCGGCGACGCCGAGCGGGGCTGACCCGGGCTCGACGCCGGGCTTTCGCGGCCGAGCGTGCAGTTGCGGGTGCATCGGGCGAGAGCCGGCGACCGGATGTGCACTCTCGGCGAAATCCGCGCGGGGTGCTCGCAACAGCGATCGGTCCGTAACAGTGACCTTTGACTCTGACGGGGCGCGAGGAAATTCAGGACAATGGTCCGAGGCAGATCAATCGTGATCGTGAAGGGAGAACCATGAGCGCAGGAAAGCCCATCGTGGTGGGTGTGGACGGATCCGAATCCTCGTCGGCGGCGGTGGCGTGGGCGGCCCGCACCGCGGCGATGAGGGGTGCGCCGTTGGTCCTCGTGTCGGTGGTGCACGTTCCTGCGTACTACTACACCGAGCCCTATCTGGCCCGGGGCTACGGCGATGACCTCAAGGACGCAGGCCGAGCCCACCTCGACGGTGCGGCGGTGCTCGCCGCGCAGGCCGTGGACGGACTGGGCACGCTCGACGTCAGCACCAAGCTGCACGACGGGCAGATCGCCGAGACGCTGCTGCAGTACTCCGACAGCGCGGCGATGATCGTGCTCGGGTCGCGTGGGCTCGGGGAGTTCACCGGGGCGCTGATGGGCTCGGTCACCGTCGCGGTGTCGTCGCATTCGACGGCCCCCGTCGCGGTGGTCCGCGGCCGCACGCTCGACGGCAGGCCGCCGACGGAGGGACCCGTCGTCGTCGGCGTCGACGGCTCGGAGATCAGCGAGGCCGCGGTCGCGGTCGCGTTCGAGGAGGCCTCAGTCCGGCACGCGTCGCTGATCGCGGTCCACGTGTGGAGCGACGTGTCGGTGCAGCCCTCGCTTGGCGCCACCTCCGACGACCCGCACTGGAGCGGGATCCAGTCGTTTGAGGAGGAAGTGCTGTCCGAGCGGCTCGCCGGCTGGTCCGAGCGGTATCCCGACGTCGATGTCCAGCGGGTGGTGGCCAGGGATCGCCCGGTCCGCGTCCTCAGCGAATACGCCGAGCGGGCGCAGGTACTGGTGGTCGGCAGCCATGGCCGCGGCGGGTTCAGGGGCATGCTCCTCGGCTCGACCAGCAACGCGCTGATGCGCACCGCGGACTGCCCGGTGCTCATCGTGCGCGCGCCGAAAAAGCATTAGCGGCTGCGCCGCACGTGCGCGTGTTGCACCCCGATTGGGGTACAACACGCGCACGGTCGTCTGTAACGCAAACCGACCGGCTCCGATGCTTTTGGTAGCTAACTCTTCGGAATGGAGCCCAAATGAAGCAGCGATTCACCGTCGGCCGCCGACTCGCCGCGGCCCTCACGTCCGCAGCAGCCGCCATCGCGATCTTCACCGGGACGGCCGCCGCCGCACCCGTGACCGCACCCGCCGCCGACCTCGGCGCCGCCACGACCGGGCTGCGTGCCGCGGCAGCAGGCAATCCCGAGGCCGAGGCGGCGATCGAGCGGCTGATCAGCTCGCCGCAGGACGTGTCGAAGGGCGTCGGGAAGCCGGTGCTGTCGCTGCCAGGGCAGATCTTCCCGATCCCCGCCTACTCCGACACCGGGCAGGGCGGCGACGTCCTCGGCCAGCTCTACGGCGCAGGCGTGGCCACCAACATGAACAACGAGTTCCGGTTCGGCTTCTTCGGCGGACCCGGCACCATCGCCGACAATCAGGCGGGTGCCGAGCTGAACGTGGTCTGGTACAGCCTGGCCAACGGGACCAGCGGCATCACCCGGCTCGACCAGAACAACAAGGTCGTCCCCACCGTCATCTCCACCGCGCCTCTTGGCGTCGGCAAGGGCATGGTCGTCGGCGCCGTCTACGGCTCGCTCTGGCACAAGGTCGGCCCGAAGGCAGAGGACGTCGTCAAGAGCACCATCTGGATGCCGAGCATGGGCATGGTGATGGGCTAACAGCAGGTCCCGGGGCTCTCGCGGGTGTCCCACCAGTGGGTCCACCGGTCCGTGAGGGCCGCGAACTCCTCGGCGCCCCGGCCGTAGGTGCTCAGAATCATCTGGGCGCCGCCGCCGGGGCGCTGCTCGTTCTCGGGCTGGATCGCGAGGATCAGCAGGCCAGGGCCGAGGGCGTCGACCGTCAGTCCCAGTTGCTTGGGGGAGCGGAACCAGACCGTGCCGCTGAGGGCGTCGCCGGTCGCGACGAGCGCGGTGTACGCGGACCCGGGCGGCGTGGTTATCCCGGCCACGCCGAGCATCTCCATCGCGGTGGCACCGTGGGTCGGTCCGTCGAGATAGAGGGTGCGACGCTCGGCGAGGTCGTGCCGCTCCAGGCCGAACTTCAGCTGCTGCAGGAACGTCGTCCAGCCCTCGGTGATGTCCTCGTACCAGTCGTCCCATTCCGGGTGGAATCCCTTGGCGGACCGGGTGATCCGTACGACGGTTCCGCCTTCGCCTGGCGTCAGGGTGAACCGATCGCCGCCCGAGGCCGTCAGCGCCAGGGCGCGGGCGTCCTCCACGGCGCCCTCGAGGAAGATCTCGCGGATCTCGTCGTCGAGGCCGCCGGGACCGTCGTACTCCCAGCCGTGCCAGCGGCGGATGAGCGCGGGATCGCGCAGCGCCCGCCACACGCGCTGCGGTTCGGCCGCGATGGTGGTCTCGATGACGATCTCGGGTCCGGTCACCAGCCCAATCCTGCTGCATCACGCTGCGAATGGCACGCCCTCGCCCCTATCTGGCGAGGAAGGACGGCCGGGGCGCGGAACCGGAGAACGGCGGGCCCAGTCGGTTCTCGACGCTGTTGAACACCACGAATACGTTCGCCCGAGGTACCGGGGTGATGTTCCCTCCCGAGGCATGCAGGACGTTGCAGTCGAATACCGTCATCGAACCCGCGGGACCGGTCAGCACGTCGATGCCGTGCGTCGAGTACATCCCGGTGATCTCCGCCTCGCTTGGCACCCCGATCCGCGGCGTCGTCGTCACCAGGGATTCCTGGTAGAAGTCCGCTGGGGTCTCGCCTGCGCACTGCACGAACTGGTGCTGTGTGCCCGGCATGATCATCAACGGACCGTTGAAGGTCTCGTTGCGGGTCAACGCGATCGAGGCGCTCACGGCCCGCGGCGCGGGCATCCCGTCCTCGGCGTGCCAGGTCTCGAAGTCCGAATGCCAGTAGAAAGCGCCGCCCGCGAACCCGGGCTTGTAGTTCAACCGGCTTTGATACACGTAGACGTCCGAGGCGAGGATCTCGCGGGCGAACTCGGCCGCGCCGGACTCGTCGATCGCGTCGCGGATGACCTCGCTGATCTCGGCGATGTCGAAGATGGACCTGACCGCGTCGCCGCCCTCCTCCCGGACGATCCGCTGGTCCCCGCGCAGGGCCGGGTCGCGGGCGATCCGGCCGATCTCCGACAGGCACGCCTCCACCGTGTTCGGGGAGACCACCCGATCGCGCTGCAGGTAGCCGCGGCGGGCGAACGCGTCGAACTCGGGGGTGCGCGCGGTGCCGCCCCACAGGACGGGGTGCAGCCGCTCGGTCGTCTCGGGTCGTGCGTTGACCCGGGTTTGGTAGTAGTCGGTCGTGTCAGCCGGCTGGGCCGTTACCGCCATGATCACCCATCAGATAGTCGTGGTTCGTAATGTCGGTTCGTGGAGTCGAATTCGGGGCTACTCGACCAGAATGAGTGGGTAGACGCCGTTCTCGTCGTGCACCTCGCGCCCGGTGACGGGCGGGTTGAACACGCACATCATCCGCATCGGTGTCCTGGGTTCGACCCGGTGCCGTTCGTGTCCGTCCAGTAGGTACATCGAACCGGGACCGAGTTCGTAGCGGACGCCGGTCTCCAGGTCGGTCAGTGTGCCCTCGCCCTCGAGGAGCCAGACCGCCTCGACGTGGTGCGCGTAGTGGAACTCGTTGACGCTGCCCGCGCGAATCGTGGTCTCGTGGAACGAGAAACCCACCCGGTCGTCGCCGAGCACGATGCGCTTGCTGCGCCAGTTGCCGTCGGAGCTGGTGACGTCGCGGACGGTGTCGGTGATGTCGGCGGTGGACCTGACGATCATGCTCGGTACTCCCGTTCGGTGCAGATGAGGTCGACGGAATCGGTGAGGATGCCCATGCCCAGGTCGAGTTCTTCGTCGGTGACGGTCAGCGGCGGCAGGAGCTTGACCACCTCGTCGCATGGCCCCGATGTCTCGGCGAGCAACCCGTTGTCGAAGGCCAGCTGACACACCTTTCCCGCCTGCGAGGCGTCCTCGAAGACCAACCCCTGCACGAGGCCGCGTCCACGTGTCGAGACTCCGCGGTACGTCTCGGACAGGGCGGTCAGCGCCCGCTGGACGCGTTCGCCCTTGGCGCGAACCGACTGTTCGAGCCAGTCGTCGGACCAGTACTGCTCGAGGGCCGCCTGCGCGGTGACGAATGCCGGGTTGTTGCCGCGGAAGGTGCCGTTGTGTTCGCCGGGGGCCCACACGTCGAGTTCCGGCTTGAACAGCGTGAGCGCCAGTGGCATTCCGTAGCCGCCGATCGACTTGGACAGCGTGACGATATCGGGCGTGATACCCGCGACCTCGAACGAGAAGAACGGTCCCGTGCGGCCACACCCCATCTGCACGTCGTCGACGATCAGCAGGATCCCGCGCTGCGCGCAGAGGTCCGCCAGGGCCCGCAGCCATTCGGGACGCGCGACGTTGACCCCGCCCTCGCCCTGCACCGTCTCCACGATGACCGCGGCGGGCCGGTTCAGCCCGGATCCAGAATCGTCGAGAGTCCGTGCGAACCAGTCGAAGTCGTCGGCGACACCGCCCAAGTACCTGTCGAACGGCATCGGAGTGGCATGTACCAGCGGAACACCCGCACCCGCGCGCTTCATCGCGTTGCCCGTCACGGAGAGGGATCCGAGGGTCATCCCATGAAAAGCATTGGTAAAACTGACGATTGACGTACGACCGGTCACCTTCCTGGCGAGCTTGAGTGCCGCCTCGACCGCGTTCGTCCCTGTCGGTCCGGGGAACTGCACCTTGTAGTCGAGACCTCGTGGGAGCAGAATTCTCTGCTCGAAGGTCTCGAGGAGGCGGCGTTTGGCCACCGTCGACATGTCGAGGCCATGGGTGATGCCGTCGCCGGCGATGTAGTCGAGCAGGGCCTGCTTGAGGACGGGGTTGTTGTGGCCGTAGTTCAGCGCCCCCGCGCCCGAGAAGAAGTCGAGGTAGTCGCGGCCCGTCTCGTCGCGAATCCAGGTGCCCTTGGCCGTGTCGAACACGGTCGGCCAATTCCTGCTGTAGCTACGGACTTCCGATTCGAGCGATTCGAAGATCGTGGTCTCGGTGGTGGTCACTGATTGGTCCTGTCCGGATCGGTGGTCGGTCCTACCGTGTAGAGCGCCTCGGCGAGGTGGTGGTCGGGAAAGTGCATGGCGTCGAACAGCGGCCGGCTCGAGATCGCGGTGCCGCGGAGGCGGGCGAGCGCACTGAACATCGCGACGGAGCCGGTGTTGTTGCGGGTGATGGTGGTTTCCAGGAGCAGGACCGACCGCGACGCGAGCCCGTCGAGCAACCAGTCGAGCATCGCGACACCGATGCCGCGACCGCGGTGGGCGACATCGACGGCAACCTGCCAGACGAACAGCGTGGCCGGAGCGCTGGGACGGAGATAGCCGGTGACGAAACCGACGACCACACCGTCGATCTCGGCGACCACGGAGGTGTCGCCGAAATCCCGACACCACAGCAGGTAGGCGTAGCTCGAATTGAGGTCGAGCACCGCCGAGTCCCGTGCGATCTGCCAGATCCGGATGCCGTCGTCGAGTCGAGGCCGCCGCAGCACCACCTCGGACCGCATGCGCGCACGCTTGACGAAAGGTTGGTCGGTCGATGGCGGGATCTGCATGGGGCTCCGTCTGCCGGGGATGAGCTGTTCTCAAACCAGGCTGGACGACCCATATTGAGCTGGACGGGCGACCACTTTGCAGTCGTGTTACGAATCGATGCCTGTCGGGTCCGTCGGGATGCCCGGCAGGGTGACGACGAACCGCGCACCGCCGCCCGGCCGCGCCACGCACTCCACCCGGCCTCCGTGCGCGGCCACGGTCTCGGCGACCAGGGCCAGCCCCAGGCCGGTGCCACTGCCGGTGGTGGAACGACGGCCGGGATGCGCGGTCGCGAAGCGCTCGAAGATTCGGGTCCGTTCCGATTCGGCCACGCCCGGACCTGCGTCGTCGACCAGGACAACCGCGTCCGTGCCGACCCGCCGCACGGTGACCCCGATCAGTCCGCGGCCGTGCCGGTCGGCGTTGTCCATCAGGTTGAGGAAGGCGCGTTCGAGGGCGAGCTTGCGGCCACTGATCCGGACGTCGGACTCGGCACGGAGCAGGTGTGCCGGGCGGCGGGAATCGGCGAGGGTGTACTTGAGCAGATCGCCCGCCGCCATCGGCTCGAAATCGTCCTGGTGCAGGCCGGCCTCGGACCGGGCCAGCGCGAGCAGGTCGTCGAGCAGACGGCGCAGGTGGTCGAGTTCCGCGGTGATCAGGTGCAGGGCGCGACGGGACCGGTCGGGCAGGTCGTCCTGGTTCCTGCCGAGCACACCCACGCTGGTGACGAGGGTGGTCAGCGGGGTACGCAGCTCGTGGCTGACGTCGCCGAAGAACCGGCGCTCGCGTTCGATGCGTTGCTGGAGAGAGTCGATCATGGCGTTGAACGAGTCGATGATGGTGGCCAGGTCGCGGTCCCGCGTGTCGGGCAGCCGGGTGTCCAGTTCACCGCCCGCGATCCGGGCGGCGGTACCCGCGAGCTGGTGCAGCGGTGCCAGCACCCGTCGGCTGGCCCAGAATCCGAACGCGGCCCCGCAGGCCGTGGCGGCCAGGGCGCACAGGATCAACACCACCCGCAGCACGCGCAGGGTGGAATGCAGTTCGATCGTCGGGGCGAGTTCGTAGAGGATGTCGCCGCGCGAGTCGAGGGGAACGGCGACCGCGAGGTACGGCTGTCCGTGAACGGTCGTGTGCGCTACGGCGCCTGCCTCGAGCGCGGCCTCCGGCAGGATCTCCGGCCCGGCTTTGGGGTCGGAGCTGAACCACTGAGAGTCGGAGTGCAGCAACACCATTGCATCGACCGGCAGGTCCAGCGCGCCCAGGACGGCCGCGGCGGACGCATTCGGGTTGTCGAGCAGGTTCCGGACGAAGTCGGCGTGGGTGGTGGCCTGCCGTTCGGCCGATCGCTCCCGTTGCCCCTCCATGTAGCCGCGGCTGATGGTGAAGACGGACAGCGAGAGCATCAGTGACACCAGTCCCGCGCCGACGGCGAACGACAGGATGACGCGGCCGCGCAGGCCGAGGCCGCCTGGCCCGCGCCTAGCGGGGCGCATCGAGCCGGTAGCCGAGCCCACGGACGGTCACCACGATCCGGGGATCGGATGGATCCCTCTCGATCTTCGTCCGGAGCCGGCGCACATGCACGTCGACGATCCGCTCGTCGCCGAAGAAGCCGCGATCCCACACCCGGTCGAGCAGGATGCTTCGGCTGAGCACCCGCCCCGGCGCCTCTGCCAGCTCGCACAGCAGCCGGAACTCGGTCAGGGTCAGGTGAAGCTCCTCCTCGCCGCGGCGGATCGTGCCGCCTCCTGGCGACAGGACGAGTGGCGCGGCCGGATCGGTGTCCAGGTGAACCTCCGTCGGGGCCGAGCGCTCCGCGGTGGCACCGGCCCGGCGGCGCAGGGCGCGGATCCGGGCGGTGATCTCCTTGATCTCGAACGGCTTGGTGACGTAGTCGTCGGCGCCGGCCTCCAGCGCGGCAACCACGTCGTGCGTATCGTCGCGGGCGCTGACCACGATGATCGGCACGTCGTGCTCGTGCCGGACCTGCCGGATGCAGGTGAAACCGTCCATGTCGCCGAGCATCAGGTCGACGAGCATCACGTCCGGCGCGCCGGAGCGTCCGAGTTTGGTCAGTGCGGATTCCGCGTCCGCCGCCTCGTCCACCTCGTAGCCCTCGTCCTCGAGCGCGAGCCGTAGCGAAGCGCGAACGCGGTCGTCATCCTCGACTATCAGGATATTGGCGCACATGGGTGCCATCCTCGCAAACGGTCCGCGTGATCCCGCAGCTGGCGTGTCAGAGGTCGAACAACTCGACGGCAGCCAGCGCCGCCAGCGTCGCGGCTTCGCTCTTGTCCGGTGCGAGGTCGTGCCCGGTGCCTTCGACCAGGACCAGCCGGCTCGGCGCGGTGACGAGTGCGAGGGCGGCCCGCATCTCGTCCGGGGTGCCGAACGGATCCCGGGTGCCGTGCACGAACACGCAGGGCACGCGCAGATCCGGCAGGTGCGCGGTCCTGGCCTTCTCCGGCTTGCCCGGCGGGTGCAGCGGATACGAGAACAGCACCAGCCCGTCGCAGACCAGGGGCTGCTCGGCGGCGAGCATGCTGGACTGGCGTCCTCCGTACGAGTGTCCGCCGAGAATCACTGGGCCCGAGGCGAGTTCGCGCATCGCCTCCGCCGCGGCTGCGATGCCCCGGCGATCCTGATCCGCGGTGGACGGGCTCGGGGGACCCTTCGGTCGACGCTGGCGGAACGGCAGGTCGTAGCGGAGGACGAGCAGCCCGCGCTCCGCGAATTCCGTTGCCGCCCGCTGCAACATCTTGGCGTCGCGGTTGCCGCCCGCGCCGTGCGCGAGAAGCAGGGCGCCCGCAGGACCCCCGGCCGGCCGATGCAGTACGCCGCTCACGCCCTCGCGTTCGAACAGCTCAGTCATGACCCTGAACCTAACGCTGTGTCAATTCGCCCGAGTACCCGAGGTCGACCGGGCCACGACCTCCACCCGCTCGAGCGGGAACGGGGGCGCGCCAACCCCGGTGATCCGGTAGTTGCCCCAGGGATCCTGCTCGCCCAGGGTCGCGGCCGTCTCGGGTCCACCAGGGATGGTGAGGTGGAGCGCGGAGCGGCCGCGCCGCTTCAGCTCGGTCAGGCCGTCGCCCGCGACCCGGCCGTACCAGTGGTAGTTCCCGTCGAGCGGCTCGAAGTGCCCGCTCAGATGGACCTCCACCGCCAGGGCCAGCTCAGTCGTCGACAGCCTCGCGGCGCCCGCGTAGGCGGCGTCATCCTCGCGCTCCTCGAGATTGCTGAGTTCGAAGGCGTTCCGCCGGGGGCCGTGGACGGCGCGGCGTCTCGACCTCCACAGCGAGCCAACGGGTGTGCGATTGATGATCCTGTTGAAGTCCCGCTGCGCGCCCGCCCGCACCTCGATCCGGGTCGCCGCCTCGGAGTCCATCATTTTCAGGCAGGCGAGGATGTGGTGCGCCGCCTGGCCGGCGTTCCGGTCGGTGATGAGGAAGAAGTTGGGGAACCCGGCCAGCGAGACCCCGAGGTACGCGACCGCGTCCCGCATGGACTCCTCGAGGCTCACCCCGCCTCGGCCCAGCGCCGGGACGGCGAGTCCCGCCGCCACGATGCGCGGGCGGTGGACGTCGCCCGATGCGGTCCGCACCCGCCATCGGTCGGCCGCCTCGTCGAACTCGCAGGAGGTGACCGCAGCCCGGTCCGACTCGTCGACCACGACGACGACGCCGTGCCGTCCGGAGTGCTCGAGCAGGCGCGCGATGCGCGGTCCGGTCGATCCGGCGCCGACGATGAGCACCTCGGTCCCGGGCATCACAGGAACCCGCCGCGCCGCCACATCGCGCGGGAACTCGACCGCATCAACCCGTTCTCGTCGAGGAACGCGGCCAACGACTCGAACCCCCGGCGTTGGGTCTCCCTGAAGTGCGGGTTCGTCCGCGCCTGCCTGACCGCCTCCTTCGGATCGAGCCCGACCCGCGCGTACATCGCCGGGTTGGTGAACAGTCGCTGGAACAGCGGCCCGCCGATGCCCTGCACCGATCCGACCCACAGTTTGTCGATCCGATGGCTCTCCGCGACGCGGCGACGCACCCCCTCGCGGGCGAAGCGGATGTGTCGCGACTCCTCGGTGACGTGGATCTGCATCAGGCGCGAGATCATCGGCTGCAGCTGCGGATCGTCGAGTACGCGGCGCTGGGTGGCGTCGAAGATCTCCTCGCCGATCAGGGCGGCCACCCAGAGCATGGTGCCGCGGAAGGTCTTGGGCAGCAGGTTGACCACGACGGCCTGGTGTCGGCGCAGCTGGAACGGCTTGGCGCCCATCTTCTCGATCGCGCGGCCGAACATGGTCATGTGTCTGCACTCGTCGCCCATCTCGGTGAGCATGTAGCGCGAGTGCAGCGAGCTCGGGTCGTTGTGCAGCAGGGCGCGCAGGAGGGCCTGGTTGAGGATGTTCTCGAACCAGATCCCGACGCTGAGGATGTTCGCGGACTCCTGTCGGGAGAGTTCGATCCGCTGCGCCTCGCTCATCGACTCCCACATCGGCGTGCGGTACAGGGAGAGCACCTGCGGGGGCAGGAAGTACTTGTCCTTCGCCAGTGGCGCGTCCCAGTCGATGTCCACGATGGGGGCATAGGAGCGCTTGACCGATCCGGCCAGTAGGCGGCCGGCGACGGTTTCCCGGCCCGTCGGGGTGGTGGCATGCGACATCGCATCTCCTTGATCGAGCTCGAGCCCGCCACGGCCGATCCCGGTTGCGGTGCCGGGCATTTCACGTGCATGTTTTCGTTCTCACTAAAAACGTAAACCGCTCGGAGGGTGGGGTCAATAGATACCTGTGAACTGAATTCACACTGGAGCTCGCTCCAGTGCAGTCGGCGCCGCGGCGTGGAGGTGTCGCCATAGACTCGGGCCGGTGAGGCCTTCAGCGAGACCAGCGGATCCGGACGCAATTCGGGAGCAGATCCTGGATGCGGCGAAGGAGTGCGTGATCGAGTTGGGGTACACCAGCAGGCTGCACGCGGCGATCGCGCAACGCGCGGGTCTGTCCCGGCCGACCGTGTACAAGTACGTCGGGGATCAGAACGCGATCTTCGGGGCACTGTTCCAGCGGGAGATCACGCAGTTCTTCGTGGTGCTCGATCCGGTGCTGCGGGGGCAAGAGCGGGATCTGCGGGTCGGGTTCGTCGACGCCATCGTGTTCGCCGTGCAGTACGCCCGCGCGCACCCGTTGCTGCAGAAGGGGCTGCGCGACGACCCGGACGTGGTCCTGCCGTGGTTCACGGTGCGGGCCAAGCCCTTCGTCGAACTCGGCGCGAACCTGCTCACCCCGCATTTTCAGCGACTGTTCTCGCCCGAGCAGCTCGCAGAGGTCAGTCCGAATGCCATCTCCGAGTGGGCCTTTCGGATCATCGGGTCACTCATCGTCACCGAGGGGATCGTGGACACCACGCAGGAGAAGTCGCTGCGCGAGTTCGTCAGCTCACTGCTGTCCATCGCGTTCATACCCGCGCCGGACCCGGAGCTGGTGCGAGGGGCTCGGTGATTCCTGCTCGTCGGGACCGCTACTTGGATACGGCCACGGTGAGCAGGAAGGCCACGTCCTCGAGTGCCTCGACGCTGTGTCTGGCCGCCGGGATGACCAGCATGTCGCCGGTCGAGCCCTTCCAGGAGTCCTCGCCGCTGATCAGCGCCAGCTTGCCGCTGAGCACCAGCAGGGTGGCCTCGCCCGGACTGTCGTGTTCGGCCATCACCTCGCCCGCGCTCAGTCCGACGACCGTCTGACGGAGGCTGCGCTGATGGCCCCCGTAGATGGTCTGCGAGCTGCGGCCGCTGGTGGCCGCGGCCGCCAGCTTGAGCTGCTGCCGTGCGACTGCTGTCAATGACTTCTTGTCCATGAAGCGCCTCTCCTTGGGCTGGGGGAAAGACCTGCCCTTGGAGTATGACGCACCGCCACACCGGTGGGGCGTTACTGGCCGAACCGATCAGTCGCGGATGTAGGTGCGGAACCGGAACCGCAGTCCGTCCCGCTCGGAGGCCTGCCAGTCCCCGGTGGTCGCAGGCGTCCACTCGGTGCTGATCGTCGGCGCGTAGGCGTCGCCCTCGACGTCCACATCCACCTCGGTCACCAGCAGCCGGTCGGCGAGCGGCATTGCGACGGCATAGATTTGGCCGCCGCCGATCACCCAGGTCTCGGCCGGGCCCGTCATGGCAAGTGCGGCCTCGACCGAGTTCGCGGTCTCGGCGCCCGCTGCCCGCCAGTTCGCGTCGCGGGTCACCACGATATTCCGCCGGTCCGTCAGCGGCCGGAACCGCGGCGGCAGCGAATCCCAGGTCTTGCGGCCCATCACCACCGGATGGCCCGTAGTCGCGTCCTTGAAGTAGGCCATGTCTTCGGGGATCCGCCACGGGATCGTCCCGTCCTTCCCGATGACTCCGGTCCTGCTCTGCGCCCAGATGAGTCCGATCATCAGATCGCCACCGGCGCCTTGATGGCGGGGTGGTGGCGGTAGTCGACGATCTCGATGTCCTCGAACTCGTAGTCGAAGATGGAGTCGCGGGGCGCCAGTACCAGCTTCGGGTACTCGTAGGGTTGACGGCCGAGCTGCTCGGTGACCTGATCCACGTGGTTGTCGTAGATGTGGCAGTCGCCGCCGGTCCAGATGAAATCGCCGACCTCGAGGCCCGTCTGCGCCGCGACCATGTGGGTGAGCAGCGCGTAGCTGGCGATGTTGAACGGCACACCGAGGAACAGGTCGGCGCTGCGCTGGTAGAGCTGGCAGCTGAGCTTGCCGTCGGCCACGTAGAACTGGAAGAAGGCGTGGCACGGCGCGAGCGCCATCTGCGGGATCTCGCCGACGTTCCACGCCGAGACGATCATCCTGCGCGAATCGGGGTTGGTCTTGAGGGTCTCGACGACCTGGGCGATCTGGTCGATGTGCTCGCCGCTCGGGGTGGGCCAGTTTCGCCACTGCACGCCGTAGACCGGGCCGAGTTCACCGTCGGGCGAGGCCCACTCGTCCCAGATGGTGACGCCGCGATCCTGCAGCCACTTGACGTTCGACTCGCCGCGCAGGAACCACAGCAGCTCGTAGACGATGGACTTGAGGTGCACCTTCTTGGTGGTGATCAGCGGGAAGCCCTCGGACAGGTCGAAGCGCATCTGGTGGCCGAACACGCTGCGGGTGCCGGTGCCGGTGCGGTCCGCCTTCGGGGTGCCGGTCTCCATGACGAGTCGCAGGAGGTCTTCGTAGGGCGTGTGCACGGCCGCCAGTTTAGGCGGCTCCGCCGCCGGTGAGTCCTTTCGGCCCCGTGGCGGACCAGAAGGACTCACGGGCGATAGCCTCGCGGCATGCGTGAACTCCTCGTGATCGGCATCGGCGCCGGCGACCCCGACCAGGTGACCGTGCAGGCGATCAAGGCCATGAACCGCGCCGAGGTGTTCTTCGTGATCGGCAAGGGCGCCGAGAAGCAGGACCTCGTCGACCTGCGCACCGGCGTCCTCGACGAGCACATGCGCGGGCCGTACCGGATCGTCGACATCGTCGATCCGCCGCGTGAGCGGACGCCGTCCGATTACGAAGGCGTCGTCGACGACTGGCACGACCGGCGGGCCGCGATCTTCGAGGAGCGGTTCGCGGAGGTCGAGGGCGTCGGCGCGATCCTGGTGTGGGGCGATCCGTCGCTGTACGACAGCACCCTGCGGATCGTCGAGCGGGTGCTCGCCCGCGGCGCCCTGACGTTCGACTACTCGGTGATCCCCGGGGTCACCAGCGTGCAGTCACTGGCCGCGCAGCACCGCATCGTGCTCAACCGGATCGGCGAGCCCGTGCACATCACCACCGGCAGGCGGCTTCGCGACGGCCTGCCCGACGGGGTGCGCGACGCGGTGGTGATGCTCGACGCGGATTGCAGCTTCACCGAGGTGCAGGGCGATGGCGTCGAGATCTGGTGGGGCGCGTACCTCGGCACCGCGGACGAGGTGCTGATCTCCGGGAACCTGCGCGAGGTCGAGGCCGAGATCGTCCGGGTGCGGGCCGAGCTGCGGGAGCGCAAGGGCTGGATCATGGACACGTACCTGATTCGGCGCTGACCTGATTCGGCGCTGACCCGGACTGTGCGCGATTTGTACCCCGACCGGGGTAAGAATCGCGCACGGGCGGCGAAGCCGCTCTACTCTGTTTTCATGCCCGAACTGCCCGAGGTAGAGGCCCTGGCACAGTTCCTGCGCACGCATGCCGTCGGCTCGGTGGTGGGACGAATCGACATCGCGGCGCTGAGCGTGCTCAAGACGTTCGACCCGCCGATCACCGACCTGCAGGGCAAGGACGTCGTCGGGGCCGCCCGGTTCGGCAAGCACCTGGGGATCCGGTGCGGCGACGAGGATGGGCTGTGGCTGATCACGCACCTCTCGCGCGCCGGCTGGCTGCGTTGGGCCGAGAACCCGAGCGCGACGCCGCCGAAGCCAGGCGGCAAGAGTCCGCTGGCGTTGCGGGTGCACCTGTTCACCCCCGACGGCGGGACCCCGGCCTTCGACCTCACCGAGGCGGGAACCAAGAAACGGCTCGCGGTCTGGGTGGTGCGCACCCCCGGTGAGGTGCCGGGGATCGCGAAGCTCGGACCCGACGCGCTCGACATCACCGAGCCGGCCTTCGCCGCGTTGCTCGGCAAGACCTCGCAGCGGATCAAGACCGCGCTCACCGACCAGTCCGTGCTCGCCGGGATCGGCAACGCGTACTCCGACGAGATCCTGCACCTGGCAAAGCTGTCGCCCTTCGCCACCGCGAACAAGCTGACCGCGGACGAGGTGGCCACGCTGCACGCCGCGATGCGGGCCGAGCTGACCGACGCCGTGGAGCGCTCGGTGGGCCAGGACGCCGCGCGGCTCAAGGGCGAGAAGCGTTCCGGGATGCGGGTGCACGCCCGGACCGGCATGCCCTGCCCGGTGTGCGGGGACACGGTCCGAGAGGTGTCCTTCGCGGAGCGGTCCTTTCAGTACTGTGCGACATGCCAGACCGGCGGCAAGATCCTCGCCGACCGCAGGCTGTCGCGGTTGCTGAAGTAGTTCCGGCGCAGTGGTCTCACACTGTGACGGCGAACTGACGGGTTTCGCGCATTCGGGCAACAGAGTGTGAGAAGAGTCCGGCGCCCGGGCTCAGCGCCGGTGCCGGTACCCGATCCACGCCCGGCGCAGGTCGCCGTGCGGGTCGTTCTCGATCCGCGCCGTCGTGTCGACGATCAGGGTCCGACGCTCCGGCACCGTGTACTGCGGCCAGGTCGACCTGGGCGCGCCGTGCCTGGCGAAATGCAGCCAGTGCGACTGCACGAGGGCCGTGGCCGCCCGCAGCCCGCGGCGGCCGCCGAGCGCGGTGACCGCACGCCCGATGGCCCGATCGCCGACACCGAACACCGCGAGCAGTTCGGAGGCGTGGGTCGCGCCAAAACCGGCGACGTTCAGCAGTCGCGGGGCGAAGTCGTACCGGTAGCTGAAGGTGGGCGCCGTCGCGGAATGAGCCTGCGCAACCAGGATCGACGGCTCCCAGAAGGTGACGTCGCCGCCGATCCGAACCGCGGCGCGGCGATCCGGGTAGCCCCGGTAGGCCCTCAGGATGCGCGCCGTGAGCTCGGGTTCGGTCTCGGCGAACATCTTCTCGATCCGCGCCGGGTCGGTGGGGATGATGTCGAGGAATCGCGGAAACATCGTTCCCTCATGGGCATTGGTGCCGATGATCAGCGGCACCTGGTGCGCGTGCCCGCCCGCGAACGCGTCGAGGGGGTGCCGCGGCAGGAGGTCGCCGTCGACGAGCGGGGCGAAGGCCCTGGTGCCCGGCGCCTCGTCGGCATCGCGGGCGGAAAGGGCGTCGCCCGCCCGGACCAGGGCGTCGGGACCGGCGGTGGTGAGTGCAAGGGCGGGATCCTCGGTGGCGCCCAGGATCTCGAGGAACTCGGCCGCCCAGGCCTTCTCCCGGTCGGGCCCGTAGGCGGAGGCAGCGGGTGGGCTCTGTGCGATCGCGTGCGCGAACAGGCCCTCGGCCGCGGGCACACACATCAGGGTGGTGACGGCGTTGGCGCCCGACGACTCGCCGAACAGGGTGACGTTGTCCGGGTCGCCGCCGAACGCGGCGATGTTGCGACGGACCCACTGCAGCGCCGCGAGCTGATCGCGCAGCCCGAGGTTGGAGTCGAACGGCCGCTCCGGCGTGGAGTATTCGCCGAAGTCGAGATACCCGAGGGGACCGAGTCGGTAGTTCAGCGACACGTACACGATGTCTCCGCGCCGGACCAGGGCGTCCCCGCCGTAGAGCGCGGTGGCCGAGGATCCACCGCTGTACGCGCCGCCGTGGATGAACACCATCACCGGCCGCGGGGCTGTGCTCCGCGTGGCGGGGCGGAGCACGTTCAGGGTCAGGCAGTCCTCGTCGGTCCTGACCCCGCGTCGCTCACCCCGCCCGGACTGGGGTGCGGCGGGTCCGAAGTGCAGCGCGTCGCGCACCCCGGACCACGGCTCGACCGGCTGCGGGGCGCGCAGCCGACGTTCGCCGACCGGCGGTGCGGCGTAGGGGATTGCGCGCCAGGACCACAGGCCGTCGCATTCCCGGCCGCGGACCTGGCCCGCATCGGTGGCGACGATCAACGGGTCAGCCACGGCGGGCCTCGAGCAGGCGCAGCCAGACCTCGCTGACCGTCGGATACGACGGGACCGCGTGCCACAGCGACTCCATCGGTACCGCGCCGACCACCGCGACGGTGGCCGCGTGGACCAACTCCGCCACCTCCGTCCCCACGAAGGTGGCGCCCACCACGGTGTCGGTGCCGCGATCGATCACCAGCTTGGCCCGACCGGCGAAATCGTCACGCGCCAGAGCGGATCCGGCCACCGCGATGTCGATCTCGACGGTCTCGGTGTCGATGCCCTCTGCCCGGGCCGTGCGTTCGGTTCGGCCGACGGAGGCGACCTCGGGGGAGGTGAACACCACCTGCGGCACCTGGGCGTGGTCGGCAGTGGCCGTGAACCGGGCACCGCGGCAGGCGCGGCCCTCCGCCCGGGCGGCGATGACGTCGCCGCACACCCGGCCCTGGTACTTGCCCATGTGGGTCAGCGCCGCACGACCATTGACGTCGCCCACCGCGTACAGCCATTCGCCGGGCACACCCTTAACGCAGAGATGGTCGTCGGTGGCGGCCCGCCCGTCAGGAAGACCGACGGCGGCGAGGCCGAGGCCGGATGTCGCGGGATGGCGTCCGGCCGCGACGATCACCTCGTCGACGGTGAGCTCACCCTGTCCCTGGCCGTCGAGGGTGATCGTCACCGGCCCGCCGTGGATGCGGCCGACGCCGGTGTCGTGGGGTTGGTCTCGGCGGACGGCGCTCGGGCTCGTGTCGAAGAGCACGGTCGCGCCCGATTCCCGCAGGGACCGTGCGACGAGCTCGCCCGCGAACGGCTCGGCGGAGGCGAGCAGCGCGGACCCGCGCACGACCAGCGTCAGCTCCCGCACCCCCAGGGCGAGCAGCCACGTCGCGCACTCGGTGGCGACCACGCCGCCGCCGATGATCGCGACCCGTTCGGGCACCTCCCGAAGGTTGGTGGCATCCCGCGAGATCCAGGGCAGCGCCTCGCGGAGACCGGGCACCGGCGGCATCGATGCGAGGGTCCCGGTGGCGAGCACCACCGCGTGCCGCGCCCGGAGGGTGCGGGTCGGAGGATCGCCGTGGCCGCCGGTGGCGACCTCGACAGTGCGATCGCCGGTGAGCGTGCCGGACCCGTGGATGACGTCGATTCCCGCCGATCCCGCCCACCGCCGCTGGCCGGAATCGTTGTGGTGGCTGGTGAATTCATCGCGGCGGGCGAGCACGGCGCGCAGTTCGAGCGGGGCGCCGTTCACGACCTCGCGGACACCAGGCATGGCGCGGGCCGCGCCCAGCACCCCGGCAGGCCGCAGTAGCGCCTTGCTCGGCATGCAGGCCCAGTACGAGCATTCGCCGCCGAGCAGTTCGTGTTCGATGATCGCGGCGGTCCGATCCGAACCGGCGATGGCGTACGCGGCGGCGTTCTCCCCGGCCGGTCCACCACCGATCACGATGACGTCGTAGTCGTCCGTCGTTGTGGCCATGTGTTCCACCGTAGATCGGGCGGCGGAGGCTGGCGAGGTATCGGCACGCCGCTGCTTGCGTGGTGCGTTCGCACCGGCCGATACTCCAGGAGGGATGACTTCCCATTCGCGAGAAGAACCCTCGAGCAGGAGGGGCGAAATGAGCACCGAATCCGGCACCGGCACCGCGGCCCACGCGGCGACTGTGGGAGCGCTCTATGCCGCGTTCGCCCGCGGCGACATCCCGGCGGTCCTCGACATGCTCGCCGAGGACGTGCGCTGGGAGGACTGGGCCGACAACTTTGCGCAGCGTGCGGACGTGCCGTGGATGCGTCGGCGGGGCGGTCGCGACGGCGCGGCCGAGTTCTTCGGGATCGTCGGCGGTTTCGACATCGGCGAGTTCGCGGTCTTGGAGATCATGGCAGGGGAGAGCCAGGTGGTCGCGGAGATCAGCATCGACGCCGTGGTCCCCGGCGGCGGCCGCTTCCGCGACGAGGAGTTGCACGTCTGGTCCTTCGACGGGAGCGGGAAGATCTCGCGGATGCGCCATTACGTCGACACCGCGAAGCACATCGCCGCCGCCAACGGCGCGGACACCACCTCGCGTGGGGCGAAGGGCTGAGGACCCCCCGATCGTCAACCGGGGGTTGACGCCGGCCCATCGTCAACCTAGGGTTGACGCATGGCGAATCCGACGCAGATGACGAACTCCGTCCGCCTCGACGACCTGATCGAGGGCATCAAGAAGGCGCACACCGATGCGCTCGACCAACTCTCCGACGCGGTCATCGCGGCCGACCACCTCGGCGAAGTGGCCGACCACCTGATCGGCCACTTCGTGGACCAGGCCCGACGGTCCGGCGCGTCCTGGAAGGACATCGGCACCAGCATGGGGGTGACCAAGCAGGCCGCGCAGAAGCGCTTCGTGCCGAAGGGGGAATCCGCTGACCTCGATCCGAGTCAGGGCTTCGGCCGGTTCACCGACCGGGCCAAGAACGTCGTGATGGCGGCGCAGAACGAGGCCCGCGCCGCCGGCAACGACGAGATCCGTCCCGCGCACCTGATCCTCGGCCTGCTCGCCGACCCCGAGGGCTTCGGTGCGACGTTGATCGTCGCCCAGGGCGTGTCGCTGGACGCGGTGCGCGCAGGCGCCGCCGCCATCCTGCCCGCGGCCACTGAGGAGCTGCCCGAACTCATCCCGTTCGACGCGCAGGCCAAGAAGGCCCTCGAGCTGACCTTCCGGGAGGCACTCCGGTTGGGGCACAACTACATCGGCACCGAGCACATCCTGCTGGCGCTGCTCGAACTCGAGGACGGGTCGGGTCTGCTCACCGATCTCGGCATCGACAAGGAAACCTCCGAGGCCAAGGTGACCACCGCGGTGGCCGCCATGGCAGCAGCCGCCGAGCAGGGGTGATCGCCCGGCCCGGCGTCAGTTGCCGACCGGCACCGTCGCGCGCCGGGCGTGCACGGCGTCGCGGGTGTCCTCGGCGATGAGGTCGGCATTGATCGCGGCGCCCGCGTTCAGCCCGGCAGCGGCCGCGACGATCACCTGGGCCTTGAGATCGGTGACGTTCCCGGCGGCCCACACCCCGGGGACCGCGGTGGCCCCCATCGGGTCGGCGGCGATGTAACTGCCGATCACGTGCCCGGCCATCGCCTGCTCGGCTGGCTCGAGGCCGAGCTCGCGCAGGAAGCCGGCGCGGGCCTCGAACCGCGGCGCGACGACCATTGCGTGGCGGGGCACGAGCTCGCCGGAACTCATTCGGACTCCGGTGAATTGGTCGTCGGCCACCTCCAGGCCTGCCACCTCGCCGCGGACGACCGTGACGCCGCGGGCGTCGAGCTGCTCGAGCTCGTCGGCGCCGGGTTCGGCCGCGGTGTGCAGGAACACGGTGACGTCCGCACTCCACTGCCGCCACATCAGCGCCTGGTGTGCGGCCAGCGGCCCGGTCGCCAGGATCCCGATCGCCCGGTCGCGGACCTCCCAGCCGTGGCAGTACGGGCAGTGCAGCACCTCGCGACCCCACCGCTCGGCGACGCCTGGCACGTCTGGCAGCTCGTCGACCAGGCCCGTGGTCACCAGCAGCCTGCGGGCAGACACCGATCGGCCGTCGGTGAGTTCCACGCGGAAGCCGTCGCCGCCGGTGGCGCGGGCAGAGGCCACCGTGCCGCTCACGATCTCGCCGCCGTAGGCCTGTGCCTCGGCCCGGCCGGCCACCAGCAGCTCGGCGGGCGGGGTGCCCTCTCGGGTCAGGTAGTTGTGCACGTGCCCGGCCGGGGCGTTGCGCGGCTCGCCCGCATCGACCACCAGCACCGAGCGGCGCGCCCGCGTCAGCGCCACCGCCCCGCTGAGACCTGCCGCACCGCCACCGACGATCACCACGTCGTACTTCTGCTCCACCGTCGTTCTCCTCCGCTTGTCGGACTCGCCATTGCACTGTCCATCCCCGGAGCGGATTCCCGCAAGCTACGTTGCCGAAGTGGCAAACTGGGTGGATGGCCGACGACCCACACGCACTCGACGACGTCCTCGACGCCGTCGGACCACGGCTGCGCGCGATCCGCAGGCAGCGCGGCGCGACGCTCGCCCAGCTCGCCGAGAGCACCGGGATCTCGGTGAGCACCCTGTCGCGGCTGGAATCCGGTCAGCGCAGGCCGACCCTGGAGCTGCTCCTCCCACTGGCCCGGGCACACCAGCTGCCGCTGGACGAACTCGTCGACGCGCCCGCGACCGGAGACCCGCGGATCCACCCCCGCCCGATCACGCGCAACGGCGTCACGATCCTCCCGCTGACCCGCAGGCCGGGCGGGATCCAGGCCTTCAAGCACATCTTCCCGGCGGGAACGCCGTCGATCGAGCCACGGCCGATGACGCATGAGGGCTACGAGTGGCTTTACGTCCTGTCCGGGCGCCTGCGGATGGTGCTCGGTGAGCACGACGTGATCCTGACGGCGGGCGAGGCGGCGGAGTTCGACACCCACGTCCCGCACTGGTTCGGCAACCCCGGCCCGGAGCCGGCCGAGATCCTGAGCCTGTTCGGCCCGCAGGGCGAGCGCGCGCACGTCCGCACCCGCCGGTGACACTAGGCTCGCCTGCTGTGACCTCCGCAGCGAAGACGCGAACCAGGATCCTGATCACCGGCGCGAGCTCCGGGCTGGGCGCCGAGATGGCACGCCAGTTCGCCGCCAAGGGGCGCGATCTCGCGTTGTGCGCCCGCCGCGTCGACCGGCTCGAGGAGCTGCGCGCGGAGCTGCTGGCCGCGCACCCGTCGATCAGGGTCGCGGTCCGCACCCTCGACGTCAACGATCACCGCGCGGTGTCCCGGGTGTTCGGTGAGCTGGACGACGAGCTCGGCGGTCTCGACCGGATCGTCGTCAATGCCGGTCTCGGCAAGGGTGCGGCGATCGGCACGGGTAGGCCCGAGGCGAACCTGGAAACCGCGCAGACCAACTTCGTCGGTGCGCTTGCCCAGGTGGAGGCGGCGATGGAGCTGTTCCGCGCCCGCGGCGCCGGTCACCTGGTGTTGGTGTCCTCGATGAGCGCGGTGCGCGGACTGCCGAGGGCGCAGACCGCCTACTCGGCGAGCAAGGCCGCGGTGTCCGCGATCGGGGAGGGTCTGTCGGCGGAACTCTCGCGCAGCCCGATCACCGTCACCACCATCCTGCCCGGCTACATCCGTACCGCGATCAACGAGACGGTGGCCAAGACGCCGTTGATGGCGGACACCGTCGCGGGGGTGCGGTCGATGGTGAAGGCGATCGAACGGGAACCGCGGCGGGCGGTGGTTCCTGGCTGGCCGTGGCGGCCGATCGACCTGGCGCTGCGGGTGCTGCCGACCCGGCTGACGGGGCATTTCCTTTAGTTGTCGCAGCCTGTAGCGCGATCCGCACCCTGTTTCTACGCGTCGCGGTCGCAATTGCGGCCGCGACGAGTCCAGCAGGGGTGCGGATCAACTACCGGTGCCTACGGAGTCGCCGGAGCACGGACGTCGCGGTCCCACGATTCGCCGCCCCGGCGATCAACGCGAGCTCGGCCGGGTCGGTGATCTTCTCGCGGATGCGACCCCGCTCGGCGCCGCGCCGGAGTTCGGCTTCGTCGATCAGCTTCCACCCCGCCCGGTCGATCACGGCCGACTGCCGCTCCCGCACCAGGCGACTGAGCGCCGACGCGCTCGACCGGGGTTCGCGCAGCCGACCCGCGTTGAAATCGTCGACGAGCCGGGTCACGGTTCCCTGAGCGCATGACTTGTTCGTGCCGATGAATCCGGTCGGTCCGCGCTTGATCCAGCCGGTGGCGTACGTGCCGGTCAGCACGGAACCGCCCGGACCGTCGAGCACTCGCCCGTCCGCGTTGGGGATCACCGCCGCCGCGTGGTCGAACGGCACCCCCTCGATCGGCACCCCGCGATAGCCGATCGAGGTGAGGACGAGCCCGGCCTCGAGCAGTTCCGTCTCGCCGGTCGGTTCGACTCGCACGGCGCCGTCCTCCCCGAGAACGAGCGCGTTTCGGGCGAACTCGACGCCGGTGACCCGGTCGTCGCCGCCGATCGCGGTGGGGGACAGCAGGTAACGCAGCGAGATCCGACGCCGCGCCGTTCCCCGCTCGCCCAGGCGCTGGGCGGATTGGAGCAGCGCCAGCTTCTGCGCGACGGAATGCGAGAGCTCGCCGTCGCGGGCGAGGCGTTCGGTCGTCGGGTCCAGCAGCATCTCGTCGGGCCGGACCACCACGTCGACGTCTGGTGCGTCGAGCAGACCGGCGAACTCGGGAACCGTGAAGGCGGACTGGGCGATTCCCCGCCGCGCGACGATGACGACCTCCTCGATCCGGCTGCCGCGCAGCGCCTCGAGGGCGGCGGGCGCGATATCGGTGCCCGCCAGCCGGTCGGGGTCCGCGGTCAGGATCCGTGCGACATCGAGTGCGACATTGCCGTTTCCGATGATGACGGCCCGCCGGTGGGACAGGTCGAACCGATCGTCGGCGTGGTCGGGATGGCCGTTGTACCAGGCCACCAGGTTCGTCGCGGAGGTCGAGCCAGGGAGATCCTCGCCGGGGATCCCGAGGCCGCGGTCGGTCGATGCGCCGACCGCATAGATCACGGCGTGGTGATGCGCGAGCAGCTCGTCGTGGGTCAGGTGTTCGCCGATCTCCACGTTCAGGAAGTACTCGAACCCCGGCTGGGCGGCGATCTTGTCGTACAGCCGGGAGACCTGCTTGGTCTTCTGATGATCGGGGGCGACGCCCGCGCGGACCAGGCCGTGCGGCACGGGAAGCCGATCGAACACGTTCACCTGCACCCCGGGCTGGGTGAGTAGCTCGTCGGCCGCGTACATCGCGGCGGGGCCCGCCCCGACGATCGCCACCCGCAGCGGTCCCCGCCCGCGGTCGACCGCGGGAGCCGCCTTGACGCGGGCGAGGGCAGGCCGGGTCGCGGTTCCGCCGATGCGGGCGCGCTCCTCCCTCGGTTCCTTGTAGAAGTCCGCGTTGATGGAGAGGTACTGGCGCTGCGGTTCGGTCAGCTTCTTCTCGGGGACGATCGCGTCGACAGGGCACGCCGAGACACACGCGCCGCAGTCGACACAGGCGGCCGGGTCGATGTGCAGCATCTCCGCGGTCAGGAAGTCGGGCTCATCCGGCGTCGGGTGGATGCAGTTGACGGGGCACGCATACACGCAGGATGCGTCGCTGCAGCAGGACTGGGTGACGACATGGGGCATTACGAACGGCTTCCGATCGTGGGGGTCTGGTCAGGCCGCGCTGCGGGACGGCTCGCTGCGGTAGCGCGAGCTCTTGCCGTCGATCTTCATTGCCTTCCACACCAGGCGGGACGCCGGGTTCATCAGCCCGCTCTCGGTGGCCAGCATGCGGACGTCCGCGAAGTAGCCGCGCAGGGCCTTACGTGCAGGCGGGGTGCGCCAGAACAGATCCTTCTTGACCTGCTTCGGGATCTCGAACTCGTCCCAGAACTGCTTCGGCGGAACCACGATGGCGTCGCACAGGATCCGCATGATCAGCGGCATGGCGAGAGAGGCGACGAAGCGGCCGGCCTTGGACATCATGGGGACGCGGCGACGCAGGAACTGATGCGCGAACGAGATGTGCCTGGCTTCCTCGGCGACGTGGATCGTCATGACACCCTTCATGATCGGGTGGATGACACCGTCCTCGCGAAGTACGGACTTCTGGAGGTGGTCGATCGGTTCCTCGCCTGCGAGCACGCCCATGAAGAAGATCACCGGCAGCGTGTTACCGGCCAACGGCAGGAACTGGGCAATAAAGCGCAGGAGCGGACCCATCCCCGGGGTGTCCTTGCCGATCCGGTTGACCATCTCCTGGAACATCATCGTGTGGTTGCACTCTTCGATGACCTCGTGAGTGCAGTAGCGGGCCTCGGCGGACCCGTTCGGGGTGGAGAAGACGTACTGCATCATGCCGCGGATCAGGATGTTCTCGAACTGGAGGCCGACCTTCGCGACGTTGGCCTGACGCCACATGCCGATCTCGATCTGCTTCTCCTGCGGCAGCGCCTGATACCAGGGGTGGCCGCCAAGGGGGTCGCTCTCCTTCTGGAGGATCCACCGGGGGTCGTTCGGGGTGACCGCGAACTCGGGAGAGTCCCAGTCGATGTCCTCAAAGGGGTCGAAGTGCCTGTGCACCGACGCTTCCGACAGCATCGTCAGGGACTCCTGGTACCGATCATGGTCGGATACGTTGGCCGCTGTCGTCAGTGTCATGGCTTCTCCCGCTGTCGCTGTCGTTGCTGAGGCGATCGCGCACGGCATCGTCTCTACGGTGCGGCCGGTGGCCGCTTGCTTCGATTCAGATAACTGTAACCGTAAGTCGCATGCAAATCTACGGGTATCCGGGATCTCGATGCCGGCGGAACGGAAATCCATCTGCCCTGGCAGGTGAGGCTCAGGAAAAGTCGCTCAGTCGCAGCTCAGAATCCTGGCGCATACTGGTTTCAGCAGACCCGCCGCACGGCGGCCGATCCGTGGAGCACGATCATGGTCCCGAGCACGCAATGGCGCACCTGGGGTAGCGAGGTGGAGATCCGGGTGACCGAGGGGGCAGCACTCGACGCTGCGGCCGACATCGCCGAGGCCACCCTGGCCGACGTCCGTGCCGCCTGCGACCTCACCCGCGGCGATGCCGAGATCCACGCCGTCAACCTCTCCCAGGGCATGCCGGTCAAGATCAGCCGGCGCCTCACCGCGCTGATCCGATCGGCGTTATGGGCGGCCCGGATGACCGGCGGCGCCGTCAACCCGCTCTCCCTCGACACGGCGGACCCGCGGCGGGTGCCCCCGATTCACCCCGATTGCACATTCGAGGACGTGCGGTTGGACGGAGATACGGTGTTCGCCCCGTTCGGCGTCTATCTCGACATCACGAACACCGCGAAGGCAGGCACCGCGGATCGGGTGGCCCAGATCGCCGCGAGCACCCTCGAATGCGGCGTCCTCGCCCGGATCGGTGACACCATCGCGACCGCCGGGCACTGTCCGATCGGGGGCTGGCAGGTGGAGATCGGGGCTGGCGCGCCGATCGAGGTGCTCACCGGGAAGTCGATGGCCTCCGCGCGGCCCGCGGTCCTGGCGGAGTGGGACGCCGACGGGGGACTGGACGGAGTCACGGTGATCACCGAGGACAGTCTGTGGGCGTATGCGGCGGCGGCCGCGGCCGTGAACCGGGGAGTGGCCGCGCTGCGCTGGCTCGACGAGAACGAGCTCGCCGGCCGCGTCGCGTACCGGCGGGGCGCCGTGCGTATCACCGATGCCTGGACGCACCTGTTGCCGCACGGGCACGTCGCGTAGGTCAGACCGCGCGGCCGCGCCTGCCGCGATACCAGCGAACCAGCGTGTCGGTGGACGAATCTCCTTGCTCTGCAGGGGCTTCGGAGTTGGTGAGGATCGGCCCGAGCTCGAGCGCCTGGGTCTTGCCCAGCTCGACGCCCCACTGGTCGAACGAATCGATGCCGAACACGACGCCCTCGACGAAGACCTGGTGCTCGTACAGCGCGATCAGCTGGCCGAGCACCGAGGGGGTGATCCGTGGCGCGAGGATGGTCGTCGAGGGCCTGTTGCCTGGCATTACCTTGTGCGGCACCAGTTCCGGCGCGGTGCCCTCGGCCGCGATCTCCTCCGCGGTCTTGCCGAACGCGAGCACCTTGGTCTGGGCGAACAGGTTGCTCATCAGGATGTCGTGCATGCTGCCCGTGCCGTCCAACGTCGGCAGATCATCGGTGGGCTCGGCGAATCCGATGAAATCGGCAGGCGAGAGCCGGGTGCCCTGATGTAGCAGCTGATAGAAGGCGTGCTGGCCGTTGGTGCCCGGCTCACCCCAGAAGATCTCCCCGGTCGGGGTGCTCACCGGTGAGCCGTCGGAACGCACCGACTTGCCATTGGACTCCATGGTGAGCTGCTGAAGGTACGCCGCGAATCGCCCCAGATCGTTCGAATAGGGCAGCACCGCACGTGAATCCGAGTCGAAGAAGCTCGAGTACCAGAGTCCGATGAGCCCGAGCAGCACCGGGGCGTTGTTCTCGAGTGGGGCCGTCGCGAAGTGCCGGTCGATCGTGTGGAACCCCTCGAGGAACTCGCCGAACGCCTCCTTGCCGATCACGCACATCAGCGACAGCCCGACCGCCGAGTCCACCGAATAGCGTCCGCCGACCCAGTCCCAGAAGCCGAACATGTTGTCGGTGTCGATGCCGAACTCGGCCACCCGTTCGGCGTTGGTTGACACCGCGACAAAGTGCTTGGCGACGGCGTCGTCGCCAAGCACCGAGGTGAGCCAGCGCCTGGCCGCCGTTGCGTTGGTGAGGGTTTCGAGGGTGGAGAAGGTCTTGGAGGCGACGATGAACAGCGTGGTCGCCGGGTCGAGGCCGGCCAGTTTGCTGACCAGATCCGACGGGTCGATGTTGGAGACGAACCGGGCCGCGACGCCCGCGTCCGCATAGTGCCGCAGTGCCCGGTACGCCATCACCGGACCCAGATCGGATCCGCCGATGCCGATGTTGACCACGGTGGTGATGCGCTCGCCGGTCGCCCCGCGCCAGTCGCCCGAGCGCAGCCGATCGGTGAAGCGTCCCATCCGTTCGAGTACCTCGTGCACGTCGGTGACCACGTCCTGCCCGTCGACCACCAGGGTCGCGTCGGCTGGCAGTCGCAGCGCGGTGTGCAGGACGGCGCGGTCCTCGGAGGTGTTGATGTGATCGCCCCGGAACATCGCGTCCCGGCGCTCCTCGACCCCGGCCGCGCGAGCCAACTCGATCAGCAGTCGCACGGTTTCGCGTTCCACCCGGTGCTTGCTGTAGTCGATGTAGAGATCACCGGCGGTGACCGTGAGCTCGCTGCCGCGCTTGGGATCCTCGGCGAAGATCTCGCGCAGGTGCCGCGTCCCGACCTGCTCGTGGTGCGCGCGAAGCTCCTGCCAGGCGGCCGTGCCGGTGATGTCGAGACTCATACGTCGAGACTAGTGGGGGCGAACGGGCCGCGCTCGGTCCTTCCCACTGCCGACGCTCCTTGATCGATTGTGTCCAACAGTTCCCGGCGGGTCCGCCGAGAGTGCACCTTTCGTCGCGTCACTCGGGCGATGCAACGTTCCCCCGAGCACTTCGTGCAGGGAGGTGCCCCCAGGTGCACAGTCGGCGGAGGCCTGCCTTTCCGCACGGGGGGCGGGCAGTATGGAGGCCATGGACGAGCGAACTCTGATCGAGTCGATCCCCACGAAACTCTGGATCGGCGGCAAACAGGTGGACGCCGCGAGCGGTGCCACGTTCACGGTGGTCAACCCCGCGACCGGGGAGCCCCTCGCTGAGGTGGCGGACGCCGGCCCGGCCGACGGCCTGCTGGCGCTCGACGCCGCGGCCGCCGCCGCGCGGGAGTGGGCGGCCACCCCGGCGCGCGCCCGCGGCGAGATCCTGCGGGCGGTGTTCGAGGCGATCACCGCCCGCGCCGACGACTTCGCGCTGCTGATGACGCTGGAGATGGGCAAGGTGCTCGCCGAGAGCAGGGGCGAGGTGGCGTACGGCGCCGAGTTCTTCCGCTGGTTCAGCGAGGAGGCGGTGCGGATCGCGGGCCGCTACACGCAGGCGCCCGCAGGCACCGGCCGGATCCTGGTCGGCAAGGCCCCGGTAGGGCCGTGTCTGGCGATCACCCCGTGGAACTTTCCGCTGGCGATGGGTACCCGAAAGATCGGACCCGCCCTCGCCGCCGGCTGCACGATGATCGTCAAGCCGGCCGCCGAGACCCCGCTGACCATGCTTCTGCTCGGACAGCTCATCGCCGACGCCGGGCTGCCCGACGGCGTGCTGTCGGTGCTGCCGACCTCGAACGCGGGCGCGCTGACCGGACCGCTGATCGACGACCCGCGGCTGCGAAAGCTCACCTTCACCGGGTCGACCGGGGTCGGGCGCAAGCTGATCGAGCAGTCCGCGAAGGGGCTGCTGCGCACCTCGATGGAGCTCGGCGGCAACGCGCCTTTCGTGGTGTTCGACGACGCCGATCTGGACGCCGCGGTCGAGGGGGCGATGTTGGCCAAGCTGCGCAACGGTGGTGAGGCCTGTACCGCGGCGAACCGCTTCCACGTGCAGAACTCGGTGCGCGAGGAGTTCGGCGCCAAGCTGACCGAGCGGATGCGGTCGATGACCCTCGGACCCGGCACCGATCCCGATTCCAAGCTCGGGCCGCTGATCAACCCCAATCAGCTCGAGAAGGTGAGCGAGCTGGTCCGGGACGCCGTCGAGGCCGGGGCGCAGCTGCGACTCGGCGGCCAGGCCCCGGGTGGGCCGGGTTATTTCTATCCGGCGACGGTGCTGGCTGACGTGCCTGCGCACGCCCGCATCCTGCGCGAGGAGGTGTTCGGTCCGGTCGCCGCGATCGCCGGCTTCGACACCGAAGAGGAGGGCATCGCCGCGGCCAACGACACCGAGTACGGCCTCGCGGCCTACATCTACACGCAGAGCCTGGACCGGGCACTGCGGGTCGCGGAGTCCCTCGAGACCGGGATGGTCGGCGTGAACAGGGGCGTGATCTCCGACGCCGCCGCGCCGTTCGGCGGCGTCAAATCGTCCGGGTTCGGGCGCGAGGGCGGCAGCGAGGGCATCGAAGAGTACCTGGAGACCAAGTACATCGCGCTGCAGTGAGGCGTCGCCTGGGTCGGTGAACCTGGCCGCAAGTTTCTCCCCGGTACGGCCTCCGGCGCGCCGCCAAGGCGGATAGTCTGTCGCGAAAATGTCGTGAAATGGGGGGATCATGCGACGAATGCTGAATCGGCGCGCGCGGGGGTCGATGCTGGTGACGGTGGTTCTCGCCGCCCTCGCGACCGCGGCGGGTGGTACCGCGCGGGCCGAGTTGCCGGTGGACTACAACTTCTTTGCGGGCGTCCCGCACGAACTCTCCAATCCCGGTGGTTCCCTGCCCGGTTCCAACGACTGGTCCTGCAAACCCTCCGCGGCCCATCCGAACCCGGTGGTGCTCGTGCACGGCACCAGCGGCGGTGCGCAGACGAACTGGGGGGCGATGGTCCCGCCGCTCGCCAACGCGGGCTACTGCGTCTATGCGCTCAACTACGGCGCACTGGATGTGCCTGCGCCGCTGTCGGCGATGGGCGGTATGCGACCCATTCCCGAAAGTGCCGGCCAGCTGGCCGCCTTCGTCGACCGCGTGCGCGGTGCGACGGGGGCGGAGCGGGTGGATCTGGTCAGCCACTCGCAGGGCAGCATCGTCGGCAACTACTTCGTCAAGCGGCTCGACGGCGCGCGCAAGGTGGACAAGTTCGTGTCGATCGCCGGGCCGTGGCAGGGCGGGTGGGGCGACCAGATGGACCTGTGGCGAGGGCTCGGGCGGCAGCTGGGCGTCGAGCCCGATGTCCTGGACGAGATGGTGTCGGGTGGCGTCTGCCTCGCCTGCTCGCAGCTGATCGGCGGTTCGGCGTTCATGCGGGAGTTGAACGCCGACGGCGTGTACGCCCCTGGCGTCAGTTACACGAACATCGCAACCGTGTTCGACGAGATCGCCTACCCGTACACGAGCGGCCTGGTGGCTGCGCCCAACGCGGTGAACATCGTGGTGCAGGACGGCTGCCCGGCCGATTTCTCCGAGCATCTGGCTATCGCGGGCAGCCCGCGGACGGCGGGCTTCGTCCTCAATGCGCTCGATCCGGCGCATCAGCGTCCGGTGGTCTGCGAGTTCGTCCCGCCTGTCACCGGGTAGCCGCGATCGGTAGCCCGCGAGCGCCCCGTCGGTCAGGGCAGGTGCTTGAGGGCGACATCCCGCCAGTGGCCGGCAGGCGCGATGTTGGTCGCCAACTCGGGTGGCCCGGCGCTGTCCCCCACGAACGCGCGCCGGGCGAGGAGGTCGCCTGCCAGCGTGTACCGCAGCCACGCCGTGACGTATCCGAGCGCCCCGGTGAGGTCGAGGTGGTCGGCGCCCACCAGCGCCGCCTTGGCCGCGGCCCCGGGAATCTGGTCGAAGTAGGTGCGCTGGCCGCGCTCGGTTGCCAGCCAGTCGTCCGTCCCGCGGACAAGGAAGATCGGGGCGGAGAGTCCGGCGGCCGTAGGCACCGGCAGGCCCACCGGCCACCACCACAGCGGGGTGGGATCCGCGAACGCGAGGGCGACGACGCTGACGACGCGGCCCGCGGACGACCTGGCCGCGGTGACCGCGCCCCCAGCCCCTTGCGAGTGCCCGACGGCCGCTATCCGGTCGGTGTCGAGTCGGTTGTGCAGCGGACTCGACGGGTCGTCGTTCAGTTCGACGACGTGGTCTACCGCCGCCAGCAGGGCGGAGCCGTCCCCGACCGCGCCGCTGTTCGGGGCGACCACGACGAATCCCCAGGATGCGAGGTGCACCAGCGCATCACGGTAGGAACACGTCGAATCGGCGCCGAAGCCTGTGCCGTTGCCCCACACGACGATGGGGTGCGGCCCGCTCGCGGGGTCGGTCGGATAGACGACGGTCTGGGCGCTTGGTTGCTGCGGTCGCGGGGCCTCGCACCCGTTTTCGCGGCCGTCGTCCCAGGTCACGGCGAGGATGCCGGGGGACTGGTAGGTGCCCTCGATCCGATCGGCCGCGTGTGCGACCGGGGCGCACAGCCCCGCGGCCGTCACGGCTACGACGGCGGCGACCGCTGCGCTCACGATCCGCGGCCGCACTGGATCGCCCCCGCGGACTACTGACCGAGTCGGCCGCGGCCGAGGCGCAGCAGCAGCATCGCCAGGGTGTGGCCTTCCTGGCCCAGGTCGCTGAAACGCTCGAGGACCTTCATCTCACGGCTGTGCACGAGGCGCGGACCGCCGGAGGCCATCCGGGTGCGGCCGATGATCTGGGAGACCTCACTGCGGCGTTTGATCGCGGCGAGGATCTGGGCGTCCAGTCGGTCGATCTCCAGTCGAAGCTCCTCGATCTCGGCCTCGCTGGTGGGGAGGTCGGGGTCGGTGGCATCCGATGGAACTGAGCCGCCCATGTGTATTACTCCTCGTGTCAGATCAGGAATCACAGTTTGCCACGGGTGTGAGGGGCTGACCACGGCCGGGGGCGCGGGCTGATCCGGGGGAGTCGCTGTCGGTGCGCGGCGGTAGCGTTGACAGACGATGAACACATTCTCAGCAGCAGGTCACGCACGTTTTGCGGAGGCGCCGCGCCGCACCTCCACGGAGACGCTCCTCGAGGGGCTCAATGCGCAGCAGCGTGAGGCGGTCGTGCATGCCGGTTCGCCGCTGCTGATCGTGGCGGGCGCGGGCTCGGGGAAGACCGCCGTGCTGACCCGTCGGATCGCGTATCTGCTCGCCGAGCGGGACGTCGCGCCCGGGCAGGTCCTGGCGATCACGTTCACCAACAAGGCCGCCGCGGAGATGCGGGAGCGGGTCGCGCACCTCGTCGGGCCGCGGGCCAACAACATGTGGGTCTCGACGTTTCACTCGAGCTGCGTGCGGATCCTGCGGATGCAGGCGGCGCTGCTGCCCGGACTGAACTCGAACTTCACCATCTACGACGCCGACGACTCGCGCCGGCTGCTCACGATGATCTCGAAGGACCTGGAGATCGACGCGAAGCGGTACTCCGCGCGGCTGCTGGCCACGCACATCTCGAACCTCAAGAACGAGCTGATCGACCCGGAGCGGGCCGCGGCCGACGCCGACAAGGATCCGAACGAGCTGGTCCGGCTGGTCGCGAAGGTGTACGGCCACTACCAGTCGCGGCTGCGGGCGGCCAACGCGATGGACTTCGACGACCTGATCGGGGAGACCGTCGCCCTGCTGCAGAACTTCCCGCAGGTCGCCGAGTACTACCGGCGCCGGTTCCGGCACGTGCTGGTCGACGAGTACCAGGACACCAACCATGCGCAGTACATGCTGGTGCGCGAGCTGGTCGGCGGGGTCGCGGGCGACGCCGCCGCGCTCGTCCCGCCCGCGGAGCTGTGCGTGGTCGGCGACGCGGACCAGTCGATCTACGCGTTCCGCGGGGCCACCATCCGCAACATCGAGGAGTTCGAACGCGATTACCCGGACGCGCGGACCATCCTTCTCGAGCAGAACTACCGGTCCACCCAGAACATCCTGTCGGCCGCGAACGCGGTGATCTCCCGAAACACCGGCAGGCGCGAGAAGCGGCTGTGGACCGATTCCGGCGAGGGCGAGCTGATCACCGGGTACGTCGCCGACAACGAGCACGACGAGGCCTACTTCGTCGCCTCCGAGATCGACAAGCTCGTCGACGGGGGAGACGCGAAGTTCGGCGAGGTCGCGGTGTTCTATCGCACGAACAACTCGTCCCGGGCGCTGGAGGAGATCTTCATCCGGCTGGGCCTGCCGTACAAGGTGGTCGGCGGCGTCCGGTTCTACGAGCGCAAGGAAGTTCGCGACGTGGTCGCGTACCTGCGCGTGCTGCAGAACCCCGACGACACCGTCAGCCTGCGCCGGATTCTCAACACCCCGCGTCGCGGCATCGGCGACCGGGCCGAGGCCTGCGTGGCCGTGCACTCGGAGCAGCGGGGGATCGGCTTCGCGAAGGCGCTTCGGGACGCCGCGGACGGCGTGGTGCCGCTGCTGAACACCCGCTCGCAGAAGGCGATCGTCGCGTTCCTGGACATGATGGACGGCATCCGCGAGACGATGCAGCCCGACGACACCGGGCTGATCGACATCGGCGAGGTGGTCGAAGCCGTGCTCGACCGGACCGGCTACCGGGCCGAGCTCGAGGCGAGCAGCGATCCGCAGGACGGCGCGCGACTGGACAACCTCAACGAGTTGGTCAGCGTGGCACAAGAATTCAGCTCCGATGCGCGCAATGCCGCGGGCGTGGAAACCGAGATCGACGAGAGCCTCGAGGGCGCGATCGCGGCCGCGGCCGACGACGACCTCGACCCGACCGAGGGCGAACCGGACCCGGGGTCGCTCGCTGCGTTCCTGGAGCGGGTGTCGCTGGTGGCCGACTCCGACCAGTTGCCCGACAACGGTGACGGCGTGGTGACGCTGATGACCCTGCACACCGCGAAGGGACTCGAGTTCCCGGTTGTCTTCGTGACCGGCTGGGAGGACGGCCAGTTCCCGCACATGCGCGCGCTGGGGGACCCGGCCGAGCTGTCCGAGGAACGACGGCTGGCCTACGTCGGCATCACCAGGGCCCGGCACCGCCTGTATCTCACCCGCGCGGTCATGCGCTCGGCGTGGGGGCAGCCGATCACCAACCCGGAATCACGCTTCCTGCAGGAGATCCCGTCGGACCTGCTGCACTGGCGGCGGGAGGACCCGGGCACCGGCGCAGGCGGTGCGATCGGCGGCGGCCGACCCCGCGGCGGTCAGGGCTACGGCGGCGGTGGGTACGGCGGCGGTCAGGGTTACGGCGGAGGCGGCGGTTTCGGAGGCGGGCAGAGCAACGCCACCCCGAGTTTCGGTGCGGCCCGGGCCCGCAACAACCACCTGGTGCTCGCCGTCGGTGACCGCGTCAGTCACGACAAGTACGGCCTCGGCACGGTGCTGGAGACCAAGGGCAGCGGACCGACGGCGACGGTCACCGTCGACTTCGGCTCGGCAGGCAAGGTGCGCCTGATGCTCATCGGCGGCGTCCCTATGGTCAAGCTCTAGCCAGACGAAACGAACCCCTTCGTACGAGACGTCAACGGAGTGAGAAACACGGGTCACGGGGTGGACTGTCCGGGTGCGACGATTTTGTTGTCGAAGGCGTAGACGATCGCGGCGGCGCGGTCGCGCAGGTCGAGCTTGAGGAATATGTGCCCGACGTGGCTCTTCACCGTCACTCCTGAGATGCCGAGGTCCTGCCCGATCTCGCTGTTGGTGCGCCCGCGCCCGATCAGTGCGAGCACGTCGAGTTCGCGCGCGGTCAGCTCCCCGAGGCCGCGACCGCCGTCGCCTGTAGGCGGTGCCGCTGTTCGATAGGTGGTCAGAACACGCCCGGTCACCGCTGGATCGAGGCACGCGCCGCCCTCCGCGACCGTCCGGACGGCGCGGATCAGGTCTTCCGCGGGTGAGTCCTTGAGGATGAAGCCGGCCGCACCCGCGCGCAGCGAACCGGACAGCAGTTCGTCGTCGTCGAAGGTGGTGAGTACCAGCACCGGCGGCGGCTGATCGCCCGACTGGAGTTCGCGGGTTGCCTGGATCCCGTCGATTCGCTTCATTCGCAGATCCATCAGTACGACGTCGGGGGCGTGCGCCGCCACCGCTTCGGGTACCTCTGAGCCGTCGGCGCATTCGCCGACGATCACGAAGCCGTCCTTGCGCCGCAGGATCCGGCGCAGCCCGGAGCGCACCAGTTCCTGGTCGTCGACCAGCAGCACCCTGACCTCGGGGGCGGTCACGACAGTCCAGGGAGGCGACGCAGGAACGAAATCGGGCAGGCTTCGCTGGAGAGTGGGACGTCGGCGTGTACCGACCATCCCCCCGCATCCGGGCCTGCCCGAAACTCCCCACCGAGCAATGCAGCGCGTTCTCGCATGCCGCGTAGGCCGGATCCGGTCGAACCGTTCGGCGACGTCGCCGGATTGCGCATGGGGTTGCGGATCGCAAGCGTGACCGAATCCGCCGCGATCGCGAGCCGTACCTCGGCGCTCGTGCCGGGCGCGTGCTTGGCGACATTGGCCAGGGATTCCTGCGAGATCCGGTAGACACCGAGGCCCGTCGCGCCGGTCACCGCGGCGGGGTCGCCCTGCATCTCGAAGTCCACCGGCAGTCCTGCCCGACGGAAGTCGTCGATCAGGTTGGGCACATCGGCTATCCCGGGTTCGGGGTGGGTGCCCGACGGTTCGGAGCCGAGCAACCCGACGGTGCGCCGGATGTCGGCCATCGCCTGACGGCCGAGTCGTTCCGCGTCGACGAGGGCCTCGACGGCGTCGTCGATGTCGCGGTCCTGCTCGAGTGCACGACGGGCCGCGGTCAGGTGTAGCAGCGTGACGCTCAGCGAATGCGCGATGACGTCGTGGACCTCTCGGGCGATCCGTTGACGCTCGAGGGTGGCCGCCTGCTCCGATTGGATGGAGCGGGAGGCCCGCTCCTGATGCAGCAGGCGCAACTGCGTCTGCAGCAGGCACCCGATAACCCAGCCCACGAACAACGCGGTGAGATACCAAGGGGCGCCGTCGAGTCGGCCCGTTGCGGCGATCGCCGACAGCACCGTCAGCGTGCCTGCCAGGGTGGCGAGGCCGACCGCCATCGTGGACGTCGCGGCGACCTCGCCGACCAGCAACACCAGGATGAGCGGGGCGACGTCGAAGGGTTGGGCGGTCGGCTGCAGTATCAGCAGCCCGGTCGCCGTGGTGACGGTGACCGCCAGGAGCGGGCGGGGAAGCAGCACGCCCGGCCTGACCATGTCCGCGAGGGGCGTCGCCACCGCGACCAGTCCGAACAGCAAGGCCCAGTCGGGTGGCACGAACGCGTCGCGCTGCGCGACGGCAACCACCGCGATCACGACGATGGAGACGTGTGAGAACACCGCAACACCGACCGGGTAGTCGTACTCGCTCGCCGCCATGCGTCGACGACAGAACTCCATGATCTGCACCTCACCAGGGTAGGCGGACTACCCCCGGTCGGCATCGTCCTTGGAGCGGAGGAGTTCTCCACCCACGGTAGGAGACGAAGACGCGACCCTGGCACGGCGAAACCGCCCGCGCGGATCCGTAGCGTTTTTCACCGACAAGCGGTGCACATGCACGGTTCAAGTGGAGGTGGCGAGATGTCCTGGAACGATTTCCACGCCCGGCAGGCGGTCCTCGAGGAGGTGTTGACGCGAGCGCGCGTCGACCCGGACTCGGCGTTGCCGTTCGACGAAATTCCCGGCGCGGTCCGTCATTTCGGTTCGCGCGACAATCTCCTGCTGGCATTGCAGCACCGGTGGAGCAACCACCTCGCAGCCAAGCTGGATCAGGCGGGCGCGGACGGCACGCCGTTCGAGGGTGCGTGGCGTCAATTGGCCGCGGAGCAGCCGACGCTGCGGGCACTGCTCGACGCGGGTGCCGCCACGTCCCAGCCGCTGCGCCACGAACAACGATACGAGCGCCGGATCGTCGACTCCTACGTCACCGGACGACCGGCCCGCGAGGGGATCGGCCACCCCGCGATCGTCGCTGCGAAGGCGGCAGGGGCTCGCTCATGACGAATGGGACCGATACCCGCGGCAGTGTCATGGAGCTGACCGACGTGGTGCGCGAATATCACGTCGGTGGGCAGGCGGTCCGGGCCCTGGACGGCATCAGCCTGGCGCTGACCGGCGGTGAGTTCGCCTCGGTCGTCGGCCCTTCCGGCGCGGGCAAGAGCACCCTCCTGCATCTGCTCGGCGCGCTGGACTCCCCGGACTCGGGTTCGATCCGGTTCGGCGGCAACGAGATCGGGACGCTGGGCGACGAACAACAGTCGGAGTTTCGGCGCCATCAGGTCGGCTTCATCTTCCAGTTCTTCAATCTGCTGCCGACCATGTCGGCGTGGGAGAACGTCGCGATCCCGAAACTCCTCGACGGGGTCAGGATGAGCAAGGCGAAACCAGAGGCGCTCGCCCTGCTCGACATGGTCGGGCTCGGGAACCGCACCGATCACCGGCCCGCGGAGCTGTCCGGCGGGCAGATGCAACGGGTCGCCGTCGCGCGGGCACTGATGATGAACCCACCGCTGATCCTCGCGGACGAGCCGACGGGCAACCTTGACTCCAAGACCGGCGCCGCCGTCATGGACCTGCTGTCCGAGGTCGCACACCAGGGCACCGGCCGAGCCGTCGTGATGGTCACCCACAACCTGGACGCCGCCGAGGCGACCGACCGGATCATCACCATGCGTGACGGCCGGGTGTCGTCCGACGAGTCGGTCAGAGCGGTCCCGGTCGGGGTCAGCCGATGATCGGTGCGGCGGCCTCGCGACTGCGGTTGTTCAACCTGCGCGAATTCGCAACACACCCCGGCCGCACGGTGATGTCGCTCGCGGTCGTGGCGGTATCGGCGGCACTGTTGGTCGCGGTCTTCGGGATCTCGGGGTCGGTCACCGGCTCGGCCGATCGGCTCGCGACCAGCATCGGGGGCAATGCGGATCTGGAGGTCTCCGGCATCACGGACAGCGGATTCGATCAGGGGTTGGTGGGGGAGGTCGCCGAGGTTCCCGGTGTCGAAGCAGCCGTACCGATGATCCGGATGCCCCTCGGCACCCCGTCCGAGCGCGTCGCACTGTTGGGCGCGGACGCGCGACTCGCGGCGTTGAGCAGCGACCTGCAACGCACTGTGCAACCCCAGCTCGGATCGCTGGTGAGCGTTCCTGGCGGTGTCGCGATCGGTGCACGCATGGGGCTGACTCGGGGCGAATCCCTGAACCTGGGGTCCGAGTCGGTCACGGTGGCCGCGGTACTCGAGGGCGACGACGTGGACCGGATCAACGGGGGACATTTCGTGATGGCTCCGCTGCCGCTTGCGCAACGCATCGCCGGTCGCGAGGGGCAGATCGATTCCATTCTCGTGGTCGCGGCGCCGGATGTGGACGTCTCCCAGGTTCGCGCGGATGTCGCCGACGTGGTCGGAGGGCGGGCCATCGTGGCCGATCCGAGCCTGCGGACGGCGCAGGCGGGCGGGGGGATCGCACTCCTGCGGTCGCTGACCCTGTCCGCTGCCTCCGGGGCGTTGGTGGTCGCGGCATTCCTGATCTACAACGCGACGAGCATGGCGATCACCCAGCGCCGCCCCGTCATCTCGATGCTCCGGGCCATCGGCGGCCGCCGACGGGTCATCGTGCGCGATGTGCTCGTCGAGGCGGCGCTGCTCGGACTGGTCGGGGGTGCGATCGGCGGGATACTCGGGGTGTTTGTCGGCCGGCTTGCGATCGGTCAGCTCCCGACCGCACTGGTGCAGTCCGTCGAGGCGAGGACCGAGTACCTGCTGCCCGGCTATGCGATTCCGGTGGCTGTCGCCGCCTGCGTCGCCGCCTGCGTCGCGGCGGCCGCGCTGGCGTCGCGGCAGGTCTACAAGGTGGCCCCGGTCGAGGCACTGGCACCGATCGGCGCCGGGCGAGCGGACGAGGTCGGCAGGAAGGTGCGCGTGCTCGCGGGTCTGGCCGGTGCCGCGTTGCTCGCCGCGGCGATCGCCGTCGCGACCGCCGACCTCGGGCGCCTGGGTGTCGGTGCGATCGCATTGGCGTCGGCCGCCCAGATCGCGCTGTGTTTTGCCTTCGGCCCCGCAATCGTCCGGGCGACGTCCGCGGCCGCTCGAACGTTCGGCGCGCCCGGCGCCCTGGCCGCGGCGACGATCGACCGCGCGCCGCGCCGGGTGTGGGCCACCGTGATGACCGTCCTGATCGGCGTCTCGATGACGGTGTCCACCACCGGATCCAATGCCAACGTGGTCGATTCCGCCACCGCGAGCTTCGCCTCGCTCGGCGACATCGACATCTTCGTCAGCTCGACAGACCCGGGCGTGTTCCCCACCTCGCCGCTGCTGCCGGAGGGCGTGGAATCGAGGGTCGCCGAGGTCGCGGGTGTGGCTCAGGTGGTCCCAGGGCAGATGGCGTATGCGACGGTCGGCGGCACCAGGGTGATGATCTCCGGGCTGACGACGGGGAGCGCCGGGCCCCCGTCCAATGCCATGGCCCAGCGGGTCCGCGAACGAGTGCTCGCAGGCGAGGGCGTCGTCCTGTCCCGCGATGTCGCTCGGTCACTGGGACTGTCGGCGGGCGACCAATTGGAGCTGCCCACACCGAGCGGCGTGCATCGCGTCGAGGTGTTGCAGGTGGTCCCGTTCTTCTCGGCGCTGGGCGGCGTACTTGCGATGGACCTGCCCCGGATGCGGGACTGGTTCGACCGGCCGGGCGCCACCATCCTGGGCATTTCCACCTCGCCAGGAGTGGATCGCGATCAGGTCGCAGCCGACATTCGCGCGACGGCGCCAGCCGGTGTCCGCGTGTTCTCCGGTGAGGAGAGCGTCACGGCCGTCAGCGCCTCGGTGCGCGGCGCCACCGTGCTGATCGGAATCATGGCCTGGATCGTCGTCCTCGTCGCGGCGGTGGCCCTCCTGAACACCCTGATGCTCTCGGTTCTCGAGCGCAGGCGAGAACTGGGTGTGCTGCGGGCAATGGGGTCCAGTCGCCGCTTCGCGCTTCGGACGGTCCTCGCCGAGGCCGCCGCCATCGGCGTCGTCGGTGGCGGGCTGGGCGTCGCGTTCGGGGCGGCGAACCAGTATCTGATCTCGATCGCCATGACAAACGTGGTCAGTATCGATGTGGCCTACCGGGCCGGCCCGATGCTCATCGTGTTCGCAACCGCCGCAATCGCATTGAGCCTGTTGGGTTCGATTCCGCCTGCCGTGCGGGCGGCGCGGCTGAACATCATCGAGGCGGTGAGTGTCGACTGACCGGCGGCACGGGTTCTGAATCCCGCGAACGACGGGCCGGACCGGATGCAACCCGCCGTGAACGCGGCGCTGCGGCTGCGGCGCTCGGGAGCCGACAGCGAGGTGCTGCGCATGCTCACGGTCGACGGCAACGTGGTGGTACTCCGCGCAGGCAGGCTCGACGGTGGCGGGCGGGTGGTTCGCGGGCAGCCCGTCACCGTGACGAGAAACGGGCCGCCTCCCAAGGGAAGCGGCCCGTTCGGTGAGGTTCGGTTCAGTCTCAGTCGCGCTCGACGCCGAGGCTGATGCCGCGGGTGGCCAGCCAGGGCAGCGGATCGATCTTGTCATTGCCGCCCAGGTGCACCTCGAAGTGCAGGTGCGGGCCGGTGGAGAAGCCGCGATTGCCCATCCGCGCGATCTGATCGCCTGCCATGACCTGCTGGCCGATCGAGACGTTGGACGAGTCGATGTGCCCGTAGACGGTGACGGTGCCGTCGGCGTGCCGCAGGCGCACCCACATGCCGAAGCCCTGCGCCGGACCGGAGTCGATGACGACGCCGTCGGCGACCGCGTAGATCGGGGTGCCGATGGCGTTCGCGATGTCGACGCCCGCATGCAGCGTGCCCCAGCGGGCGCCGTAGTGCGAGGTGAACGAGCCGACCGCGGGCAGTGCGAACAGGGGGCGGCGGGCGGCGGCCTCGCGGGCGGCGCGCTCCTCGCTGAACCGCTGGCCCTTGGCGAGCAGGTTCGAGAACTGGCTGAGGTCGGTCGGTGCCGCGATGTTCAGGACCTGCGGAGCCTGTGAGGCCGGGTCCGTGGCGGTGTCGGCGGCGAACTGTGCGGCCTGCGGCTCTGCGGTCGCGGCGGTGCTCGATGCGCTGTCGCCCGACGCGAGGTTGAGCTCGGCCGTATCGGTGCTGCTCGGGCTGTCGAGGCCGGCCTGGCCCGCGGCGACGACTGCGCCTGCGGCGACCGCGATGACTGCGGCGCGGCCCTTGAGGGCGGTGGGGGGAGTGGGGATTCGGTGCGCTCCACCGCGGCGAGCGGGAGCTGCGAGATCCGGATCGAAGGAGGTGTCTGGCTGGTCGAGCGAGGTGGAACGGTAGGTCGTGGCGCGCGGGGCTCCGAGACTTGCGGACCCGATGTAACGATCCGGCATGCGATTCGAATATGTCTGCGTGGATGCGTTGTCGCCTGCGTAGTCGAAGCTCGGTCTACTGGGTTCTACCTGCGTCCGGTAGCGAGTTTCTACGGCGTGACCTGCGGGAATCGAATAGACCGTCGTTGCGACCTCGTCGACCGGCTGCTGCGGGACGGAGGCGCCGGACTGGAAGGGTGCGCGATGTCTGGACAACTTGCCGCCTTCCTGTTCGTGATCTGTCTGTGACTTTGACCGAAGCGACGGTAACGAAACGGTTGCGAGGGCCGCAACTCCTAGCGCCATCTCTTTTGGATATGTGAGATGCATCACAGTGTGATAACGGCGGGGCCTGGGAATACGCTGAAACGAGGTTGAAACCGGGCGGGCCGGATTCTTGAGAAGTTCGGTCGAGACCGGCGCCGGCGACCCGCTAGCGTCGTCTTCGTGGCGCCCTCACCCGATCTCAGAACCAGTTCTCGTGCCCGGCCCGAACGCATCGAGGCGGGCGACGGGTTCGATTCGTTCGTTCCATCGCGCAGGCCGGGCCCGATTGCGGTCGCGGCGGTCGTGCTGGCATTACTCGGTGTCGCCGCGATGGCAGTCTCCCCGGCGCTCGGCGTCGTCCGACCCGACACCGGACCTGCCGTCGCCGCGGCTGCGGTCACAGCCCTCGTCTGCGCGGCGCTGGCGCCCGCGTTGGCCGTGCTGGCCTTGTTGGGCCGCAGGCCCGCCGTCGCGGGAACAGTGCTGGCGGGCGCAGGCGCGGTGTCCGTCGGACTGGTGGTACTCGACCTCCACCTCCTCGACGACCCGATCAACGCGAACCGGCTCGAGCTGTTCCGTCCCCTGACTGCCGCGTCGCTCGGCGCGGGTCCCGGTGCCTACGCGATCCTGGCGGGACACGGCCTCGCGGCGGCGGCCGGGTTGCTCGGACTCGTCGCGGCGGCCAGGGCCTCGCACGCCGACGGCTACGGACACTCCGACTACCCGGATCACGACGGGGCGAGCGTCGGTGGCCGGATCGGCAGCGGACTCTCGACTCTCGCGGTGGCGGCCGCGGCGGTCCTCGCCGCGGCGCTCTTCGCGCCGCCACTGCGGTCGACCGATCCGGTGCTGCTCGTACCCGCGGTCATCGAGTCCGCAGCCGCGAACTCGTTGGGCGTGGGCATGATCGGGGTGGCGGTGCTGATCGTGGTAGCCGCTGCACTGGCCGCGATCTCGCCGCTCGCCGCGGCAGGTGCGGTTGTCGGGGCCGCGGTGGCCGCGCTCGGTGTGGCCGGGCCGCGGCTGGTCGCGGGTCTGGTGGCAGGCGACGGTGTCTCTGTCGGTCCTGGCTCGGTGGTGGCGGTCGCCGCGTGTGCGTCGCTGATCGCGGTCGGGTGTGCGATCCCGATGACGGCGGCGGCCCGCGCGCGCCGCGGCCTGGCGCAGCTCCTGGCGCGTTCCGAGGCGGCGGCCGAGGCGGCACCTGCGGTGGAGCGCACTTCCAAGTCCTCCAAGTCCGCCAAGTCCTCCGCCCGCGCACTCGCCGCGGCGGCCGAGCGGACCAGGGTCGGACGCTGGCACGTCGCCACCGCGGTGGTCGGGATCGGCGCCGGCCTGCTCGGCGCGGTCGGCGCGCTGCTACCGGTGCTGTCGGTTCCTGGCGGGGCGCAGGAGCCGACGATCCTGGCGACCCGGGTGGTGCTCGTGGCGGGTGTGGTCCTCGTGACCGCCTGCCTCTGGCTGCTGCTCTCGGAGTTCGCGGCCGTGGTGCGCCCGGCGGTCGGGGTGCTGTGGGCCGCTCAGGTGATGGCGGTCGCGGCGGTGCTGCAGGCGGTCGTGCTCGCCGAGGACCTGCCGGGGGTCGGGCCGGGCCCCGGCGCGGCGCTGCTCGCCCTGTCCGCCGTCGCGGCGGCCGCGACCGGGCTGCTCGCGCTCTGTGCGGGCTCGGCGGAGCGCGACGGCATCGACACCTCCGTCGACCTGCCGGTGCGGCTGCCCGTCCTGATCGTGGGCTCGGTCGCGGCGCTCGCGTCGGTGGCCGCGCTTGGCCTGCCGCTGTACCGCGGCGTCGACTTCGGTCCCGACTCGTTCGCCCAGTGGCCGTGGGGCTGGGACCTGTGGGGGCGCGCTCTCCTCGCGGTCGCGGTGATCGCCGCCGTGCTCGTCGCCGGGCGATCCCGGCCCGCTCGGGGCGCTGCCCTGCTGGTCGGCGCGGCGACGGGAATGTCCGTCTATCTGATCGGGTGGCCGCTGACCAGTGCCCGGGTGGCGGAGCCGGCGATGGGCGTTGGCGCGCTCTGCGCGGTCGTCGCGGTGGTGCTGCTCTCGGTGTCGGCTTTCGTCGCCTTTCGTCAAAATCGCCGGTGAGCTGACCGTCACGACCCCTTGCGCCGTGAGATATGCCACATAGCATCAATGCGGGCGATAGACGATTGATTCAACTAGATAAAGTCCCGAACGGACCCGCTCTTACCCCTCGAGCGGGCGTCAACGCAGACGAGACGGTGAGCAGATGGATCTCTTCGAATACCAGGCGAAGGAACTCTTCGCGAAGCACGGCGTGCCGACGTCGGCAGGACGTGTTACCGACACTGTCGCCGGCGCACGCGAGATTGCCGAGGAAATCGGCAAGCCCGTGATGATCAAGGCGCAGGTCAAGGTCGGTGGCCGCGGCAAGGCCGGCGGCGTGAAGTACTCCGCCGACGTCGACGCGGCCGTCGCGAACGCCGAGGCCATCCTCGGGCTCGACATCAAGGGCCACGTCGTCAAGAAGCTGCTGGTCGCAGAGGCGAGTGACATCGCCGAGGAGTACTACATCTCCTTCCTGCTCGACCGCACCAACCGCACCTACCTGGCCATGTGCTCGGTCGAGGGTGGCGTCGAGATCGAGGTCACCGCCGAGGAGAACCCCGACGCCCTCGCGAAGATCCCGGTGGACGCCGTCAAGGGCGTCGACCTCGCGTTCGCGCGCAGCATCGCCGAGGCGGGCAAGCTCCCGGCCGAGGTGCTCGACGCGGCGGCCGTGACCATCCAGAAGCTCTGGGAGGTCTTCATCAACGAGGACGCGATCCTGGTCGAGGTCAACCCCCTCGTGCGCACCCCCGATGACCAGATCCTCGCCCTCGACGGCAAGGTCACCCTGGACGAGAACGCCGGCTTCCGTCAGCCCGGCCACGAGGCCTTCGAGGACCGGGACGCCACCGATCCCCTCGAGCTCAAGGCCAAGGAGAACGACCTCAACTACGTCAAGCTCGACGGTTCCGTCGGCATCATCGGCAACGGCGCGGGACTCGTCATGTCGACCCTCGACGTGGTCGCGTACGCGGGCGAGAAGCACGGCGGCGTCAAGCCCGCCAACTTCCTCGACATCGGTGGCGGCGCCTCGGCTGCGGTCATGGCCGCCGGCCTCGACGTCATCCTGAACGACGCTCAGGTCAAGAGCGTGTTCGTCAACGTCTTCGGCGGCATCACCGCCTGTGACGCGGTCGCCAACGGCATCGTCGGCGCCCTGCAGACCCTGGGCGATGAGGCCAACAAGCCGCTCGTCGTGCGCCTGGACGGCAACAACGTCGAAGAGGGCCGTCGCATCCTCGCCGAGGCCAACCACCCGCTGGTGACCGTCGTCGCCACCATGGACGAGGCCGCCGACAAGGCTGCCGAACTCGCCTTCGCAGCGAAGTAAAGGGACTAGAACAATGGCAATCTTCCTCACCAAGGACTCCAAGGTCATCGTCCAGGGCATCACCGGCGGCGAGGGCACCAAGCACACTGCCCTGATGCTCAAGGCCGGCACCCAGGTCGTGGGCGGCGTCAACGCCCGCAAGGCTGGCACCACCGTCTCGCACACCGCCGCCGACGGTTCCGCCGTCGAGCTGCCGGTCTACGCGACCGTCGCCGAGGCCATGGAGAAGACCGGCGCGGACGTCTCCATCGCGTTCGTTCCCCCGGCCTTCTCCAAGGACGCCATCGTCGAGGCCATCGACGCGGAGATCCCGCTCCTCGTGGTCATCACCGAGGGCATCCCCGTGCAGGACTCCGCGTTCGCGTGGGCGTACAACGTCGAGAAGGGCAACAAGACCCGGATCATCGGCCCGAACTGCCCCGGCATCATCACCCCGGGCGAGGCGCTGGTCGGCATCACCCCGGCCAACATCTCCGGTAAGGGCCCGGTCGGCCTGGTCTCCAAGTCCGGCACCCTGACCTACCAGATGATGTTCGAGCTCCGTGAGTACGGCTTCTCGACCGCCATCGGCATCGGCGGCGACCCGGTCATCGGCACCACCCACATCGACGCCATCGAGGCGTTCGAGCAGGACCCCGAGACCAAGATCATCGTGATGATCGGTGAGATCGGCGGCGACGCCGAGGAGCGCGCGGCCGACTACATCAAGGCCAACGTCACCAAGCCGGTCGTCGGCTACGTGGCAGGCTTCACGGCCCCGGAGGGCAAGACCATGGGCCACGCCGGCGCCATCGTCTCCGGCTCCTCGGGCACCGCGCAGGCCAAGAAGGACGCCCTCGAGGCCGCAGGCGTGAAGGTCGGCAAGACGCCGTCCGAGACCGCCGCTCTCGCGCGCGAGATCCTGCAGAGCCTCGTCGTCGAGGCCTGAGTGAACTGAGCGGCTGAGCCCGCTCCGGCTTCACCGAACGAGGGGCACCTGCCCGCGCTCACCGCGCGGACGGGTGCCCCTCGGATTTTTTGGGTGTGACAGTTGGTGTGACAGGTGGGGCACAGCGCGCCCAGGTCCGGATACCTCGATATGCGCTAGCGTTCAGTGAGGAATTGACCAGTCGCTCGATGCGGACCCTCCCGAGGAGATGTCATGACTTTCACGCCTGCCGGACCCGGGTACGGTCCGAGCGAGCCGCCGTCCGGACTCGGCTCGAAGGGCCTGCCGTATCTGCTCACCCTCGCCGTCCTGGCGCTCGCCCTCATCAACTTCCTGCTCGGGTTCGCACCGTTCGCGAAGGTGACCACCTTCGGCGACGAGACGCTGACGCAGAGCTCCTTCGAGGCCGGGTACCCGATCCTGGCCCTGGCCTTCCTGCTCTTCGGTGGACTTCTGGCGGGCCTGTCGCTGCTGCCAGGGCAGCCGTACAAGGGAGCGGCCGCGGCCGCGTCCCTCGTGGGGTTCCTCGTCGCGCTGTTCTTCATGTTCAGCCTCTCCGAGGGCGTCTCGCTGGCCGTCGGCGGCGTCACCGGCCTGATCCTGGCGTTCGTCCAGGCGGTGCTCGCAGTCGCGGTGTTGCTGTTCTCGGTGGGACTGCTCAAGCCGCCCGCGCCGAAGCCGGTCGGCTACGCACAGCAGGGCTACGGCCAGCAGCCTCAGGCTTACGGTCAGCAGCCGCAGGGGTACGGCCAGCCGCAGGCACCCGGCCAGCAGGGTTACGGGCAGCCGCAGCCGGGCTACGGTCAGCCGCAGGCGCCGGGCCAGCAGGGTTACGGGCAGCCGCAGCCCGGCTACGGCCAGCAGCCGTACCCCGGCGGCTACGGCCAGCCGCAGGGCTACGCCCCTCCCACGAACCCATACGCCGCACCCGTGCCGCAGCCGGGCTACGGCCAGGCGCCGCAGGGGTACGGCCAGCCGCAGCACGCCGCCCCGCAGGACGCAGCGCCAGCCGCGCCCCAGCAGCCCGAGACCCCGGCCCCGGACGACGGCACCGCGGCCCCGACCCAGGTCTTCGGATCCACCCCGAAGCGGGACTCGGAGTAGCGACACCTGACGCCCCCCGGTGAGCCGGGGGGCGTCGGCGTGTCCGGCGGATGTCGGCGCGCCTGGCGGTCCGCCCCGAACACAGATGTCACCCTCGAGGAGATGAGTTCCTTGCGCAGCAGCGACACCCTCCGCCGCCCGAGTGGGCGGCGGGCACCGGTGGCACCCCGGCCGACGCCGAACGCCGAGCAGATCCGCACCCTGCTGGCGGTGGCGCTGCGGCCCGCGCTCGTGGCGCTTGCGCTGATCGCCGCCTGCATCCTCGTGACGCTCGTCGCGGCGAACAGCGACCTCACCGGCACCAGCGGCGCGGTCGCGGCGAGCTGGCTGGCGGTGCACCAGGTGCAGCTCACCATCGGCGGCGCGTCGCTCGGGGTGCTGCCGCTGATCCCGACCATCCTGATGATCTGGTCGGTCGCGCGCGGCTGCGCGAACGCCGTCGGCGAGCACACCCCGCGGCACGAACAACTGTGGGTGCTCGGCGCCGCGCTCGCAGGTCCGCTCCTGGTCACCGCGCTGGCGCTGGCCGTCATCAAGGATGCGTCGTCGGTGATCGCGCTGGCCCCGCCCAACGCGCTTGCCGCCTTCGCCTGGGTGCTGGCGGTGCACCTGATCGGCGCCGGGATCGGGATGGGCAGCAAGCTCTGGCGCCCGATCTGCGCGCGCCTCGGCGTCCCGGAGTGGGTGCGCGCGGCCGCCAGGCCCGCCCTGCGGGCCGGGCTTGCCCTGCTCGCGTCCGGTGCGGCGCTCACCGCGGTGGCGCTGATCTCGTCGTGGGCGGCGGTCGGCGAACTGCTCGAGGCCGGTGACGGCTTCGGTGGCGCGCTCGGACTCACCCTGCTCTCGATCCTGTACCTGCCGAACCTCGCGGTCGGGTGCGCGGCGATGCTGGTCGGGTCGACCGCGCACCTCGGCGAGGCGTCGCTGAGCGTGTTCAGCGTCGTCGAGGGGCCGTTGCCGTCGCTGCCCCTGCTCGGGGCGGTGCCCGCCGGGCCGAGCGGGGGTGGCTGGCCCGCGCTGCTGGTGATCCCCGCGGTCCTGGGCATCCAGCTCGGACGGGACTGCGCGCACCGCGCGGGCGGTCCGTCGGAGGCGGTGCGCAAGGTCCTGGTCGCAGCCTTCGCGGCGGCCCTCGCCCTGGGGGCGCTCGGCTTCGCAGCAGGCGGCGAGCTCGGTTCTTTCGGGACGGTCGGGGTGGACCTGGCGACGTTCACCGGACTGTCCTTCGCCTGGCTCGCGGTGTTCGGTTCGCTGACCGCGCTCGTCGCGGTCAGGCGTGGGGGACGCGGCAGGGAGCACGAGTCGCGGCAGCCAGCCGAGCAGCCCGATCCGCCGCGGACCTACACGTTGGCCGCCCGCATGCTCGACCGCCCGGTGGATGCGCAGCCTGTGAAGGCGCTGCCCGGCGCCTCGTTCATCGAGGGCGAGGTGCTCGAGGCCGAGCTGGTCGATTCCCCGTCGGACGAGGGGAACACGGCGGCGAGCGGGGTCGCGGACGAGGCGGCCGACGCGGTGGACGCCGAGATCGATGATGCGGTGGTCGATGCCGAGGTGGCGGACGTCACGTCCGATCCGACCGAAGCGGACCTGCCCGACGGCACCCGGACCAGCAGCGACTAGGCTTCTTCCCGGCCGGGGCGCACTCCGGTCGCTGGCCCGCACACAGGAGTAGAGCGCTGACTGCCTCGCGTGAGTACTTCCGCCCCGGCTCGATCGAGCCGGTCCGAGTCGTGGTCCTCGCTTCCGGTACCGGGAGCCTGCTGCAGTCGCTGATCGCGGCCGCGGTCGACGACTATCCCGCCCGTATCGTCGCGGTCGGGGTGGACCGCGACTGCGACGCCGCCGGGCATGCGGAGGCCGCAGGCATTCCCACTTTCCGGGTCGGCCTGCGCGACCACCCCGACCGGGCCGCATGGGATCGGGCCCTGACGAAGGCCACCGACGCGCACCAGCCGGACCTCATCGTCTCCGCCGGGTTCATGAAGATCCTCGGCCCCGAGTTCCTGGACCGCTTCGGCGGCCGCATCATCAATACCCATCCCGCGTTGCTGCCCTCGTTCCCCGGCGCGCACGCGGTGCCCGATGCCCTGGCCTACGGCGTGAAGATCACCGGTTCGACCGTGCACCTGGTCGATTCGGGGGTCGACACCGGACCGATCCTGGCCCAGGAGCCGGTGCCCGTGCTCGAGTCCGACGACGAGTCGAGCCTGCACGAGCGAATCAAAACCGTGGAACGGCGACTGCTGGCGGAGGTTCTCGCCGCCGTCGCCACCCGAGGTGTTATTTCCGATGGACGAAAGGCCGTGATCCCGAAGTGACCGAACGTAAGGCTGTGCGCCGCGCATTGGTGAGTGTCTACGACAAGACCGGCCTCGTCGAACTGGCCACCGGGCTGCACCAGTCCGGGGTGGAGCTGGTCTCCACCGGCTCCACGGCCTCGAAGATCGCCGACGCGGGCATCCCCGTCACCAAGGTCGAGGACCTGACCGGGTTCCCGGAGACCCTCGACGGCCGCGTCAAGACCCTGCACCCGCGCGTGCACGCAGGCATCCTCGCCGACACCCGCAAGGACGAGCACATCGATCAGCTCGTCGAGCTGGGCGTCGAGGCGTTCCAGTTGGTGGTCGTGAACCTGTACCCGTTCACCGCGACCGTCGCCTCCGGCGCGACCCCCGACGAGTGCGTCGAGCAGATCGACATCGGTGGACCGTCGATGGTGCGCGCGGCGGCCAAGAACCACCCGTCGGTCGCGGTGGTCGTCGACCCGGCTCGTTACGCGGACGTGCTGACGGCGGTCGCCGGCGGCGGTTTCACCCTGGCCGAGCGCACTTCCCTTGCCGCGCAGGCGTTCCAGCACACCGCGTCCTACGACGTCGCGGTCGCGAGCTGGATGACCTCGGTCCTCGTGACCGCGGAGGACTCCCAGTTCCCGGAGTGGGTCGGCGCCAGCTGGGACCGCACCGCGGTGCTGCGTTACGGCGAGAACCCGCACCAGGCGGCCGCGCTGTACGAGAACCCGGCGGGCCCCGCGGGACTCGCACAGGCAAAGCAGTTGCACGGCAAGGAGATGTCGTACAACAACTACACCGACGGTGACGCCGCCTGGCGTGCCGCCTTCGACCACGCCGAGCCCGCGGTCGCGATCATCAAGCACGCCAACCCCTGTGGCATCGCGGTCGGCGCCGACATCGCCGAGGCGCACCGCAAGGCGCACGCCTGCGATCCCGTCAGCGCGTTCGGCGGCGTCATCGCCGCGAACCGCGAGGTGACCGTGGAGATGGCCGAGCAGGTCGCCGACATCTTCACCGAGGTCGTGATCGCGCCGTCCTACGCGCCCGGTGCCGTCGAGGTGCTGGCCCGCAAGAAGAACGTGCGGGTGCTCGAGGCCGCGGTTCCGACCGCGACGGGCGTGGAGCTGCGTCCGATTTCCGGCGGCGCGCTGCTGCAGGAGCGGGACGTGCTCGACGCCGAGGGTGACGACTCGGCCAACTGGACCCTCGTCACGGGTGATGCCGCCGACGCCGCGACGCTGAAGGACCTCGAATTCGCTTGGCGCGCATGCCGGGCCGTGAAGTCCAACGCGATCCTGCTCGCCCACGACGGTGCCTCGGTCGGCGTCGGGATGGGGCAGGTCAACCGCGTCGACTCGGCGCACCTGGCCGTGCAGCGTGCGGGGGAGCGGGTCGCCGGTTCGGTGGGCGCGTCGGACGCGTTCTTCCCGTTCCCGGACGGCTTCCAGGTTCTCTCGAACGCGGGCGTCAAGGCGGTCGTGCAGCCCGGTGGTTCGGTTCGCGACAACGAGGTGATCGAGGCCGCCCGCGAGGCAGGCGTCACGATGTACCTGACCGGGGCGCGCCACTTCGCGCACTGACGGTCCGTCACGCACTGAGGTTCCGACCCGAGGTGCACGCTCGGCTTGCCGCCGAGTGTGCACCTCGCGTCGTTTCACCTCGGGCGATGCCCCGGTATGTGCACACTCGACCCGCTGCCGGCGCCTGGCGCGACCGCTCAGGCGGCCGAGCCGGAGATCACGATCCGGGCAGCGCCGCGCTCGAGCAGCTCGCGGGCCAGGTCGGTCGCGGCCGCGCGCTGGGCGGCGTCGGTGTGTGACAGGTCGAGGGTGACGGCGTGACCGGTGAGGTCGGCGGGCAGGGAGGTCAGCGGCGGCGCCGTCGACAGTTGGCTGATGCGTAGTTTCATGTGGAGCTCCTTGGATTGGCTCTTCGGTACCGAGTGTCTCGGGGTGAGGTGTTCGGCAGGTTTCGCCGGGATGCGATCGGGGTAAAGAAAAGGCACCCGGGCGGTGTGCCCTGGGTGCCGAGAACGGATCCGCTACGTCAGGATCGTTCTCGGGCTATGCGCTTCGACATGTGGCAATGCCACGCGGGTACGGCGCGCAGATGTGCAATGCGTGAAGGCGCGTGATGCGACATGGTGGCCGTCCCTTCGGTCTAGGCGTCGTTGGTTAGGCGAGAACGGTACAGCACGCCGACGGCGAGCGCATCTCGGTTTCCCTGGCAGGTCTCGATTCTGGCCGCCGTGACTCGGCCGCCGGGCACCGCCGAGCGTGCACTTGCCGTCGCATCGGCCGAGGTGGGGCGACGGAAAGTGCACACTCGGCGGGGGTCAGACCGGAGCGCCGGCATCTTGTAGCTTTGCGCGGGCGCGGGCGACGACGGTGTGCGGACGTAATCGCAGCTGTGCGGAACTGACGCGGATCACCTGCCACCCGAGACTTCCCAGCAGCTCGAGCCGGTCGATGTCCCAGGTGCGTTGTTCCTCGTCGGTCCAATGGTGGTCGCCGTCATACTCGACGACCACTTTCCAGCGCTTCCAACCCATGTCGCAGTGGGCGACGATGCGACCACCTTTGTCGCGTACCTCCACCTGTGTGCGGGGCCGCGGCAGCCCGCCGTCGATCAGCAGGAGTCGGGTTCGCGTCTCCGGCGGGGATTCCGCGCCGCCGTCGACGAGGTCGAGGACCTGACGTAGCGCAACGATTCCCCTTGCCCCGCGGTGGTTCTCGGCCAGAGTGCCGATCTCCTCGGGCTTCAGGTCGGTGGCGTTGCACAGTGCGTCGAGCATCTCGACGGCCCGGACGAACGGCAGTCGGCGCCCCAGGTCATATCCGGTGCGGGCCGGGGTCGACGCGATCCACCCACCCGCGATACAGATCTCGTCGGGGCCAAGTGCGTCGCCGTGGATCAGGACTCCCCGCGTGCTGCGCCTGCTGCCGGTCCGGAACAGCTCTGCGCGAGCGCCCGGGTCGATCCATTTCGTACCGTGCGCCGCGGCCGCGGACAGTCCGGCGAGGATGCCGTCCTCGCCTGCCCAGAGCGCCGCTGCTCGGGCCCTGAGCATGGCGTCGAGCGCAATTCCCTTGGCGATGTATACATCTCGATGTATCCGGTGGTAGTCCTTGCGGAGCTGCCTGTCGGTCACGGCGCCTGCCGCGACGGCCGTGCTGCCGAGAAACGGTTCGTCGAAGTCCCCCATCCATCGACACTGACCGACGACCTACGGCTGCGGAAGGTCCTCCGGCGATCTGTGGAGAACCGATTTGGTTGTCCACAGATCGGTCGAAAGTGCATCTGTCGGGGCATCGGTCGGGTAATGGTGACGGTAAGTGCGCACTCGGCGACGGCCGGACTACAGCCCCGCGAGCCACTTCCGGAACCCGGCGCCGAACTCCGCGGAGTAGGGCAGGTCCTCGACGTAGTCGGCGCCGGTCGAGGCCCGCTCGCCGATCTCCTTGAGCACGTGGTTGGCCGTGGTCATCCGCACCGACGTCAACGCGGCAGCGTCCAGCGCCGCGTCCAGCGCGTCCACGTCCGCGTCCGCGACCTGCGTGTCCCGCGCCGAGCAACTGGTCAGGACCGGCAGCCCCGCCGGCAGCGCGGCGGCCAGCACCCGGGGGTCGAGCGCATCCTCCTCGGCGAGTGCCTTGGCGTTCACCGGGACGAAACCGGCCATCCGCAGCGGCTCGGGCAGGTCGTCGGGGAGGGTGCCGTCGGCGCGCAACGACTCGATCGCCTCGGTCAGCGCGGTGCGCAGCTCGTCGGCCAGTTCGAGTGGGAGGGCCCCGCCGTCGACGGCGGCGTCGACCTGCGCGTTGATCTGCCGGGTCAGCAGGTCCAACAGCCGGACCGCGAGTGGCTCGAGCAGACCGAGTCCGGCGAGGGCGGGGGTGTCATCGGCGACGGCAAGCGCGAGCCCGACCAGTGCGCCCTCGCTGTGCCCGATCACCAGCAGTCGTCCGGCATCGATATTCGGTTGCGCGGCAAGGTAAGCCAGTCCGTCTGCGGCCGCGTCGACGAAGGTCGAGAAGCCGAGTCCCGCGACATCTTCGACCTCGTATGGCCCGAGTCCGGTCTCCCCGCTGCCGAGCTTGTCGTAGCGCAGGCTCGCGAAGCCGGCGTCGGCCAGCGTCTCGGCGAGGTAGCGGAGGGTGCCGATGGACCCCGGCATCAGGGCGCTGTCCCCGTTGCGGTCGGTGGGTCCGCTGCCCGCGAGCAGCAGGGCCGCGGGTACCGGGCCGGACGTACCGTCGGGTATGCGCAGGCTGCCGTGCAGGGTGACGTCGCCGCTGGCAAAGGTGATCTCGGTGTCTGCCATGGCCCACTGTCTACCAGAGCGCGGGCCGCCGAACGAAGGGCGGTTCGCTCGTCGGATTCCAGACAGTACCAGGTGTGGCGCCTGGGCGCGGCGGGCGTGGAGCCTGCGGAATGCCCCTATGAACGCAGCGCCCGCACCCGGCGCGCACCCTTCCAGGCGAACCACAGCATCAGTCCCAGCACCACCGGGATGAGCAGTGGCAGCAGGAAGGCCACCAGCACCATGCCGAAGGAGACGCCGTCCTCGATCACGGACAGCGCCGGGTTCGCGAGACCGCCCGTGGTCGCGGTGCTCACCGCACGGGTCCCGGTCTGCGCCGCGCTGAACGCGAGCGCGGTCGGCGCGCCGACGATGATGCCCGCGATCACCGCGGTGGACGGGTCGAGGTGGGTGAAGACCGCACCGGCCGCGACGGCCGCCGCGATCGGCCGGGAGACGGTGCCGAACACCCCGAGTGCGTTGTCCACCACCGGAATGAGGTCGGCCAGCAGTTCGGCGGCGGTCGCGATCGCGAGGGCGACCAGTGCGCCCGTCGAGCCGACCCAGGCGAAGCTCTCGCCGAGGGAGATGCCGAACAGTTCGAAGTGTGCGGCGGCGCTGAGCATCAGCAACGGTAGGAAGGTGCGCAGCCCGGTGGCCGCGGCCAGGCCGAGTCCGAGCAGTGCGGGCAGCAGCCAGGTCTCCATGGGCAGATTCTAGGAGTCGGGGCGACGGATCCGCCGGATACCAGGCCGAACTCATCAGGGGCTGGGGGTGGCCTCCGCTGGGGTCGGCGGCAGCGGCTCGACCCGGGGGTCGCCCGTGTCGGCGAAGTAGTCGCCCTTGATGGTCGCGTCGACCCCGTCGGGTGCCTTGACCGCCCGCATGACCAGCGTCGCCGCCGCGGCGACGACGATGTTGACGACGAACGCGGTCAACGCGATGTAGCCCATCTGCGCGATGCCGGGGATCGAGGCGAGCGAGCCGGCGAAGTGCGCCGCGCTCGCGGACGAGACGTTGTACGCGGCGATCGTGCCGTACACCATGCCGACCGCCCATCCGGCGAGCAGCGCCCACCGATGGAACCAGCGGGTGTAGAGCCCGAACACGATGGCCGGGAACGTCTGCAGGATCCAGATGCCGCCCAGCAGCTGGAAGTTGATGGCGTTCTGCTTGTCGAGTGTCAGCACGAAGATCAGGGCGACGAACTTGACGAACAGCGAGGTCAGCTTGCTGACCTTGGCCTCCTGCGCAGGCGTCGCACCGGGCTTGAACCATTCGCGGTACACGTTGCGGGTGAACAGGTTCGCCGCCGCGATGGACATGATCGCCGCGGGGACCAGCGCTCCGATCGCGATCGCCGAGAACGCCACCCCGGCGAACCAGGACGGGAAGGCGTCCTCGAACAGTTGCGGGACCACCAACTGCGCGTTGGGTTTCCCGTCCAGCCCGATCGGCTTGGTGCCTGCGGCGATCGCCACCCAGCCGAGCAGGGCGAGCAGGCCAAGCAGGAACGTGTAGGCAGGCAGGATCGCGGCGTTGCGTCGAATGGTGTTGCGGGACTTCGACGACAGGGTCGCGGTGATCGAGTGCGGGTACATGAACAGCGCTAGGGCCGAGCCGAGGGCCAGGGTGGCATAGGCCCAGTACTGCTGGCTGTTCGGGATGAACGTCCCGGACGGCTTGCCGGTGGCGGGATTAGGGGTGGTCATCTTCGCCTCGGCGGCGTCGAAGATGTGGCCCCAGCCGCCGTAGCGGGACGGCAGGTAGATCACCGCGACGATGATGACCAGGTAAATCAGTGCGTCCTTGACGAACGCGATGATCGCCGGGGCCCGCAGCCCCGACGAATAGGTGTATGCGGCCAGCACCGCGAACGCGATGAGCAGCGGCAGGTCCCGGGCGATCACGTTGTCCGCGCCGCCGATGCCGATGACCTCGAGCACCGCCTGGATGCCGACCAGTTGCAGCGCGATGTACGGCATGGTCGCGAGGATGCCGGTCAGCGCCATCGCGAGCGAGAGCCACCGTGAGCCGTACCGGCCGCCGACGAAATCCGCGGTGGTGACGTAGCCGTGCCGGTGGCTCACCGACCACAGCCGGGCCATGAACACGAAGATGATCGGGTACACCACGATCGCGTACGGGATCGCGAAGAAGCCGCTGACCGAGCCGAGCGCGAACATCGCGGCAGGCACCGCGATGAAGGTGTACGCGGTGTAGATGTCGCCGCCGATCAGGAACCACGTCACCCAGGTGCCGAAGCTGCGGCCGCCGAGCCCCCACTCGTCGAGGGTCTGCAGGTTCGACGCCCGGCGCCAGCGCGAGGCCATGAATCCCATCACCGTGACGAGGGCGAACAGGGCGATCAGGACGGCGAGGGCCACCCCGTTGACGCCGGTGTGGTTGTCGTCGGCGGCGAGGATCGTCGCCGCGTTCACCGGTCCGCCCCGTCGTCGGACGTGCCGGTGGCGGTGCCGGTCATCGGCCGGTGCGGGCGGGCCTTCAGCACGATCTTGTAGGCCGACCAGGTGGCGCCTGCACAGAGGAACACCCAGAGGAACTGATACCAGAAGAAGAAGGGCACACCGCCCAGTTCGGGACCCGTTCGCGCGTAACTCGATACCCACAGGATCGCGACGATGGGCAGCAGCAGCAGTACCGCGGCGAGGACCAGAAGGGGTTTGTTCGCAGGTGGGGTGGTGTTGTGATCCGGCTCCGCAGTCATGATGGGTTCTCCGCATCTCGACGCGGCGGACTGCCGAGTGCAACCCGCACTCGCGGGAAATTACCCGCAGGGGCGACGACGCGTCGGCGATCGGAGGTCTCGAATCGGCCACGCGTCGGGGTCGGTCGAAGGTGCCGATTTGGCGACACACGTGCCGAATCGGCCGAACGCTCGTAGCGTGAAGTGGTGACTGCCACGGCCCCCGACGGTTTTCCGCGCACGCTCGGCGAGCTTCGCGCGTCCGGACACGTGCAGCGCACGGTCCGCGAGGAGCTACGGGAGAACCTGCTCGCGGCGCTGCGCGACGGACGCGAACCATGGCCGGGGATCGTCGGCTTCGGGGACACGGTGTTGCCGCAGCTCGAGCGGGCCCTGATCGCCGGGCACGACGTGGTGCTGCTGGGCGAACGCGGCCAGGGCAAGACCCGGCTGCTGCGCACGCTGCCGCTGCTGCTCGACGAGTGGACCCCGGTGATCGAGGGCGCGGAGCTGGGGGAGCACCCGTACGAGCCGATCACGCCCGCCTCGATCCGCCGGTCCGCCGCGCTGGGTGACGAGCTGCCGGTGGCGTGGCGGCACCGCGACGCGCGCTACTCGGAGAAGCTCGCGACCCCGGACACCTCGGTGGCGGACCTGGTCGGTGACGTGGACCCGGTGAAGGTCGCGGAGGGTCGCAGCCTCGGCGATCCGGAGACCATCCATTTCGGGTTGGTCCCGCGTGCGCACCGCGGCATCGTCGGCATCAACGAGCTGCCCGACCTGGCCGAGCGAATTCAGGTCTCGCTGCTGAACGTGATGGAAGAGCGCGATATCCAGGTGCGCGGGTACACGCTGCGGCTGCCCCTCGACGTTCTGCTGGTGGCCACCGCGAACCCCGAGGACTACACGAACCGCGGGCGCATCATCACCCCGCTCAAGGACCGGTTCGGTGCCGAGATCCGTACCCACTACCCGGCCGCGCTGGAGGACGAGATCGCGGTCATCGAGCAGGAGGCACACCTGCGGGCCGAGGTGCCGGGTCACCTGCTGGAGATCCTGGCCCGGTTCACCCGGCTGCTGCGCGAGTCCGCCTCGGTGGACCAGCGGTCGGGGGTGTCCGCCCGGTTCGCGGTGGCAGGGGCAGAAACCGTCAGCGCGGCCGCCGTTCACCGCGGCGCCGTGCTCGGCGAGGCCGACCCGGTTGCGCGGCCGGTCGACCTGGGCACGGTGATCGAGGTGCTGCGCGGCAAGGTGGAGTTCGAGTCGGGCGAGGAGGGACGCGAGTTGGAGGTGCTCGAACACCTGTTGCGCCGGGCCACCGCGGACACGGTGCGCGAGCGGCTCGCCGGCATCGACCTTGCGCCCCTGGTGGCGGCGGTCGAGGCAGGCGGACCCGTGGTGACCGGTGACCGGGTGACCGCGAAGGACCTGCTCGGCGAGCTGCCCGAGATCGACGTGCTCGACGAGGTCGCGGCGCGGCTCGACGCCGAGAGCACGGGGGCGCGGGCGTCCGCGGTGGAGCTGGCGCTGGAGGGGTTGTACCTGGCCAGGCGGATCGCGAAGTTCCCCGACGACGACGGACAGCCGGTGTACACGGGATGACTCCGCCGCCGCGGCCGTGGCCCCGGGGCTCTGGTCCCGGGGGGCGCCGTGGCGACCCGCACCGGTCGCGGTACGGGGCGTACCAGGGTGGCCCGGACCCGCTGAGCCCGCCGGTCGACCTGCGCGAGGCGCTCGAGGCGATCGGTGAGGATGTGCTCGAGGGCGCGTCCCCGCGGCGGGCCATGCGGGAGATGTTGCGACGCGGCACCGAGACCATCCGCGGCCTCGACAACCTCGCCGCGCGGGCGAACCGGCGCAGGCGAGAACTGTTGGAGCGCAACCATCTCGGTGGCACCCTCGACGAGGTGCGCGAGCTCCTCGCGCGGGCGTTGCTGGCCGAGCGCAAGGAGCTGGCGCGAGCCCTGGACGACGACGCCCGGTTCTCCGAGCTGCAGCTCGAGGAGCTGCCGCGGTCGACGGCGCAGGCCGTCCGGGACCTGTCGGAATACCGCTGGCGCAACGCGTCGGCGAGTGCGGACTACGAGAAGATCCGCGAGTTGCTCGGACGGGAGCTGCTCGATCAGCGGTTCGCCGGCATGAAGCAGGCCCTGGTCGATGCCACCGACGAGGACCGCGATCGCATCGACGAGATGCTCGGCGATCTGAACAACCTGCTGGACAAGCATTCTCGTGGCGAAGACACCCAGGCGGACTTCGACGAGTTCATGGCCGCGCACGGCGACTACTTCCCGGAGAACCCGCGCAACACCGAGGAACTGCTCGATTCGTTGGCACGACGGGCCGCGGCGGCGCAGCGCCTGCGCAACTCGCTCACCCCTGACCAGCGTGCGGAGCTGGACGCGTTGGCGCAGCAGGCGTTCGGCAGTCCGAGCCTGATCGACCAACTGGACCGGTTGGATGCGAATCTGCGGGCGGCGCGTCCCGGTGAGGACTGGGACGGCACCCAACGGTTCCGGGGTGACGACGGCATGGGGCTCGGTGAGGGCACGGCGGCCCTGGCGGACATTGCAGAGCTGGAACAGCTGTCCGAGCAGCTCTCGCAGCAGTACGCGGGCGCGCAGCTCGACGACATCGATCCCGAGGCGCTGGCCCGCCAGCTCGGTGACGGGGCCGCGGCGGACGCCCGCACACTGGCCGAACTGGAGAAGGCGCTGCAGCAGCAGGGATTCCTCGACCGGGGCCCGGACGGCCAGTGGCGACTCTCGCCGAAGGCGATGCGGCAGCTCGGCCAAGCGGCGTTCCATGATGTGGCACAGCAGCTTTCGGGTCAGCGCGGGGAACGTGACACCCAGCGGGCCGGGGCGATGGGAGAGCCGACGGGGGCCAGTAGAGGCTGGGAGTTCGGCGATACCGAGCCGTGGGACGTGACCCGCACGGTGACGAACGCGGTGCTCCGTGCGGCCGCCGGTCGATCCGCGGGCTCGTTGCCGGTGCGACTGCGGGTCTCGGATGTCGAGGTCGCCGAGACCGAGCAGCGCGTGCACGCCGCGGTCGCCCTGCTCGTCGACACCTCGTTCTCGATGGTGATGGACGGCAGGTGGGTGCCGATGAAGCGCACGGCCCTGGCGTTGAACCACCTGATCACCACGCGATTTCGCGGCGACGACCTCCAGTTGATCGCCTTCGGCCGACTGGCGCAGCAGCTCAGCCCGGCCGAACTCGCGGGGCTTGACGGTGCCTGGGACCAGGGCACCAATCTCCATCACGCGTTGCTGCTCGCGGGTAGGCACCTGCGGCGCAACCCGAACGCGCAACCGGTGGTGCTCATCGTCACCGACGGCGAACCGACCGCGCACCTGGAGCGGGACGGCCATGCTTTCTTCGACTATCCACCGCATCCGAAGACGTTGGGGCTCACGGTCCGTGAGCTCGACAACATCGCGAGGCTCGGCGCTGCGGTGACCATCTTCCGGCTCGGAGACGATCCGGGTCTCACTCGCGTGGTGGACCGGATGGCGCAGCGGGTCGGTGGCCGGGTGGTGGCCCCGGACCTTGACGGGCTCGGCGCGGCGGTGGTCAGCGATTACATGCGGCTGCGCCGCAAGTGAACCGCGGTGCGTTGGCCGTCTAACGGTCCCGACCGCGGTGCAGTCGCGCGGAGAGTTCAGCTCGGCTGCGGACCCCCGCCTTCGCGTACACCGACTTCAGGTGATCATGGACGGTGTTCACGGTGATGCCGCGACGATCCGCGATCTCGGCCGTCGAGTACCCGGCCATCAGCTCGGCGCAGATGTCGCGTTCGCGCGCGGTGAGTGCATAGGCCGCGAGCAGCAGCCCGGTGAGCTCGCCGCCCGTGGCCGGTTCGATGGTGACCACGGTCTGCGGCTCGTCGCCGCCGATCAATGCGGTGGCGCGCACCAGGATCCAGTCGCCGTCGGCATCGCGGATGCGGGCCCGGAAGTTGCCCGAACCGCTGGACCGGGCCCCGAAGGTGGCGGCCCGCAAGACCACGGCCAGCCGTCCAGGGGCGATCTCGTCGAACCGCTCCTGCCACTCGCGCGCCGCCGTGGTGAGCGCGATCGGATCACCCGTGGCGCCCGTCAGCACCACCGCAGGGCTCTGGTCACCTCGAGGGGAGAGCGCCGGGGCGTGCACGGCGGCGGCCCTGGTCGCCGCCGCCAATCCCGGCGCCACCAGAGTCAGGAACTCGATGTCGCGGTCGGTGAAATCCGGCCCCGACCGGACGAACCCGGCGCCACCCCAGCACACGCCGTCGATCCGGAACACCACCCGGACCTCCCGGTCGAGTCCCAGTGGCCGCCAGACAGTGCTGTGTCGGATGCTGCGGGCGATCTCCGCTGCGGGCACGTCGGAGGCTCGGGCGACGCTGTGGCCACCGCGCGCCAGGTCGGCGAAGGTGGTCGGATCGTCCCCGCCGTACTCGGCCTCCGCGAGCAGAGGCTCATACTGCTGCGGTATGCGGTTTCGCCCGCTGGTCATCGAGCTGATCGTCAGCGACTCGGGGTCGAGCATTGCCCAGCAGGTCAGATCGCTGCGCACGGTGTCACCGACCAGTTCGATGGCGCGCTGGTGCAACTGGGTGACGCCTGCGCCTGTGCCCGCGATCGCGATGACGTCCCGGCGCAGTCTTTCCGCCCGGACCTCCAACATGGACCAAGTATGCGCTGGTCAGGTCGGTACCTCCATCCCCGATTCCGGGGATGGGCGGTCAGCCGTGTCGGCCATAACGTCGGGGTATGTCCAACAAAGTCCATGTCAGAAGGGCGGGTGACGGTCAGCGCCTCACCTTGCCCGACGCCTTCGTCACCGTCCTGGTCGCCGGCGATCACGCCGGTGGGGCGTACGAACTCTTCCTGATCGAATCCGAGCAGAGTGGACCCGGCCCGTTGCATGCCGAGCCGTGGGCCAAGACCTATCACGTGCTGCGCGGCCGAATACTCGTCCAGACGGCGGACACCGGATACGAACTCGAACCAGGGGAATCGATCACCATCGAGGCGGGGACGATGAACACGTTCTCCGTCCTCGGTGCAAGCACCGAATTCCTGCTGGTGTCCGCGGCGACGGCGATGAGCCGGTTCTTCCGCGATCTCGACGCCGTGGGCCACCGGCGGTCTCCGGCGGAGGAATCGGACCGGCGCACAGTCGTCGGCCGGTACGGCATCGATCTCGCGGCAGGGGCCGGTGCGTCATGATCATCCTCGCGCAGGTTGCCACGCTGATCGCAGCCGGCGTGCACCTGCTGGCCTTCGCTTGGGAGTCGCTACTGTTCCTCCGTCCGTCGGTGCACGAGGGGGTGTTCCGCATCCCCGGTGGGGACGTACCCGCCGTGCGGATGTGGGCGTTCAACGTCGGCTTCTACAACCTGTTTCTCGGCTGCGGTGCCCTCGCGGGTCTGGTCCTGTGGTGGACCGGTCACGAGACGCCGGGGCGCACCCTTGTGGTCTACGTCTGCACCACCATGTTCCTGTTGGGGATCGTGCTCGCGATCTCGGACCGTCTGGCGATGAGCCGCCCGCGCGGGTCCGGCATCGGTGGCGCGGTCGCCCAGAGTGGGCCACCGTTTGTGGCCCTGGTTGCGCTGGCGCTGGCGTAGGGACGTGCCCTACCCGCTGATGACCTTCCGGTCGCCGAGGGGTGCCGCGAGCTGCACCTCGAGGGTGCCCTGCACCGCGATCATGATGCACGCCTTCCCGACCGCGTCCGCCCTGGTGCCGGTGCGCAACGCGATGGTGACCGAGGTCGCGGACTCGGTGACGGTCGCGTCGGCCCCGAAGCACTCGGGAGTGCCGGTGGTGAAGTGCACTGCCACGCGATCGCCCGCCTCGCCGACCACGGTGTAGGAGCCGAAGGGGGTGGGCTGCGCATCCACGATGGTCGGGTCCGCCGTGAACAGCGTGCCGGGTTCGGCGTCCGGGTCGTTCGCCGGCGGCGGAGAAGGGCTGGGCACCTCGACGATCGGTGCCTGCGTGGTGACGGCGGGTGAGCTCGCGGCGGTGGCCGGGTCCGAGGAGTCGCTGCCGGCACAACCGGCCAGTGCCAGGCTCAACAGGGTTGCGACGACGAGGGTGCGCATGACCCACCCTAGCGCCCCGCGCCCGAGGTCTTCTCGCGGTTGCCGGGGCCCACGCGGCGCCTCGCTGCGTTGTCGGAGTCCCAGGTAGAAACCCGCTACCTGGGACTCCTCCGCCTTGCGATTCATCCACGTGGATCCCCGGCAACCATCAATTGACTTCGGGCACGAGGCACTAGCGTCCGCGGCGCCGTCGAGCCGGTCGCAGGTCGCGGTCAGGCCAGCGCCCAGGCGACCAGCGCGATGGTGGGGATCGAGGCCAGGGTGGTGACCAGGGCGGTGTCCCGGGCGAGCACCGTGCCGCGCTGGTATCGGCTCGCGTAGACGAACACATTCTGTGCCGTCGGCAGCGCCGAGACGACGACTACCGCGAACAGGTCATGACCGTCCAGGCCGAGCAGGAAACGGGCCATCAGGTAGGCGAGCACCGGTTGGACCGCGATCTTGAGCACCGAGGCCAGCGCGATCTCGCGGCGCGGGCTGATGCCGCGCTGCAGCACCCTTACCCCGTACAGCGACAGCCCGAAGGCCAGCAGCGCACCCGGGACCGAGGCGCCGCCGATGATCCGGAACGGCTGGATCAGCGACTCCGGCAGCGTCCAGCCTGCGATGGCCACCACGAGCCCGGCGATCCCGGCGACCACGATGGGGTTGAGGAACGGCGTGATGAGGGTGTCGCGGAGCGAGGCGCCCTTGCGGGTGGTCGTCAGGTCGAGCGCGGTCAGCGCGATCGGGGAGTAGACGACGATCTGGAACAGCAGCAGGGGCGCCACGAACGATGCGTCGCCGAGCACGAACACCGAGATCGGGATGCCGAGGTTCGCGGAGTTCACGTAGGAGGCGGCCAGCGCGCCGATGGTGGACTCGGGCAGGGGTTTGCGCATCCAGCCGAGCGCGACGGCCAGGTACAGCCCGCCGACCGCGAAGGCCGTGGCGGCGGCGACAGCCAGGGTGGGGGAGAAGACCGTCGCCAGGTCAGCGGTGGCGAGGGTGTCGAAGAGCAGGGCGGGGGTAGCGACAAAGAACACCAGCCGGCCGAGCACGAACTCGCCGTGGTCGCCGAGGACGCGCGTTCGTCCGAGCACATAGCCGATCGCGATGACGACGAAGATGACCGTGAAGCCGGCGAACACACCTGACACCCGCCGACCTCCTCGTAGAACCCCGAAGAGTCTAGTCGCTAGCCATGCAAAGGACTCCGGTGCGCCGCGCAATCCGGGCCCGGGCGCGCATCATGGACCCACCGCCGTCGACAGGAGAGCCCGATGCCAGTGTCCCGTGTCTCGCGCCGCAGGGCCGCACCCGTCGCCGCCGTCGTGCTCCTGATGGGGCTGGCCGCCTGTTCCTCGGGTGGGGGTGGCATCGCGGTGCCCGAGCCGTCGGCACCGTCGTCCTCGGAGGCGTCCTCGGAGGTGGCGTCGACCCAGGCAGCCCCGCAGGCGGCGGCCCCCTTCACCGCGACCACCAAGCAGTTGACCGGCGCCACCGGGCGCGTCCGCTACGACGTCACGGTCCCTCAGATCGAGGGCGGGAACCCCGCCGTGGCCGCCGAGTTCAACGAATCCATCCGGGCTGCGCTCCAGGACCAGATCGACGGCCCTGGCGACGACCGGTTCACCCTGGAGGGCCGGGACGCCGTCGCCCGCATCGGGGGACGGGTGGTCAGCGGTCTGCTGGTGACATCGTGGAACGCCGATCCGCCGGGGGCGCACCCGACCCCGCTGGTCGCGACGGTCGTGGTCAATGCCGACGACGCGCGGCCGATCACGCTGTCCGCCCTGTTCCCCGACCTGCGCGCCGGGCTGGTCAGGCTCTCCGAGGAGTCCGCGCGGTTGTTGCCCGCCACGGCGGCCGGCGAGGACTTCGAACGCGAGGGGATCGAGCCGACCGAGCCCAACTTCGCGAACTGGCTGCCGACGCCCGCCGGGATGGAGATCCATTTCTCGGACTACCAGGTGGGCCCGCACGCGGTCGGGTTGGTCGTGATCACCGTGCCTTGGGACCGCCTGGCCGACGTCATCGCGCCGGAACTGTTCGACGTGGTCCGCAGCTGACCGCCGAGCGTGCAGTTGTCGGGGCAAACGCCGAGGTGAAGTCAAGCAGTCAGGGCAACATCTCCTGCGATGAGGGCGCGGAGCCGATCGGCGGGGGTGTCGTAGTCGAGGGTGGGACGCGGCC